>CAZSWA010000032.1:0-6365 GCA_964610465.1 uncultured Gammaproteobacteria bacterium | reverse complement strand
ATTGATACATACTCATATCTTACTGAATATGTGCCAACTCCTTTAGATAACCCTTTATCTTCCCATTTATTTTCTAGACTTTTTTGTTATAATACAGCTATCGCATTTATGCCAGCAAAGAGCACTAAAAAAAGCTCTGCCCCAAAAGAAGAAGGGACTACCTCTGGAGTTCATCGTCTCTACCGCTCACAGAACAATAGAATCATTGCAGGTGTTGCAGGCGGATTAGGAGAATATTTTACTATTGACCCAATTATTATACGAATAATTTTTGTCCTGCTTGTTATCTCACATGGTGCTGGTCTTTTACTATATCTTATTCTCTGGCTTATACTTCCTACTGAAGGTAAAGTAACTACACATACTCAAGTAACAAGAGATTCATTACATGAAAATCTCAAGGAAATGCAGGACAGTATAAAAGGTTTTGCCAATCGCTTCCATGAAAATAGATTCGAAGATAATAAGATTTGGCTTGGTGTACTGCTTGTTGCCTTTGGAATTATTTTCCTTGGACAAAGTTTTGGATTCTATGATGTAGTGCAAATTGGGAGATTTTGGCCTTTATTGCTTATCCTACTTGGTATCATAATGCTTCTTCGTAAATGAACCAGAAAAGAACTATACACGAAACTGCTAACTCTAGCCAGAGAGTTAAAGAAAGCTGGCAGGATTCTTCTCACACACCAAATCTCTTTGGTGCATTTTTTTTCATTTTGATAGGTATTCTTTTTCTTTTGAATAGTTTTGATATTCTTTCATGGGATGTATGAATGTAGTATTCAGATTTTGGCCACTGCTTCTTATAGGTTTAGGTCTACAATTTATTTTTGCAGGGTCAAGAAGCGGAAAACTTCTCGCAGACTTACTGTGTATACTCCTTCTTCTTATCGCAGTAGCACTTTCAATAGCCTCAGTAAATCCTATTTTTGATTATTGGCTTAGGCATTGGTTTCCTGTTATTGATACTATAACTTCCTTACTCTCTAACCCCTATTTATATCCGTTATAAAGAAAGTGCTGTTAAGCTTGACAAGGTTTTTGGATTCATGAAATACTATTTTCAATGCCAATTATTACCAATAATCAAGATAAATCGCCATCTCCTGATTCAGCAAAAACTGAATTACCAGAAGATCTTACATCAACTGAAATACCAATCTCAAAGATAGAAGAGATAAAATTGTCTGAGGCTACGACAACATCTCCAACCTCTGAAATTCCTCCTCATACAAAACTTCCCCTTATACTGGCAAATATGCCTCCTCAAAAGTCAAAATTATTTATTATGATAGGCGGAGTTATTGGAGTTCTTGTTTTGGTTATTCTCTTAGGAAGCATAGTCCTCTCACATGGCAGTAAACAATCTACAAAAGGAAAACTACAAGCTAAACTATTGCCCAAAATGACCCAAAGTCCTTCTGCCTCATCTTCTGCTGTGAGAACTAATTGGAAAACGTATGTAAATGATAATTATAACTTTTCAATTGCCTACCCTGGAACATTAAAAGTACAGGTTGCAAGTCATAGTGCCAATGTTACTGAGATTCAGTTTATTGATAGTAAAAGTGCATCCGCGTCAGCAACTCCTGTAATTCAATTTATCATCTTTCCTAAGCTTGTGGGCGCGCTCATTGGACAAGATTTTGATGCGTTTTATAATCTGGACAATAATACCTCCAAAGTTATTCAAAGTGATGTAGTACCTTCACAAAAATTCACGAAAGTACAGGATAGAACAGTTTCTTCACTTCGCGCAATTGATTATACATCAATCTCTTATCCTACTGTTTCTCCTGATGAGCAACCATCTGTGGGAACCTATGTGGAACTCGGAGGAAATATTCTTATTACGGCAACTACTCAGGAGAATAGATTTATGCTTGATTATATGTTAAGTACTCTTGCGTATCCGCATTCTATCTAGCCTGGAAACGAGGAGAAATTAATCTACATATTTTTTTTTGTAAATATATTTTTTTACTTTATCCAACAAATCTTCAATTTCAAAAGGTTTTGTCAAAAAATCATCTGCACCGCATTCTTTCACCGTACGTGAAGCGCTGGGGTGAGCGGAAAACATGATTATTGGAAGATGTTTTGTCTTTTCTCTATTTCTGAGCTCCTTTGCAATCTCTCTTCCATCTTTTCCTGAAAGCAAAACATCAAGGATCATGAGATTAGGGTTGAACTTCTCTATCTTTTTAAACACTTCTTCTCCCTTGGTTGTCATATCTACCTGATACCCTTCCATCTGGAGCATAAGTTTAAGTGCTTCTAAAATATCTGAGTCATCATCAACTATAAGTATTTTATTATTATCCATGATAGAACACTAAAAATTATATGGTATTTTTTTATCCATGTAAAGTCAGAGAAATGTTTCCTCCTTGTCACAAATATTAATTTTATGGCAAAAAAATAATAACTGCGTAAGAACATATAAATTACTTTTTAAGAAAATCTCTTTTACTTTGTATAAATAACGAATATGCAATACAAGAAAGTGCAGCTCCAAGTAGGGTTCCTCCTATCACATCACTTGTCCAATGTTCTCCAAGATAAACTCTTGATAACAACATAATTACTACAAATAGAGAAACCATAGCGACTAATACGGCTTTTAGGCTGAAAGGAAACTTTCTGCTGTAAATAATAAAACAGCACAAAAGCACAGCAATAAATAACGTTCTGCCGCTATGTCCTGAAGGATATGAGTATTCAGAACTCACATAAAATTGTGGGAAATTAATCGGAGTTTGGGTTCGTAACATAAAATGCGGTGGTGGTGGATGGTTAACAAATACTTTTCCAAAAAGTTCAAAAAAATGGAAAAATAAAAAAAGTCCAACCGTTACTATTCCAGCCCAGATTTTGCGTCTGAAAATAAGTAGTACTAATAAGATAAGGAACATAACCTCAAAGTTGCCAAGGATACTAAAGAATGAAAATATGCCATCAAACCTTCTGGATATATGATCCTGGAGTCGCACGGTAGTATTAAAATCAAATTGTTTAAGGATATTTTTATGTACGAGGTAGGAAAAAAGTGTAAAAATGAGAGAGAGACTCAACCCCGCATAAATAAAGTGACGTCTTTGAGACATTGCTCTATTATATGAAATATATGAAGTAATTTCTATTGAGGGGAATGTTTTTTAGATTTTGAGTTTTTTGAGGAATTCTCTAAACTCTCCGTTAATATCCGGGTTATTAAGAGCAAATTCAACCACTGTTTTTAAGTATTCAAGCTTATTGCCTGTATCGTAATATTTGCCTCCTTTAATTTCTGCTGCAATAACTCGTTTACCGTCTTCAAGCATCAGTTTTAACGCATCATTATAGTATAATTCATCTTCTTCATTAAGATTTTCCAGTGCTTTATCAAGATAATCAAAAATCTCAGGCGTAAAAACATAACTACTGACATTTGCGAGATCAGAAGGCGCATTTTGTTTACCTGGTTTCTCAATAAGCGTCTCTACGTCAATAAGACCATCTCTCAATTTGTTGCCACCTGCAAAACCATATCTGTCATAGTCTTCATCTTTTTTAGCTTCTATACTTGCCAATACTGAACAACCAAACTCTTCATATATCTCTATTAATTGTTTAAATCTAGACTTAGGTTCTGCCTTTATAAAATCATCGCTAAAGGCGTAGATAAATGGTTCATCCCCCATAATCCTTCTGACATTAAGAAGCGGAGTACCATTGCCATATGGTCCTTTTTGTCGAACATAGATAAAATTTGCCATATCTGCAATTCGTTCTGTTTCCTGAAGAAGCGGAAGTTTTTTCTCCCCTCCCATGCGGAGATTTTCGATAAGCTCCATGCTTGGTCTGTCAAAATGATCCTCAATTGTCCTTTTATGATATCCAGTGACTATTACAATATCCTGGATACCAGCTTGCACTAACTCCTCTACAATATACTGAATAATAGGCTTATCAACAATTGGAAGCATCTCTTTAGGCATAGCCTTGGTTTGTGGAAGAAATCTTGTACCAAATCCTGCTGCTGGGATAACTGCTTTTCGTATCTTCTTTCTCATGATGCAATTATAGTAAAATGACCTTGTTCTGTCTATAACTATATTTATAGCTCTACAGGCTCACTCTTTACATGTCCTTCAATATTTGCTAGAATAAACAGGCTCAAAGTAAAAGTCAAACGTGCTTTTTCGTTTGGAGAGATATAAAGCGTTTTGACTTTTATTTTTATTGACATAGTAATGACAACGCCAATTGCATTTTTACGTGAGACGTATGATGAACTAAAAAAAGTGAAGTGGCCAACTCGAGATGAAGTAGTTCGCCTCACTATTGTCGTCATCGTCATCAGCCTTGCTATTGGATTGTATATTGGAGGCCTTGATTATATTTTTACTAAATTAATGGGGACTATATTAAAATAACAAATGGATAACACAACAGTACAAAAAACAGAAGAAAAGAAAACACAAAACGACGCTGCAAAATGGTATATTGTGCATACCTATGCCGGGCATGAGAATAAAGTAGCCCGTTCTCTTAAACAACGTATTGAAGCGATGGGATTTGATAATAGAATTTTAGATATTATTGTCCCTACCCGAAGCACTATTAAAGTAGCCCAAGGCAAAAAAGAAACAGTTCAGGAAAAAATATTTCCAGGCTATGTACTTGTAAAGATGATTCTTGATGATGAATCATGGTTTTTAGTCAGAAGCACCCAAGGAGTTACTTCTTTTATTGGTGCCGGAAACAAACCAACTCCAATCTCTGAAAAGGAAGTTGAAGCAATCCAAAAGTTTATGAACATGGAAGAACCTCTTTATAAAGTAGCGTTTACAGTTGGAGAAGCAGTTAAAATTATTGATGGTCCTTTTACGGATTTTCTTGGAACCATTGAATCAATTGATGAAGCACGCGGAAAGGTACGTGTGCTCGTTTCTATTTTTGGACGCGAAACACCAGTTGAATTGGACTTTTTACAGGTAAAGCAAATCTAAGGCTTAAGCTATAACTATTCATAATGTATGGCAAAAAAAATAAAAACACTTATTAAACTAAACATTAAGGCAGGTGAAGCAACTCCTGCGCCACCAGTAGGGCCTGCTCTTGGTCAACATGGACTTCCTATTATGGAATTTGTCCGTGCCTTTAACGACAAAACCGCAAACCAGAAAGGCAATATACTGCCGGTTGTGATAACTGTATATGATGACAGAACATTTACTTTTATCACCAAAAAACCACCAGTTGCAGAGATGATTAAAAAAGCTCTTCGTCAGGAAAAAGGCTCATATAAACCAGGAAAAGAAAAAGCTGGGTCACTGAATAAAGCACAGGTTGAACAAATTGCTAAGGATAAGCTAGAAGATCTAAATACTGTTGATGTGCCGCAAGCAATGAGAATTGTTGAAGGAACTGCTCGAAGTATGGGGGTGGATATCAATGGGTAAAATAAGAGTAAAAACATTAGGAGCTGCTGAAGAGAAGAAACAAAAAGAAGAAGCAAAGAAACGCCAGGAAACAAAAAAAGCTCAAGAACAACAAGAAAAAACTTCTGAGAAACAAGGAGATAAAAAATCGGAAGAAGAAAAAAAAGAAATAAAAACTTCTCCTAAGACAAAGTCCTCACATGAAGAGAGACGAAAGAAAACTCATTCCCATGGATATCTAAATGTTGCGAAACTGGTCGATGAGAATAAAAAATATAGTCTTAAAGAAGCATTATCTTTACTTCCAAAGCTCAAAAGAGCTAAATTTGATGAAACAGTAGAACTGCATATTAATACTTTGGAAAAAAGCGTATCAGGCAGCACAACCCTCCCCAATGGCACAGGTAAAAAAATCCGTATAGAAATTGTAAACCCGAGCGATGATAGTAAGCATGTAGATGAGCTAGTGACAAGAATTGAATCAGGCAATATAGACTTTGACGTTCTTATCGCAACTCCTGATGCAATGTCACGCTTAGCTAAAGTTGCCCGCTTTTTAGGCCCTCGTGGTCTTATGCCAAATCCTAAAAATGGTACGGTAACTCCAAATCCAAAAGAAGTTGCAAAAAAATATGAAGGTGGACAAATTACCTTTAAAACTGAAGCAAAGTCTCCAATAATTCATTTGGCAGTTGGAAAAGTATCGTTTGGTGAAAAAAAACTTGAAGAAAATATTAAAACAATATTAGAAGCAATCCAGTCAAAAAATATAAAAAATGTTACTCTAAAGTCTACGATGAGTCCGGGAATTGATTTAGATATTTCTTCTCTTTAGTCTCCAGATTTATATCCAATACTATCTTGGGTATATCTACACACTATTGTTCGGGTATTCTTAAGGAGTTGGCACAAGGTGTAACGTGAGTAGCAAGTATTCAT
>CAZSWA010000031.1:0-8776 GCA_964610465.1 uncultured Gammaproteobacteria bacterium | reverse complement strand
CACTTCTTTCATTCTACTTCAGAAGTGCCGGATTTTTAACTTTAATTAAGCGAAAGATTTATATAACGTGCAATTTCTGTTACAATAGAATCCCGATGCGTACCTATATACCTTCACGATTTCCTGCATTTGCTTCACGGGATTTCCTGTATTTTTGGAGAGCACAACTTCTATCCAATATTGGTTCACAAATGCAATTTGTCGCACTTAACTGGCAAGTATACCTTACAACTCACTCTGCATTTGCATTAGGGTTTATTGGATTTCTCAGATTTGTTCCTATTCTTTTCTTTTCTCTTATTGGTGGTTCATTTGCTGATGCGCATAATAGAAAAAGTATTCTATTTGTAACCCAAACAACACTCACTCTTCTTTCTTTTATTCTTGCCGTTGCGACCTTTTTCCATCAAGCATCAATTTTATTGATTTATCTTATTACTATATTATCAGCAATTGCTTTATCTTTTGATATGCCTGCCCGTCAGGCACTTATTCCAAGCCTCGTTGATAAAAACCATTTGGCAAACGCTATGAGTTTAAATTCCATTATGTTCCAAACAGCACAAATTCTTGGACCATCCATATCAGGACTTCTTATTGCAAAAACCAGTCTTGGTACTATTTATATACTCAATGCTTTTTCATTTTTATTTGTTCTCGCAAGTTTGTATCGTATGCAGACAACAGGTGCAGTTGAAGGAAGCTGGGTAACTTTTTCATTTGAAGCAATCAGAGAAGGACTTGTTTTTGTCAAATCTAAAACAATAATCTGGTCAACTATGCTCCTTGATTTTTTTAGTACTTTTTTTTCATCAGCAACGGCACTCTTGCCTATATTTGCCAAAGATATTTTAGCTGTTGGGCCAACCGGGCTTGGATTACTCTATGCAGCTCCTTCAGTTGGTGCACTTCTTGCAGGAATATTTATCGCCCATAAAACAAATCTTCATCATCAAGGAACTATTCTTCTTACCGCAGTTACGTTCTATGCAATAGGAACTATCCTGTTTGGTATTTCTCATTTGTTCCTTCTTTCATTTATAAGTCTTCTTATTGTAGGAGCTGGAGATAGTATAAGTACTATTATTAGAAATACAATTCGCCAACTTGAAACACCAGATTATATCCGTGGTCGTATGACATCTGTCAATATGATTTTCTTTATGGGAGGACCACAATTGGGAGATTTTGAAGCCGGAGTATTAGCAGGATATACAAGTGGTCCATTTTCTGTAACTACAGGAGGAATTGGAACTTTGGTAGTGATTGTGCTTATGGCAATAGGTATCCCACGTCTCACACACTACGATAAACACGAATAGTTATTCTACAATCGGCAAGGAGAAAGAAAATTTTGAACCTTTATTTTTTTCGCTTTCTACCCAAATTTCTCCATTGTGTTGTTTGATAATATCTTGAGTAATATATAGTCCTATTCCAAATCCTGGATAGGTATTTTCATTTGTACCTTCAACTCTGAAAAATCTATTAAATACTTTCTTTTGATTCTCTTCTGTAATCCCAATACCAAAATCTTGAACTGTTACTATTACTTTGTCTTTTTGTGCTTTTAGATAGATTATTATCCTATCTGCCTGAGGAGAATATTTTATTGCATTGGTAATAAGATTGATGAGTACTTGTCCTATCCTATCTTTATCAGCCAAGACTTTCTTTTTGGTTTGCCCATCCAAGAAAATTTTGTGTTTTAGACTTGTTCCTTGCAACGTCTCTACTATTTCTTTTATCAGATTATCAATTGCAAGTTTTTCTTTCCTGAATTTAAGCTGACCTTCCTGAATTTTTGAAATATCCAAAAGGTCATTAATAAGTTTTGTCATTCTTACTATTTGTTTTCGCATCTTAAGAAGCACAGGAAGTGAACGCTTATCGTTTTCTTCCTGACTATATCGCTCAAGAACAGTAAGAAACATACCCAAACTTGTGATAGGAGTTTTGAGTTCATGAGAAGCAAGAGCAAGAAATTCATCCCTAAGCGTTACCGCTTTTTGCTCATTGCTAAATAACCGTGCATTTTCAATTGCCAATGCAGCACGGCTTGCTACTTCTTCTGCCATTGTCAAATCAGATTTTGAATAGAGCTTTTCGCTTTCTGATGAGAGAAAAGAGATAATACCAATAACCTTATTTTTGGTAATAAGTGGAATTATCATTCCTGATGTTATATTCATTTTGCGAAGATTTTCAAGTTCTTCTTTGCTCTTTGCCCTAGTAACTAGCATTTCATCAGTAACAACAGGAGCAAGTATTGATTTTTTGTTTTTTAGTACCCAAGCGATTCCTGAATCCCCCGAAAGATTTGGAGGGTTAATTTTCCTCAACTTTTCTACCCATTGTGTTTTTTTCGGGTCTTTATGTCTCACTGCTACTGATTGCAATTGACCTTTATCATCTATAATCTCAATGAGACACCAATCTGCAATATGTTGAACTGCAAGCGTTGCAACATTCTGTAATGTTTTATTGTAATCAAGAGATGATGCAAGTACTTTACTTGCATCTGTCAAAAATGTTAAATTTGCCTCAAATATTTTGCGTTCTGTAATATCTCTTGAGAAAGCAACAAGACCTTTATCTGTCGGGTAATAAGAAGTTTCATACCATTTATGGAATGGTGGATAATACGCTTCGACCCAGGTGGGTTTTCTTAGTTGTAAAGTCTCGTGAGCTGCTTTCCAAAAAGGAGTTGATTTCACTTGAGGATTTACTTCATGCCATTTTTTCCCAATAAGATCTTCACTTTTTTTATGTGAGAGCTCGAGTGCTCGTTTGTTTACGTATTGATATCTAAATCTTTTATCCATTTCAACAAATCCATCGTTTAAATTTTCTAAAACATCATTAATTCTTTGTGATGATTTTTTAAATGACTCTTCTGCCTTTTTACGTAGTGTGATATCTCTAAAATAGAATGCGAGTCCTTCTTTTGACAGAAAAAATTTTGCTTCAACCCATTTGTCAAGTATTTTTGAATATTCTTCATAACTTTCCGGTTTTTTTGTTTTAAAAACTTGTAAGGCATATTTATGAAAGGAAGTATTTTTCGCTTGGGGAATTACGTCAAAAACTTTTTTTCCAATGAGTTCGTCTCGTGTTTTATTAAGTATTTTTTCAGCTGGGGCATTCACATACGTATATTCAAATTTTTTATTGATAGTAATAAATGCATCACTCATTGTTTCAAGGATAGTCATTGCACGTTCTCTGAGTTCTTCTGTCTCTTTCCATTCTGTAATATCACGGAGTATTACCAGAATAGAAGGTTGTCCGCGAAATACAAATGGAATAGCTTTTACTTCAGCAATAATAGTATTTCCTTTTCCGTCGATAAATTTTTCTTCAACAGTATCTGCTATTCTCTTACTTTTCATCATCATTTTTACCCGTTTGACAACAAGTTCTTTAGAGTCAGGATGTACATAATTCATAATTTGTTTGCCGATTAAATCTTCAGGATTTTTAGCATGGATAAATTTTGCAGCGCTGGGATTTGCATAGACAATTGTTCCTTTACTATGAATTACAATTGCTTCAGGAGTAAGTTCTGCCAGATGCCGATAGAATACTTCGTTCTCTTTCAATTCCTGTTCAAGTGTCTTCTTTTGAACTTTCATAGAGAATAAAACTATTGCAGATTATACACTATTTTTTATTGGGATATAAGTTTCTTTATTTTTTAGTTGTAATATATATTGTAATTATTCCAAAATTGGTATTTTTGTTTTATTTTCTTTGTATTCCAAATAAAGCTTAATATCATTGTAGTGATCAAACGCAACTTCTTCCTCATCTGGAAGACTCTCCATCCCAAACCATTTTTGCTCATCTACTTCCCAATCAGAATTTCCTTCTTTCTCAAGTGCAGTACAGAGAAAAACAAATGCTATATTTTGTTTATCTTCATGAGGACGATTCGGAGTGTCTTTAATTCTCAAAAGAGTCAGGTCTTTTATCCTATATCCTGTTTCCTCAAATGTTTCCCTTTTTACTGCATCCTTAAGAGTTTCATCTCTGTCTACATATCCACCTGGTAACGCCCACTTTCCGCCTTCTGAAAGTTGCTTATTTCTTTTGACAAGTAGAATTTTATTATCTATAAGCACTAATACATCAACAACCGCATGTCTTAAAAGTGCTTTATTTTCATTTTCAAAATAACAAGTAATCATGAGATTATTATATATTAACAAATAATAGATTTATTTTTTTAATCACTTAAATTATCTCTGCTTACATTGGACATATCTGGCAGATTTTGCTCTGGAACAATAATTCCTTTTGAATCAACAAGTACTGGAAAATCGTCTTTGTTGGAAGTAATGTCAGTATCTGTCATACCTATTTCTTCATCATCATCGGTATAATCGCAAAAATATAATGTATATCCTGGATTTACATGTATTGTTTTCCACATATAATTAGTGCTATCAGGACGAAGACTAACATCAAAGGAACCATCACTATTTTTTTGTTTCTTGAGTGCAATTCCAAATAAAGCAGTCTGCGCATCTTTCGTTGGATCATGTGGAGCAATCTCTCAACAAACTTGTGCATATTCTGATTCAGAAAATTTACCGCTCGTTTTGTGATTGGTTTTATCAATCTTATTTTCCTGATCCATGTGAGGATTTTTAATAAAATGTTTTTTTAGAATTATTCTATTGGCAATTACGATATTATCCGGCGAGGTTATCGCTATATATACGATAACTGCTCCGACAATTAGAAGAAAAAAGACAATAATGAATATAATTTTTTCTTCTTACTCATCATTAAGTATTGTATCATTTTCAACATTTATTATCATTTCCTCTTTACTTTTTTTTTGTGAAATATGTTATATTATTTCTTGTGATTAAAAATATTGTTATTGCGATTCTTATTGTTGCGGCACTTGCTGAAGGCGTATATATTTTTAATCTCACTTCAAACAAACCACACAATCAGCAAGTAATGGGGACAAATGTGCAAGCCAACAAACAACCCTTCGGCCTTCTCCGTCTGGAGTAAATAAAAGACTTCCTTTTTTGATGCCAGGAATGAAGTTTAAGGATAATCCACTTTTCTCCAAAGCATACCAAATTGCTCCAGGGGATTTAAGTGACGATACCAAGAAAGCAATTACCGGATGGGATGTAAAACAACAATCACTTTCAGATGGCTCCATTCAAATCAATCTTATTCCACATGAAGCAGAAGATATACAACAAGTATTTACAGTAAAACCAGGACATACATTCTATTTTATTGAAATGAATCTTGCAGACGATACGGTACAAAAAGATGAAAATCGCGGAGATGATATGGGAGTACTTGTTGACAAAAACGGTATAGTACAATAATTCTTTCCCTCTATTTTTTTATTCCTCTGGGAACTAAATAACCAATTTTTCTTGATTATAATTTATCCATGCTCTGTGTGCTTTATATCCTGGCATGACGCGACGGACATGCAACCAAAAGGCAAGTGAATGATTTCTTTCATGAATGTGTGCCAATTCATGAACTACAACAGAATCTAAAACTGCATGAGGAGTCATGATAAGCCGCCAGTTAAATTGCAATCGATTTTGTGGATCACATGCTCCCCAACGCGATTTCGTATCTGCGACAGAAATACTCAAATATTTTACACCCATTCTTAATGCATACCATTCAGCTTTTTTATTAATATGCTGTAAGGCTTCTCGCTTGTACCATATTTCTAGTTCTTTTTGTGCTCTAAAAAGAAGAAACTGAGGGAAAAGAAGAAGATTATTTTTGAATTCTATTGCCTTATAGTTTCCAATAGTCAAAGTATATGGTTCTCCAAGATACAAAAATGTTTCTCCATTGATATATTTCTTTACCATAAAGCTGGAATATATAATACACTATAATAATTGATTAATGAATCTATGTCTACCCATGAAGTATTAACGAATTAACGGGTTGACGAGTTAGATATTGGGTATAAAGTATTAGGTAGTAAATATATAAAATATGAATTAGGATTTAGAAATTAATAGACTTTAATCTTTCTTCTTCTGTCATATTTGGATTTGTTTTCATGCGCTTAGCATATTCCTCTTTAGTCTGTGTTTCTGCTTGTCTATGCAGTTTCATTAAATCTCTATTTAAGTTAGATTTCGCCTGTTGTTCTTTGAGATGACTTACTTTATTTCTAAACGTTTCAATAATGCGTGACATAGTGTTTGATTGTACGATTACTTTATAAGATTATCAACTACAATTTTTAAAATGAAATGTTATGAAAATAGAAGAATTTATTTCTTTGACGTAAAAATGCGGGGATTCATTAGAAAGAATTAACTCTTAGCTTCGGTTCTTTTTGAAATACCACTTCCCCATTTTGGCATTTCTTTGTCATCAAAACACTTTGAATTTAGCAGAGAAAACATTATTAAGCAAGAGTGCAAAATGTGTCATATTTTATTTTACAAACGTTTGTAGTGGTATAATTGGCTCATGCGATTATTGAAGTTTAAGGGCGTATTAACTACATATGAATTTCAAGTAGATAGATTACCTGATGTATGTCCTGTGTGTGGTAATGGTATGCAGCCAGAGTATTTAGGTGGTTATATTGTTATCCGTGATTACCCTGAATTGAAACGGGCACAAGCGGTCTTTCGTTGTCCTCTCGAGAAATGCGGATACTCATTCTTCGGACTTTATAGCCAGCGTTATCGAGATAGATTAGGCGGTGAAGTGCTTTTTCTTTCCGATTTGCCTTTGATATTCCACGTAGAAGAGAAAAAGTTTAGTGATATTATCAAAGAGATTACCCCTGAATTTCCCAAAATATACAATCAAGCGTTAATTGCTGAAAACAACGGCTTATTGCAAATTTGTGGTGGTGGTTACAGAAGGGCTCTTGAGTTTCTTGTCAAAGACTACTTAATAAAAAAACATCCTGACCAGAAAGAGGAAATCGAAGGTATGCTTCTCGGCCCGCTAATAAAGGAAAAAACAACTGATGAAATGCGAATTGTAGCAGAACGTGCTGCATGGCTTGGTAATGATGAAACCCATTACAAACGTATATGGGAAGACAAAGATTTGGAGAATCTCAAGGACTTAATCGACCTTACCGTATATTGGATAGAAGCGGCTTACAAAACGAGTAAATACAGAGAAGATATGCAAAATCCGAAGAGAAAAGATACTAAAAATTGAACCCGTAAATCAGCTTCTAAAAATCCACTCTAACTCCAACCATTAGCTGTTGTGTCTCGGTTATAATTATTATCGGTAAATACGAACTATGCAATGATGGATACTGCTTGTATCAAGTCCTTCTTTGACGCTTAGAAATTTATGAAAATCCTGCTCGTCTATTCGCATACTCCGCTTGGGAGTAGCTCGTGGTTATGTATGAGGTAATTGTTCTTGGAGGAACGATACTATTATAGCAAAATTTGTGCTATAAAACAATCATGATTTCCTCGAAACTACCTGGTCTTGGCTTACTCCCGTATGCTTTGATAACGGGAAACGAAGCTAATTGAAGCTAATTCCTCTGTCTCAGGAATGCGGGGATGTCCCATTCATCTTCTTTGGTTTCTTCCTGTTTGGGATTGGATGTTATTACTGTAGCAGGTTGAGGTTGCTGAACATTTTGATTTTGATTTTGTTTTTCTTCCTGCTTTTGTATCATATTTTGAAGAATTGGCGGATGGCTGACAAATTGCTGGAGTCTTTGTTTGGATTGATCAAACCCTGTTGCCACAACAGTGATACGAAGTTGGTCATGCATATTTTCATCAATTGTGGCGCCAAAAATAATATTGGCATCAGGATCAGCAGCATTTGAGATGATCTTGGCTGCTTCATCAACTTCTGTCATAGTGAGATCAGGTCCACCGACAATATTGAAGAGTACACCGCGCGCACCTTCCATATTGATTTCAAGAAGAGGTGACGCAATTGCAGAACGGGCTGCAGTCTGTGCTCTATTTTCCCCAATTCCAGAACCAATACCCATAAGCGCAGAACCGGCATTGGACATAATGGTCCGGACATCAGCAAAATCAACATTGATAAGACCTGGCAGTGTAATGATCTCTGAAATTCCTTGAACACCTTGTGTTAACACAGAATCTGCAACTTTGAATGCATCAAGAAGTGATAATTTCCTGTCAACCACATCAAGAATGCGTTGATTTGGGATAACAATAAGTGTATCAACTTTGTCTTTGAGATTTTCTATGCCTTCTTCTGCAGAAACCATACGTCTGGTTCCTTCAAAAGAAAACGGTTTGGTAACAACTGCAACAGTAAGAGCTCCTACTTCTTTTGCAATACCTGCAACAATTGGGGTTGCACCTGTCCCTGTACCGCCTCCCATACCGGCTGTCAGAAAAACCATATCGCTTCCTTCAAGCATATGTTTGATTTTTTCTGTTGATTCTTCTGCTGCTTGCCTTCCAATTTCCGGATCGCCTCCGGATCCTAAACCTTTGGTAAATGTTTCACCGATTTGGATTTTGGTTTCTGCTTTGTTGAGAAGAAGTGCTTGTGCATCAGTATTGACTGCAACAAAATCTACACCTTGAATGGAACCGTGGGTTATCATTGATCCTATTGCATTACTTCCGCCGCCGCCAATACCTACGACACGTATTTTTGCAAAATTGGTTGATTGCGGGCGGATAAGCATAGGATTTGGTCAATCCTATCAGATTGGGAATATATTTGCAAGTATTCGCTTAATTAAAGTTAAAAATCCGGCACTTCTGAAGTAGAATGAAAG
>CAZSWA010000030.1:0-9189 GCA_964610465.1 uncultured Gammaproteobacteria bacterium | reverse complement strand
GGGGTGTCGGTTAACGGTAAACCAGCGGTCTCCAAAACCGCGACTGGGGGTTCGATTCCCTCCACCCCTGCAATAAGTCCTGTAGTGTTTACTCCAGCTTTCTTCAGTAATATACTTCAGTTTAATTTATGAATTTAGAGAGTGTACCATTTAAAGTAACCGATACAGTTTCAACACAACAGATGAATCCTAATGCAGTGGAAGCTTTAAAGCTTTCTGAAGCAGCTGAAGAAGGAAAAGTTTTGGAAGTATTTATTTTCCCAAGAGAGTCTCAAATAAATAATTACCAAAAAGCTATCAACAGTATCCTTTCTACACTTCAATTCATAAACTAAAACATTAATGTTGATTGTAAAAAAGTTTCTGCATATACAAAGTTATTCTCTATTTTTTTCCACAAACTTCGAAGTTCGTCTACCAATCTACCTAGATTCTAACTTAAAAAAGCTCTATCAATCTCTTTGACCTCTGAGCAGATTCGAACTTTAGCTTTCTTGCTGTATAATACTTACAGCATGGATAATAAACCATTAATTGATGTTCCTGATTATAAACAAATAAGTAGAAACTTTGCCCATGAACTTATGTTTGCTTCTCAAGGCAAAAAAACTAGTTTACCTTTTATAAAAAATCCACTCCCTAAACAATCTCTCATTCGACCAAATCAAACATTCCAAGCATTCGTCATCGGTGGCACAAACGGTGCGATGGCAATTGCACATACTGAAGATGGGACGAATTTTACTATTATGCACCAAACGCTATTTCATCCCCTCCCCTTCTTTACTTCCTTTAAAAATTTTGTCTCATTTATTGTTGATAATCTTGATAATCAAACTAGCGTAATAGGCATCAATTTTGCGTATAACCTTATTCCTGTCATTGGAAAACATGGAGAGCTTGATGGCATCATGAACGAAGGCAATACCAAAGGGCATGCGTTTACAGGATTATATAAACAGCAAGTTGGTAAAGTAGTACGACATGCATTAAAAGAAAAAACAGGCAGAGATATTCTTGTAACTGTTGCCAATGATACTATCTGTCTTATTACCTCTGGCTTGAAAGAACATATCGATAAAAACACTCTTATAGCAGCAATCGCAGGAACAGGATACAATATTGCATTATTTCTAGATAGCAATACAGCAGTAAATTTACAAACATCTGATTTTACTAAATTTACCCAAACAGCATCTGGGAAAATTGTTGACAGACAATCCACTAATCCAGGAGAACAAATATATAATAAAGAAGTTGCTGCGGGAGAATTGTATAAACATTTTAATGCATATATATCATTACTTTCACTTTCAACACGACCTATACAATCAAGTGAAGAACTTTCTGAAATTGCAAAAATAGATAGTAAAGAAGGTCAAGTCGAAAAAGAACTCATTAACAGATCCGCTTCTCTCATCGCTGCACAATTTGCTGGTATTTACGAATTTAAAGGAAAACTGGAACAAATTATATGCATTGCACAAGGAAGTCTTTTTTGGAAAGAACCTAATTATATTGGTATGCTTCAAAAGCAATTATCTTTACTTGGAATCCCGAAAGATACTATCAAATTAAAACAGGTTGAAAATAGCGATATTATCGGTGCAATAAAATTATTAACTGGTGAAAAGTAAATTTTTGTAATTATGAGGAAAAACAATGTAACTCTCAGTTCCCTGCCATAAAAAATCTAAATTTTATATAATAGATTGGTGAAATACCCTCCCTTTACAACTAAATTACAAAATGACCAAATACGTATTGAAAAAAATGATAGTATCTTTTCACCTCTCAAACACCATAAAGCATTGGTATATGTCCGAGCAGGTCTAAGAATCGGAAAGGCAAAATTTAGTAAGGAAGCACCACTCAAGGGAACAGAAAAAGAAATTATCAAACAAATCCACACAATTCGTTTTTATCCACAGAATCCTTATGTAATTACAGGAGGTCATTTTTATCAACTCTTTGTCCGTAATCTTGGCATTTTTTATAATGCACTACTTGACTCAAGAATTCCTTGCAGTCAAACCGATTGGCTAAACAGAGAAAAAATTGCCTTAAAAACAGTAGCCCTTGATTTAGCAATATTTGACTTGGCCGGCAAAGAATATACTACTATTGTCCCTATTCGAAACAATATTTTTACTTGCATAAACCTTTATGCCCGGCCTTCTGATTCTCTCTTTGCAATTCTATATACGCTTTTGGCACTATCAGATGATACGTTTTTGGAAACGATATTTCCAGCAAAAAAACTAACCAAAAAAATGCTCCATACAAAACAAGCTGCATATACTCTCTATACTCAATATGAAACTCTACTTAAGAATTTGATTACAGCCTATCTTAGTGAAGTTGTTGATCCTGCCACTCATTTAGTAAAAACACATGTGCTTCTTGCAAGTGCAAGAGATGGAATAAAACGGCAGTCTTCTTTTTATGATAATGTTATTGCCTGGGCAACTGTCCGGTTTGCCAAACAATTGCACCTGTATCAAATAAATGAATCAGAACTTGAACAATGGAGGAAAAAAATTATAGAAATATTTTGGGATACAAAAGAAGGAATATTTATTGATGACCTCTCAAACTTCTCAAAAGAACAAAAAATCTTCTCTGCAGATAGTTTTATTGTACTTTCGACCGGCTTTTTAAATCTCAACAATACGAATGATATGCATTATTTGCAACAAATAGTTAGCTATGTGAAGGATAAGAAACTTGATACCCCATTGCCACTTCATTATAGTACACTTGATCTTCCTAAAAACCTATACAGACCAGTAAGACATTTTGCTCCATCTTATATGGGAACAAGTATCTGGAGTCATTGGGGTATGGAGTATATCAAGACATTAATCTATTTAGGTATGTTTAAGACAAAATATTGGATAGAAGCAAAAAGACATCTTGAATCATACAAAAAAAATATTGTACAGTATGGAGGATATCCTGAAGTATATGACAAGAATGGAGATATACTACACTCCAGACTCTATCGTAGTGTCCTTCATAATGGCTGGGTTATTAATTATGAACAAACAAAAATGTTATTAAAAGCAGCTATAGCAGAATCTCACTGAAAATCAGAAGTTTGACAAGGAAATTCTGCTATAGACTACATGTAATCATACTTCTTCCCCTTCATGGGCTACTGTTTTATGGCTCATATGAGGAGAAATAGTATGAACAAAAGGCACTGCAATTAAATAAGATACTGATGCAAGCCCTGCGATAAAAAAGCTTACCGGACCATGCAATAAAAGCGCAAGAAGTAATCCTCCCCATGTAAAAAATAATCCGAGAAGTATAGAAACAAGAATAGTGGTGAGAGGTTTTCGGCTTATGTGTTGTGCTATTGCAGCAGGTGCTATTACAAGAGCAAAAACGAGCAACACACCAACAATAAGAATTGCTTCTGTTACAGTCGCTGCAAGAAGAATCATAAACATAACAGAGAGTAAATCAACTGGAACTCCACGGGCGGTTGCAACTTCTGGATCAACAGAAGCAAAAAGAAGCGGTCGAAACAAAACAATAAGTGCAAAAACCGTGATAGTTCCTGTAATGACACTTAACCATAAATCAAAGGTAGTTACACTAAGAATCGACCCAAAAAGAATACCAACCGCTTCATTGGCATTGGTGGTATATAACTTGAGGAATAACACACCAAGTCCTAATGCAAAAGATAGTATCATTCCAATTTCAACATCTCTTCCTTGTATCCGTTTACCTAATGCACCCATACCAAGTGCTGCAAGAATGGTAAAAAGAAAGGTACCGGTTAATGAACTGATTCCAATTAGCGCTGCGCCTGTTGCTCCGGCAAAACCTATATGTGACAACGCATGTGCTGCAAATGCCTGGGAACGAAGTACCACAAAATACCCAATTACTGCAGATGTTATGGCAATAATGGTACCTGCTAAAAATGCATATTGCACAAACTGATAATGAAGAAGTGACATCATATTTTTGCTTTCCCTGGCATATGAATGAATAACCGGACGGGTAAATAAATCCCGAAAGATAATGTTGCGATATAAAAGGAAACCGGTAAATTGGTAGTTGCTGCTAACAAAATACTTACCCAACTATACAAAAGCCCTAAAACAACTGCTAAGCCTATTGCTCCATAGGGACTTTTGGCAAGCCGCATTGCAGTCGCAGCAGGACCAACAAGTAAAGTAAAAATAAGAAGAACTCCCACTACTTGCACAGAAATTGAAACTGTGATTGCAACTAAAATAAGAAACAGGATAGAAAGTACTTTTGTTGGGACTCCTCTTCCCTCTGCAACTTCTGGATCAAAGGAACTGAAAAGAAGTGGACGAAAAAGAAATCCAATAACCGTAAGCGTTAATAGACTAAAAAGCGCGGTAATAAACACATTGGTGAGACTAATTCCAAGGATTGTCCCAAAGAGAATGCTATATGCTTCTTCTGCATACCCCCTATAGAGAAATAAAAACAATGCACCAAAAGCCAGAGCTAAAGTAAAAATAATACCAATTGTAATATCTCGTTCACGAAGTTCTTTACCTAAAGAGCCAATCGCCAAAGCTGCAGCAATAGTAAAAAAAAGAAGTCCCCATAAGGGGCCTATTCCAAGCCATACTGCGCCTGCAGCTCCTGCAAAACCAATATGAGAAAACGCATGACCTGCGAAAGTAAGTCCCCGAACGAGAATAAAATATCCGACAACTGCTGCGACAATTGAGACAAAAAATGAAGCGATAAAGGCATTCTGAAGAAATGGATATTGTAATACGTTGAACATACTTTATGTTAGTGTTCTTCTCCGATAACAAAAAGCCTTCCTTTTGTTTTTATTACTTCAATTGGAGAACTGTACAGTCTGGATAACTCTTCACTCGTAATTACTTCGTCTGGGTTTCCCAGTAACGCGTGGGTATTGGCCATATATAAAACACAGCTAATGACCGGCAACAATAAGTTCACATCATGAGTCACAAGAAGAACAGTAATGTGTCTGTTTTTTGCGATTCGCGACACTAAAGAAACAACTGACTGAGCATGGGTAATATCTAAATTTGATAATGGTTCATCAAGAAGAAGAATTTTGGGATGAGTAAGAAGCGCCTGAGCAATAAGGAGACGTTGTTGTTCGCCACCGGAAAGTCTTCCAACCGGCATATCTGCCAAGTCTCTCATATCAACCTCTTCTAGTGCTTGCTCTATATGTCTTTCGCGTTCTTTGTTGGGAAATCCGATTCCCCATTTATTTCCATCAAGTCCAAATCCAACCACATCTCGCCCACGAAGTGCCAAATCTGCTTCAAGAGTTCTGTGTTGCGGCGCGTATCCTATTTCGTTATTTCCACGCTTTGGAGATTTTTCAAAAATCGTAACTTTTCCTGAGGTAGGTTTATAGAATCCAAGAAGCAGTTTAAGAAGAGTGCTTTTCCCTGCACCATTTGGACCAAGTACGGCAACAAAATCTCCTTCATTAATCGTAAAACTTATATCATGAAAAATCGTTCTTCCACTAAGAGTAAGATCGACATTTTGTAGTTCAATAACGGATTTTTGCATAGATGTTTATATTATACAATGTATTATTGAGAGGAAGAAGTAAGAGCTTGTTCCAGATTGATTAATTGACTCATCATCCAGCTTTGATACTGCATTGTTTTGGGCATTGTTTCTGTGACTGGAACAACTGGAATATTGTGTTTCTTTGCTTCATTTTGCAAATTGGTAGTAACAGGAGTAACTGTTTGTTCATTGTAAATAAGTACCTTTATCTGTTTTTTGGTTACCTGGTCATTGGTTGTTGCGACATCCTGTGCTGATGGATCATTGCCTTCTGCAATTGCTTGTTCAAATGATAGTGGCGTAAGAACATTTAGTCCCATTTGTTGTGTCTGGTAGAGATAAATTGTTTCTGTTAAAGCAACAGGAACTCCGGCATATTTTGTTTTTATATGATTCATTTTTTGCAGTAGAGGTTGCAAAGACGCATTAAATTGTGCAAGGTTCTTATCATATTCTGAAGCATGACTTGGGTCTTGTTTTTTAAGCGCATCTGTTATCTTTGCCGCAATAGTCTGGATATTGTCAATACCGTACCATACATGAGGATTATCGGGTAGCTTGTGATTTGCAATAGTTGCAGCAACTAACACTGTTCTATTTTTGTTAGGAGAAGCAGAAAGCAATTTGTCCATCCAGGTATCATATCCATCGCCATTTTCAATGACAAGAGTTGCGTGGCTTACAGCAATCCCATCCTGTACATTTGATTCATATTCATGAGGGTCAACATTAGGATCAGAAAGGATGCTTGTTATCTGCACATTGTTACCCCCCAGTTGTTTGGTAATATCTCCATAGAAGTTTTCTGCTGCAACAACTTGAATTTCAGAAGAGTTTCCTGAGTTATTTTTTTGGTAGTGACTAATAAAATACCCAATGCCTCCCAAAAGAAGAAGAGCGACAATAATTCCGATAATTACTTTATTCATACATTAATTTGCTGCCTTCTGGCAGTTGTGACAAAGTCCAAAAAATTCAAGGGTATGTAACTTTACAAGAAAATGTTTCTTCTGCTTAATTTCTTTTTCCAAAGCTGAGATGTTACAGTCGGAAATATCTTCAATTCTGCCACAGTTTTGACAAATAAGATGGTGGTGATCTTCTGTATTGAGTTCATACCTTGCTTTGCCTTCACCAAATTCAAGTCTTCGAAGAATTCCATGTTCTGTTAAAATATTGAGAATACGAAAGATAGTTACTTTATCTACTTGAGACGCTTTTTGCAGCATATCAATGAGATATTGTGCATCAAGAGGTTTATTCTCTTTTTCAATAAGTTTAAGGAGTGCAATTCGGGCTTGTGTGATTTTTAAGTCGTGTTTGGCAAGAAGCTTTGTAAAATCTGTAGTCATATTTTGCATTATAATGCAACTTACTTGCTTTTGTCAAGAGAGACTTGAATACCTACGAACGGGCGAAATTGGAAGGAATAGTATCTTCTAAGTACACTCTCTTATCACTATTTTCTTGTAATTTCAGCCATTTTATTTTATAATTTCAAAACTATGACTAAAAAAGAAAGACTTGTTGCACGTGCAAAAGAAGAAGGGAATGATTTTGGTCCTTTTGCTCCCGATACGGAAGCTCAATTTGCGCAAGCTATGGTGTTGCGGCATAGAAACAAAGTTCATATCTTATGGGGTAAAGGATTACACCCCAGCAACACGGACGTGAAGCAAAAAAGTTAAGACAAATGCTATGGGGTGAAGCAAGAAGGCAACAAGCAAAAAAGGAAGAACCATCAAGAACAGTAAGATCAAGACTAGTCTATGGATGGGGTCCTGCTCTAAAAAATTGTAAATAACTACATCTGATATACTTTCTTTATGATTAAAATCCCCTTTTACGAAACATCTTATTTTGTTTTTTCGAATTTTTCAGCTCATTCAATAATTTTTCATGGTATCCTCTACCCAACCGCAGAACATGCATATCATGCAGCAAAATTTGATGATAAAAAAATAAAGGATGAAATTAAAAATGCAGGTAGTCCACTTGAAGCTTTCCGGTTAGGTAAAAAATATAAATCTTTCAGAAAAAACAATTGGGATGAGAGAGAAGTACATGTTCTCTATGAAATACTTAAAGAAAAAGCTATACAGCATTTAGAGGTAAAACAAGCACTGTTAGCAACGGGTGATGAAGAAATTGTTGAAGATAATCCATATGATGATTTTTGGAGCACTGGCAAAGATGGAAAAGGGTTAAATCACATGGGAAAAATCTTAATGAGAATTAGAGAAGAGCTAAAATCTTAGCACTATGTCAAAATATGTCTTCAAACCTTATAATCCAATATTTCCTCTCCTTTTTGAAAACGAAAAGAAAAGATTGTCTGCTTTTCTAACCGGAAACTATCGTATGGAACATATAGGCAGTACTGCAGTACCAAATCTTGGAGGTAAAGGAATAATTGACATGTATATTGTTGCTCCAAAAGAAGATTTGGAGAAAATTTCAGAAGAAGTAATACTAGCTGGCTATGAAGAAAGACCAAGAGTCAGTGAAGATACACATATTTTCTTGAGAATTGACTTGCCTGATTCAATTGAAAAAGTACGAAGATATCATGTTCATATTAATTACCCGGAAGCAAAAGACTTTGAGAAAACTATCCGATTTCGAGATTATTTAAGAAAATACCCCGAAGAAGTAAAACGATATGCCCAGATAAAAAAGAATGCTGCTGAGAAAGCAAATGAAAACAAGGATAAGTATATGGCAATAAAAGCGCCGATTATGAAAGAAATACTCAAAAAAGCACTTCTTGAAATGAACCAACGGACGAAGAATAAAAGATAATAGGTAAAGGATTAGACAATCTCAACTTTTTTATAATATTCTTCCATTGTAAAATCAGGAGAGTTTACTTGCCTATAGAATACTTCTTCTGCATTGCAGCTGCATTTAAAACGGGTAACTTTTCTTGTTTCTTCTTTTTGGGAATACATTCCCACAGCAAATCTCTCAATGGTGGAAGACTGCTTTTTCATTATATGTCGTGTATGTTTCATATTATCCTTATAGGATTTAAATTATACACTATAACCTCCTATTTGTCAAGTGCTATAGGGTATTTTATAGAACTCCCCTAGCCTGTTTTTTGAGGCTAGCACAACACTCCTGTTTTTCTCTCCAAAGATATATAATCAATTCCATGTCTAAAGATTTTGTTGATGGCTTAATACATAATATGCGGCTTGCTAATATGGTAACCAAAGCCAGTCCTTGGATGGTTGAAGGGATGGGAGAAAAACAAAAGAACGTGCGATATATTGGAATGTATTTAAAAGATGATTGGCTGGATATCTTCCCTTTGGGTAATAATCTTCTCCTTAAGTTTGTAATTGATAGAAATTCCGCAAGAATTGAGTACTTTCTTGCCAATACAACACCTTTTGTGAAGATAGCTTCTGTACCATTTACAGACCATGACAAATGGGAACTGTTACTTGGCGAATTCAAACGAAAACTCAAAAAAGATAAACTCGAGTATCAAAATCATACTGAAAAGCATGGAAATCTTTATGCATATATTATTGGGAAGTTGAAATAGCCATTTTTTATCTTGGGTATTCTTAAGGAGTTGGCACAAGGTGTAACGTGAGTAGCAAGTATTCA
>CAZSWA010000029.1:0-15241 GCA_964610465.1 uncultured Gammaproteobacteria bacterium | reverse complement strand
AATCGACTACAGCCCCGGGTTTACACCCGGGGAAATACGTCTGTAAATATTATATCAATTATTCTACCAGAAGACATTAACAATTTATCAGCCTCGTTTAGCTTCAATTCCTCCACAAATTGTGGTGCTTTGTGGTGATTGTATTGAGGAACCAAGCTATTATCCACAACTACCACAATTGTGGACGGTTGTGGTGAAAATGGCGTCAAACCAAGCTATTTGTGGTGACAAGAAAGTTATTTTTGGTCATCCACAAATCAGTTGTGGATGAGAATGTGAGATTTCTCGCTCCTTGTAGGATCTACGAAATGACAAGTGCATAAGATCCTGATAAAATTCTTCTGTGCAAGAGGAAAAGCAAAAGCAATACAATCCAGTCATTGATATCCTTAGAATTATTTCTATTCTGGCTGTAGTTATTATCCATACGACTACCCGTACACTTGAAGCATCAAGCTATGATCTTACACGTGTCCCATGGACATTATTTCTCAATCAAGCTGCCAGATTTGCTGTACCAATGTTTTTTATGATTTCAGGATTTGTCCTAGAACTTAATTATCCTTTTCATGCAAGTTATCTGAGTTTTGTAAAAAAAAGGCTAGGGAAAATTTTTATGCCATATGTATTTTGGAGTTTTGTGTATTACTTTTTTGTTTATAAACAACATAGCATTCATTTTATCTCAGCTCTTATTATGGGTAATGCGTCATATCAACTTTACTTTATCCCGACTCTTCTTATTTTTTATTTCCTGTTCCCTTTTTTGCATAAATATTATCATGTAATCGCACAAAAACGTGTGCTTATATCTCTTGGTATATTGCAAATACTGCTTCTTTACTTTGACTATCGTATACATCCGTTGCCGTTAAATTTCCCCGGTAGTATTGCGTTTTTGAATTTTTACGTATTTATCCTGGGAGCTGTAGCATCACATCATAAAGATAAGCTTATGTTAGTAATGAAGAAATGGAAAATAATCATATTTTTACTCACAGTTGGATTTGGAAATTATATTTTCTTTGAAGCAAGAAATTTATATTTTAAGACTCACAATTATCTCTCGTTTTATTCCCAATGGCGGCCAAGTGTCCTTCTCTATACAATTCTTCTTGCTTATAGCATATATTATCTTTTCAATAATAAAAAACTTGTCAGTATTCCGGTTATTAAAACTCTTTCGCGTCTTTCATTTTTTGTTTTTTTTGTGCATGTGATAGTACTTGAGATATTATGGTATACAATAGCTCTTGGTATTTTCAAAAAATCTCAAATGCATATTGCAGAACAGGTGTGGTACGACCCTCTCTTTTTCTTCCTTGTTGCTTCTTTTTCATTCCTTATTGCGTATCTCGCGCACAAAATACCAATGCTTTCCAGATTAAGCGGATAGAGGAAATTCAGGCTCTGCTTACGATACTTTCGGGGTGCTCTGAGAAAACATGCTGGAGTACCCGATTGATATCTTTTCTCTCTTCTACTCGTTCTGAAACTACAGTTTCCGGAAAGAAAGGAACTACTTTTTTATTTAATGTGACACCAAGTGTATTAAATTCTTCCTCATCATCTTCTTCAGTAAGTTCCTCTTCTTCATGTCTGCCAACTTCTATATAAGCAAATCGTCTGGTAAGAGGTGCAAGTTTTTTGGCTTCCTGTACAGAGTCATCAGTATCAAAAACCATTCCATCACTAAAATGGAACATATAGGCATTGTCGCTTGCAAACTCTGTAGTAATTAATTCTCTTGCCAACTTGTATGAAGGAGCAGCAATTGTTCCGCCGCTTGCATCAATACTAAAAAATTCATGTTCATTTACTCTTTTTGCTTCTGCATCATGGACAATAAATGCTACTTTGACTTGTGCATATTTTTGTCTAAGACCGTGAGTTATCAGATAGGTCATACCTTTCACCAAATGCAGATTCTCATCCCATATCATACTAGTACTTCTATCAATATCAAATACTTCTACTGCGGTAGTACTTGGTTGTGGGACACTTTCCCAGGATTTAAAACGTAAGTCATCTTTCTGTACATTACTAAATTTAACTGGTTTTGTCCCTTTTGCCGCATTTCGTTTCATGTTTTCGAGTATTGTACGTTTTTTATCTAAATTTGAAAGAGGACCGGATTTGCGTATATCATTAAATACTACTTCTTCATTAGTAATTTCTTCTTTTTTAGTCGGGAGAAGTCTTGGTAAGTCAACTTGCATCTCATCTGCCCACATTTGTGCCCATTCCCCTTCTGTAAAATCTACCACATATGACTCTTCTCCGGGTGCGGTACCTCCTTGAAGTCCTCTTTGCTGTTGGGGTTCAATCCAGATGATATCTCCTTTTTGATGGGGTTCTCCATCCCATCTTCTTCCGCTTCCTACTCTATCTCCGCGTGTTGCAGGGTACTTAAAGCCTGGTTCTGGAAGAAGACGCATAGGTACCCGAAGTTTTTTCCCGCCGCCTGTTATGCCAATTTCTCTGTCTGCAAGAAGACCTTTCATGCCGCCGTTTTTTTTGATTTCCTCACGTAGTTTATCTCTATGCCTTTGTTGATCTATTTGCCCTTTTCTATTGAGACTCCAATCGTGCTGACTTACTGTTGGTGAACTTTGTTCAAATTCTTTATTTTGCTGAGGCATAATTTGTTTAGAGTATACTATTAACCAAACGTATAAGTAAATAGTTTTGTTCCCGGGGTTTGGAATTCAAGACGCAGGACATGACTGCCGGAATGATTTCTTAAATCTATTACGTTATATAATCTATCACTATCTACTGTGATAGTTCCATTTGTTGCGTCACTGCCAGCGAAATTTGCTGATAATGGTTTGCCATCAAGAAAAACTTTTATTTTGTCATTACTGGCAGCCTGTTTTGGTCTAAGAACTGCAAAGACTTTGTCTGCTGCAAAATGATATTCTACTACAGCGTTGTTTCCTGCCACTGCATTTTCTCCTTCTATAGTCCATGTTCCGCTCAAACTATATGAGTCAGTCGGAATATCTGTCTGTAATGTATAGGATTTTGTTCCATTTGGTAGTTGTCTATCTGGATAATAAAACTGCATTCTATTTGAACCAAAATAGGTTTCAGGTGAGAGAGTAGTTTGTGGTGTATCATCAGGCATTTGGACAAGATTCTGGTTTACTTTTTTCCCGGCTTCTAACAAAAGTGTCTGGATGGCTTTTTCTGTCACATCATACTCTCCTTCTCCAAAATGAGTCCGTCTCACAATACCACTCGCGTCAATCAAATATTCTGCCGGCCAATATTGATTGTTGAAATTATTCCAGATTGCGTAATTGTTATCCTGCGGGACAGGATAATGAATATTGAAGCGCTTGATTGCCTCCTGTACATTGTTCGTGTTTTTTTCAAATTCAAATTCCGGGGTATGTACGCCTATTACTACAAATCCTTGATTTTTGTATTTGTCATACCAGGAAGTTACATATGGTAAACTCCGAATACAATTGATACAAGTATATGTCCAGAAATCAACCAGTACCACTTTGCCTTTTAGATCTTTAAGCATCAGTGGAGATGGTGTATTGAGCCATTTGGTTGCTCCGGTAAAATCAGGTGCGGGACTATTGGCGTTGAGAATTCCTGTTGAGTAGATTACAGTATCTGATGCATTTTTGCCTTTTAGGGCATCAAGTTGTTTTTTGACTACACTGTTATTTTCAAAATTATTAAGTGTTGTGCCAAACTGAGGAAATGTATTGAGAAGTGATGCTTCAAGATAGGTATCAAAATGGGTAAAAATAGCAAATGCAGTAAGAAGTATGATAAACCCAAACAATTGCTGGATTCTACCTGTATATGCAGATAAAAAGCGGGTTCTGGTAAAGACTACTCGTCCTCCATAGGCAAAAAGAAAAAGCGGAATTCCCATTCCTGCAACGTAAAAAATAGTAACAAGTACTACAATGAGCGTTACAGAACTGGTCGCGGCAAGGGTAGCAATTGTTGCAAGAATCGGTCCTGCACAAGGAGACCAGACAATACCAAGTGACAAACCGGTTAAAAAACCGACAACAAAACCATTACTTTGATTATTTCCGACTCTTCCAAAAAGACCAGTCAGACGACTGATGCCCACTTCAATTTTATTGGAGAGCCAAGGGATGATAAGCGTAAGACTTAAAAATCCGATGATAAGAACTGCAAAAAGTCGCAAAATATTGGCATCAAAATGAAATAATTTTACCAGTGTTGAGATAGTGAGAGTAAAAACCAGAAAACTTAACATAATACCAAGGGTAATTCCCAAAGGTTTTCTATGGCTGTTAAATTCTTTCCCAGTAGCTGAAGTTGAGAGAATTATCGGTAGAAGAGGCCAGATGCATGGAGCAAGAATTGTTACAAATCCTGAAATAAAAGAGAAAAGAAATAATAGAATCACTAGTCAAAGTATAACATAGTTCACGGTTTTTAAACCTTGCTTCTTGATTCTTAATTTATGACTCTTTTTATGATATCTCTCGCTTCCGCTCGAGATGAAAAAATCGTATCAGAAGTCTTATCTTTTACCTTTATAGAGGGCGGAGAGTGAGTATTGCTCCCAAATTTGAAAGCAGTTCCTGGGTTGATGCGCCAAAACTTGCTGCAACATAGTCAATGAAGGGTTTAAGTTGGAGATAATATGTATTAAGAAGGATAAACGGTACACTTATCAAACGTATCAGTGCTCCAAATGTATGGGCAATCGTAGTAGAAAGAAAAAATAAAACATTGAGTAGATATTCCAAAAAGAACAAAATACCCGAGACAATAAATCCGATTAATGAAATAAAACTTTTTCCAAGAAAAAAAACGGAATTTATAAAGAAATTTCCTGCTTTTGCAAAGAACTGCAATACAAAATTGAACATACTTACAATAAATATGCCTAATTTCCCAATATACGAAATAGGATTTATAAAAGAGAGAAATTGTATAAAAAAGTTTAGAATAGCGTTCCATGCATCTAATAGCGGGTTAAATGTAAACCGTGATAAAGACATACGCAGTTTGGGTAAGGCAGGCGGTTTTATTTGAGTAGTAGGTATCTGTAATGCAGGTATTTGGATATGTGGCAAGGTGATTGGGAGTATCTGAAAGTGCGGCAGGTTAATATGAATGGTTGGTATTTTTATTGCAGGAATGGTAATCGTAGGAATTGCATGCGCGACCGTATCTTTAAGTGTAGTAATCTCATTGGTAAAAGTATCAGCTATTGGATTCATTGAGTTGGGGTTAATAACATGATAGCGAAAGCTTAATATCAGCATCATTGCAACCGCCATAAGGAAGGCCGGGATAAGACCGATGAGTGCTGAATTGGATAAAAGAAAATATGAGCCAATAAGAGTTCTTTTGTGTATGTGTTTTTTATGTTTTCTGACTTTGAATCTTCTCATACAAAGATAGTAACTGACTATTTGAAATATTTCAGTAATTCAAATCTCAATTTGTTGGGCAGAAGATATAATAAGGAGCAGAAACAGCTATTGATTATAGCATATCAACAAAGAAGCTATTTCCTTGCCATAATGACATGCTGGATATTGGCAATAATAGTAGTGGCCCAAAGCGCATACCCAAAATCAGAAGGGTGAAACTTATCGTCTCCTACTGACTCGGGATAGTGTTTGGCAAAAACTTTGCTATGCACATATAAGTCGACAAAAGTAATACCATACTCTTTGGCTACTTTTTGAATGACACGATTGAAGCGATTAATCATAATACTTGAAATTTTCTTAAGATGTTTTGGAATTGCAGGCGCAAGGGAAAAATCCGGAATATTGTTTATTACAATTTCAGCAGTTGTTTCAGATTGGAGTCTCCCAATAAGCACTCTTAAATCTTTTTCGAAAGTAGTAAGTTTTGTCTTAAGACGTATATCATTGGCGCCAACCGATATGGTTACTAAACTTGGATTAAGATTAATTGTTTTATCAAGTTGTTCATTCAACACTTGTTTGATAGGCGCCCTATTCTTCCCAAAGTTATAATACTCTGCATTTTTATGTGTCTCCAGAATAGTTGAGTAGATAATACTGGCATATGAGCGATGAGGTTTGGATGCTCCAATTCCTTCAACTGAGCTGTCTCCCAGGGCAACATATACAAAAGGAGCTGAAGGCCTTAGAAACTTTTGGATTATAAATCTTCTGAGTGACTGATAAAAACGAGATACAAATACAAGTCTCATGATAGATTTATTATATACCTGTTGTGCAAATTGAACCTGACATTTTGTACTAATACCCTTAAATTTGGTATAATATCCAAAGGCTAATAGTTAAAGGCTGAAAGCTAAATTGCGGGTGTAGTTCAATGGTAGAACAACAGATTTCCAATCTGTATACGAGGGTTCGATTCCCTTCACCCGCTCCCGAGTCTCACCCTTTTATATAAATGACAACAGATAATTACAGAAAACATACCTCCAAAAACCCTTTACAGAAATTATTGATAGACAATTTTTACTCTACTTTTCTTCAAGAAATCCAAAACCTCCATCCGGATTCTGTACTTGATGTAGGATGCGGAGAAGGATTTACTCTTGAAAAATTGCGCGAAAAAGGCATTGGCAAAAAACTTGAAGGAGTAGAGTTTTTAGAGAAAGCAATTGAAATAGGCAAAAAAATTCATCCCAAAATTCCTATTACAAAAGGGACAATTTACCGACTTCCCTACAAAGACAATATGTTTGATGTAGTGCTTTGCACTGAAGTATTAGAGCACTTGGAAGATCCAAAAAAAGCACTTAGCGAACTGGAAAGAGTATGCAAAAAATACGCGGTGCTTTCAGTGCCAAATGAACCGTTATTTATGCTTGGGAATTGTCTTAGAGGTAAAAATCTTTCACGATTTGGTAACGATAGAGAACACATTCAGCATTGGTCAAGCGGAAGGTTTAAAAAATTTGTTGAAACAAAATTTAAGGTTGTAAAAGTAAAAAGACCCCTTCCCTGGACAATGATAATTGCCGAGAAAAAATAACTATAAAACTACTTTACCTCTTCCTGATTTAATGTAGTATAAAGTACCATTACAAACGAAACAAATGGTATGGCAAGCAAAGCTCCGGCAAAGCCCAAAAGATTTGCTCCTATGGTAATAGCAACAATTACTATTAAAGGATTAAGTCCAACTGCTCTTTGCATGATGTTTGGTACAAGGATATGGTTTTCCAGAGCTTGAATCACTAGAAATGCTGCGATAACTATAAGTGCAAGTGCAGGACTTTGGGTAAGTGCAACAACTACTGCCGGTACCGCTGAGAGAATTGGTCCAAGAGTTGGCAGCGCCTCAAGAATACCTGCCATAAGTGCAAGAGGCAATGCAAAACGGACTCCGAGTAAAGAAAGTGCAATCCATGACATAATTCCAATTGCCAGACAAAGGAGTATTTGTCCCCTAAGCCATGCTCCAAGCTTGTCTTCAATTTTTTGCAAAATAGTAAGTATCCGTTCGCGTTGCCTCTCATGGAACATACCTGCAAGTGTCTGTTTGAAACTATCATGATACCAAAGTAGATAAAAGCTGACTACAATAATAGTTATTACAGAAAATAATCCCCCAAAAATTCTCGTAGTTACTGTAAACGCATTTGTCCCTATGCTTTCTATCTGGGTTGAGAGATATGAGGCAATTTGAGCTGAGTTTACGCTTACTCCAAACATTTTTCCTGATTCTTTTAAATACTCAGGAAAGCCAACAATAAATGAACCAATTTGTCCAATAAAAAACGGGACAAGGGGAACAATTAACAGAAAGATAATAAACATGATACCAAGATATGGGATAAGAACAGCTGCAAGTTTGGAAAACTTTTTGTTCCGCAAGTACGTGACAAAAGGAAGAATCGAAGCCATTATGATATAGGAGATAAAAATAGAAACAATAATATCGCGAATTTCAATAAGAAACCAGCCTAAGGCAATGAGAAAAAGCGCAAAAATAACCTGGTTTTTAATTAAATAACTGAAAAATCGTTGAATCATCTCCTCCTTACTATAGAGAATACAGCTACGTGTGTCAATAAACTTTTTCACAAAATTGCACTATAACGCTCAAATTGCTACAATATGAGCGGTTAGATAGCCAAATAGTAGCGAATAGTTCATGGTTTATAGTTCTGCATTGCAGAATGCGCCGTAGCTCGAACGAACCACACTCAGTGTGGTGAGCGGAGATCCTCGAATGAGGGTCAGTGGAGCGAAGCTCAAAAACTTAAAGGTTCATGAACGAAAAGTAAATTGACTAAACACAAATTATATTTGCGCCCGTAGCTCAGTGGATAGAGCTGATCGGTTCTAACGATAGGGTCGGGGGTTCGAATCCCTCCGGGCGCACTTCGGGATCTTTACAGTGAGTCTATATCAATCGCATATGAATGAACGTCTCAATTTCGTTTTTATTAATGGTCGAGGCTCAAGTGGAAAAGATACTCAAGCGGATTTATTAGTTGTTGATAATCCAAGATCCTCACGTATTTCTACAGGTGATATTTATAGAGGTGCAAAAACACCTGAAGGAATATATGGTAGATTTCATGAACAGGTAAAACCCTACATAGCACAAGTAGATAAGGGAGGGTATATACCGGATGAAGTAATGTTACCTATTGTGGGAGATGTAATCGAAGAACAATTAGAGGAAGGAAAGGATACATTTGTTTTTACCGGTTTCCCAAGAACACTTGGACAATTGGAGTCTGTAGATACCTATATCCAGTCTTTGCAGGAATCAGGAGATGAAGTAAAAGCGACTTTCCTTTGCTATGCAGTTCTTGAGCAACATTCTATTTCCCGTGCAGAAAAAAGAAGAAAATCGGCAGCAGCAAAAGGAGAAGCTGTACGCGCAGATGATGAGGCTTCTGTGGTAGAAAGACGACTTCAGGCATATAATGAAAATACAAAACCAATGTTAAAAAAGCTAGTAAGAGAAAAAAGACTAAATATCATTAAGAGTAATGGAACGATTGAAGAAGTACAAGAAAGAACAAAAAAAGCACTTGATAAAAAATAGAAGCTTAGATGTTATATTTTTTTCGTTCTTCCATAGTTACTGATCCTGTCTGGCCTTTTAGTTCTTCGGCAAGTTTCATTCCGCTTATGGCTCGTTCTGGAGTGTTACCATTTCCATAGCCTATGTTTTTTCTGAGAAGCTTATTTCTCACCTCACGTGAAAAAGTTGGATAAGCCAAATAATCTTCATTACTTCCTTCAGCCGTAATTGCTACTATATGATTTACTCTAATTCCACGGATTCGTAATCCCATTCTTTTTGCTCTCGTATTCGCCTTCCATCTTTCTGCATACAGATCATTTGTTTCAGAGCAATTTTTTTAGCCATATTTCTATACTTTAGATTCTCAAAAATAAAACTATTTGTCAAGATAAATTATTGTTTTCTTAGTTCTTTTAAGGTAATATTAGCCCATGAATATGCTAAAAGGCAAAGTAGCTGTTGTGACAGGAGCATCAAGCGGACTTGGGAAAGCTGTTGCTGAATTACTAAGTACAGAAGGAGCGAAAGTCTTTGCTTTAGCGCGAAGTATAGAGACAATCACTTTCCCCTCATCAATTATTAAAATTCCTCTTAATATCCGGGATTTGGGTAGCATAGATGCTGTATTTAAGACAATTGATAAAAAAACCAAAAAAATTGACATTCTTGTCAATTGCGCTGGACGCGGACTCATAAAAGCATTGGAAGAAACAACCAGGGAGGAAATAATGGATGTGTTAGGGATTAATTTAAAAGGCAATATATATATTGCTCAGGAAGTATATAAGCGGATGATTCCCTATAAGTCAGGACATATTATAAACGTTTCATCAACATCAGGTATTAAAGCACGGGCAGATGAACCAATTTATTGTGCAAGTAAATGGGGACTTCGAGGATTTACTGAAAGTTTGCGTCTTGCAGCAGCTGCCTATACTATCCGCGTAACCGGTATTTATCCTGGAGGTATGCAGACAAATTTCTGGAAAGGTGAAGAGTCAAGAGACACATCAAAATTTATGAAAGCTCAGGACATTGCAGAACAAATTATAGCTATTATAAAATCTCCTTCTTCTCTCTCCCCTTCTGAATATGTGATAGAACGGGGATTTTAGGAATTTTGGGAGCGTCCAGAAAGTTCCAGCATTCTCAATTTGTGTTGTTGATCAAGCGTTTTTGCCCATGTCTGGGTAAGCTCATTATTTTTCTGTAGTCTATTACCTAATGATGCTTGAGATGCATAGCCATTCTTATCTTCCTGTAATGTATATTTGACCATTGGATCTGACCTGCTTGCAAGAATAAAAAAATATACAGCAACTCCAATTAGTATCATTGATAAAAGGAGAAACAAAGGAGAAATACCATTATTTATACCAGTGATGTAGATATATCCTACAAAAATACCGGCAAGAGAAAGTACTATTCCCAAAAAAGTTTGCAGAAGAACTTTTTTCATCTATTTAAAAGATAGCCGATTTAGAATTGGATTGCAAGAAAAAGGAAAAAATTGATGGAAATATTTTTTTGGTGTATACTTTTAATATGCCTGAGATAATAGAAAATGTACGCCACACAATACAAAAACTTTTGTATGGATCAGAAGATAAGCAAAGACAAAATGAACCTTTATATCCTTTAACAGAGAGGCAGTCATATTTACTCAAATATACAGACGCAGTATCAGTGGAGGATGCATTAGATATTACTAAGAGTCCTGGATATAGTATCATGGCTCCTTATTTTTCTCTTAAACTTCTTGACAATCAGCCAGCAATACAAAAACAAATGTTGGAAGCGATAATAGATACATATAGTACAGATAGAGGATATGAAGCTGCTAACAATGCAATTGAACATGTTTTTAAACCTAATGGAGCAATAGATTCCTCAATTAGCCTTAATCCAGTTTCTGCAAAAGAACTATCTCGAGTAGCTACATGGGGGCCAGGAGTAATAGATAAAAGGGCTCATGAAGCAATGGTAGAGACAAGAATAAATGGAGAACTACCTGTTATTATTGGGTATGGAGGGTTATTAGCTTTGAAAGCAGCTATTGATACTACTGAGGTTGGAGAAGATTTTTTAATTGTTTTGCCCAAAAAAATAAAAACAGATACTCCTGGTTATAAAATATCTCATGTTGAAACAGGTCTGGAAGTACAGCAATTAGATAAAAGCCAATTGGAAGCAAATGCGAAAGTGACATTAGTAGATGATGCGACACATACAGGTGATACATTTAAAACAATAGGACAGCTCTTTCCACATGCAACGTTAAAAGAATTGCCTCTCTTTAAAATCTAAAACAGAAAATACTCCATGCGTCCTAACATGAATCTTTGAGGAATATATAGACACTAGTTTTCAATAATATATGTGTAGTAGAGAGCACAAGAAAAGAGCTTACCTCGACTATTATGAAGTTTCAATAAACAAATATTGTATAATCTATAGAGTATGCCAGGAATTGAATCACAGGAGCCTCGACCTAAAGGAAGAAAATCAAAAGATAGTTCTCACTATCCAGGTATTGAAACTGTAGAGGCATCTTCACGAAAGAAATATCAATCATATATGCAGGAGGCAAGAAAAGTAATTGAATATCCAACAATGCCGCAAACTATTTTAAACAACGCATCAATACTTGAAGAAGCATATGCGAAAGCAAAACTTAGTGAATAACCCCTGCAAAAATCTGTAAAACCCACAAGTCCTGTACCAGGAGTTGAGAAGGTAGATGAATTTGATAAAGTGAGATATCAGGCTGCACATGCAGATGGAATAAGAGTACTCACCAATCCATCGATGCCTTCAGAAATCAGAGAACAAGCAGCAGAGCTGGCAGAAATATATGGCTTGGCAGTCGTTGCCGAACGGAAAGCGCTTGAGCAGAAAATCAAAAAAGCAGCAGAAGAAGTTTTGCGCGCGGGAAACGAAATACTACAGGAAAGAAATTGGTCACAAGTAGAGAAAGATAGAAATTTTGCACAACAACTTAGACGGGGTGATATCGCTAATTACCCTTTTCTTAATGCTACTTTACAGGAAATTATTAACGCCAAACGAATTGATGTGGCTACACTTACTACACTTGTAAGATTTAGCAATCTACCTGAATTTAAAGCAGATAATACGTTACCTCAAGAGATGTTTGATTTGTATTTAGATTTAGCTGGCAAGCTGAATTTTCCTAAAGAAAATATAGCACGTGTCAAAGAGAGAGGAATAACAGCTCAACAAAAACACAAACCAATTCTAAGGACTGAATTAAAACATTCTGAACTACCAATAGCAATACTTTTTATGCCTGATTATCGTCCTCAGAGTCAGAATCCATATACATTTATTGATATTTGTCAAAAATATCTCTCTCAAAAAAGATAAATTGTCTCTATAGAGCAATACATGCACTATTATAATTTGTTATACTGAAAGTATGGCTGAGAGGAATTTACTTCTGTTATACAGAAACTGTTCATTACCCAATTGTCATACTATTCTTTACTTTTTCTCATAATTCGTATATATAAAAGATAGGTATGTTTCCGATTTCAGACTCAATTAAAACATCCAGATTCCCCTACCTCAATATATTCCTCATAGTTCTTACAGTCTTTGTTTTTATCCAGCAGATACTCGCTCCTGATCCAAATGCTTTTTTGGCACGATACGCCTTAATTCCTTCCAAAGCAAACCTTTCTGACTTTACTACCCTTGTGCCATTTGTTACTGCAATTTTTTTGCATGGCGGAATTTTACATATTCTTTCCAACATGTGGTTTTTGTGGATTTTTGGTGACAATGTAGAAGATGTATTGTCTCCTGTACTGTTTCTTCTCTTGTATATGACAGCCGGTATAGTTGGGAACGTAGTACAATTTGCCCTTATGCCCCATTCCACAATCCCAATGCTTGGCGCATCCGGTGCAATTGCCGGGATACTTGGGTTTTATTATGTACTTTTTCCTTATGCAAAAGTTAAAACCTTTATACCTTTTTTCTTTTTCTTTACAATCATTGATATCAGTGCACCTATTATGCTTGGGTATTGGTTTTTACTGCAGCTTATATCAGGTGCTATCTCATTACCTTTTAGTCAGGACCAGGGAGGAATTGCGTTCTGGGCGCATATTGCAGGATTTATTGTTGGGATAGTCTTTGCTTATCTGTTTGGAAGAAATGCGAAAAGAATTTACCAAGATAACTACAGTGTCTAGTTTATGCCTGATATCGGACGAAGCATTATACTTTTTGGCATACTCCTTATCATAATAGGAGCAGTGGTAACTTTCTTTTCAGGATTTGGCTCTTTTCCCAAACTTCCCGGAGATATTTATATCAAGAAAGGTAATTTCATCTTTTATTTTCCCTGGGTTACTTCAATTGTTATCAGCATTATTCTCTCCTTAATTTTTTATCTATTTTCCAGAAAGTAATTTTTTTTTAAAGCTATTTAATGATAATTTACTCAATTTTAAGGTTAGCATAAGAGCTCTTGCAGAATACGATTATTTGACATTACGGTTGCCTTTCTATTAAAATACTCTTTATAATGCCAAAAAAGATGTGTTTGGTTTGCAAAACTAAGTTTTATGTCAAGCCAAGTCATCAGAAAAAAGGATGGGGCAAATATTGTTCTATTATTTGTAGAACAAAATCACAGCTAAATGGTAAGAAAGTAAATTGTTTTATCTGTCAAAAGCAGATTTACCGATCACAAAAAGATCTAAAAAAGTCAGATAGCGGTAATTACTTTTGTAGTAAATCATGTCAAACAATTTGGCGAAATAGTATTTTATACTCAGGGGAAAATCATTCGAATTGGAAATATGGAGAGTCTGCATATAGAAGAATATTACTGGCAACAGGACAAAAACAGATATGTACACTTTGTAAAACAGAAGATAAGCGAGTGTTAGCCGTTCATCATAGAGATAAAAACAGAAAAAATAATACAGTTGAGAATTTGATTTGGCTCTGTCATAATTGTCATTATCTTATTCATCATCATTTTGATGAACTTAACAAGCTAAATAGAATATTAACGAACAATTTGGTGGCTGTAGTTCACAAGTAGAACGCCTGTCTGTGGCACAGGAGGTAGCGGGAGCATTACCCGTCAGCCACCCAAAAAATATAGCCTCACAAAGCTATATCAAACTATTCTACCAGACGAAATTTTGCGCAAACTAAACTTTTTCTCCGTAAACTAGAGGTGGATTCCTTCTTTCTGTAAGCGTGATTTCATCTCCAACTGCAATCACTCCTTCACCTTGAGGAAGCATATTTTCTCCAAATATAACCACTTGTTCTCCTGTGGTTTTTCTCCATCTCTTATATGTTGCTAAGTGTTTTAATGCTCTACCAGGTTTTACTTCACCAGTTTCTTGATCCACATTAGTTACTGGGCAACGGTCACAAGGTTTAGGGTTAAGAAAAGGAATGCCAGCTACTTCACCAGCTGCAAAATTATGCTCTGTTTGTGCAGGGCTTCCACTGGCTACTAAATTTGGCCTAAATGTTTTCCATGAAATTGATTCTCCTGCTTTTTCTGACAATTCATCAACTGATTCTTGATAGAACCAGTGAACAGGATAACCATCCTGAAATCTTACAGTATTATCATTTTGCATATAGTTTTGTCTTGCATTTCTATGAAATGATCCTGCTGCTTTCACTAATCGTGTTTGAAGATTTAAGTGGTCACTTAACCATTCTGCAAGCAGGTCTCCTTGATCTACTGCTTGAGCGACATCGTCCCAAATTCTTACAGGTATCTCTTTTCCTGAATTATAGTCACGAGGAACTTCAATTGCATCTTTCCCTTGCCAGGTAAGCAGTAAATGATCATCTACCATTTGTGGTTTAATTTGAGACATGACAGCAAGTCCTTGAGGCTTGTCAGCTTTTTCTCTTTTATCTCGCTGAGTGATAAAATTGAATATTCCATTCTCATCAGCAACAGCATGAACTACCATAAATTGACGATCACCTTCAATTCCTTCTTTGGTAAGTCTTGCATGAGTGGTTTCAAGGGCTGCTGCTCCTTTGACTGGATGGAAGGCGATATGTTCAATTCTTCCTGCTATCTCCGAGGCCATAGTTGAGTATTTTATAAGATTTTAACTGTGATAGCAATAGTTCTTGAATAAATAGTGAGTGAAGATTTTGGTATAATATTTACAGACGTATTTCCCCGGGTGTAAACCCGGGGCTGTAGTCGATT
>CAZSWA010000028.1:0-16491 GCA_964610465.1 uncultured Gammaproteobacteria bacterium | reverse complement strand
GTTGTTTAGAAGCCAAGAAAGGTAAGAGTAAGTGACAGGAGTTTACTTACAATAGACATTAGCGAGAATCCACCTATAGGAAACATCAGAAGAAAGAAGATAAGAAATATGCCAATTGATGTTCCTATAGAAAGATAAGCATCTGCATCCCTCTCAGGCAATATAAGTGCAAATATTTTCGAACCATCAAGAGGAGGAATAGGAATAAGATTAAAAATCGCAAGAAGAAGATTTAAACGGAGTATAGTTACTAGTATAAAACCTGCTATATTTGTGCTTTCTAATATATCCAAGGATACTTGAGGAAATACAAGATGAATAATGAGAGCAGAAAGAACTGCCAAAAGAATATTGGTAAGCGGACCAGCAAGTGATACTAATGCTATGTCACGACGGCCATCACGCAAATTATACGGGTCAATAGGTACAGGTTTTGCGCCTCCAATAATAGGTAAATGGGCAAGAAAAAGAGCCAGAGGCAAAAGCAAACTAAAGTAAAGATCAAGATGACGCAAAGGGTTTAAAGTCAGTCTCCCGCGGAGTTTTGCTGTTGGGTCACCAAATCGATAGGCAACATATCCATGGGCTATTTCATGAAGAATAGCAGAATAAAGCAGGATCCCAAGCGTAATAAGTAAACTTATAATTTCCATATATTGTTTAGACGACCTTAATATGATATCATATGACCCTATGGGAAATAAATGTGAAAATTGCGGTAAAGGCGTACAATATGGACATAACGTGTCTCATTCCAAGAGAAGGACTCGTCGTATTTTTAAACCAAATCTTCATGAAGTACGGGTTTTTATGAATGGAAAATACCAGAAAATGAAACTTTGTGTAAAGTGCTTACGGTTATTGAAAAGCAAATCAGAAAATACAAATACCCAAACTCCTCAGGCAACCGCATAATATAAATAGAGAATTATCCCAGGAGGATCTTCGAAGAGTTAAGGCGATACAAGAAGTAACTTTTCAATTGTCTTTTTCATCTCAGGATATCCATTTAAAAATTGTTGTAATATCAATGGCTTTTTTCCTTCAATCTGTACCATATTACCGGGTAACAATTTCATAATTCTTAATTCTTTATTCTTCATTCTAACTTTCGTCCATGCAGTAGGCCAAGGATAATATGCACGTATCATTCTGTCTATTTGTACAGGAGATGGAGGATTATCATTATTCATAAACCCATCTTCTTTAGTAATTATTTTTGTATATACGGCTTGTATCTCATCCTGAATTTGCGGTTGCAAAGTGCCTTTTGTGTATGCATGTATATCATCGACCAGATGTTCTGCTGCCAAAGAGAAAGCTTTTTCTGCAACTGTTACAAATGTATCCTGTGGTGTTAAAGAAAACCTATGGGTGGTAAGAATAGGGCCATGATCAACTTTGCTATCCATTTTTATAAGAGTTACTCCAGTTGTAATATCTCCATGTAAGATAGTTGCTTGAATAGGAGATGGACCTCTATATTTTGGCAAAAGCGAAGGGTGAAGATTAAGTGCACCATATTTTGGTATCTGGAGAAGAGAATTAGGAATAATAATTCCATAGGCTGCCACTACAAATATATCAGGAGATAAGACTTTTAGTGTATTTAAAAATTCAGAATCGGGTTTCTCAGGTGTAAAAGCAGGAACATCAAGTTTGTGAGTCTGCAGATATTGCTTGACAGGTGAAGCAGTAAGGATTTGTTTTCTACCAACTTTCTTATCAGGCGCGGTAACTACTGCGGCTACTTCAAAATTGCCTAATAATTTATCCAAAAGTGGGATAACAAAATGAGGAGTACCAAAAAAAACAGTTTTCAATTTAGAAGTTTCAATTTTCATTTGATTCAGACAAGTGAATGCCTAGATTTTCTGATCATAACAATCTGGATTATATTGAAGTAATTATATTTCTATCTCTTCAAATACATTTTCACCTTTTTTATCTTTTGATGATTTATATAGTTTATTACTTTGTTCAAGAACACGTTTTGGAAATAATATGCCTTGTAGATGATCACATTCATGCTGGATAATTGTTGCAATAAACCCTTCAAATTTTTTTTCATGTTGCAAGCCTTTCTCGTCCTGATAAGAAAGCACGACCGCATCATGCCGTTTGACTACCCCCCAAATATCTTTAAGGGATAAACAGCCTTCCAGCTGCACTCCATCTTCATTTTTCTCTTTTTCCTGTTTTTCTTCCTCTTCTTGCTTTTTTGGATTATCAATAAACTCATTAATGGTTGGATTAATAAAAACAGCAATAGGAGAGTTAAGGGCCTCTTTGACAATAAACAGTTGGACCGATTTACCAACCTGCGGTGCAGCAAGCCCTACGCCTTCTGGATCTTTTGCATTTTCCAAAGCCTCAGTCATTTCCTCTATAAGTTTTGTAACTGATTTATCAATTTTATGAATTGGAGTAGCTTTTTTGGATAATACCTCCTGTGGTGCCTGAACAATTTTTAGCATACGGTTACCTATTATAATGCATCTAGCTATTATAATACACCCCAGCTTTTAAGGTTTTTTTGTGCATCGGTATCAGTAGGAGAAATGTTTTTGAGAATATATTCCATTTGCGCAATTGCTTTTTCCTGTGCATTTGGGTTTATGACATTGTTATTTTTATCAATTGCTTGTTCGTGATAAAAAAGACCAAGCGCAAAATGTGCGTCCCTATAATCAGGTTTGAGTTTTATCGTGTTTTCCATAACTTCAATGCCTTTTTCTACATCTCCATTTTCATCATATAAAAGACCTAAATTATAAGAGATTTTTGCATCAGAAGGAGCTAATTGATTTGCTTTTTTGGCAGCATCTAATGCCTGAGGAAGGTATTTTTTAAGGTTTGCCTGACTTAGGAAATAAAAAATTCTTACTCTATCTTTCCAAAAAACGACATTGTGAGGAGAAGAAGCAAGAGAATTATCATTTAATTTGACCGCTTCATCCGCAAATTGTTGGCCATTTGTAATATCCTTCTGAAGTAAAAATGCAGTACCTAAGGCTGCCGTATCTATTGCTAACTCATCCTTAAAAACCGGTTCATCACTTCGTAACTGTATCGCATCAGATAGATAACTAAACGCATGTTGGTAATCACCAGCATGATCAAGATTGTATCCCATCGCATACGAAACATCTGCCAGCCAAAAAATAAGGAGAGTAAAGAGAAAATAAATTCCAATGATAGTGAGCATTCCGATTCCTACCAATTGATAAGGAGTAAGGATAGCAGGTGAAGAGTTCGCAATACGTAGTTTAGGGAAAACAAATACTTTTGCTGGATTTATAAAGCCTGCAATATACAGCACTATGATTGGGATAAGAAAAAGATAGAGATTCATTATTACGACAGAGAATCCAAAAAAGTTGGAAATAAGGATACTGATAAACCCAACAAGAAGAGCCAAGACCAGATAAAAAGTATTTTTGTCTTCTGATGATGCGCCTTGTGCATGAGAGCTAAGATTGATGTAGGTATAAAGATATTTTGCAGTCAAAAAGAGAAAGATAGCAATTATGGCCAGATAACTTACTAAACCAAAGATTCCAGTTGTAGCCAGATAATTCAAATATTCATTATGTGCTTTGTTGTAAAGATAATCCCATTCAGAGGTCATATTGTGTGCGGCAGGTCTGAATTGATAGTAAGCAAAAGCAAATGTCTCAACTCCTGTACCAAAAAGTGGATAGTGTTTCCATATATCGATTGCTCCTTTCCATACGAGCACCCGAATGTTCCCAGAATCAGTGATACTTGAATCGTTTGCTATAGATGTTACTGGGGATTGCGATTTTTGAACGGCCGGTTTTGCAGAAAATCTATTTACTAGTTCTGGAAGGGTAAATTTATTGAATGAACCAAGCGGTCCTTCAAAAAAGAAATTGCAAAGAAGAAATGTGAGAGTAAAAAGGAGAAGATAACGGAGAAAAACTTGTGTGTGTAAAGCCTTTTTGATAAATACAACAGCCCAAAAAATCGCAACAGCAATCCAGAACGCAACGAACCCGGCTCTGGTATTGGTAAATGTTAAGTTAAGATAAAATACGATAGAGAGAAAATAAAATACAAGAAAATACTTATCTTTGAAAAGATTGAGTGTGGTTTCGTGCGAGTAGTCCTTAAGGTTTCTTGAGATTTTAATTGCTAAGACTATGGCAAGAGGAAGAAGCACTGCAATATAGGCAGCAAGCCATGCCGGTTGCCCAAGAGTTGAAAATATACGAATCGTTGGTTTAAATGCATCAGTCCAACAGGATGTGTCAAATGTGCCCCTGAAAATAAGACAAGTGGGGTCGTATCCAAAATGTGAAGGGAATCCCCACAACGCAACAAGTGCCCCAGTAATAAGATTAATTCCAAGCAATCGTTTAAGAAATCCTTTTGGCAAGGAGAATACAAATAAAAAGAGTGAGATAAGAAGACTTATTAAGAACACAATTACCTGAAGCATGCTTTGTCCAACCATTGTTACCAGAAGAAACACAGTAAGAGGGAAAAGTAATGCTGCGATCATGAAGAAAATACTTCGTTTTAGAAATGAGGAGGAGTTGTCTTGGTGACTATTTATATAGCGTTTTTCAATAACTGAAAAATTACTGGCAAGTGCATAATAAAGAATGATATAAGAAAGTGTTGATAAAAAACCACCATTAAAGCGTGAATAATACCCCCAGAAAGAAATATGAGGATCAATTGAAAAAATAGTAGCAACTGCCTGAGATATCAGAAATAACATCAAAGGTATATCAAGGGGAGTCCTTTGAATAGTAAATTTTCTTTCCACAATCATTTTACAAAACCAGGCACAGGTAATAATGATAGTGAGCGCAAACGTAACCCACATTTTATTAAATTCAAAAAGTTCGGAGGTGTTTGACACAAAGAAAAGCGGTACTAAAAAGAAGAGGGCATAAAATGAATATTCAATGACTTTATTACAATAATTGACAAGTTTCATGGAATTTGCAGTTTTTAATTTTCAATGAAATCTCAATTTTGATTCATTCAATATCTACGTAGAAACTCCTGCAATGAGAGTTCATTTCAAATCGAAAATTTCAAATTACTTTTCAATCCTATCATATTGGCAAAGCATGGGCAAGGTGTTAGAATGTTGGTAGCGTTAGCGTCTCATTAGTAAGCTTTGCATATAATTCATGATAAATAAATTCTTCAGTCTTTTTTCACATGACATTGGGATTGATTTAGGAACTGCAAATACGCTTGTATTTGTAAAAGGAAAAGGGATAGTTATTCGGGAGCCATCAGTAGTCGCCATGCATAAAAAAACCAAACAAGTGATTGCGATTGGTTCAGAAGCTAAAAAAATGCTTGGCAAAACACCTCCATCGATCCTCACAATACGGCCTCTCAAAGGAGGAGTCATTGCAGATTTTGATGCTACAGAGGCAATGATATCTCACTACATAAAACAAGTGCATGAATTAGGTGGAGTGTTGCCCAAAATTTTAGCAAGACCAAAAGTAGTAATTGGTATTCCATCATCAGTTACAGAAGTTGAGAGACGTGCGGTGTGGGAAGCAGCGCTTTCATCAGGCGCACGGGAAGCATATCTTATAGAGGAACCAATGTCTGCTGCAATCGGAGAGAAGATTTCTATTTTTCAATCAAAAGGCGTGATGGTTGTTGATATAGGAGGAGGGACAACAGAAATTGCTATTATTTCACTTGGCGGTATTGTGGTTGGACGTTCCATCAAACTTGCTGGAGACGATATGAATATGGCAATTTTACACTATATGCGCCTTCGACATGGGTTGCTTCTTGGTGAAAGTACTGCAGAAGATATCAAAATAAAAATAGGAAGCGCATATGAAAAAAACGCAAAACGGAAACCTTTATCCCGAGGACAGACCGATGGAGCACAAAGCGAAAAACAGAAAATTGAGAATAAAAAACAAAACTCAGAGCAGGAAGAAACTGTAGATATTCAAACAGAACGGGGAGAAAAAATGGCTATTGTCAGAGGACGCGATATTGAAACCGGATTACCTCACAGTATCCGTGTCACAGAATCTGAAGTCAGAGAAGCCTTGTCGCCAATTCTTTCTCAAATCATTCAGGCAATTGCAGATGTGCTTGAAGAATCACCTCCAGAACTTCTTTCAGATATTTTAGAACATGGGATTTTACTCACAGGTGGTGGCGCAAAACTTGCCGGCCTTGATCAATTGATAGTTGATAAAACCCATATGCCGGTTATCGTTTCAGAAGATCCACTTACTTCAGTAGTACGGGGAACAGGATTGGTACTTGAAGATGATTCACTGCTCTCCCGCGTCAAAGTAATCGGTGGCCTCAAATAAGAAGTTTTCATACAAGGATTTAATTTGCTTTTTAAAAGAAGAAAAATGGTTTGGCATTATGTTCACATTCGAGCTGCTTCTCAAACCCAATAAAAATTTTCTGTCCTCCCCAATAAGGAGAATCTACTTGTTTGTTTATCCATCCTTTCTGTCCACCTAATTCCTGTTCAGCTACTTTTTGACAATGATCTTCAAGATAAAATATGTCATAGCAAAATATATATCCTGCTATTAAAATAATAAGAAAAATAATGCTAACTAAAAAAATAATATGCAAATGCACAAGTCCAATTACTGATAATTGCCTTCTATGCTCTGCCATTTGAAGTAGTCTAGCATAGACTTACTTATAGAGTTTTGCTGTGGGGTTGTATGGAAGGCCAAAAGCTACTACAATATGGTTTATGCAAAAGAGAAGTATACTTGTCCCTGTTTTTCTCATTTTTCTTATTGCAGCATTTGTTATCTATTTTTTCTTTCAAACTCCAAATCCAGTAGAGCAAGGGATACGAGGAATATTTGAACTTGTCACGTTACCCTTTCAAAAAATTACTTATCTGTCTTTCCATCTTGCATCGCAAAAAGATACACAGAAAGAAAAGTTACTTGACTCTTTATCAACTATAGTACACGAAAAAGATTTACAAAAGGAAAATCAAGCACTGCATGATCAATTTGCCACATCAAGTATTGATTCTCAAAAACTTTTGCCGGCACAAATTGTTGGAGAACGTGGACTTGTTCCAGGAGTTTCTCTTCCTGATGAAATTATTATTGATAAAGGTTCAAGCGAGGGGATAAAAAATGGAGAGACTGTTATCTACAAAAATAATCTTGTTGGTAAAATCGTAACGATAGAGCAACATCATTCTCTTGTGCAGTTACCAAGTTATAAAGGCGTGACACTGACTGCTACTACATTAAAGACAAACGCAGTAGGTATTATCCAAGGACAAGGAGCAGATGGAATGCTTCTTGAAAATGTAGTTCTTTCAGATAATTTAGAAAATCAGGATTTGGTAGCCACAAAAGGCGACACTGATATCAATAGTGGAGGTTATCCTCCAAATCTGGTGATTGGTAAGATTACTTCTGTGAATAGACAGACAAGTGCATTGTTTCAGGCAGCAAGCGTAAAAAGTTTACTAGATATTTCACGAATGTCATATGTGTTTGTAATGATCGGAAATTTATGAGATATTTATATATCGGATTATTTGTACTCTCTTTTTTATGTGAGAGCAGTCTTACTACAATTCCTTTTACCCTTATCTTTTTACTGATTTTTACCATTCTGACGAGAAATTCAATCGTTTTTGCAATTGCATTATTCTTTGGGTTTCTTTTAGATGTTGTGACACTAAAACCTGTTGGACAATCAGGGTTATTTTATATCTTATTTCTTTTTTTAATACTTTTATATCAAAGAAAATATGAAATTAACTCATTGCCTTTTGTCTTCTGGTCTTCATTTTTAGGTTCACTTGCTTATCTTTTGGTTTTTAGATATCCTAATATACTTGTTCAGTCATTTTTTAGTTCTCTTTTTGCCGGTATTCTTTATTTCTTTTTTAAATCTATGGCTATAACAAACGAGCGAATACATTTTGAACAATATAAATAATAATCATGAAAATCGGTGCTGCCTTTGGAGAAAGTATAAAAACTGAAAAGATAAAAAGAAGAAATTATAATTTTGGCGATTCTGGTTTTCGTCAACGCGGACTTTTAATGCCATTATTACTTTTGTTTTTAGTAGGTATTCTTTTGTATAAACTTACTACACTTCAAATTTTTCAGGGAGTATATTTTAAAAAACTTGCTGACTCCAATCGTATACGGACGTTTATCATTCATGCGCCAAGAGGAATTATCTTTGACAGAAATGGAACTCCACTTGTTTACAATATCCCGGGATTTCGAGAAGTTATCAAAGACTCATCAAGTAGTACTGGTACGAAAACAGTGCTTTTAAGTAAAGATGAGGCACTCTCACTTCTTGCCAAAGGACAACAAAATCTGGAAATTGATTCATTACGTCAGTATCCCTACAAAGATGCGCTTGCCCATGTATTAGGATACATCGGACAAATTTCCAAAGATGAGTTGTCACTCCCGCAATACTCCAATTATTTAGGAAATGATTTAATAGGGAAGACAGGAATCGAGAAAGAATATGAACAGTTACTTCGAGGAACGGACGGGAAGCAGCTTATTGAAGTGGACGCAATGGGAAGACTCGTTCGTTCTCTTGGACAAACTGATCCAATACCGGGAGAAGATATTATATTAACTATTGATGCGAAATTGCAGCAAGCTGCGTATACTGCTTCAGAAAATATTAAAAAAGGTGCAGTGATTGTTTCAAAACCGGATGGAGAAATACTCGCAATGGTTTCAAAACCATCCTTTGACCCAAATCTTTTTACCCTTGATGCAACTTATCATGTGGCATCAGATAGTGCTTACAAAAATATTGACGCAATTCTTTCAGATGCTACGAATCAACCACTTCTTAATCGAGTAATTGCTGGTACCTATCCTCCTGGTTCAACCTTTAAGCTTATTACAGCAGCAGCTGGGCTTCAAGATAAACTTATTGATGCGAGTTATCAAATAGAAGATACAGGAATTTTGAATGTTGGTTCATTTTCTTTTGCCAATTGGTACTATACGCAATATGGTAAAAAAGAGGGGATGGTAAATATTGTAAAAGCTATTGCGCGTTCAAATGATATTTTCTTTTATAAATTGGCAGAGCTTGTCGGTGTTGACAAAATTTCAGCTATGGCGACTAAATTTGGACTTGGACAAAAATTAGGCATTGATTTGGGAGGCGAAGCAGCAGGTGTCTTACCAACCAAAGAATGGAAAAAACAAAAGATAGGTGAGGATTGGTATTTGGGAGATACCTATCATTATGGTATAGGCCAGGGATATCTTTTGACAACTCCACTTCAGGTCAATGCATGGACACAGGTAATTGCCAATAACGGCTTATTATATGCACCATATTTGCTAAAAAGTCAAAATGCAAAAGTAAAAAATCAAAATATTTTAAGTGACAACAACATTTCACTTATTAGAACAGGAATGATACAAGCATGCAGTACTGGAGGAGTTGCGTGGCCATTATTTGAATATAAAGTGAAAAACGCTGAATTAAGAATTGATGGGAAAAATTTTATGCAAATTCCTTTGAGTTCCGGCTCTGCTGATATGAGAAAAGTTGCTATTGCCTGCAAAACTGGTACTGCACAACATGGAGGAGATACCACGTTGCCTCATGCTTGGATTACACTTTTTGCACCAGCATACAATCCTGAAATAGTGATTACCGTACTTTCTGAAGAAAGCGGAGAGGGGTCAAACGTTGCAGGACCAATTGCCAAAAAAATTCTAGATGCATATTTTGGAAAATAGGACATTAATGGAAGTTATGCAATATTTTGATTTTTTGTAGCTAAGGGTTGAGTTACTGCTTCATATCGTAATTCATAAAGAGTATTCTCTCTATCAGGTTCAGTCTTTTTTGCAATTTCCATAATATCTTCTTTAATAGGTTGAATACCTTTAAGGGTTGTAAGCGTTATTCTTTGTTCTTCTAAATCATTTCCAGTTTCGGTTTTCAGATATTCAGTTATTTCACCACTTTTCTTCACTTGATAATGGAGAGGTACTTTATTTGTTGATATATCAGGTTGCATTCCATGAGCATATACTGTTGGAGAACTATGTTTTACCACTACGACACCTTTTTCTTTTGCGTAAGTAATATTGCATGGAAAATCTTGAGTTGGTATATCTGTTAAAAATTGTAGTCCTAATTGAAGATTAGATTTTGAAACCATTGAATTAGTTACTATATCTGTTAATTGACTATACAATGATTTCCCTTGCTGTTTTACTTCTTGAGCTTCTTTTCTTTGTTGTTCAACCTGCTTTTCTTGCGCTCTGATTGTCTCCTCTTGTTTATCTTGTAACCTTTCTTCTTCAGAAACAGTTTCAGTAAGTTTTCCTTGCTCTACAAGTGACTTAGCGAATTCAAGACGATTTATGGAAAGATCAAACATAAGAGCGTTTGCCATTGAGGTATTCATGCGATTTTTCAATGCTGTTATTCTTTCTATCTCTTCATTTGTAAAATTCCCTTGATTTATTGGTCTATATTTTTCTCGACTCATATGTTTCTGTACTCTACAAAAAATCCCTCTTTTGGGAGGGAAGGATTTATTTTTTTCATAGCATCCGTCCTTCCTTAATTTGGAGAAAGTGTAATTGCAATGCTATGAAAAGCCATGAAATGATTCATTTGGTTGAGTATAAAAGCTTTTTTTATTGCTGTCAAGAAGAGAATAAAAAATTTACTTAATCCAAGGTTTGTCCTGATGTTTCTCTACAATATAATCGTATCTGTCAATAGTTTGACCGGTTGTTTCATTAAAAAGGGGAGTTCCGCCAGTATACATCGTATCTTTTGAGTCGCCATACTGATTTAAATTATTATTCTTAATCCAGGTATCTATCTGTTGTTTTTCAGAATCAGATACTGTTGGGGAAACAGATGGTGTGGGAGAAAGAGTGCTGTTTTGTATAAAAAAATATTGCTTTGCAATGAGGAGATACCCAATGCTTACGAGAAGTAAAATAACAAAAACTAAGACGATTTTTTTCTCCCTCAAAAAATTTGGTATCATGGTTTTCTTTTTGGAAGTCATATAGTTCATTGTAGAGATAATATCTATTATCAGCAAGTGCTTTACTCAAAAAAAGTACGTACCTTATATATATGGACGAGCGTCTTTACTGGCTTGGATTTTCTGTTTTTCCAGGTATTGGCCCGGCAAGATTTAATATGCTTCTTAACCACTTTGGCTCTGCAAAAGATGTATGGAACGCAAAAACTACAGATTTAAAAGCAGCAGGAATAGGAGAAACATTAACGCAAAAATTTGATGATTTTAGAAATACATTTCTTTTTCAGGAATACATGAAAAAAATGGAGGATAAACAAGTAGCATTCTTCACACTTTTTGATAAAGAGTATCCTGAATTATTAAAAAAAAATAAAAAATCCACCTTTTGTACTCTATGTAAAAGAGAATTTTGCATTTAACGCAAAAGAAAATAAAAAAAACTATCGCAGTTGTTGGTACACGAAAGATTACGTCCTATGGAATAGAAGTAACAAAACAAATTACTGATTCTTTAGTTCAAACAGGTTGTGTCATCGCTTCAAGTCTTGTAATAGGAGTAGATAGTGTGGCTCATCAGACTACTCTTGAAAATAGCGGCAAAACAATTGCAGTTCTTGGATGTGGAGTTGATTGCTGTATTCCTATTACTAATCAGCGACTCTACGATGCAATTCTTAGAGGTAATGGTGTGATTATTTCTGAATATCCGCTGTCAAGTTTGCCTACTAAAGCTCATTTCCTTCAAGAAACCGGATTATTGCAGGTTTGTCACTTGGTATTGTGGTAACGGAAGGAGCAGAAGATAGTGGTGCACTTATTACCGCAGAGGATGGATTTGCAAATAACCGCAAAGTATTTGCAGTACCAGGACCAATTACATTCCACCTTTCCAAAGGATCATATCGCCTCATTGCCAAAGGTGCTATCCTTGTTACTGATATAAAAGAGATATTAGAGTCGTTCGCAATTCCGCCAGTTGAGAGAAAAATAAAAAAACTACGGGGAGATTCTCCGGAAGAACAACAAGTATTAGATTTATTGGAAAACGAATCTTTACATTTTGATGAAATTGTCCGCAAGACTGGTATAGATTCATCAAAAATCGGTGCCTTACTTTCGCTTGTGGAGATGAAAGGATTAATTAAAAGTTTGGAACTTGGTATATTTTCAATTGCTTCTTGAGAGTCTGGTACAAAACTCGTATTAGCCAGTCTTAACAATGTAAAAGAGCTTAAGGATGTAACAAATTAAGGTCAAGTAACAGTTTTTTGCAAAGTTTAAGATACCTCTAGTTTCTTCTTTTCCTAAATGTAGGTTCTTTTTAAGACTTAAAACACTCGTTCAATGGATGTTCTTTTGTTGTAGATACTCCTGCCATTGATGCTATTGTCCGATAGTTCCAATTAGTTACTTTCTTAATCAAAAGCCACATGAATAATCTCTCTTTATCAATTGCTGGTCTTCCTCAATAAACTTCTCAGCATATGTTTTCGTACAGAGCTTGGAAACGAGTGGAAAAGAAAAATGAAGAAGATACTTTACCTTCTTTGGCATTTGTGGTGTAATATCCATAGGCAGTTGTCACCTCCTTACAGGAGAGGTTGAAACCTCCACACTTTCAGCATGACGCCTGCGTTTTTTCTTGTCAACTCAACCTACATCCAGTTTTGTACCAGACTCTCTTGAGTAGAGTTGACAGGACTTATACTTTTCGATTTACTAATAGTATGGATATGTCTTCTGGAAATACAGATACTCCCTTTGAGAATTCTTCTTTAAATCCTTATGCAAGAAATAATTTACTTCTCATTGGAGTTATCATTCTTGTCCTTACAGTTATAGGAAGCGGAATTTTTCTTTCCCTAAATAAAAATACTTCTTCTGATGTTCAGTCTTCTCATCAAGTAATTACTATCTCACCAACTCCCCGGATTACCACAGGAGAAATATATACAGGAAATGCATCAGCATCTCCATCTTTGCCTTTAAGCCCTACCCTTACTTGTATTCCACGTCCAGCATGTCTTAATAGTGTTCCACGCTGTCTTATTGCAGAGCCTGCAGAGGGATGGTGTCCTCCAACTTCTATGATGCCTGTAGTAAGTTGTACCCCTCGTCCTGCTCAATGCCAAGATACCAGCAAACCTTGTACTCTAATGCCGCCAGTTGGTGGTTGGTGTCCACAATAAATAGCTTCAAAAATATTTTGCTTCTTGACAGCCCCTGTATAATTTAGACTAGAATTTAAATTCAGGAAGGAAAAATATGAAAAACCTAGTAATTGTAGAGTCACCAACAAAAGCAAAAACCATAAGTAAATTTTTGGGAAGTGATTATACTATTAAATTTTCAATGGGACATGTTATGGATTTGCCAAAAAGCAAACTCAGTATCGATATTGAGCATAATTTCACTCCTCAATATCAGGTAGTGGAAGATAAGAAAAAAATAATTGATGAGCTGAAATCTCTCGCAAAATCTGCAGATACGGTAATTCTTGCGACTGATCCTGATAGGGAAGGTGAAGCAATTGCAGCCAATATAAAAGAATTACTACTACACGATGGGAAGAAGAATGCATCCGACAATAAATTCAAAAGGATTGTCTTTCATGAGATAACAGAAAGTGCTATACAGGAGGCACTCAAAGAGCCTCGTGATGTGAATATGCATTTAGTTGAAGCTCAAACTGCAAGACGTGTGCTTGATAGATTAGTTGGATATCAACTATCACCTTTGCTTTGGAGAAAAGTGAGAAGAGGATTATCAGCAGGAAGAGTGCAAAGCGTTGCTCTTCGTCTGATTGTTGAGCGTGAACGTGAAATTGAAAAATTTGAGAAAAAGAATTACTGGACAATCCATGCGATATTTAAAAAACAAAATGAGAAAACACAAGTAGAATTTGAACTTATTGAGATTAATAATGAAAAAATTGAAACACAAGAAATTTTTACCCTTTATGATGGACAATATAAAATTACCAAAACAAATATTATTGATACCCAGAAGTCAGAAAACATTGTTACAGAAATTAAATCACAGGAATTCGCAGTCGCAGATGTAAGTGAGCGCCAAGTCAAAAGAAGTCCTTATGCGCCATTTACTACATCTACTTTACAACAAGAGGCGTCCCGTAGGTTTGGTTTTGCTGGAAAGCGCACCATGACTCTTGCGCAAAAATTATATGAGGAAGGGTACATTACATACCATAGAACTGATTCGGTTACACTGTCTCATATCGCAATTAATCAGATGAGAAAATTTATTGAAAAAGAATATGGCAACAAGTATCTTCCTGAAAGTCCGCGAATTTATAGCGCCAAACAAAAACTTGCTCAGGAAGCTCATGAAGGTATACGTCCAACCAAATTTACTGCCAATGGAGAGACACAGGCAAATACCATTAAAAAAGAATTCGGTGGAGATTTTGCAAAGCTTTATGAGTTAATCTGGAGAAGAGCAATTGCATCACAAATGGCAGATGCGCTTCTGGAATCAACTAGTGTTACTGTCCGTTCAAAGGGAGAGAACAACAAAAATACCTATACATTTAAAGCAAACGGTTCTGTTTTGTTGTTTGATGGATTTCTGAAAGTAAATATACAAGCTTTACAAGATACAAAGCTACCCAAATTTATCACAGGAGAATCTCTTGCAACAGAAAGTGTCGGTTCTGAAGTGCATGAGACACCTCCGCCTCCACGTTACAATGATGCCTCTCTTATTGCAGCCCTTGAGGAGAAAGGCATTGGCAGGCCTTCGACCTATGCATCCATTATTTCAACACTTACTGACAGACATTATGTAGAACGGATAAATAGGCGCTTTGAAGGAACTCCTGTTGGTATGGCGGTAAATGATTTCCTTGTTACAAACTTCTCAAATATTGATGATATTCCATTTACTTCTATGATGGAAGATGAACTTGATAACATTGCTCATGGACAAAAAGAGTGGGTCAATATGATGAAAGATTTTTATGAGCCATTTGAACAACAACTGAAAGGTGTGAAAGATACTGCCAGGGTCAAGATAGAAACAGAAACAACTGATGAGAAATGCCCTGAGTGCGGCGCAAATCTTATTGTTAGATATGGAAAATTTGGGAAATTTTTAGCATGCAGTAAATTTCCTGAGTGTAAATTTACTAAACCATTTGTTGAAGAAACCAATATTCTATGTCCCAAAGACGGTGGAAAAGTAATTATCAGAAAAACCAAAAAAGGACGCAAGTTCTACGGCTGCTCAAATTATCCCAAGTGTGACTTCGCAGCGTGGAAACTGGAAGATATCAAAAAGAATACGAATAGCTCAACACCTAACTAAATTATTTTTGCGATGATGATTAATGTCACGACTGCAATAATCTGATTAATTATTCCCCAAGGTTTATCAAGCGTAACATTAGTATGTCTTGAAAATTTATAAATCCAATTAAATGGGGGAAAGGTGATGTGGAAAAATATATAAAATGAAGTAGCCCAATCAAGAAATTGCGCAGCAATAATCATGATAAACGCATAGAGTAAATTGGTCGTCGGGAAAACAAAAAATATAAGCAAGTATGAGGCAATGAAACTTATCATCACATCAAGAAATGCTTCCAGAAAATACCTTTTGTAACTCTTTGTTTTTCGATGGGTTCCAAAATCCCAATGCGGGAATAAGTCTGCTAAGACATGGGAGCAAAGGGCAAGCGGGATTGCAATAGCTGGATTTCCAATTTTTGCAGCGATAAGAGTTCCAATAATCGCATGCGATGTTGCAGTCATATGTCCAATAATATCATATGTGTTATACGTGTTTAAAGAAACATTTTAATTTACTATACCTTATAGTATAATATATGTATGATAAAACTAAACGCGAAAGAATTGAGAACTACTAAGCCTGAAGATAAGCAGAAGACTTTCCTGAAAAGAAATCCTATCTATATTATAGTAGATAATGTGATAGATACCTACAATATTGGTGCCATTTTCCGTATTGCTGATGCAGTAGCAGCTGAGAAAGTTTTTCTTTGCGGAGAAAGCGAAACTCCACCCCATACTCGAATTAAAAAAGCATCTATCAATACAACAGAATGGGTTCCTTGGGAACACTTTAAAGATGCACAATCGGCTATTGAATACTTACGTGGTGCGGTTCCTAATATTAAAATCTATGCTATTGAACAAGATGAAAAAAGTGTTTCTTATGATAGTATAGACTATACATTTCCGCTTGCCTTAATAGTTGGCCATGAAACAACCGGGGTCACAAAGGATGCACTCATGGTGTCTGATGCAGTAGTTGAGCTTCCTATGTGGGGAATAAATAAGTCGCTCAATGTAATGGTATCTTTAGGTATAGTGCTTTATGAAGTAACAAAACATTTCTCAGCTTCATATATGCCTATTTCGGGTATTCTTAAGGAGTTGGCACAAGGTGTAACGTGAGTAGCAAGTATTCAT
>CAZSWA010000027.1:0-16585 GCA_964610465.1 uncultured Gammaproteobacteria bacterium | reverse complement strand
CAAGCGAAGCTTGAACTCCAGTAATCCATGGGCGTTAGCCCATGGTATTTCAATAGATATATGAAGAAACGTGGTATTTTGTTGGCAAGTATAGTGCTTATTATTTTTCTTGGAATTCTTGCGTATGTTCATTTCAAAGAATCAACCAAAATACGCTTGCCATCCAGAATGCAAGTATCCCCTATTTTAAATTATACCGTTAGTCCAACAAATACAATGTCGTATTGTACTCCTCAAAATCTTGATGCATCTCTTACTTTAAGTCATGGAGCCGGCAATGTGTATGGTACATTTACTCTCAAAAATCTTTCACAACAGACATGCCAGATTTTGGGAGAAGAATTTATCAATGTTGCTTATGATACAAATACCGTTAAGAATATCACTATTACTCATACAGGGCAAACGCAATCACAAAACTTTATCCTTTCTCCAGGTCAAACTCTCTATTCTCAGGTTCACTATCCCAATGGTCCCCAATGTCAAAGTGTTGGGATAAACACTACTGGTGTAGTCTTTACCTACAAAATATCGCCAACAGATACAGTTTCTTTTAAAAATGAAAATGGAAATATAATGCAACAAGTACAAACATGTAAATCCCCAACAGATATGACAGAAATACAAATTTGGAATATGTCCACCAGTCCAATCACTCCTTAACATTTTCTTTTCATATTTTTGCCTGATATAATTATCTTGTGATAAAAATAATCATTTTCGATGCAGATGGTGTACTTATTAGAGGTAAATATTTTACCTATTACTTGGAGAAAGATTTCAGGATAAGACGTAAGACAACAAAAGAATTTTTTGATGGCGTATTTATGGATTGTATTGTTGGTAAAAAAGACTTAAGGACTGAACTTATTCCATATTTAAATGAATGGGGTTGGAAGAAATCTCTTGATGATTTTTTGGATTATTGGCACAAAAGTGAACATAATATTGATAAACACTTGATAGCTTATATACAAAAACTTAGAAAAAACGGAGTGACTTGCTGTCTCGCAACCAATCAAAACGAAATTCGTTTTTCTTATATGTTAAATGATATGGGGTTTAAAGATTACTTTGATAAAGTGTACGCATCAGGACTCTTAGGATACAGAAAACCATATAAAGAATTCTATGAAAAAATAATAGTCGATTTGGTTGTTACCAATAAGAACGAAGTACTTTTTTGGGATGATAGATTAGAAAATGTTGAAGCAGCAGTAGCCTTTGGAATACAAGCTGAAATGTATACTATCTTTGAAGATTTTAAAACTAAAATGCAAACCTACTTATCAATTAGATAATTCTTCTATTACATTTTTCTTGCAGTGGTCTTACTCGTCTATCGCCTCTGTAGTATTGAATAGTAGTATTCTGCATATTAGTAATTGTATATGAAATATATTTTTATCACCTTCACCGGTCTTGCTTTTCCTATTGCCTATAAATTACATCAAGAAGGAAATGAAGTAATTGTAGGACAGATTCAGGATATTAAAGAATATGTCCCAGAAAATGAGATAACCAAAGCGCATGAAAATAAAACAATTCGTGAGCGCCGTTTGCTATTATATCAAGGGATTCTTGATATACAACCTGCAGGAAAAGTTATCGATATGATGAGAAAAATAAAAAATCCTTATGACTACTTTGTATTTTTTGAAGAAAATAATTTATATAGGTGGGCTGATAAAATACGGACACTCGGTTTTGAAGGGAATTTCCCAACTCGACAAGATTTTGAATTTGAAATTGATAGAGACGCTGCCAAAGAATTTGTAAAGAAAAACTATCCAAAACTTCATGTTCCCAATGTGCATGAATTTACGAGCGTAAAAGAAGCAATAAAATTTCTTCGGAAATCCAATGATATCTGGGTTTTAAAAGCAAAAGGTACAGGTATTAAAACATATGTACCTGATATTGACGACTCAAAACTTGCCAATTTTCAGATTATTGAAATGCTTAAAACGTTCAGAACGAAATACGAAAAGGTAGGATTTATACTTGAGCAATATATTCCATCTATTATTGAGTTAACACCTGAGAAAATGTATTATGACGGTGTCCCTTTGGCTACAACAATTGATATAGAGAACAAGTCTTTTGGGAGCGGCAATATTTCAGTACAAACAGGTTGCGCAGAAGATCTTGTTTTCCCAACAGACAAGGAAGACAAGATTAACAAAATCGCATTCCCTCCAATTGTTGATGAAATGGCGAGAAAACACAAAGGACTTTTTATTTGGGATGCATCTTTGCTTATCAATAAAAAGGATGGAAAAATGTATTTTGGCGAATTTTGTTCCAATAGACCAGGGTATAACGCATTCTTTACGGAACTTGCGCAATGTCCATCTGTCAATGATTTTTTTGAACGGGTAGTTCACAAAAATTCTCCTTTTACATTGGGAACAGTTGGAACATCTGTGAGAATTTTTAACCTCAATCGTGATGAAAATGAACAATATGCACCCGATATGCGGATTGATTTCAAACCAGAGACAGAAAAAGATTTATGGCTTTGGGATGTGAAAAAAAACTCAAGAGGAAAATTAGTTTCTGTTGGCTCTGATTGGAATCTTGCAGTTATGACAGGTGCAGGGAAAACGATTGATGATGCAGTAATGAAGACATATCGCAATATTGAAGACGGGTTTTCTTTTGTCGGAGCGTATTACCGGTCTCTTGATGATTATCTTTCTTTGGATTATCCAACTTCTATTCTAAACCGTTTAAATTATGGTCTTGATAAAGAATTATATAAGTTACCTTTTGATGTAAAAGTTGGTGATATAGAACCCAAAAGACACGTATTCTACGGTATTTAACGATTCTTTAACCTATACATTTTCATATATTTTGCTATACTTCAGATATTGTGAAGAATAAAATTATCACCATTTGTTCAAGTGCGGCTCATTATAGAAATGTACTTGAAGTTGAAAAACAGTTAAAAACAATAGGCTACAAAGTAAAAATTCCCAGGACTGCAAATATAATGAAAAGAACAAACAATTTTGATGTTGCGTCATATAAAACCTGGTATAAAAATAAAAAAGATTACAAGAAAAAAACACTGTTGATGAAAGAACATTTCAAAAAAGTTATGCAATCAGATGCAATTTTGGTTACAAATTTTGAGAAGAATAACATAAAAGGCTATATCGGAGGAAATGTACTTATGGAAATGGTCTTGGCGTTTCATTATAAAAAACCGATTTTTATTTACAATAATATTTCAGAAGACTTGGGGATAAAAGAAGAAATATATGGTTTAAATCCTATTTTTATAAATGGAGACTTAAAAATACTAAAAAAGAAACTGCATTAACAGAACAAGTAATAATTTATTTCTTATAGATAAATTTTGCCCACAATTTTTTAAAATATGGTAATGTAAGAGTAGAAAACAAAAATCCAATTGCCGGAACAACCGCATTAATCCAGGGATTAATATGGACAATAAATTCTAGATATAAAGAAATTGCCAAATAGGTAAAAATAATAAGTAGTATTTTTCTTGTCCAGCTTGTTTCCCAGGATTTATTCATTTCTACAAATGCATTTCTTTCTTCAATTCTTTTTATTCTTTTTTCAAGTTCTACTAGTTTATTCATTCTAACGAATTATACCAAAATTGTAGTTGTACTTGTGATTTTTATCCCATTTTTCTACAATATCCATAGAATAAGCACATGAAAGCCTTACTCATATTTGTTTTCGGTATAGGTATAGTTTCGCTCATGATTTACGCGCTGCCTGCATATCGGCAGAAAGCAATACAGCTTTTGTCTTACAGCGAGTGCGATACTCCTTTACCATATAAAATTGGCACAATAGACTCAAGATTTAATTTGAGCAAGGATGAGGTGCGAAGCGATATCAGAGAAGCAACAGATATATGGAGCAATGCTGAGAGAAAAGAATTGTTTGCTTATTCTTCTACTGCTGATTTAACAGTGAATTTTGTGTATGACAATCGTCAAGCATTAAATACTCAAATTAATCAACTCAATTCCAAACTTCAACAAAACAATACCACATTACAGCAGCAAGTTGATGACTATAAAGTACAAGTATCAGCATTCAATCAAAAAATTACAAGTTTTAAAGCAACAGTAGAGAAATATAATTCAGAAGGCGGAGCACCACCTGAAATTTATTCTGAGTTGATAAAAGAACAGAACGAACTCAAATCAGAAGCAGATGCTCTTAATGCCAGAGCAAAAGAACTTAAACTTTCCACCAATGATTACAATGCAAATGTTTCTGTGCTAAATCAGGACATTAACCAGTTTAATACAGCTCTTGCACAAAAACCGGAAGAAGGACTTTATAACGGCAAAGACAATACTATTACTATCTATTTTGCCACCAATCAGCAAGAGTTTCTTCATACATTAGCACATGAATTTGGACATAGTCTTGGTATGGAGCATGTGACAGATAGAAATGGAATTATGTATCCATATGTTTCAAATTCCCTTGAGGTAACTCAAGATGATATGCAGCAACTAAGTTTTGTCTGCCGTGAACAATCAGTAATTGTTCATTATTCTCAGAAATTTGATAGCTGGTTTTTAAAAGAGATACAAAGCCTTCAACAAAATTTTTCTCATTGATACATTTAGCTTGGATAGAAAAGATTTCTAGCTAGTAGCAATAGATTCCTATTTCCTGCTATAATAAAAAGTCGTGCTTAAAAGTAACAGAAGTCTCTTTATTATTGCGCTAATTGCCTTGGTAAATATGCTGGGATATGGGATTATTATTCCAATTCTCTACGGATATTCCAAGAAATATGGCCTATCTGATTTTCAGAACGGGTTGCTTTTTGCCATGTTTTCTATCTGCCAATTTCTCTCAACACCGATTATTGGTCGTCTATCTGATAAATACGGTAGACGTCCGATGCTTCTTATTTCAATTATAGGAACTGCATTATCATTTTTTACTATGGCATTTGCGCCCAACGCACTTTTTCTCTTTATCGCCCGGGCGCTTGACGGATTAACTGCAGGAAATATTCCGGTTGCATTTGCAGTCATTTCTGATTCAACCAAACCTGAAGAGAGGCCGAAAGCATTTGGTATTATAGGAGCCGCATTTAGTTTTGGATTTGTCTTTGGACCTGCAGTGGCAGCACTTACGGTTGGATTTGGACAGTCATTCCCATTTATCATCGCAGGAATTATTACTGTTATTGCAGTAATACTTACTGCATTGTATTTGCCTGAAACCAATACTCATATGGGAGAAGTAAAACATGGGAAACTTTTTGATTTTGCGAAATTATGGCATACTTTATTTGATCCACAAGTTGGTTTTACATTTTTAATATCGCTTATCTTTTTCCTCGCATTTTCTTGCGCTATTATTTATGGATTCCAGCCGTTTACTATCAATATTTTAAAGATTACTCCGGCACAAAACGCCTTACTTTTTACTATGTTTGGAGTTATTGGTCTTATTTCACAGACTTTTCTGGTACAGCGTTTTTCAAGATTCTTAGGGATGAAAAAAGCATTTACTACTTCTATTCTTTTTACTGCATTTTCATTTGTCATCATGTTTTTATCTCATTCGCTTCTGGTTTTCGTTTTCGCATCAATAATCCTTGCACTATTTAATAATATTGTGCAGACACTTATTCCTACCATTTTATCTCAAGAAGCAGACGCAAAATCTCAGGGCTCTGTGATGGGACTCAATGCTTCTTATCAAAGCGTTGGAATGATATTTGGACCGATTTTAGGTGGAATAATTGCAAGCATTGCAATTCCATTGCCCTTTCTTGTTGGAAGCGGATTAGTTCTCTTATGTTTTTTTCTTTCCTTTAATGTTCTTCGACCCAATCTCAACAAGGAGTCTGCGTTTTAATTATTTTAGTGAAATGTATTGTGGTCAATAAGGTAAATAAACTTATCTACAATTGTATCTAACGCATTGTTATAATCCTTCTGTAATCGTTCACATGTCTTGCGAAAATCTGAATAGAATTTATCCAATTTTCCATTTGTTTGCCAAAAGTGAAGAAAATAAAGAATTGGAATCATATTGTTCATAACAACAACATCCTATACCTATTATCTTAATTTTTGCTTAAGATTTATTACTTGTCAAAGGAGAATTCATAGAAAAAAAATTATTCCATTTTGAATTTCAGAATAATGTATAATGTGAAGAAAAGGGGCTATTGACTATAGGATTAAAGTTTGCTATAATAGCCTTAATTTACCGCGGATAGTGCTTGAGTAAACAAGCATTTTACTACTTTTGTACTTCTGCTTATATTTGATACCGTTTTAAGGTAAGATAAAGATACCCTACCAATTATTTTTTATTTTGTATCTTATACCTCACTTCTAAGACAACCTCATTTAAGCAGAAATACAAGAGTAATAATGTAAAATAATGTTATGTATAGAAATCAACGCAGATATATGCCTAAAAACCACCAAAGTAGTTCACACTCCTTTCGAAATCGAAGTGGTAGTAAAGGCTATGCTTTTTTATCAAAACCACATCATATAAAAAAAAAGCTAGATGCAAACCTGTTTATAAAAAGAGCAAAAAATATAACAAAAGAAGTACATATTGCAGAAGTTGCATTTTCTGACTTCGCAATTTCAGATAAGCTAAAAAGAAATATTGCTGAAAAAGGATATACTACTCCTACCATAATACAAGAACAGACAATTCCACATATTCTTGAAGGACAGGATGTAATTGGTATTGCCAATACTGGCACTGGTAAAACAGCCGCGTTTCTTATCCCGCTTATCAACAAAGTATTTCTTAATAATAATGAACGGGTACTTATTATTATACCGACTCGTGAGCTGGCGATACAAATTATTGATGAATTGCGGGTATTTACAAAAGGAATGGATTTGGAAAGTCTTTTGTGTATTGGAGGAGCAAATATGCATCGTCAAGAAGAGAGACTTCGACACGATCCGCATTTTATTATCGGTACTCCTGGAAGACTGAAAGATTTGATAACACGCCGGAAACTTAATTTAAGTCATTTTCGAAATGTAGTTCTTGATGAAGTAGATAGAATGGTAGACATAGGATTTATTCATGATGTTACCTATTTTATATCATTACTTCCAAAGGAGCGGCAATCTCTGTTTTTCTCCGCAACTGTTTCAGATAAAGTGAAAGGAATTTTGCAAAGTTTTGTCAACAATCCGGTAACAGTTTCTGTAAAACAACAGGATACTTCAGAAAATGTTGATCAAAATATCATAAGAGTAAATGGTGATAGTAAAAAAATTGAAAAGTTGCATGAGCTTTTAGTCACTAATGAATTTAAGAAAGTACTTATATTTGGACGTACCAAATGGGGCATTGAGAAATTAACAAACTCGCTTATTCAACGGGGTTTTAAAGCAGTTGCCATTCATGGCAATAAAAGCCAGGGACAACGTCAGAGAGCACTTGAAAAGTTTAAACAGAATGAAGTACATATTCTTCTTGCAACAGATGTCGCATCACGCGGACTTGATATAGATAATGTAACTCATGTGATAAATTACGATGCACCGGAGTCATATGATGATTATATTCATCGTATCGGAAGAACCGGAAGAGCTGGTAAAAAGGGTGTTGCACTGACATTCGTAGACTAAAAAGTCTCCCCCTCTCATCTCTTCAGCTTTTAATGTAATCTGATACAATATAGTATTAGTTATGAAAAAGATAAGTGTATTATTGTTTTTCATGTTAATTTTTATTTTCCCAAACAGGATATATGCCAATGGTGCAGGCTTGCCTGCTTTCTTTAAAATTAACGACAAATACGCGATTAGTAATCCGCTTCAGGCATTTGGAATTACAGCATCAAGTTTTTTAATCCCTCAAGATTTTGCACCAGAGAACTATATAGTCAATCATCCAATTCATTTTCAAGTAGATGAAACTCAACTGCAAACAGTTATCCCTCAAGATTTTCTTAAAAAAACAAAATTTTCATGGGATTTTGGTGATGGTACCAAAGCAGATGATCTGGAAAATTCCCATACCTATACTAAAATCGGTTCGTATATTTTGGTTCTTACAATAAATGTGTACGAAGCAGATACTTCTCAAGCTCCGACTCAATTTATTGATTCATTTCTCATGAATATTCTTCCTGAAAATGGAAATTATACACTTCCCCAAGCGGTTATCAAAGTCAATAAACAACAAGTCATAGACCCGCTCAATAAACCAATCAATATCGATTACAATAAACCAATCACTTTTGATGCATCATCATCAACAGCAGATGGAAAAATAATTGACTACATATGGAATTTTGGAGACGGACAAACTAGTACAAAACCAATAGTTACTCATACTTATACAAATCAATATTCTAATATTGTAGTATTGCGGGTAAAAGATACAAATGGTTTTATATCTGATGCATTTGTCGGACTCACCAATTCTACAGATTATAAAAAATCAAGTATTTCTTCACAAAATCAAAATTACTTATTTGACGCTTTATTAGCACTTCCCTTTCTTGTTTTAATCGGAATAGGGATAAGATTGCTGAAAAAGAAATAATAGACACAAAGATAGTATTTCTCCATTGCTTTTACTTCCATAATTTTGCATAATAGGCTGAGATATCGATATATTTGGAAAAATGAAAGCAAGAAAGCATAAAAGAAAGAAGAAATATTCAATTAAACGCTGGCAACTTTTCTTCGTATCAGTAATTGGGACGATGCTTTTATTTATAAGCATCTTTGCATACCCAAAAACTCACGCAAATAGTTATGATTCGTCAACTGATGGAAGTGAGGTTGCTGAAATGCAGCAAGTAACAATCCCATCTGATGTTTTAAAACGAATTGAAGAAGAAAAATCAAAAGCAACACTTTTCCCTTCCCTATCAGTACTTGGTGTACAGACAGAAAAAAAGTTTCCCTCAGTTGTCGCTTCTGTTCATGTGCCTATCCTTATGTATCATTATGTTGAGTATGTACAAGATGCAAATGACAAGACTCGTATCTCACTTAATACTACTCCTTATATACTTGAGGATGAAATAAAAACGCTTATAAATGCAGGATATACATTTATGACAAACAAAGAATTGGTCGATGTACTTGATGGTAATGCAAAACTTCCTGGAAAACCTGTCCTTCTTACATTTGATGACGGATATCGCGACTTTTATACAGATGCATATCCAATTCTTAAGAAATACCATGCCAAAGCTACTCAGTATGTAATTGCAGGATTTTTGGGATATAACAATCATCTGCTTGTCAGTCAACTTCAACAGATAGCCAATGAAAGATTAGTTGAAATAGGAGCCCATACTATTCATCATGTATGGCTTAAAGGGCAAACCTTACAAACTGTCACTGATGAAGTTTTACATAGTAAAATAATTCTTGAGCAAATTATTCATAAACCTGTTGTATCTTTTGCCTATCCTTTTGGCGCATTTGATCAGCAGGCGCTTGATGCAGTAAAAAATGCAGGATTTACATCTGCGGTATCTACAATACCAGGTATAGAACAAAAGCAAGAAAACAAACATTTTCTCTATAGGTTAAGACCCGGTGGAAGGACAGGAGAAAATTTTCTTAGTTGGATAGAAAGTCAGAAATAATTCACGTTTATACCATTAGTACTTTTTATTTTATAAACTTACTGTATTCTACATAATCTTTGTGTGCAAAATGATTTGGTAATTCTCCCGTTTTTATATAACCTAATTTTTGATAAAAGGAGTTGGTAGACCAGGTTTTACCAGTTTGAAGAAATAATTTGTGTGCTTTCTTTTCCCTTGCAATCTTCTCTGCTTCTTTCATCAATAATTCTCCAATGCCTTGTTTTCTTCTGGTTTGTTTTACGATAATTGACTTAATATGGAGTACCCCTGCCTGGATACTACATTCCAGGATTCCTACTGGTTCTTTTTTCTCAAAAGCTTCTATATAGATTTTCCCCTTTCCCCAATCTAATGTTTTACCAAAATATTCTATTTCAGCTATATGCCACTCTCTTTTCAAAAATTCCACTATGTTGTGAGATAAAGTATCTTTAAGCTGAATATCTATCATATACGAATTATATCAAGTTTTTAAAAACCTCTTGCAATGATTTATATCGTTCACTATATAATTAAAGTATGAATAAATATTCTCTCGCAGCAATTTTTGTAATTGGTGTTTTATGTGCTTTAATATATGTTTCAATTCAACATGTTCTTAGAATGGATGCAAATGATCCTCAAATTCAAATTTCAGAAGATACAGCAGTAATGCTTTCACGCGGATATACACCAGATGCTGTAATGCCTCAGACAAAAGTTGATATTGCCATGAGTCTTGCTCCTTTTATGATAGTTTATGACAAAGATAAAATGGTGCTTGCATCTTCTGGGATTTTGGATGGAAGAACTCCTTCTCTTCCCTCTGGAGTATTAACATATGTTTCATTGCATGGTGAAGATAGATTTACGTGGCAGCCAAGAATGGGTGTACGAATTGCTGCGGTAGTCACACAATATAAAAACGGATTTGTTCTCATAGGACGGAATTTGCGGGAGGTCGAAAAACGGGAAGATGATTTGATGAAACAGGTTTTGATAGGTTGGGTTGGTATGGTAATTCTCGCAAGTTCCCCTTTTCTTATCAAAAATTCTAAAAAGTTCTTTTAATTGCACACATAATTGACATTTACCCTAACAATGATTATTATCAATATATTCTTTCGGGGTGATTGTGTAAATCAATATCGGTAGTATACTCTACGAGCCAGCTCAGCTGGCACGAGTCTGTGTAACTCAGACAGCGACCGTATAGTCGGAATGAAAGAAAGAATACTTTTTGTATAATCGCTTATTTTTTTGCGATTGTACTTATTCTTCTTTTTTAATTTTTGCCCCAAAAAGATATTGTATGCAAAAATTAAAAACATTTGGTCCTCTTTTTGTAATTATCGCTGCTCTTCTTTGGAGTTTTGATGGAATTTTACGTGTTAATTTATATACACTTCCTCCAGCAGTAATTGTATTTTATGAACATCTATTGGGTGCTGGTATTCTTTTGCTTATCTCTTTTAAATGGTTTGGTGATCTTAAGAAAATGACGAAAAAAGAGTGGATTGCGATTGCAATTGTCGCACTTTTTTCAGGAGCGCTCGGAACTATTTTATATACTGCTGCACTTTCGAAAATTAACTATACGCAATATTCCGTAGTTGTACTCTTGCAACAACAGTTACAACCTATTTGGGCAATTGCAACAGCAGCGATTCTTCTTCGAGAAAAGATTACCAAAAAATTTATTCTTTGGGCAGTTATTGCTTTAGTAGCAGCTTACTTCATTACCTTTAAAGATTTACGGGTAAATCTTTCAACCGGGCAAGGTACTATGATTGCTGGATTATTTGCATTGCTTGCAGGAGTTCTTTGGGGCTCTTCAACCGCTATTAGTAAATATGTTCTCAACAAGGTTTCTTTCCTTAGTGGAACTGCACTTCGATTTTTCCTCGCACCAATTTTTGCCATGCTTTTTATAGTTGGACAAAATCAAACGAATGCGCTTTTCCATATTACAGTTAGCCAATGGAAAATTCTTCTTTTGATAACTTTTTCAACAGGAATGGTCGCATTGGTATTTTATTATTATGGATTGAAAAAAACTCCTGCTCGGATTACTACTCTTTGTGAATTAGTATGGCCTGCATCAGCGATATTTATTGATTATTTCCTTTATCACAAAAGTTTAAGTATGACGCAAATTTTTGGAGTACTACTACTTCTTTTGGCAATTTATCAAGTAACCAAACCATTAGCAGTTTCTTCAAAAACGCCATCAAGGATTCTCTTCAAAAAATTGGCGCGCGCTTAGCACGTCATTTTTCATTTGTGTAATAAGCTCTTCTTGAGATGCAAATTTTCTATTATCGCGTAGCTTTTTCAATAGTTTTATTGAAAGCCATTTTCCATATATATTTTTTTGGAAGTCAAGAATATAACTTTCAGCAAGAATATCTTTCTCTCCAAATGTTTTTGCAGCTCCTATAAAAGTGACTGCTTGATACTCTTTATTTTCAACATTTATTGCCGATGTATAAATCCCTTCAGGAATCTTTTTGTGGAGTGCAATATTTGCAGTGGGAAAACCAAGAGTTTTTCCTCTTTGTTTGCCTTTCTTCACTTTCCCCCAAATAGTGTAAAGCGGTTTCATATAGTATTTGTTATTTTACCAGAAAGTTATATATAATAAACTTATCAAAGAGATTTGAAAGGAGGTGATTAATGATGAAAATGGATGCCAAGATGAAATCTTGTTTTACACCACATGTAATGATGCATAGTCTTTTTGGATTGGGACTGGGACTGATTATTGCAGCACTTTTGCCAGGTTTGCCACTTGTATGGATAGGGTTAGTACTTATAGTTGTTGCAATTGTCGCTGATACAATGAGAAAGTCTAACAAATAAGACTAGCTAGAATTTTTATCATAAGCTTAAAAAAGTCGTATAGAAAATAACTTGAGATAACTATTATTGTTGTGTTCCTTTTGCAAGTCCAATTAAATATGAGTCTTCGAGTATATGATTTTTCATTTCCTTTTTTACCACTTTTGTATCAGATGTATCAGGAAGATTAAGCTTAATAGTGAGGGCATACAATCGGAAATAATAATGATGGGTACCTTTAAAATATTTTGGACAAGGCCCTTCATACCCATAAGTTCCTCCATTACAGATGCCTTGTATACTTCCTGAAGGAATAGAATCATCTTCTAGTTTTTTAATAGATATAGGAATATCAAATAAAAGCCAATGTATCCAGGGAACTGGTGTCGCATCTATATCTTCTATTATAAAAACGAGACTTTTCGCATTTTTTGGTATATCTAAAAAGATAAACGGCGGATTTATATTTTTTCCATAGCAGGTATATAAAGTAGGAATAATTTCATTCTCTTTAAATACGGGGCTTGTAATAGTCATTATATAGTTACTGTATGGTAGAAAAGCTCAGAAGTAAGTAATGCGGATTACAAATCGCTTATTTGTTTTTAAAATAATTAATTATTCTTAGTACATCTTCTACACTCGCTCCTCTTGCGAGTTGGCTTTTCGCAATAAGGATAAGCTGTTCACGAGTTTCTCTCAGTTGATCATCTCTTGAAAGATAGTTACCGTTTGCATCCTTCTTATGCTCAAATCCTGCAATAGGATTTGTAACTTCTGCTCTAATTACTGAGTAAATAAAGTCAGGTAACTGTACATTGTATAACTTATCAATTATATGATTTTTCATACTGTATATATAATAAATTAGCCTCAAATTTGAGTAAACATACTGTAACATATAAGCAAGAAATAATTGACTATGCTTTTCTAAAAATGATTGTTGCATAACAGACAAAAATATTTATAATATCAAAGGTTACATGAAAATAGCACAGATTACAGCTATAGAAATACTGGATAGTAGAGGTACTCCCACAATTGAAGCAACAGTTATTCTTGAAGATGGTTCAAAAGGTAGTGCAGCAGTTCCCTCTGGTGCATCAACTGGAAAATATGAAGCAGTAGAACTTCGAGATAATAATGAAAAACGATTTAACGGCTTAGGAGTTCTTAAGGCAATTGAAAATGTAAATACCAGGATACAAAAAGCAGTAAAAGGACTCGATGCTTCAGATCAAAAAAAGGTAGATGAGACAATGATAGACCTTGATGGGACAGAAAATAAAGAAAATTTGGGCGCAAATGCTATTCTTTCCGTATCTCTTGCGGTTGCACGTGCACAAGCCCAGTCTGAAAAAAAAGAACTTTTTGAATATCTCACAAAATTCAATCCAGATTTTAAAGAAACCTATTTTATGCCAATTCCAATGATGAATATTTTAAATGGTGGGAAACACGGCAATTGGTCAACTGATATTCAGGAATATATGATACTTCCGATAGGTGCTCGTTCTATTACTGAGGCCGTGAAAGCAGGCGCTGAAGTATATTTCCATTTGAAAAAAATTCTTAAAAAAGCAGGATATTCTATTAATGTTGGGGACGAAGGAGGCTTTGCTCCGTCATTTAGTTCAAATGAAGAACCATTCCAGCTTCTTATTGAAGCAATAAAACAAGCGGGATATACTCAAGGAAAAGATATTGCATTAGGAATTGATGCCGCGGCATCTGAATTTTATGACAATGGTAAATATATTCTTAATAAAGAAAAGATGACATTAAACAATCAAGAGCTTACTGATTTTTATCTTTCGCTTCTTAAGAAATATCCAATCATTTCTGTTGAGGATATATTTGCCGAAGATGATTGGGATGCATACGAAAACTTTCATAAAAGAATTGGAGATTCAATACAACAAGTCGGAGATGATTTATATGTAACCAATGTAAAAAGATTAAAGACAGGAATTGAAAGAAAAGCAACTAATGCGATTCTTATTAAACTTAATCAAATTGGTACTATATCAGAAACAGTAGATGCAATTCTTCTTGCTAGAAAGAACAAAATGGAATCTATAATATCTCATCGAAGCGGAGAAACGGAAGATACATTTATTGCAGATTTTGCAGTTGCAATGGGAACCGGACAAATTAAAACAGGTGCTCCTGCAAGAAGTGAAAGAACTGCAAAATATAATCAATTAGTAAGAATTGAAAATATACTAAAAAAGAATGCTTTATATTCCCACTTCCCTTTTAGATCATAAACAAGAAGCATATCCTATTGAGAACCAAAGTTTATAAACTTTCTGCAAAATGCTTGCACAGGTAAATTTTCAATCGAAAAATCATTAGGGGTTAAATAATTAGGATTTACCCCAGAGATATTTTTGTTGCATAATATATCATTATAAATTCTATATGTTTCCCGTCCGTCAGAAAGTTGTGGAATTGAGAGATGGTGGTATTCTTTATTTAAACTTCCGCATTCATAATCATATAAAACAATAGCAGACATTTTGCTAGGATTTATTGTTTTGTCACATCCCACAAATTCGATATTGTTTATTTTAGTTGTTCCCTTTAAAAAATCATTTCGTACTGAGGAAACAGTATTTTTATTATAGCTATTGGAATAGAAAAGATATTTATTAAATGTGTCATTAGAACGAGGACTAAAGACAAGTATTTTTTTATTCGTAGGATTTGCAAGAGATGCATAGCGTGACATAAGGCGTATTGGAAAATCAAAATATCCTTGTAACGGTTGCTGGTAAAAATAAATATTCAAAAAATTTATAAGCAATATGAAATAAGCAAATCCTATTATGATGTAACTATACAGTGGTTGCTTAACAAATACATGCGATACCTCCCATATTCCATATGCAATAACAATTATCATAAAAGGAAAAAGTAAGGTGATATGAGGAGTGAAATTATCTGTAGTTGTTTTATGGAGCAGTTGAGGTAATAATGATAGAATAATACATGATGCAAGTAAAAAAAATACTTTCCTGTTTTTAGCAAATAAATAAAGTAGACCAGCCAAGAAAAATAGCCCATCAATATAATAGAATAATCCCTGCTGCCAAATAGAAAAAAAACTGTCTCCATAGAGAAAAAGATAATCTTCAGAAATTGCATTATAAAATTTTTCAATAAGTATTTTTCCGGTAATGGTAAATTTATTTACAAGAATATTTGTAAATGGATTAAGCATTGAAACCTTTCTTGTATCATTTACAGTCTTTGTTATCTCAGGTGCATGAATACTTATAATCTCTGATATGCGTGATGAGGAAGGATGGAGTTTAAGCAGTAGAAAGAAAGATGCAATAAGAAAAAGTGAACTAAGTATTAAAATAAGATATTGACGAAAAAACTTTTGTTTATTAACTACATAGAAGGTAAAAATACATGTTATGATTACAAAAGGCAAAATAACCACTTTTGTTGCAATATATGAATAAAATGCAAGCAATAAAAAAATAAGAGTAAAAAGAATTTTCCACCCTTTTAGCTTTAAAATAAAATAAATTGAACAAAGATAAAAAAACATTGAGGGATTCATTTCATATGCAGTCCTGCCGTTATATACAAGCCAGGGGTTGATTGCTGCAATAAACCCTGCGATGACTGCAATATCTTCATTTAATAGTTCTTTTGTGAGAAGATATATCATAAGTACAATACCTACTCCAATTAACGCATCAGTAAGACGAGCAGTTAATAACGAAAAATTTGTAAAACCCACAACTGGAAGAAAAAGAAAATATTGAAGTTCAGCCTGAGATTGGCCAGGAGGATAATTAAAGAGAAATGCAGATAATGGATTCCATGTGCCAGTAATATCTTTTCCGGTAAGAGCAATAGCTTTGGCATTCAGAATATAACCTAACTCATCTCCACTTATTCCACTTGGAAATTTATCAAGCCAAAACAAACGGAGAAAAGATGAAAGAAAGACAATACAAAGTAAGAATAAAAGTTTTTTATTTACGAGTTTATTTTTATACCATTGCCAATTATTCATGAAGTAATACTTGAGATTATACTAATTTAAAAAATATTTGCATAGAAGAAAAAATTGGGTTATCTAAAGGAGTTGGCACATATTCAGTAAGATATGAGTATGTA
>CAZSWA010000026.1:0-17799 GCA_964610465.1 uncultured Gammaproteobacteria bacterium | reverse complement strand
ATTGATACATACTCATATCTTACTGAATATGTGCCAACTCCTTTAGATAACCCCCAGTCTTGGACTTGCAATTTGTGAAGCAATGACTGTCGGTATACCGATTGTTGGTCTTGGGACTTCTGAAATGCCGCATGTAATTACAAACAAAGTTTCAGGATTTATAGGAAATAATATTAATTGGCTCATTGAGAAAATGCGTTTTCTTTTAAGAAACCCAGAGGATGCAAAAAAAATTGGCAACGAAGGGAAAAAGATTGCAGAGCAGAGATTTGATATTAATCGATTTACGAATGAGTGGGAATATCTATTTGAAGAAGTAATAGAGAGCTATAAGCTTAAATCACAAACCACAATTACCAAAACCCAAATAAATTCTAATACTCAAATTTTCAAATAAATAATTCTGTTTGGGTTTGTAATTCAGAATTTATTTATTGTTCCGATATAGTAATTAATATGCGAGCGCTAAAAAATTTTATATGAAGAAAAAAATTGCGTATATTTCAGAACATGCTTCTCCCCTCTCTGTTTTAGGAGGAATTGATAGTGGCGGACAGAATGTCTACGTAGACAAACTTACTCGTGCGCTTGTACCATTGGGTTATGAAATTGATATATTTACCCGCTGGGATGATAGACGTTTGCCACAAATTATAGATTGCGAGAACGGCATACGTGTTATTCATATAAAAGCAGGACCAGTACAAACTATAAAAAAAGAGAAACTTCTTCCCTATATGAAACAGTTTACCAAAAAGATGCTCCAGTTTATGGAAGATGAAAAAATAACCTATGAACTTATTCATGCCAATTTTTGGATGTCCGCATATGTTGCAGCAGAAATTAAACAAAGACTGCATATTCCATTCGTGGTGACATTTCATGCGTTGGGGAAAATACGGCGCATCTATCAGGGAAAAGCAGATGGTTTTCCAAACGAACGGTTTGCGATTGAAAAACGAATTGTCAAAGAAGCTGACAGAATTATTGCAGAATGTCCACAAGACAGAGAGGATTTGATTTATTATTACCATGCAAATCAAGATATCATAAGTATCATCCCTTGCGGATATGATCCAAATGAATTTTTCCCGATTGATAAACGTCTGGCGAGAATGAATTTAGGAGTTGATAAGGACGAGAAAATTATTTTACAACTTGGAAGAATGGTACCAAGAAAAGGCATTGATACGGTAATTGTAGCTCTGGGAATTCTTTTAAAGAAATACCACATATCTGCTAAACTTCTTGTCGTTGGCGGAGACTCAGATACAGCTGACTCAAAACGTACTCCTGAAATTGGTCGTTTGAAAAAAATTGCGCAGAACGAAGGAATTGAAAACTATGTGGTGTTTACGGGGAGAAAACGCAGAGAAGAACTAAAGTACTACTATAATGCAGCCGATGTGTTTGTAAGCACTCCTTGGTATGAACCATTTGGCATTACTCCACTTGAAGCGATGGCATGTGGAACACCCGTAATTGGTTCAGAAGTTGGCGGTATAAAATTTAGTGTACAAAACGGCAAAACTGGACTTCTTGTTCCTCCCCAAAAACCGGAAGTTCTTGCCAAAAAACTATATGAATTAATGAGCAACGAAAAACTATCAAAAATGTTTTCTGAAAATTCTAAACGCCGCTTACATTCATTTTTTACCTGGTCAATAATTGCCAAATCAATGTCTGCACTTTACGAAAAAATTATATACTCCCAAACGATTGTGTATACCGAATACGAAAAACAATCAGCTATCATCACCAAAAATTTTGAGTCTCTTATTACTACAGTAAAAGAAACAGAGATGAAACTTCGTATTCCTATAATGGATGCAGTCCAGATTATTGTGAGATCTTTATCTGAGAATGGCAAAATCCTGATTTGTGGCAACGGCGGAAGTGCTTCAGACGCACAGCATTTTGCAGCAGAATTGGTTGGATATTTTCAAATTTCCCAAAGAAAAGGATTACCAGTCTTTTCTCTTACTTCCGATACTTCTATACTTACCGCACTTGGCAATGATTATTCATTTGAAGAAATTTTTTCTCGACAGGTAGAAGCATATGGAGAAACAGGAGATGTGTTTATCGGAATTAGTACGAGTGGTAATTCAGAAAACGTGACGAATGCATTCAAAAAAGCTAGAGAAAAAAATATGATCTGTATTGGGATCTTGGGAAAAAATGGAGGAAAAACCATACGCTATTGTGATATTGTGCTCATTGTCCCTTCTTTTGATACCCAGCGTATACAGGAACTCCATACCCATATTATTCATACTATGTGTGAATTAGTCGAGAAACAATTATTTAAAACAGAATCAATTGAAGAAACGAGTGTGCCTTCTGCGCTTGTTGGTATAAAAAACGGGCGCGCTCGACACACACAATGTGTATATCATACTGAAGAAAACAAAGAGGAATAGTATATTTATGAAGACATTGAAAGACAAAATCATTTTAGTAACAGGAGGAGGACAAGGACTGGGAGAACAAATTGTCAGAACACTCGCAGATGAAGATGCCATTGTCATTGTCGGTGATATCAAAGATACTCAAGTAAAAGTAATTGCTGATGAAATAGTCAAGCAAGGCAAAAGAGCAGAAGGCGTTCATCTGAATGTCATGGATGAACAAAATTGTAAAGAAGTGATAAAAGAAATTGTTGATAGACATGGAAGAATAGATGTGCTTATCAACAATGCAGGTATTGATGTCACAAAATCTATTTTGGAAATTACTCCTGATGAAATACAACGGGTAATAGATGTCAATCTTTGCGGTCCCTTCCTTCTCTCAAAAGCAGTCTTTCCTGTTATGGCAAAAAATAAATTTGGACATATTGTCAATATTGTGTCAACGGCAGCTAAAAGAGCATGGAAAAATGCTACTGCATATCATGCAAGTAAATGGGGACTTTTGGGATTAAGTCATGCACTTCATACTGAAGGACGTGATCACAATATTACAGTTACCGCAATTGTTGCAGGCGGTATGAGAACTCCATTTATTCTTGAGAGATTTCCTGATACGCCGCTTGATGTTCTGCAGGATCCCAAAAATGTCGCAAATGCAGTACGATTTGCATTACTCCAGCCTGAAGGAACGGTAATTCCTGAAATGATGGTACTACCTGCAAAAGAAACATCCTGGCCGTAAACTATGAAAAAAGCAATATTTTTAGATAAAGATGGTACATTGGTAGAAAATGTACCATACAATGTTGAAATTAAGAAACAGGTTCTTCTCCCCTATGTAGGAGAAACACTTCATCTTTTGCAAAAATCAGGTTTTAGTTTGATTGTAGTATCAAATCAATCAGGAATTGCACGAGGACTTTTTACAGAAGAAGGTTTAGGGAAAATTGCAGATAACTTGCGCGAACTACTCGCAGATTATGGAGTAAGACTTGATGGATTTTACTATTGTCCTCATCTCCCGCCAGAGATGCAAGGCACAGTTGCAAAATACGCAATTACGTGTGATTGCAGAAAACCTGCTTCCGGACTTTTCTACAAAGCCGCAGAAGAGCTTGCTATTGACCTTACACAATCCTGGATGATAGGTGATATTTTAGATGATATAGAAGCTGGAAAACACGCAGGATGCAAAACAATACTTGTTGATTCAGGCAATGAAACAGAATGGAAAATTACCAAAAAACGGGTACCGAATTTTATTACTGCCAATATGAAACAGGCAGGTAGTTGTATTCTTACTATGGAGAAAAAATTTCATCACAAATATGAACTATAATTTTGAACAGACAATTGAAAAATTTAAAGATATGCGCGTGTTAGTCTTAGGAGACGCAATGCTTGATGTATATCTGAAAGGCAGCGCGGAGCGTCTATGTCGTGAAGCACCTGTACCGATTGTCAGTATCAAAAATACAGAGCTTGTTCCAGGTGGCGCTGCCAATACTGCATTTAATCTTGCAGCACTTGGTGCACATGTTTCTTTTTTATCAGTTATTGGAAGGGATGTAGAAGGTGAAAATCTTTTGTCTGCATTAAAAAACCACACTATCTCTACAGAAAATATTTTTATTGATAAGAAACGCCAAACGCTCACTAAAAAACGTATACTTGCGGACTCTCAACTGCTTGTCCGTTTTGATTATGGCACAACTACAGATATCAGAGATGAATATGAAGATGATGTAATAAATAGACTGCTAGACTTATATGAAACGCAGGATGCAGTTATTATTTCAGATTATGGATATGGAGTTTTGACTGAAAAAATAATTTCTCTTATCGGGAAACTACAGCAACAAGTGTCTACTCATCTTATTATTGATTCCAAACATCTGGAAAATTTCACTGGTCTCTCACCTACTCTTATCAAACCGAATTATCAGGAAGCGCTTACTCTTCTTGGTTTATCAACAAAAAAATCATCAGGACACAGGGCAAAACAAATAACTGAATATCGTGAGAAAATTTTAGGTATAACTCATGCAGAAACTGCCGCAATTACGCTTGATACTGAAGGGGCAATTATTTTTGATAAGAAAGGAACTACGTATAGAACGTATGCAAATCCAGTTGAGAATGCTAAAGCAGCAGGTGCTGGTGATACATATACCAGCGCTTTTGCGCTTGCATTAGCTGCCAACGCTGATATCGCGACTTGCGCAGAAATTGCCGCAGCAGCAAGCGGAGTAATTACCCAAAAACTTGGCACTACTGTATGTACCTATGATGAACTGGTATCTTCTGTAATACAACAGACAAAATTTATCACAAACAGAAATTTTCTTTCTCAAATTGTGGAAAGTTATAGAAAGAATAATAAGAAAATTGTTTTTACCAATGGTTGTTTTGATATTTTGCATAGCGGGCATGTTTCGTATCTTAATACAGCCAAAAGTCTTGGCGATATTCTCATTGTTGGAGTAAATTCTGATGAAAGTGTTGCACGACTGAAAGGCCCAACACGTCCTATCAATAAACTTACCGATAGAATGAATGTACTCTCTGCATTAAGTAGTGTAGACAATGTGATTTCTTTCCATGAAGATACTCCTATAAATCTTATTGAAATTATAAAACCGGATGTGTTTGTAAAAGGCGGAGATTATACAGAGGAGACACTTCCCGAAGCACCACTTGTCAGAAAGTACGGCGGCAAAGTTGAGATTCTTCCTTATATCAAAGACCATTCGACAACCAATATTATAAGAAGAATTCATGAAACAGCTTAGAGTTTAAAAAAATAATGACAAAACTTTTATCTATATGACTACTTCCTGGAAAAATGTAAAAAATATTCTTTGTATACGGCCAGATAATTTTGGTGATGTCATTATGACTCAACCTGCGATACGTGCACTAAAAGAAACTTTTCCAGGCAGCAAAATTACTCTTCTTACATCTCATGCCGGATCTCAAATTGCACCCTTTATCAAAGAAATTGATGAAACTCTTGTCTTTGATTTACCTTGGGTAAAAATTGACAAGAATTTGCAGGCAAAAGATGTGTTTCACGCTATTGAACAAATAAAACAAAAACAGTTTGATGCAGCAATTATGTTTAGTAATTACAGTCAAAATCCTCTTCCCTCTGTTATGCTCTGTTTCCTTGCTGAGGTTCCAAGAAGACTTAGCTTTTGCCGGGAAAATCCATATGAACTTCTTACTGATTGGATACCCGATAAAGAACCATTTGTACCCATACAACATGGAGTGATTCGACAATTGCAGTTAGTGTCATCAATTGGCGCGACAACCAATAATGATGTACTGTCTCTCATTTACTCTGAAAAAGCCAAAGAAAAAGTATTAAAAAAATTAAAATCGTTTGGCGTAAAAACCGATAATCCATTTATAATCGTTCATGCTGGAGTAAGTGAAAAAAAGCGTCAGTATCCCGTTGAACTTTTTGCCAAAACCTGCAAACTCATCGTTGAAAAATTTCATTATCAGATTCTTTTAACAGGGATAGAAAAAGAAAAAATTATTACTGATAGCATCCAGCAAGCAGTAAACGAAAATCATATCTATTCACTGGCAGGAGAACTTTCTTTGGAAGAGTTTATTGCACTGATTGATATGGCAAAAATTTTAGTATCCAACAACACAGGTCCTGTACATATTGCAGCATCTCTTCAGACTCCTGTTGTCGATATGTATGCCCGTACCAATCCTGAACACACACCATGGAAAGTGAAAAATAAAGTGTTGTATTTTGATGTACCTCCAATTCTCAAATCAAAAAATACCGTACTCTCCTACTCTGTACCATCCGTTGTCTCTCCTATGCCAACTCCTGAGCAAGTTGTCGATGCAATACAAGAACTTATATCAGACACTCATCAATTTAGGACTTCAAATCAGAAGTATCTACAATACTAGATGCTTTCTGATTTTGAAATATGTTCACAACAATTTTTACTATCATGACAAAAGTCGATGTGCTGATTCCAACATATAATCGTGTTACTGCGCTCGCAGTAACTCTCACCTGTCTCATTTTTCAAACATACAAAAATTTTCGTATTATAATTTCTGATCAAACAAAAGACGGAAATGTTTCTGATAATAAAACAATACAAGCGATAGCCCGGGTACTTAACAAAAATGGAAATTCAGTGCAGATATTCAAACATCTCCCAAGACTTGGTATTGCAGAGCAAAGAGAATTTCTTTTGGATAAAGTTACTTCTCCTTACTCTCTATTTCTTGATGATGATCTTATTCTTGAACCATATGTTATAAAAGGTATGGTAAAAGCTATTGGTGAAGAACATTGTGGTTTTGTAGGACGTGCAGTTGTTGGACTTAGTTTTCTGCAAGACGTAAGACCACATGAACAAACGATTGAATTTTGGGATACAAAAGTAAAACCAGAAACTATTACTCCAAAAAGCAAGAAATGGCAAAGATACAAACTCCACAATGCAGCAAATCTTTTGCATGTTGAAAAGGAATTAGGTATCACCTATAAAAAGCAAAAAAAATATAAAGTTGCCTGGGTTGGCGGATGTGTTCTCTATGATAGCAAAAAATTACGGAGTGCAGGTGGATTTGAGTTTTGGAAAAACTTACCAAAAAAACACAGTGGAGAGGATGTACTTGCACAAATTCGTGTGATGAAACAATTTGGCGGTTGCGGAATTCTGCCATCTGGTGTGTATCATCAGGAACTTCCAACAACTGTCAAAGAGAGAAATATCAATGCCCCAGAGCACTTACTTGTATAATATGGAATTTAAGGAATATCTCGTTACAGAATATATTCAGGAAGTGAATGATACGTTTCTTTTGCGTCTTGCGCCAAAAGATGGTTCCAGGATTTTGCAGTACAATGCCGGACAATATTGCTTTATTAAAAATCCATATTTTAATCCTTCTGATGCCCGTCCATTCTCAATTGCTTCATCGCCTACTACACAAGACTTTGTAGAATTTTGTATCAAAGTGTATGGTGAGTGGACTAAGACAGTATCCAAAATTCAAATAAATGATTCTTTGTATCTTTCAGAGCCGCAGGGAAATTTTGTGTGGAAAAATGGGATAAAACATGCAGTATTTCTGGTTGGTGGAATTGGCATTTCACCGTTTATGTCAATGCTAAGATTCATTCAGCATGAAAAAATAAATACCCGAATTACTCTTCTTTACGGTAATAGAACTCCAGAAACAACCGTGTATAAAAAAGAATTGGAAGGCTTATTTGCAGCTCATAGAAATTGGAATCTCCAATATATCTTCTCACATATCGAAGATACCCATCCATGGACAGGATATCGCGGATTTATCACTAGTAACATGATAGAAAAAGAAGTTGATTTTAAAAATGACCCTATTTTTTTTATGGCAGGTCCACCGGTATTTATAGAAAAAATGAACAAAGCGCTAAAAGTAGTATCTGTATCGGATAAAAATATTAGACAAGAACTCCATACTACACTCCAAATCGAAACTCAGTGAATAAAATTTACGAACTTGTCATTCCCGCGAAAATTTGTCATTCTGAACGAAGTGAAGAATCTCTTCCATTTCCTCGAAGACGCATTAAATTGCAACTCCTAATTTTTTTATCTTTTCTTTCATTTGATTTGCATTCTTAAAAAGAATTCCATGAATGTCAAGTCTTCGTGCTGCTTCTACATTTTCTGGTAAATCATCTACAAAAAAAGCTTCCTCAGGACGAACATCTAATTTGGAAAGTGTATACATATAAATTGCAGGGTCTGGTTTCATAATTCCCACTTCATATGATAAAACCACTAATGGAAATTCCTTGTAAAGTCCTCTTGTACGGTTATATGTTACGTGAGTTAGATTGGTATTGGAAAGAACGGCAAGTTTGTATCCTTTCTCTTTTAACTTTCTTACGACATCAAATACTTTATTATTAATATCATAATGATGAATAAATTCCCGAAGTAGAAGAGATTCTTTTGGCAACACTTTTGTAGTATGGGTTGCTTCTTTTAGTTTTTGCCAAAAATCCTCTTCTGTAATTTTCCCTGATTCAAACTCAGCTAATAAATCAACCCAAAATTCATCAAGCAGCTTTCTCTCTATACCAAGTGTCTTAGCAATATCATGTAAAATATATTCGCCTGATCTGCCATGAAGAACTCCTCCTACATCAAAAATTCCAGCTTTTATCATAGGCTAATAATACCATACTTCTTATTAAAAAATGAGAAATGTTTTTGCAGTAAAACGCTAAATTCATCTGTTTCTCGCTGATTAAAAAGATTTATATATTTGTATTTTAAATTTGAAATTTATTTGGAATTTAGAATTTGTTATTTGAACTTTTAAACACTATCGTATATTTTGAAACTCTATTTTTGTACCGCAATATTGCCCATCAACCAATGGCCAGGAGCAATTTTGCATGATATTTCCTGTAATCGCAACTTGATTTTTCACTGAATAGTAAAAATCATAACTGTAATTGGTGTAACAACTCGCCGGATTAGTATTGCTTCCATACTCATCAACTACTTCAATTTTGTAGAGGCCCTGATTGAGATTAAGCATTTTCTTTTTTATATAGCCGCAGGATTTTCCATATACTGAACCTGCCAAATCACGTAAATCCGAATCATTCAGTACTCTTTTGTAAGTATAACGAATTGCAAGTGCTGTTAGAAGCGGAGTATTTTCTTTATGCCCTGTGAGAGAATATTGATTTCGTAATAAGTTTATATCAACATTTTGTACTGTGCATTTTGAAGGTACTAATCCTTGTCCCGGGACACTGGTATTGCTTACAAGAGCAGTTTTAGCAAATGAAATATAAAAAGTAGAATTATCATTATCTTCAAAAACTCGTGTTGGAGACATTCCAAAAGATGGAGTCATATCTTTATTACAGTTCACTGCATTTAAGGCAAGAGATGGATAAAAGATGGTAAAACCATATATATTATTTAAGTAGGTATTGTAATTTATGACAGGAGTAAGAGTTGGTTGAGGGTTAGTATTTTCTGTAGGAGGAGTTGGAGGTGTAAGTACAATTTCTGCATTTGCATTGGTAGTTTGTGAAGTAGCATAATAATACCCTGCAGTCGAACCCAAAAATACCGTCATAAGAAGAATGAGTAACGGGTATTTTAACCAATAATATGTCAAAATTTTCTTTGTTTCTGAATCAATCGTAACAGTTGATGTGATCTGCGTCTCGGTATTGGTATTTTGGACAGAAGTATCCATATATATAGTATTCTTGAAATGTGCTGAGAAGTCAATATTTTTCTAAATTGGACTCAATTAAAATCGTTTTTTGGTAATTCTTTTATTACGATGTACCCACCAATTATCTTCTTTATTGGCGAACCACCAGTCATCAGAATTGGTCTTAAGAATTGTTTCTGCCAAATCCTGTGCAGTTTTTGTTTTAAGTCGCTTCACTGCAGAAGGTATCCAGGTTTTTGCTCTCGTGTTGCCAATATCAACCTGTTCTTTTAAAGACAATATCCACTCAATATTATCAGCATCTTTGGCAAGAATTGCTTCTTTTGATTGCCGTGTGCTATATTCCGAAAGGATCTCAAGCATATCCTGCCCAAATTCCAATTTTTTTGCTAAATCTTTCATCGCTTTATGCTCATCGGATATTGTGTATTTTTGATGAACGTAATTTAAGTCACTGGTTCTTGATTCTGCCAAATCATGAAAAAGACACATTTTAAGCACTTTTGCTACATCAACATCTTTTTCCATAATTGCGAGTACATAGCCTACAAATGTGGTTCTATTCATGTGTTCTGCAACCGATTGTTTGCCGCTTCCCAAAAAATGAAATCCGCTTCGGGGAGTTTTGGAGAGAATACCTACTTCAAAAAGAAAATTTACAATATTTTTATATCCCTTGATCATCTGATGGGATTATATCATGTGAAAATAGGTATTTATACTGACATGCATGAAAGGTTGTAATACCAAGCTTATTCTTTTCTTATTCTTACACTCTTTTCATCCCTTTTTTACTTGAGCTTATTAGACTTATTTTCTTATACAGTAAGAATAATATGCTGATACGATTTTATTTTCTACAAATACATTCTTTCTTGGAAGGAATAAAAAAGGTACTTAATAAGTCCAATATCGCGATATGCGCCTTATGCGCGCTATTTGCTACTGTTCTCCTTGAATATGCTGCCATTTATATATCTGCCAATAAATTTCAGGAGTTTCCTTTTTTAGCACTTCTTTTAAGCATTATGTTATATGCATATGTGATTTCTTACTTAAAGGTGAGAATTGGAGGTGAACGCTAATGGCAACAGTTATCAACAATCCTCCATCAAACACCAGTTCAAATAACGGTATGGGATTTTTATGGGGAGTCCTTCTTTTAATTCTCGCTGTGCTCTTATTTTTATATTATGGACTTCCAAGACTTGGTACGTTTTTTGGCTATGGCAATCCACAGGTAAACATACCAAGCAGAATTGATGTACATGTAAATAAGTAAAGGATAAAAAGGAGGTCGGAGTCCCGCTAAGTGGGACGAAGATCGAGCGTTAGCGAGATCCCTTTGGGATCCCCGACGAGTGAAACGAGGAAGGGGGTGAACAAATACTATGAATATACTACTTTGGATAATACTTGGTGCACTTGCAGGATTTGTTGCATCATACATTATGAAAAGTCCGCATGGTATTCTTATGGATATTGTACTTGGTATCATAGGAGCATTTGTAGGCGGATTTGTAATGAATCTCTTTGGTCAATCCGGAGTCAACGGATTCAATTTTTATAGCATTCTCGTTTCTATAATCGGAGCAATTATTGTACTTGCTCTCTATAGAATGTTTGAACGAAGAACTGTATCGTAAGACAATCCCCCTTGCTCAATAAAGTGAGGGGGATTCTTTTTATGCGCTTTGTGAGCTGAAATTTGCCGAAGCGAAAAGGTCTTTTTTATACGTGGTCTAACAATTAGGAATTTTCGCGAAGGAGAACTAAAATTTTTCTATTAGCTCTTTTTGTTTGGGAGTAAGGTTGTGTGGAATAGTTATACGTATCCTTACAAAATGATCTCCCCTTCCTCTGCCTCTTAAATGAGAAACACCTCTCCCGCTAAGTCTCATTAGTGTATTTGGTTGAGTACCTTCAGGAACTCGGAGTTTTACCATACCATCAAGTGTTCTTACCTGTATCATATCTCCAAGAATTGCCTGTTTGAATGTTATTCTTTCATCAGTATAGATATCGTCTCCTTCCCGGGTGAAATACGCATCGGGTAAAACAGTAATTACTACATCATAACTTCCAAAACGGATACGGGAACCTGTAGTGACACCTGCGGGAATTTTGATTTTTTCTGTTTTTCCATTTATTGTCACTGTGGTAACTGTTCCTTTGACTGCATCCATAAATGGGATAGTAAGCGAGTAACTGGGACGTCTTTTGGGTGGAGTATGACCATAAGGAGATGCTCCTCCAAAAAATTGTTCAAAAATATCAAATGGATCGGAAAATCCTCCAGCATCCCATTGTCCTCCCTGGGAAGAAAATCCTTCAAACCCTTGCGGATTCTCATATCTGTAGGTATATGGTCCTTGTCTATAAGAATTCCCAGCTCCCCCCGCTTGTGGTCCTCCTCCTTCAAAAGCTGCAGAACCGAATTGATCATAGGCTTTTCGTTTTTCCGGATTGGAAAGCACTTCATAGGCGTTTGATATTTCTTTAAATTTCTCTGCTGACTCTTTTGATTTGTTTCTATCCGGATGGTATTCAAGTGCGAGTTTGCGATAGGCTTTTTTTATATCATCTGCGCTAGCGTTTTGGGAAACCCCAAGTATTTGATAATAATCTTTTGCCATATGTATTCCTCTGAGGCCAATTATATATCAAAAATAATTTTTGTAGAATAAGATTCTAGTACCCAAAGTTCTTCAAATCAGGTGTACTCGTTTCATATTTCATAATATTGTTTGCGTATTGGACTGCTGCAGTAGAAAAATATGCGGTTACCCCAAGTGATACTACAGTAAGTAGTATTACCACAATTCCTACTATTTTGGAAGCTGTATCTTGTTGCCGTAAGTATTTTATTGCCGGCCAAATGCCAAAGGGAGGAAGCAGAATACTAAACGCATATACTCCAAATTGTGCAAGTACAGATGTTGAGAGAGGCTTGTCTCTCAGCTTCTTTCCGCAGTTTGGACAGAAATAGTGTTCTTTGGATACTTGTTGTTTACACGATGGACAAACCACAGTTTCTTCCATACTTTCTACTGTAGCATGTTCTTTTGTATTTGACTATCTTTACTTCTTTTCTTTCCCTTTTTTTGTAACTTTTACTTTTTTAGGTGGAGTTTTTTGTGCTTTTGGAAAACGTAAAGTGATTACTCCATCATTAAGTTCGCACAACGGTTCTGTATCAGCAAGTGCCCCTTCTGGTAAGCGAAATGAATAATTAAACGCAGTATTCATACTCGACATATAATATTTTCTTTTATTTTTATCTTCTTTTTTTTCTGATGCAGTACCTGTGATACGAATAATTCCATCATCAATAGTGATATCAATATTGTCTTCTGAAATTCCCGGAACTGCTGCTTCTGCAATGATTGCATCATCTGTTTCATAGATATTAAGTCCTTGTCCCATAAACCGCGACAATGCAGGGATTGTTGGTAAATCCCAATCATTACTCATCACATCTTGAAAATTCCATGGATTCCATCGAATAATCGCCATAAAATCGCCTCCTTTCAAATCTCTTGATTTGAAGATCCCTACGGGACTCTACGAGATCTTGGACTTCGCAAAGTCCAAGGCCCTTTCAATTATTTTTAAAATCTAATAATAAAGTGATATCGCAATATCTCCGACCTACTCTCTTATAATTATGCTCCATAACAACTCTATCAAGACGACGTAAGAAATTTGAGTGAATTGGAAAAGTAGTAATTTTTTTTCATTTTTAATATAATTACCTTCGTACAATTACCTTATGAAAACAATTGAAATACCTCATCTTCTTCGTGAAAAAATTATTCTAGGAGAGAATACTTTTTTACAAAATGCTGAGTCTATACAAGAAAGATATGGGATTGTTTTAAAAACATCAGTTGAAACAAACAAGTTTTTCAGATATCATTTTTCTCAATTGGAGACTACTCCAGCAGCACTATCTTCTGGTTTATTAAGACGGGAACTTGGGAAATACCCTCCTGTTTATATTCAATCTTGTCAAGTAGAAAATATATACTTGGCGCAACAATTATTTGAATATAACTTTTTTCATGCTAAGTGGCGGGAAATAGGTGGTGTATATTTCCCCAATAATAATATTATAGTGAAAGGTATACCTGAATTGTTAGAAGGAATTGTAGATCATGAATTTATGCATGCCGCTGACAAACATATGCGTAGTGTTATTCCGGATGAAAACACTACAATTGGGAAAGGTTGTAAATGGGAAGACTTAAACGAAAAAGGAAATACAATTTATATTGGTAGTGATAATTATTATGCAATGCCTTTCTACCAACAATATGAAACAAAAGTTCCTGGCTTTGCATGTATGTATGGAAAAATCGATGAAGGAGAAGATAGAGCTACTATTGCTGAGTTACTTATGAGTACACCTGTCGTAGCATTTAAAAAAGCAAAAAAGGATGCAGTATTTGGTGCAAAATTACAACGTGTTATGTTTCTATTTAAAGATAGAAGTGATGGTCTTATGAATGAAGAATATTTTCACGATTTATATTATGGGAGGGTCAATGAAAAGTATTGGGACAAAAGATTGGCACAACCAGGAAGAGTTACAACACTATTTCAGCAACAGTATTAAAATATTAAAGCTTTTGTTTTGGTTTAAACAGGTTTTTCTCTTTGCTAAACTATTTACTCTAATTTAGGAGTTATTGCCCATGTTGGTATAGTTCTTTTTTCCCGTAATTCATCTAAATCTTTCCAATATCTCTTCCAAGGTTCTATTCCATTCCAATCGTTTGCGCTGGCAACTATTAGCTCTACTCCCTTTTCTGGTCGTAAATAGTTACACCAACGCTCAGTGGCATCTCCTCTTAAAGTTACTACTGCATCAGAAGAGTAAATATAAGGAATTTCTCGTCTTATAAAAACATGTCTCACTTGAGCTATTTGTTTATAATTTTGAGTATCTCTACAAATTAACAGCACATCTAATGGAGGTAAAAAAATTGCTTAGCTACTTTTTCATATGCCTCAGTTGTTTCTGATATTGATTTTCCCGTACCTAAAATCTTCCATCCTTTATCTTCATTATCTTCAGCTACTCCATGAGCTAGCATTACAAACGCATTTTGTATGGCTGCAATACGATTGCTTTTCTGTTCTAAGCGTAATGTTTTGGTATAAAAAATATGAGGTTTTAATGGTACTCCTACTAAATGAAGGTTTTCTCCATTGCGTACCTCTTCGGGATATCTCATTGGCACTCCAAATTTAATTTGCCATTCTGAAAGTAAGTCTTCAATATTTTCTATCGCTTCTCTCTCTAAGTTTTTCATAGGATATTCTGTATTATATAACTTGTGGCAAAGGGATCTTATTTTTTTGGTTTAAAATTGAGTGCTACGGAGTTTATGCAAAATCGTTTTCCTGTTGTATCTTGCGGCCCATCATCAAATACATGACCCAAATGTGCTCCACAATTACTACAGACAACTTCGGTTCTCTGCATTCCAAAGCTATTATCATCTCTAAATTCCACATTCCCTTCAATTGACCTGTCAAAACTTGGCCAACCACAATCAGAATGAAATTTGGTTTCAGATGAAAAAAGCGGCTGCCCACAGGCAACACATTCATACATGCCAGTCTCAAAATTATTCACAAATTTCCCGGTAAACGGCGCTTCGGTCCCCTTTTGGCGAGCTATTTTATATTGTTCAGGAGTAAGCTTCTCCCTCCAATATTCCTCTGTTTTGTTTTTCATGTCACTCATACTGCTATTATATGCTACTACACATATACAAAAGTAACAACTTGGTAAGAAAGCTCATTTTCGGCTTTTGCTATGATAAAATACTCTATAGATTAAGCGAAAAACGTAAATAGTTTTAAATTTTTTGTTGTTTTTTTACATTTTGCACTTTACGCTTTTCGCTTTTATATATGAACAACTTGAGAAATTTTTTATACAACTTTATCACTCAAAACGAAAGGCTTTTCTTATATATTTTTCTTAGTATCATAGGATTTATTATTCTGATTCCTGTTTTTACCTATGTGTATTTTGCTTCTGATATAAAAAATAAAGAAAGTATTATGAATCGAAGTAATACAGGACTTACTCTTCTTGATAGAGATGGCACTCCTTTTTTTACATTTAATCAGCCAAAGGAAATACAATACATCAACCTTTCAGACATTCCAAAATCAATGCAGGATGCGGTTATCGCATCAGAGGACAAAAACTTTTATACCAATCCAGGGTTTTCAATTCGCGGTATTATACGAGCGCTTCTTACTGATGTGATGGCAGGAAGAATTGTTGAAGGAGGATCAACCATTACTCAGGAATTAGTAAAAAATGCGCTATTAAATTCTCAACGCAATATCTTAAGAAAATATCAAGAGCTGGTACTGGCTTATGAATTAAACAGAAGGTACAGCAAACAAGACATTTTGGAAATGTATTTGAATTCCGTGTATTTTGGTGAAGGAGCATTTGGCGTTGAAAACGCCGCAGAAGCGTATTTTGGAATACATGCGAAAGATTTAACTCTTGCCCAATCTGCACTTCTTGTCGGATTGTTACCTGCACCATCATCACTTTCTCCTCTTTCAAATAACCCGCAACTAGCAGCGAGAAGACAAAGACTTGTGTTAACGCAAATGGTTACAGACAATCTTATTACTACGACTCAAGAACAACAAGCACTAAACGAAACGCTCACTTATCATCCTGTCAAACAACAACTCAATACCCTAGCTCCTCACTTTGCTCTCTATGTGAAAGACCTGCTTATCAAAGTATATGGAGAAGAAAATGTCCTTCGCTCCGGATATAAAGTAACAACGACACTCAATGCTACCTGGCAAGCATATGCAGAAAAAACAGTACAAAACCAGGTCGGACGTTTAGCGGCCGATGATGCATCAAATGGCGCAGCAGTTGCGATAAATCCCAAAACCGGTGAGATAGAAGTTATGGTAGGAAGTGAGGATTGGAATAATGAAAAATTCGGTAAAACCAATATGGTAACTACTCCACGACAACCTGGTTCATCATTTAAACCTTTTGTCTATTCGGCAGCTTTTGAACAGCATATTATGACACCATCAACTATTTTGCAGGATGTTCCAACTACGTTTCCCGGAAATTATAAACCGCATGATTATGACGGGAAATACCGTGGTCCGGTCACAGTAAGACGTGCGCTTGCAAATTCTCTCAATATTCCGGCAGTTGAAGTAATGGAACAAGTCGGCGTACCAAATGCCCTCTCGATAGCACAGAGACTTGGAATAACGACGCTCAAAGACCCTACTCAATACGGTTTATCTCTCGTACTAGGTGCAGGTGAAGTAAAACTTTTAGAAATGACAGATGCATATGCAGTATTTGCTGATAATGGTTCCTACAATGCCCCAACAGCAATTCTTGAAATACAGGATAAAAATAATCATGTAATAGACTCTTTTACTCCAAACCCAAAAAATGTTCTTGGAGATGATATCTCATTCCTTATCTCATCGATACTTTCAGACAATACTACCAGAGCTGAAGAATTCGGTAATGCGCTTACTATTTCACGACCTGCTGCAGTCAAAACCGGTACTACTGAAGATTTTCGTGATGCATTAACGATTGGCTACACGCCAAGTCTTGTCGTAGGAGTATGGGTAGGCAACAATGATAATACTCCTATGGACAATGTTGCAGGTTCTTTAGGGGCTGCTCCTATTTGGAGAGCAATGATGGAACAATTTTTACTTGGAACTCCAATTGAAACATTTAAACCACCAGCCTCTATCACTTCTGAACCGGTTTGTCCTTATAAAGGCTCGTCAGATCAAAAAACAGCAACTTCATCTGCATACATAGAATATTATGTGCAAGGAACAGCACCCTCTGAACCTTGTGTATCACCCACTCCTTCTGTTTCCCCAACACCTGAATCTTCATCAACTCCTACTCCAACGAATTCTCCTGCACCAACCAATGTTCCAACAGATACTCCTCTGCCAACTGATTCTCCAACTCCTACTCCAATAGAAGTAACTACTCCTCCTTTGCCTACTCTGTTTCATTAGTACGAGTCTGGTACATGGGTATTCTTAAGGAGTTGGCACAAGGTGTAACGTGAGTAGCAAGTATTCATAG
>CAZSWA010000025.1:0-18716 GCA_964610465.1 uncultured Gammaproteobacteria bacterium | reverse complement strand
AACTCCTAATGAGTTTTTAAAACAAGTGCCGGATTTTTAAGTGTACATACCGGTAGTGAGCACAAAAAAATTATGGGATGAAGGATTTGACAAGGTCTATAAGTTTTTTAAATAATTTCCCTGAACCTTTGCCTGGCATTTTGGGCATTGAAAATCCAAATGGTAATGATTTGGCTGCATCTTTTGTCCCGCCTGATAAAACAAGACCAATGGCAGTAGAAAACGCAGGATGCTGAACTTCATCAATAATTCCTTTGACATTGGATGGATAGCCTATACGAACCGGCATAGCAAGTGTCCGTCTTGCAGAATCTCTAATCCCAATTGTTAATGCTCCTCCTCCTGTTATGACAAGTCCTGCTGGAGTCTGTCCGCCAAAACCGCTTTTTTTAATTTCAAGTCCAACCATAGTAAAGATTTCATTAAGTCTTGGGCGGATAATCCCATCAACTAATGTTTTGTAGGATGCTTTGCGTATATCTTCCTGTAAGTTTAATGGACCTAAGTCTATCTCATCCGTTGGTTTTTGTTCTTTGGATTTGGCTTCTTCCTCTTCAGCACGTACTACCCGCTTGTTGGGATTTTGAGAAAGAAAGAGTTTGATTTTCTCAGCACTCTCAAGTGAGATGCGAAGTCCGATTGCCAAATCATTGGTCACGTGACGCGCACCAATTGCTAAAACAGACGAATAGGCAATCGAACCTTCTGTGTAAATTGAGATATCAGTAGTACCAGCACCAATATCCACAAGAATGACACCCAATTCTTTCTCAGTGTCTGTCAGGACAGAAAGAGAACTGGCATAGCCGCTAAAGACAAAATTGTCGACATCAACGCCGACTTCTGAAAAGGCTTTCTCAAGATTGCGAACTGAGACACTATTGGCAGTGATAATATGCGTATCTACTTCAAGACGCACGCCAGACATGCCAATTGGGTCTTTTATCCCTTCCTGTCCATCAACAATATAATTTCTTGGCAAAACATGGATAATGTCACGAGTTGATGGAAGAGAAATTGCTTTAGCCGCATCAATGACGCGTATCAAATCATTGTCAGTCATCTCCCCTTGCGGATTGGCAACTGCAACTACTCCTCGTGAATTGAGACTTTCAATTTGATTTCCGCCAATTGAAACAGTAACATGAGATGCTGAATAACCGGCCATTCGTTCTGCTGCTTCCAAAGAATTATTGATGGCACCTACTGCTTCTTCAATATCAACGATTTGTCCTTTGCGGATTCCTGCGGATTTGACTTCTGAAACTCCCAACACATTGACCATATCCTCAGTCACTTTTGCGATAACCGTCACAACTTTATATGTCCCTACATCAATCCCTACTGCTATTTTTCCTTCTGTCATAACACAAAAAGTGTTTATTTAAGCACGATAGTCGGCTTATCAAAACGTAGATCCAGCTTTGAAAAAAGCTTCCCTTCCATTGTAAGGCGTGAGAGGATAAATTGTAAAGAGGATATTTGTTTTTTGATGTCACGCGTTGGAGAGAAAATTACTACTCCATTGCCATCAATTTGTACGAGATAACTTGCATCTGATGCAACTTGAATATTAGTAAACTCGATTTTATTTTGTTTTAAAAGATTTTGCAACATTTGCTTATTCCCATCCTCAGGAGAAAATACCTCTCCGTTGAGAAATGGCAAAGGGCTTACAAAAAGCGGCCGGGATGACACAATACGGTAATAAAAGAATTCTAAACCGGCTACAACTGCAATAAAAAAGAAGAGCACCAAAATGATGATACGTACTGTTCTCTTAGTTTTTCGTAATGTCTTTCTTGTAAGATGCATAGGTCACGACCTCTACAATTTTTTGCGCCGCATCAGTGTGTATTAGATGTTGTGCTTTAAACCCGTTTGCCTGGTAAATCTTAAGACTGGCAATCATTTTTTCGAGTATATTCAAAAGTAATGTCGGAGTAAGATAGTTCTGAAGAATTACTTCTGAAAGTCCTAAATCTTTAAGAAAGACTGCATTTTTGAATTGTTCATTCTGTTGACCATGAGGAAGCGGGATAAGAATAGATGGCTTAGCAAAGTATAAAAGTTCAGTCACGGTATTGATACCTGAGCGTGAGATAGCGATGTCGGAATTTTTGAGAATTCCTGCAACTTCTGTTGGTTTCACAAATTTCATAAGCACATAGCGGTCTTTCAGTTTTTTCTCAAGAGTTTCTTTATACTTCGATAACCTCTCATAGTCTTCAAATTCTCTGCTGTCTCCAGTCTGATGAACTATGTGATATCTCTCTAAAAGATTTGGGAGATTTTCTTCAATCACTTGATTTATGGCATGAGAACCGGCACTCCCGCCTGTAATATAAATAATTGGAGTAGTAAAAGCGCTTATTTTGTACATATGGGATTCTTTAAGAAATTCCTGTCGTAACGGATTACCCGTAAGAACAATATTTTTGGATTTGAAATACTTCCTTGATTGTTCCCAGGAAATACACACAGTATCAGCAAATCTGGCAATATATTTGTTGGCAAGTCCTGCACCAAGCGTTTGTTCGTGGATAACAATTGGAATACCCAGAATTCTTGCTGCGAGTGCGATAGGCAAAGAAAGATATCCGCCAAATGTGAGAACAATATCGGGATGAAAAGAACGTAATAACCGCAATGCTTCAAATATACCGTAGGGAAATTTCACAAGAGATGGGAGTGTGTGTTTGGTAAATTTTCTTTGCAATCTTCCGGTTGTAAGCGTTTTGAAGGAAATGCCAAGCGAAGTGATAGTTGTGTATTCAAGAGACAAAGCTTCGTCTCCTTCAAATGTATATTTGCGTCCAACAAACAATACCTCTGTGCCTTGAGGTAACGCGTCAATTACAGCAAGTGCTGGGGACAAATGTCCACCGGTAATTATAAGTTTCATATTTCTATTAGTCCACTGTTCATAGTTTATACTAAAAATGACTATTTATTTTTCCTTTTGTGAACAGTGAACGAACTAACTGTGAACTATCTTATCTATTTATACTTTGTTTTGAAATATTAAGCAAAATGCCAACTGATGCCAAATCTACAATAAGTGCTGACCCTCCATAGGAAATAAATGGAAGCGGGACTCCAGTGAGCGGGAAAAGGGCAGTCATCGCGCCAAGATTGATTATCATCTGAATTCCCAAAAATGCCATGATACCGCCAGCGAGAAGTTTGCCGAAATTATCTTTGGCATGACTCGCAATAAGAAATCCCCGCCAGAGAAAAAGAGAAAAAAGAAATATGAGGAGAAATCCTCCTAAAAATCCAAATTCTTCAGCAATGATAGGAAAAATAGAATCAGTGACGTTTTCCGGCAGATAGGCATATTTTTGCATTGAGTTTCCAATCCCAACTCCCAAAAGTCCGCCACTTCCAAGTGCAATAAGAATTTGTTTTACATGATAGGATGCTCCATTAAGCGTTCTACCAAGACGCAGAAAACTTGTGAGACGGGCTACTCTGTAGGGTTCAAGTTTGATAATAAAAAATCCACCAAGAAATAAAAGGGGTGCCGCGTAGACAAAATGCATGATACTACCACCTGATAAAAAATAAATGAGTATTGCTTCTGAAAGAATAATTGATGCGGTTCCCATATCAGGCTCAAACATCACTAAAAGTAAAACCATCCCAACCAAAAGACAGAACGCCAGAAATCTCCCCTTCTCTTTGTGCGAAAACCATGCTGCCAGATAAATAGCAAGACAAAGCTTAATAAATTCTGCTGGCTGCAATATAAATACCCGTAAATTAATCCAACGATATGCACCTAATGCAAAAACTCCAATACCCGGGATAAATACCAGAAGTAAAAGTATGATTGAAACGACAAGAAGCATAAGTGAAAGGTTGTAGAGCTTATGATAATCTATGACTGAAAATACAAATAATGCAAAAAATCCAAGCACTGCCCAGGCAAATTGGTCGCGGATATAATGATACTTGTCTCCAAAATCACGAAACGCAATGACCGACGAGGCATCATAAATCATAAGAAGCCCAAAAAGTGTCAGGATAGTGATGATAATAAAGAGAAAAATATCTACTTTTTTCATATAAGTTTAAGTTATTCTGAAGCCAAGGCCTAAGAATCTCAACTTCTACGAATTTGTGAATGATTAATACAATTGTATAACAGATAAAGGACTTAGGATATAAGAGCGATAAAGATGCCAAGCACTGCCAGGAAAAATCCTATCAGCCATGCACGCATGACAATTTTTGGTTCTTCCCAACCTTTCTGCTGTAGATATAAATGCAATGGTGCTGCAGGAAATGCTTTTTTATGAAGATATTTTTTACTAAGAAGTTGAATAAGAGAAGAACCAATTTCTATCACAAATACTCCGCCAATTATGGCAAGAGCCAATGTCTTACCTGTCAAAAGCCCTACCACGGCCAGTACTGCCCCAAGTGATAACGACCCGACATCCCCAAGCCAAAGCCGTGCTTTGTAAATGTTAAAGTAGAGAAATGCAGCAAGAGAACCAAGCAAAATTGCAATAAAAATTCCAAGAGACTGATCAATCATCTGAGACTGCAAAGAATTAATGACAAAAAATGCAATAAGACAAATCATAAGAAGCCCGGTTGCAAGTCCATCCAACCCGTCAGTAATATTGAGTGCATTGACAAATGCTACAATTACAAAGGTTGCAAACGGAATAAATAATATTCCAAATGGCAGAAGTCCAAATCCATGAATAAAAATAAATGAGTACCCAAGCTGGAAATAAAATACAAGGGCGATAATAAATGCAAGAATCCATTGAATAATAAATTTATGCCGCATCCTTAGCCCAAAAAACCCTTCTTTTTTGGCATTCACGAGCTTCTTTAAATCATCATAAAATCCTAATAAACCAAAACCTAAAAAAGAGAAAAAGATAACAAAGAGCTCCCATGGCTTCACAGCTAAATTAAATACTCCGTATGCCCAGAAAGTCCAGACGGTAACCACCAGTATAATAAGTATTCCTCCTCCAAATGGCGTACCTACTTTCCAACTGTTAAACTTATCAAAAAGTGGAGTTCTTTTGTTGAAGGGATCACGGGTAAGCTGTTTTTGCCTCCTCAGCTTTATCCTATAGAGAAAGTCGATAAATGGTACAAGAAGAATAATGGTGATAAAAAAGGACGAGATAGTAAGTCCCAATAATTTAACCATGACTGTGCAATTATACTCTATTACGCATGATAGTTCAAACAGGTTGTCATTCCAATCTGATTTTTAATAATTCTGTGAAAAAATAAGTCTCAGCTCTCTTTACAACCACAACTGTAAGATATGAAAAAATATCAATAGTTCTCTTGTGAATTCCTCTCAATAAGTTATAATTATTTATATGAATCAACGGGATGACTTAGAAAAAGTATTGAAAAAGGTAGTTTCAGACGTTGTAAAAGAAGAGATTCGACCTATTACGAATAGGCTTGATGGCTTTGAACAAGGACAGAAGGATCTTGAACAAAGACAGAGAAACCTTGAACAAAAGGTAGAAGCAATACAATCCTATCAGTATAAAGCACATACTGAACTTGTAGAAATGATTGCTGATAGTAATGATGTGAATGCGAAAGAGTTGCAAAAGTGGAGAAACGAGCGGAACACATTGAGACACTGAAAAACACCCTGAGAATTTAAACTGTTTTTGCAGTGAGTTTTTCAAGAACGAAAGCTGCTTCTTTACCTTCAAACACTACTACATCTCCCTTTTTGGTTTTCTGTTTGATAAAATCTGCCAGTTCCTGAGCATTGCCTATTTTGACTTCACATTTGCCTCCACTCTCATGTAAGCCCTTTCTAATATAGCGGTAATAATTTCTATTGGTAAGAAGAAGGTAATCACAAACTTTTCCTATTTCTTTTGCTACTCTAAAATGTTCAAAATTGGCTTTTTTGCCAAGTTCAATCATTGGCTGCAAAACCAATATCTTTTTTCTGTTGTAAATTCCCATATATTTAAGTGCTGCGATAACTGCATCAGGATTGGCATTATAGGTATCATCAACTGCTGCCGTTCCATTTCTGAGTTCATCATAAATCATTGTTTTCGACATTGGCATAAGGCCTGCTACTGCTTTTTTGATTTCTGTATCTTTCATTCCCAAATAGTTCGCAAGATAGATTCCAGGAAGAATATTCTCTATATTGTGTATGCCAAGAAGAGAAGTTGAAAAATGAGATATTTTATTGTTCAGCTTCACATCAAAATTAATTGTTGTCTTTTTTTGTACAATAGTAAATGCATAGATATCAGGTTTTGTTCCACCTTTTAAATCTTCATTGAGTGTTGGGAAAGAACGATAGATTACTTTGCGTTTATTGGATTTTTTGTAAAGATTATATACATTTATGTTGTTACCATTAAACAACCCAAATCCATTCTCAGGTAATGCGTCAATCAACTCATATTTTGCTTTTTTGGTATTCTCAAGACTCTTAAAAAGAGACAGATGCTGTTCGTTTACTGCGGTAAGTACGCCAATTTTGGGATGAACAATTTTGCACATTTCTGCGATTTCACCGCGTTTATATGCACCCATTTCAACTACAAATATTTCTATGTTTTCTTGCAACCCATTCAAAATAGTATGTGCGATACCAATTGGAGTATTGTTGGTACCTTTGGTTTTAAGTACGTGAAACTTGGTACTTAAGATTTGTGCAATATAATCTTTGGTTGAACTTTTTCCATAGCTTCCTGTAACACCAATGACAAGAATATCTTTAAAACTTTCCAGTTTTCTTTTTGCATTATCAATTTGGATATCCCTATAAATTTCCGTTGGAAATGAAAGAAGAAATACGATGAGCGAAACTACAAAAGGAGTAATCCTATCTATCAATAAAAGCCAGAAAAATTTATCAAGAAGAGGAATGGCAAACAGAAAGAATACAATGGCTAGTGTTGCAAAAATAAGAAAGAGTGCTTTGGCAGTAAATACCGGTTTTTTGATAATATTAAGATAGAGCTCACGCAAAACCAGAATTGCCTGAATAATATATACTCCAAGAACTACAAATTGGAAATAAGAAATAAGCGTATCATTAAAAACAGCAAACGCATAAAAGAAAAAGAGAAGCCATTTAAGAAGTGAAAGAGGAGAAAAAAGTAAATCACGTCCCTGGGTTGTTTCGGTTAAATGAATCCAAAGTCTATCAAATCGATATTCTTTCAGCTGCCATAACGACACCCAGAAAAATATATTTCTGATAACCCATAAAAAAAATAAACTATAAGTAATTAGTAAAAGTACATTCATTGCCTGCCGAACATATTATTTCACCGTTACACTTTTTGCCAGGTTTCGCGGCATGTCAGGATCATACCCTTTTTCAACAGCCAAATAATATGCCAATAGCTGTACCGGTACAATTTGAGTAATTCCTTCTGCGTCCTTCATATCTTTCACTTCTATCCAATGTTCAAAGATTGGTGAATTTTCTGGTCCAATACCAATTATAACGCCTCCACGCGATTTTATCTCCATAGCATTTGACAAAATTGCCTCACGTGTTTCGTCCTGTGGCACAAATACGATACAAGGAGTTCCCTGACTGATGAGTGCTATTGGTCCGTGTTTTAATTCTCCTCCAGCAAAACCTTCCGTATGAATATAACTTACTTCTTTTATTTTCATTGCTGCCTCAAGTGCCATCGGGTAGGATATTCCGCGGCCGATTGTATATATATGCTGAGCATTTTTAAGCTGTGATGCAAGGTTTGCTATTTTTTGTACATTATTTTTTTCCAAAAGTCTTTCTATCTCATCAGCTGCTTCTAGAAGAAGCTCTTTTGCTTTTTTGACATTGTATTCCATTGCGTAGGCAAGCATTAAAAGAATTGCGAGTTTGGCGATATATGCTTTGGTAGAAGCAACTGCTTTCTCAGGACCTGCTCCAAGAAGTAATTTATAATCTGCCATTCTATAAATAGTAGACCCCAATGCGTTGACAATTGCGATAATCTTACTTCCCTTTTCCTTTGCCCGGTTTAGTGGTTCAATAATATCAATTGTTTCGCCTGATTGCGATAACGCTATAATTAAACTTTCATTGGTCAAAAAGTCTTCCAGATAATTAAATTCTGAAGCAGCAGCCATATTGACATGGGTATGTGCAATTTTTGAAAAAAGATAGGTACCGGTAAGACACGCATATAATGCAGTACCGGCTCCAATAAAAAATGTTCCTTTTGCCTGATGGATAATTTTGGATAATTCCTGAATCTGATTTTTATAGGTTTTGGCAATATTTCGTATCACTTTTGGTTGTTCATGAATTTCCTTCAGCATAAAATGCTCAAACTTCCCTTTTCCTGCATCTTCTATTTTCCAGTCAATTGTTTCAAAAACAGGATTTAGCTTTTTCCCGCTTGGCAAAGAAAGTAACTGAATTGTATCTCCAAGTATTACCATTTCATTATCTTTGAGAAAAAGCACTTTGTTCGTGTAGCGGATAATACCTGATGCATCTGATGCGATGTAGGTACCGTCTGCATCTTTCCCGATGACCAAAGGTGAACCTGTTTTGGCAGCGATGATTTCTCTCCCTCCTGCATACATAGCAACTATGGCATTGAGTCCTTGCAGTCTGTTGAACATATCCCGAAAAGAAGTAGCAAAACCTGACTTGCCTTTTTTCATGTATTCTTCAATCAAATGAGGCACTACTTCTGTATCAGTTTCTGAGATAAAAGTGTGTCCTTTTTGAATAAGTTCTTTTTTAATATCAGAGAAGTTTTCAATGATACCGTTATGAAGTACTGCAATTTCTTGTGTACAGTCAAAATGAGGATGCGCGTTACTATCAGTCACTCCTCCATGTGTTGCCCATCTGGTATGTCCTATTCCTATGGTGCTTTTTGGTAAATTACTTGTTGCGCCGGTGATTTTACCGGTATGTTTGTCAATTGCGATTTTTTTCTGATTTTTGACTGCAATGCCCCACGAATCATAGCCTCTGTATTCAAGAAGTTTTAATCCTTCAAGGACAATTGAGGAAGCACTTTCTTTGCTTCCTACATAACCAAAAATTCCACACATAAATTATTCAATGATAAAGGGCAGAATTTCATCTAATGTATACACAATTGCATCAGGTGTAAAACCTTTCAGGGGCAGCTTACTATCAGCATATATACCACGCTTTACCCAAATTGTAAAGATTGAGGACTTTTGCACTTTTGCCATATAAAGCACTGTTAATTTATCATCGACCAGAAAAAGCTCTTCCTGTTTATTATACTTATTAAGAATCTTTTTTATAACCTCATCTTTTTTTATGACAATATGAATATGATTTTTGAGAAAATATCTCTCAATTTGGGTTCGCACCAGCTTTTTCCTTTGCGATTCCAAATCTCCTTCTGAAAAAATACCAAGCTGAGCCGAATCTATCAATTTATGCAAGACATCATGTACCTCTTTATACAATGAATATTGTCTTGGATTACTGTCGAAAAATAAATCGGTGTCAAAAAGCGTATAGTCTATATCAAATAAAATAATTTTTTGTTTACTAAGTTTAGCTTGTCTCTTTTTTTTATGTTTGTCATCTAATAGACTCTTCATCTTTGTGAACCCCAACTACTGAAACTAATGGATATACTTTCGTATTTTTGCCAAGGACAGTTCCGGGATTTAATACCGCATTTACTCCTATCGTTGAATTATCTCCGATAATAGAGCTAAATTTTGCCAAATGTGTCTCGATTTTCATATCCTTCTGTTTTATAACAACAGGTTTTTTATCAAGTCTAAGATTTGCGAGTATCGCGCCTCCCGAGATGTTGGCATTATTTCCAACAACACTATCTCCTATGTAGTTGAGATGTGCCGCAGTTGCGCCATTTAGGAAAACCGAATGTTTGGCTTCAATTGCATGTCCGATATGTACATTATTTCCTATTATTACCCCATCTCGAAGCAAACTTGCATGTCCGATAAACGAATTTTTCCCAATCAGTGCCGGACCGACAATCTCAACATTTGGCTGGATAATTGTACCTTCACCTATATATACATCTTTTCTTCCTTGATAATTTGTTTTCAATTCTCCTGATTTTAATTTTTGTTCAATAAAAGGAAGTATTTTGGGTAACACTTCCCAGGGGTATGTAACCCCTTCAAATATATCTTTAAAAGCAAAATTTGTAATGTCAAAAAAGCTCTCAGAAGAAAGTGCCCTATCCATATGCTTAACTTTCCAGGGTAGATAATAATTTCTCAGCCTCTTCCAGCTCTTCTCTGGTATTTACTCCTCTCCAAGGCATAAATCCTGCTTGCACTGTTTCTATTTTCTTATTATGTTTAATTGCAATATCAATCATACTGGTTAAATAATACTCTCCTGTTACTGGACTTTTTTTAACATCTTGTAAGGATTTTTTAAGAAAATCCATATGAAATATGTAACAGGCCGGATTTATCTCCTGGATCTTCCTCTGTATGTCATTTGCATCTTTCTCCTCAACTACTGCTACTACTTTCCCATCTGCGTCACGTATCACTCGACCCAATCCAAACGGATTATGGACATTAATAGTAAGAAACGTGAGATCTGCATTATTTTGCGTATGAGTTACAATAAGTTTTTGTATTGTTTCTTCCTTATAAAATGCCGAATCATCTCCCTGCACGATAAGTACATCGGTTATGTGAGATGGTATTTTCTCTATTGCACATTTCACTGCATGGGCGGTTCCAAGGCGTTTTCTCTGTTCTGCAAAAACTACCTGTGAATCTTTCAATGCATCCATCACTGATGCTTTAGCAAAACCAACTACCACGACAATGAGCGAAAATTTCATTTTTTCAAGAAGATGAATTGCATGTTGAATAATAGGCTTATTCGCAAGATGAACGACTACCTTATTCACTTTTTTTGAGTTCATCCGTTTGCCTCTTCCTGCTGCCAATATAATTGCGCCTAGTTGCATTTTTTCCATATTTTATTCTTCCTTTGTGCGTTGTATTGTAGCACCTAATTTCGCCAATCGTTTCTGAAAATTCTCGTATCCTCTATCCAGCTTCTCAACACCCAGAATAGTTGATGTGCCTTTGGCTGCAAAAGCTGCAATTACGACAGCAGCACCTGCCCGTATGTTTTCCATTGTCACGACTGCATTATGCAGTTTTGTTGGTCCAACAATTCGTACTGCATGAAAGTACTGTAGTTTGTCATCTGAGAGGTTAAAGTTATAAATTTTTTCAGGGTTATCAATTTTTGGATTAAAAAGAGTGACATTGGCACCCATTTTTTTCAAATCCTCAATGTATCCCAGTTTATTTTCAAATACTGTTTCATGCACAATACATTCACCTTGCGCTTGTGTCATAAGAACAGCCCAAGGAGCCTGCCAGTCAGTCATAAATCCAGGATAGGGAGCTGTTGTCACATCCACTGCTCGTAAAGGTCCTTTATAATAAAACCGTATGCCATTCTCCAGTACTTCAACGCCTCCGTCTGCTTCTTCAAGTTTTTCAATAAATTCTTCAATCGTGTCTTTTTTGGCACCTTCTATGATAATATCCCCTTTGGTAATAATTGCGACAATTGCAAAAGTAATTATCTCGTTTCTATCAGGACCAATGGTATAGCTTGCGCCATGCAATTTTTCTACTCCCTCAATTTCAATAGTACGTGCCTCTGTCCTTTGTATTTTTGCACCCATTTGATTAAGAAGTGTTATCAATTCATCTATTTCAGGCTCTTCTGCTGCGTTTTCCAGAATTGTTTTCCCTTTTGCCAATACCGCGGCAATAATCAAAGTCTCTGTCCCTGTATGAGTATTCTTTTCAAATCTATAGAGAGTGCCATTAAGACCCTTTGCTTTGGCATGGAAATATCCATCTTCACTGTTATATACAATATTTGCGCCCATCTGGTTTAACCCGTCAACCAGCCTGTCAATTGGCCGCGCCCCAAGTCTGCATCCGCCTGGATTTGGGATAATTGCTTCACCATTTCGCAAAAGTAAAGGAGCCAAAAACATAAAAGAGGTTCTAATTCGAGCTGCGGTATCAAGAGAAAAAGTATTCTTTTTTATATGCTTCATTTGAATATGCAGTGTATGCTCTTTGAGTTTAATTTTGCCTCCAAGTTCTCTTATGATTTCAAGCATGGTATAGAAATCAGAAATTAGCGGTACATTGTGAATAGTAATTTCCTCCTGAGTTAAACATGCGGCAATAAGAGTTTTTAATGCCACATTTTTTGCGCCTGATACACGAACAGCTCCTTGTAATGTATTTCCTCCTTGGATTAATAATTTTTCCATATATTATGTTCTCCCTATTTTCTCGTTTCTGTAAGAGACAGCTTCTGTTCCTCTTTCCCAAAGTATTTTCTTGTCGTGTGGTGTAAGAGCAAAAACCGCAGACAAAATAATATCCTTTGTCTCTTGTATCAATTCTTTATCATATACGTTAGTATTATCAAAATATTCTTTTCCGACTTCCTGTATCTCACCATCTCCCGTTAATATCTTAATACTCTTAAGCATATCCCGAACAGCTATTTTTTTGGGAATAAATCGCGCATTGGTATAAATCGCGCCTCCAATTGTTCCTGGTAAACCAAGCTGATACTCCAGTCCTTCAAGTCCGTCTTCAATTGTTGAACGGACAAGTTGATTCACAATCACTCCGCTTTCGGCATATACCAGTGCGTTATCTACATCTATTGCTTGATTGCGTATTTTCCCTTTAAAACTTACTACTTCAAAATACCGGCAGTTATTCTTGACGACAAGTCCTTGTATCCCATCTTGTGGTAATACAATATATGAACCAGCACCAAATACAAAAAGCGGCAGATGTATCTTTTTCGCAGCCTCAGCTGCTTTCTTCATATCATCTATTTTCTCAACTTCAAGATAGTAAAGGGCAGGTCCTCCGGTTTTTGTTGTTGTATGTATCTGTAATGGTTCGTTTGTTTTAACTCTTCTCTCTCCAAATATCGTCTCAAGTTCTCTTAGTCTTTTATCCATATACTATTTTACATTGTCATTTCCGCCAGCTTCGCAAAGCGTCAGCGAGGCGAGCGAATGTCGAGATCCTGCCTCTGTTTGTATGCACGGCGGAAATCTACTGTCAATCATTGCGACCACTGTGCACCTCTATTTATTTGCCTTAAATTCAAGCCCTTCCAGTATCTTATATATATTTCCGGCTCCCATTGTAATAAGTATTGTATCCTCGCCATAATGCTTTTGGTTGATATATTTTACCACATCCGTAGGCTCAGGAACGTAATATACCTCACTATGTAAGCTTTTCATGCGTTCTGCAAGCAGATTTGAAGAGATTGTCTCGTCTTTTTCCTCTCGAAGAGATGCATAAATATCGCTTATTATAATAGTATCTGCATCAGAAAATGCTCTCAAAAACTCCTCGAACAGCTTTTTTGTTCTGGAATAGGTATGCGGCTGGAAGACACAAACAATTTTCTTTTTTGGATAGATTTTTCTAAAAGCCTTTAATGTTTGCCTGATTTCTGTTGGATGATGGGCATAATCATCATAAACATAGACTCCACTTACCAGATGTCCTTTGTACTCCATCCGCCGCTTTGAACCGGTAAACTCCTGCAAGCCTTTTTTTACTTTTTCAATAGGAATTCCTATTTCAAGCCCGACGATAGCGGCACCCAATGCATTAAGCGCATTATGTTCACCTGTTACTTTTAGTACAAATTCTCCAAGACTTGTTCCAAACGCGTCTACCCAGAAGAATGTTTGATTGCCTGAAATGCTGATTCTCGTAATCACATAGTCATTGATTGGAGAAAATCCAAACCGTATTGCTCTTTTTCCATACTCTTTCACCAGCAGTTTTACTTCACTATCGTCTCCGTTACATACGAGAACTCCTTTCTCAGGAAGTTGATTGGCAAATTTGAGAAAAGAATTTCTGACATCTGCTACACTTTGATAAATATCAGGATGGTCAAGCTCGATATTGGTGAAAAGTGCGATTGTCGGATGCTGCCAGAGAAATTTTGGAGTTTTGTCATAGGTTGGCTCAGTACCATATTCATCGGCTTCTGCGACAAAATATTTTCCTTTTCCGAAATGTCCCGGACTCCCAAGAGATGGAATGCTGCTTGTGCCAATGATAAAAGACGGGTCAAGCCCTGCGTTTTTTAAAAGAGTTGCGATCATTGCAGTAGTAGTTGTTTTTCCATGCGTTCCGGTAATTGATATTCCTTCAAATTTTCTATCAAATATACCTCCATCCATAAAAACTCCGACCGCTTCACCCTGAGAAAGAACAGGAATATTTTTTTGTTTGGCAGCAACTACTTCAATATTGTCATATCCTCCATGCGCGCCGGTTGTGATAACCAAATCAATATCTTCAATATAATCAGGTGAAAAGGTAGGATATGGAGTAATACCTGCATTTTTAAGCACATCGTCTGTAATAAATTCTTCATTGATATCTGATCCAGTCACTACACATCCTGCTTCTTTTGCAATGACAGCAAGGGGTGTCATCCCGACACCTTTGATACCGACAAAGTGAATTTTTTTATATTTCATACAAATAGTTATTTGTTCACAGTTCTCAACAATTAATAAGTACTGTGAACTATAAACTATGAACTCATTACAGCAAACCAGACTAAATACTACTCAATTTCCCTGCTGTGAACCGTGAACTGCGAACTAAATTTGTTGTTTTTGCTATACTCTTTAACGCTTCCGCTACTACTTGATGCTCATCCCATGGAGTCTCTCCTTCTCCATAATTCATTGACTTTTCATGTCCTTTTCCTGTCAAAAATACCACATCACCACTCTTTGCCAAAGAAATTGCAAATTCTATTGCCTCTTTCCTATCCGGTATTTTAACGATGTATTTCTTATTATCCATAATTCCTGATTCCTGACCTGCTTCGCCGCGAGGCGAGTTGCTGATTCGCGACTTATCAACTATTTCATAATTTTTATCTTTTATCCCTTTTTCTATTTCATTCATAATTTTTTCAACCGGCTCATTTCTTGGATCTTCTGCAGTCAATACAATGATATCTGCATATTGAGAAGAAATAGCTCCCATTTCAGGTCGTTTAAATTTATCTCTCTTTCCTGCCGCACCAAAGACATGAATGAGTCTATTTTTTTTAAGTTTGTCTGCTTCAGGAAGAATATTCTTTAATGCATTTGGCGTATGTGCAAAATCTATGATAACTTTAAATGCTTTATCATACACTACATCCTGACGGCCAACTGGCGATGAGAACGAACTAATCGCTTCACGTATATCATCATCTGGAATACCAAGCAGCTTTGTCGCTGAAGCTGCTGCTAAGATGTTATACCTATTAAATTCTCCAAGAAGATTGGTTTTAAAGCTAAAATTCTGTGGATTAATATCTGAAGCATCATCCATACCATAGGTAATAATCTTATGTTGATATTTTTTTTGTAATAATTTTTCTTTAACTATTTTGTATGACGTATCATCTTTGTTGATAATTGCAGTTTTTGAAGAGAGAAGAAGTTTGAGCTTTGCATCTACATAGCGTTCATAGGTCTTATGATAATCAAGATGTTCGCGGGTAATATTGGTAAGTATTCCTATTGCAAAAGGAATTCCAAATACTCTATTTTGATCAAGCGCATGAGATGTGACTTCCAAAACAACATATTCCATTCCGGCTTTTTGGGCTTTCTTAAGATACCATTGTATTTGAAATGGGTCAGGTGTTGTAACATGAAATCCTGTATCAAACATCTCTCCATCAACGATTGCTGAAACAGTTGAGATAAGTGCTGCCTTGCGGCCTGCATTTTTTAAAATATGATAAATAAGACTTGCTGTCGTGGTTTTGCCATCAGTACCTGTGATACCGATAATTTTCATCCCCTTTGAAGGAAATCCATACCCGGTAGCTGCGCTGACTGCTTGCAGGAGATGATAGGTGTTTTTTGCCTTTTGCCACATAACCAAGTGCTAATTATAATCCAATTAGTATTTATTTCAAATAATGCTTTATCAAATCCAAAAACTTTCCATAATGCATATACACAATATATCCCGTAAGAAGGAGAAGTCCCGGGAAAATGATACCTTTTTCAATAAATCCGCCTGTCTGAATTCTCAAAAGTTTAATTGGCGGGATACCAAAACGATATGGTATAGGCAGAAGCCATGGCACACCCTCTCTAGTAAATGTATCCATTACAAGATGTGAAACAAATCCAATCATAAACGCCCACCAGACTACATTCATATCTACCAGAAGTATTCCTTTGATAAGCTGTAAAAAATAATACCAGGCAAAGCCAAATAACCCAATTCCAATTATTGAATGAGAGATAAATCTATGTCCGCCAAGAAACGGGTCTACAATTCGTCCCACAATTCCGCCTACAGGAATCCTGTGCCACAAATCTGCAGTCGGTTGGTCAATATCAGGAGCAATTCCGCCAAGCATGTTTGCAGCAATTGCGACTAATCCTGTGGCAAGAGAGATTTTTTGAAGAGGTATGGTAGCAACTATAAAGGTTAATGCTGTAAATGCAGCAAGATCATGTGTTCTCCCGGTCATAATTTTAGTATACCACTATAGATATATTTCCGTCATTGCGAACTAAAGGCGAAGCAATCCCGTTATAAATTATATCGTTCGAGCGAAGCCCCGCTGAGCGGGGGCCGAGTCGAAAACTCGTCATTCTCTATCTCCTTGTCATTTCCGACCCGCTTCGCCGCGAGGCGAGTTTAATCGGGAATCCATAAATCTAAAAAAGAATAAAGCAAATATTGTTAGAAATAAGAATTTTAAAATAAATTGATTTGTGAAATACTGAATTATTATTCTGCTTTCAGTATTTTAATAACAGGATAATAAACTGAACGGACATTCTCTCTAGTTAATTCTGTTAATGATTTCCACTCAACTTGTTCTATCTCATCTTTTCTAATTGCGTCTCTATCTTGTCTCTCTGAAATAAGTTCAGCTTCATAAAACAATAGTACAGAATGATAATAACGCCTTTTCTTACTACTATAAAAATTTGTTTCTCCAACATATACATGTCTCTCATTTTTTATTCTAATTCTGTATCCAGTTTCTTCATAGCATTCGCGTATAAGTGCTTCTTCTATTGTTTCATCTATCTCTTCTCCTCCACCTGGAAATTCCCATTGGTTATTTGATTGAGGCATTACCATAAGAAGTTTACCTTCAGTATTTTTTATGACTGAATAACAGGAAATACGAACGTATATCTGCTCGCCCTCAGGAAGTTCGTGAGGATTATTCTGTAAATCATAAAACTTTTTCATGAAAAGATTATAAACTGTTTAGTAAGAAAAATCGAATTCCAGGAAAAAAGAACCTCGAAGGAGTTCATGAAATGAACGACTGAGATCCTGAGGTATGAAGGATTGGGGATAGAAATAGTCTTTTTTCCCCACGAAAAAAGCACCTTGGGGTTATCCGAAAATTGGAAAACCCTAGTACCTTCTTCGTCCTACGCAAATGTAGGAATGAAAGTAGAGGATATTCCTCCTTTCTCACCTTACGGTGCTTATGTTAGTCTTCAATTTCAACTTGCGGAACTATCTCATGTACGATACCGTACTGACGTGCTTCTCGTGCTGAAAGGGTAGCTTCGCTACGCATCAGGTTACGAAGCATACCGGTCGGCACTCCAGTTTTCGCATTAATATATTGCAAAAACCAGGACTCGGCAGACTTCATCTGCCTTAACCATTCCTGGTAGGTCTCCTTAGATCTGCCTGACATCTCGTTCTGGTACCACTCGACTTCTTCAAGATCGGCAATGGTTATCCCACTGTCGTAAAAGCCTACCAATGTACGCACTTCATGGAAGAAAAACGTAGAGTTAGGAAATGCCTTCCGAGTATGACCCAGCAGAAAGAGAATCGTTGCGGCTGATCGTACCTCACCAGCGAGTGTAACGATGCCTTGACGCTCAATAGCTGGACCTAATATAGAAAACAATTCGAATCTGCCTCCCGGAGAGCTCACATAAACGCTACGAGGAGCGTTTACTTGACGAAGCCGGCGGAGCAAGCGCTCTACGGAATATTCGTTGATCTCCCCCTCAAAGCGAACACAACCCACGGAATTCCTCCAATCAATCACGCTACCTTTCCCATAGGCAGCATTCTATCTCCTAATTAGTTTTATTAAGAAACAAAATACTGTCTATAAGGAACTCCACATTAAATCAAAGAACAAACAATGGAAGTATAGCAGGAAACCAAAGAAGAATCAATCTTATAGTAAGTATCTTGTTACATATTAAATTACCTCTTTAGATTGTGTTACAGTATAAAGATATGATCATAAAAAATATTACCAAAAAAACCATTCTCGCTCATGATGTTGAATACGCAAAATCTTTCAGAAAAAAATCCCTCGGGCTTCTTATGTACAACTCCCCAAAAGCGCTTGTATTCAAAACCCGTTTTGGTATTCATACATTTCTTATGGCTTACCCAATTGATGTAGTTATTGTAAACAACAAACACAAAGTGACAAAGCTTAAAAAACACATCGCTCCAAATAGCATTTTTATCTGGAATCCTCTTCATGATACAGTCATTGAATTGCCTGTTGGAAGTATTGAAAAAAGCAAAACAGAGGTTGGGGATTTGATTGAATTGAAATACCATGGGCTAACGCCCATGGATTACTGGAGTTCAAGCTTCGCTTG
>CAZSWA010000024.1:0-18768 GCA_964610465.1 uncultured Gammaproteobacteria bacterium | reverse complement strand
AAGCGAAGCTTGAACTCCAGTAATCCATGGGCGTTAGCCCATGGTATTTCAATAAGTTCATTTATTATTACATTTTTTTCTGTAATGAATGTTCTGAGTGTACAGAGGAAAGATTTCTTTACCCGAATAGACAATTTAATATCTCAACATAAAATATCCAAAGAAGAGAGAATTTTTTTATCAGGCTCACCAGTATTTTGGATAAATTCAAAAGAAGATATCCAGCAGGTAAGGGGAGGAAATGACGCATCCTCTCTCAATCCATACTGGGCAATGGCAGCATATCAGATACGGGAAGGAGCAGATAGTACACTTTCACGTCTTTGGCTTCAGTCGCTTGGTACACGCTTTATTTTACTACATAATGAAACTTCTGAAGATATCTTTCATGATTTCAGATATACCAATAAGTTTCTTAGTAATGATTTCCATCTCTCAACAACTCAAAAAGGAGATAGTCTTTTTTGGATACATGCTAATATCAGCCGAATAGTAGACCAAAGTATTCTTGATGTGTCAGGCCCAAACAGTGGGAAAGATACATATGCCTTAGAAAATTATGTTTCAAAAATAAAAAGATTTATAAATTACCGCTACGAAAATGCTGAAATTATTGATGTGGCAGCAAAAATCTATAAAAATGAGGCAATTTCACTCGCCATAACATACGATGCAAATTGGCATCTGACAAAAGGAAAAGGGAAAATAATTTCAGATCCTCTGGGAAATATTCTTATAGTGCCTTATAAAAATGGTCTGCAAGAATTTGAATTGACATATCGACAGAATTATTTTAGTGTAATAGTACTAGTAATTTTAATCACAGTCATGTTAAGCCTGATTTTTTACTATAAAACCATAATTCCTTATCTTGTAAAAAGACTGCCACATGTCGTCTTAGGCTTAAATGAAGAAGATGAATACTAACTGAGATATAAATATAACTGGATTCTTAACAGATGCCTTCTCATATTATGGAAAATCAAGATATTAAAAGAGGTATTGATTTTGAAAATCGATTTGGTGAAAGTAAATCATATATAGAACATGCATTCAGTTGGTGGAACGGTGGGAAGCTCAATAGAAAAACCTTCCTTTTTCTCTGTACCGTATTGCTCATAAATACTATTCTTGTCTATCCTATCTTTGGGAAAGATACCTCAGCTGCCTATTCATCTTCCGTAGCACTTTCTTTGATAAGTGATGTGCTTTCTTTTACATTACATGTAACAAAAAGCTCTTTTTTTTCTGGAATTACTACTTTTTCTTTGTGTATAGCCCCTATAAGTTTCTATCTTTTTGTAAGAAAAATTGTAATGCGTCATGAACTTACTGCACTCTTTGCTACTTTGCTTTTTATCTTACCAAATCCCATTTTCAACAATGTTCCCATTATGATACATGCTCTTTTGAAAGGGGATGGTGCACATATATTTATGTTTTCTCTTATTCCTCTTTTCCTTTTATATGTTCAATCTTTTCTTGCGAATGGAATGCCAATTCTTGGTGCGTTGGCAGCGATAGGTACAGCTGGTATTGCAATTATTTCACCTTTTGCTCTTTTCAATCTGCTTCTCTTTTATATTATTCTTACGATTGCGGAAGGTTTTCTGGGCAATTTCCGTGTAAAAGTTATGAGACTTATTTTTCTCTTATTAACAGCTTTTGCGCTCTCATTATTCTGGTATTATCCTACTGTTATTATGCAAATTCTTATCCTATCCTATGTAAAAGTTGCAATGAGTAAATTTCTCTCTATTTTACCTATTGCGATTCCTTTATTGCCAATAGTAGGAGCGATTTCCTTTCTTATTTTTGATAGAAGAGAGAGACTAAAGCCTATTTTTATTAGTATGTTTTTTTTCCTCATGTACTTGTTTCTTTTTTCAATAAGCAGTGATTTACAAATTAGTGGTATTTTTACTGCTGAAAGATATACAATAGAGCTTTCTTTTGCGTCTTCATTCTTTCTCGCGGTATTAATAGTCCTTTTGGTTGAACTTGGCATACGAAGTATTTTGGAAAATATTAACAATAAGTTACTATTGGGATTTTTATTTCTAGGAGAATTTCTTTTAGGTACTGTGCTTTGTTTTATTACATATCAGGCAATTACAATAGTTCATACATATATAAATATACAGTCAATTGCTACCCCTTATACAATAGGGATTGGGGGTATAAAACGCATTTTTGATTTTCGTGATATTTCATCAATTATTGTTTCCTGCATTTCGTTTCTAACGTTTATGATACTTTTTTTTGTTACTATTAAATATCCATTGAAGGTAAATAAATCAAAACAATTCCTTGAAAACGATACAGCGAATCAAGTATAGTAATAAAGAGACCTAGGATGAAGCAACATCAAAAAAAAGTAGCAGTAATCGGGCTTGGACGGGTTGGATTACCTTTATCTCTTGTCCTGGCAGAGTCAGGATTTGAAGTTATTGGAATAGATAAAGACTCTCAGAAATCTCAGTCAATTCTTCAAAAAAGATTACCATTTAAAGAAAAAGGTGCTTCTGCACTTCTATTACGACATGCAGGAAAAAATCTAAAAATAGGAATACTTCAAGATTTACAAAAATGTAAAACAGTTATTGTCTGTGTAGGAACATTTTTAAAAGACGATAAAGTTCCTGATTTATCTGATGCTTTTGAAGTATTTGAAAAACTTTTACCACATTTGGCAGAAGACACATTGATTGTTTTGCGAAGTACAGTTCATCCAAAAGGTACGGATGCTATTTATTCGTATATTAAAAATCACTATAAGAAAAAATTCTTTTTAGTGTATGCTCCTGAACGTATCGCTGAAGGGTTTGCAGTACAGGAGCTTTATAAAATTCCACAAATAATCGGAAGTTATGATAAAAAATCGGCTCTCCTGGCAGAAAAAATTTTTGAAACATTTGTTCCTGAAGTACTTCATACAGACCCGTTATCTGCAGAGCTTGCAAAACTTGTTTTAAATACTTATAGATACTCAAACTTTGCATTGGTAAATGAATTGACTATGATAGTTGATTACTTTGGACGGGATATTTATTCAGTATTACAGCTTGCAAATAAAGATTATCTAAGAGGCGGCATTCCAACACCAGGTCTTGCGGCAGGACCATGCCTTGTAAAAGATAGTTTTTTCTTAAAGTATAATACTCCCTTTAATACTCTTATTACAGGTTCGTATTTTATTAATGATAATTTTGTCGATTTTCTCATAGCAAAAATCAATAAACATATTCCGCTCAAGGGGAAAAAAGTTGCCCTTCTTGGAGTGTCTTTTAAAAAGAATATTGATGATGAAAGAGGTTCTCTTTCCCTAAAACTTATAAAACTTTTAAAGCAAGCAGAATGTACTATTCAGATTCATGACCCTTATCTTACTAATACAAAACTTAATGAAGTGTTGGAGACTGCAGATATTGTAATCTTAGCCGTAGATCATGATGAATATAAAAAATTTACAAAATCAAAACTTAAAGCAATGACAAAACAAAAAAGTTACGTGTGTGATATTTGGAATATTATAAAAACTAATAAAATCTTTTTTTCACTCTAACTTTTATACTTTCTATTTATTTTTCATTCTAAATACTATACAATATGCAAAATACATATGCAAAAGAGAGTTTTTGTTACTGGCGGTTTAGGGTTCATCGGACGAAAAGTAGCAATAGAACTTGATAAAAAAAAATTTAAAGTCATAGCAGTTGATAAAAAAGTTCCACAAAAACATATCTCACTTCCAAAAACTATTCAAGTTGTAAGAGCAGATTTACGCAATAGAGAACAAGTTGAAGCAATACTTGAGGAAGATAGTATAGTAGTACATCTTGCAGCAAATATTGGCTCGTTGACTTATATGGAAAATCATCAGGCAGAAATTCTTGCAGAAAATACTGCGATTGATGCTGCTCTTTATCCTGCAATGGTAAAAAAAGGTGTAAGTACAATCATATATTCATCAAGCTCTATGGTATTTCAGCATGCCAAAAATTACCCCTATAAGGAAGATGATTTACCTTATGTCCCGCCACCTACAAACGTGTATGGATTATCCAAATTAATTGGCGAATATTTTTGTAAATCATTTCATGCTCAATACGGTTTAGATTATGTAATTTTACGTTATCATAATATCTATGGACCAGGTGAAGAGGCAAAAGGGAAGAGTTTTGGAGATATTCATCCTATTCCTGCGTTTATTCAAAAAATACTCGCAGGTCAATATCCAATTGAACTACTGGGAAATCCTAACGCAACACGTCCTTTTACTTATATTGATGATGCAGTATCAGCAACGGTGCAGTTGATTGAAGAAGCAAGTAAAAAAAATCCAAAAGTTATTAATGAAGATTTTAATATCGGTCCCAATACAGCCACAAAAATCGTTGACGTAGCAGAAATCATTTGGACTCTTATGGGAGACAAAAGAGAATTTGCCTATATACAAATTCCAGTAAGTGCAATAACGGCCGAGAGACGTGAAATGGATGATACCAAAATAAAAAATGCAATTAGTTGGGAAGCGAAGACTTCTCTTAAGGATGGAATCAGTAATGTTTTAAACGCGATAAAAACACAGAATAACTCATGAAGCAAAATAAGAAAAAAATAAAAATCGCATTTTTTCAATGTTCATTTGTTTATTCAGGAGGAGGCGAACGTATCGCACTTGAGGGAGTATTAGGGCTTCGTAAAAAAGGATATACCGTTGACTTATATGCTCCTGCAATTGATTGGCAAAATTGTTTTCCTGATTTATTAAAACTTACAAAACCTAAGAAAATAATTCCACAATTACCTGAATGGTTTCCTTTGAATGATGGTTTTAATATGCTTTTTGCATCACTTTTTGCACCTTTTGTCGCGTATAAATTTAAAGATTATGATATTTTTTTAGGAGAAAACCAGCCTGGTGCATGGTTTGCTTTTGTATATGCAAGGCTTTTTAAGAGACCATATGTAATTTATCTTAATCAACCAAATCGTTTACTTCATCCAAGAGCAATTGATGTAAAAACTGGTTGGTTTGTAAATAATAATTTCGTTTTTCTAGAAAGGGTAGTAAAATTTATAAAACCTTTCATTTCAATTCTGGATAACGCTTCAATTAGAAATGCAAATTTTATGACGGTAAATGGAAAATATATTGGTGATATTATTTCTCAAATATATGCAAAGGAATATATTGAATGTCCTGCAGGATGCGATCCATTTCCACGCGCTGCATTACATTTTACTAAAAACGCAAACTATAATAACGGAAATCTAAAAGTAAATGGTTTTACTCTTAAGAAACCATATATACTTTTGACTAACAGACATTATCCACAAAAACGCTTTGATTATGCGATTGAAGCATTTCCTACTATCCTTAAAAAATATCCGGATATTCATTTATATATTACTGGAGCTTTTACAAAAGCTACGGATAGTTGGAGAACTTTAGCAGAGGAACTTCATGTTTCTCAAAGGATTGTTTGGCTTAATGAAGTGAAGAATTCTGATATGGGAAAACTATACGAACATGCATCAGTCTATCTTTATACTTCACCGGAAGAAGACTATGGAATGGGAGTCGTTGAAGCAGAAGAGCTTGGTGTACCAGTTATTGCGTGGAACCACGGTGGCCCTACAGTTACCATACAGGACGGTGTGACAGGTTTCTTAGTACGACCATACGATATTGCTGAATTTGCAGATAAAATACTTTGGGTTTTAGATAATCCAGAAAAAAGATTGCAAATGGGTAAAAGAGCGCATGAATATGTACATAAGAACTTTACTTGGAAACGGCATGTCGATATACTTGAAGAAACAATACTTAAAGCTATAGATGGAGAAAAGCTTTAAGTATTGAAGTATATCAAGTTTTGAAGTTTAATAGTACATATGCCTACCAAAAAAATTACCATTTGCGAAAACCATCTTCCTGAACTTTTTGAAGCATTAAAAAGAGGAGATTTACAAGAAATAAAAGAAATAGAGCATGAACTTTCTCCACAAGAGCTATGTGTTGCTTGTACATATACTTATAGGGTAAAAGGAACAACAAAAGAATTTTTTGAACAACTTTTACAAGAAAAAAGCTCACTTGCCGGCTCGGAAATGGTTATACATAAGCTTCATACTGATGGAATAGCATTTTGGATTTTAAGGATAAGTATATTGTTGACTATTGTTGCTGGAATATTTTTTGTGGTATCGTTAATAAAACAGTTCTTCAACATCAATTTTTACCAAAATGGATTTTCTTTTAGTATTCTTGAAATAACATTGATTTATATTATATCTCTTATAATTTTTCTTTGGATTGATGATACATTTTTTGATTAGGATATAATATGCAAGAGACTAAGCCTACACATAATGAATGGATGCAGAAGATACTTTCTGCATCTTCTGTGACTCCTGAAGAAACAGGACAAGAAACTCCTGTTATGAATGAAAAACCAGCAAAATTCAATAAATCTTCGTTTATTCTTTTTGCAATATTATTTTTGTTGGCATTTATTCCAAGGGTATATTTTATCTATTTTATGTCAGCACCTGAAAATGGCGGAGTCGGGTGGAATGGAGACACCTATCATCATTGGCAGATAGGATATCTTACCTATACGACAGGACTGCAGCATGGTTTTTTACGTCTCTGGGATTTAAAAGGCATGGAGTATTTCTGGGGTCCATTTGATCCTCTTCTTTTGACTGTAATTTTTGCTCTCACAGGAAATGTAAATCTTGTCATTACAAGATTACTTAGCACTTTTTTTGGAGTAGCTTCTTTGTTGCTTTTAGCGTTACTAGCAAAAAGATATTGGGGAACAAGAGTTGCAGTACTTACTTTTCTTTTTGGGATGTTTTTCCCGATTGCAATACAATCTGATGCTTCAGGAATGCTTGAGCCTTTTGGTGTATTTTTTATGCTTTTAGGCATTTATTTTTGGCCTAGTTTGCCAATAGTAACTGGTGTTTCTTGGGCACTTGGTACTATGGTGCGGGCAGAAGCTTGGCTTTTCTCAATAGGACTTTTGGTAGGGCTTTTTTTTGTTAAGGAGAAAGCACATAAAAAAGGATTAGTTCTTATAGGGTGGGTCACTGTAATGCTTGTCTATATGAAATATTTACTTGACAATACAGGAAATGCAATCTATCCTGTCTATTGGAATTTTCTAGCTAACGGGTTAGGAAGCTGGGCTGATCCTTCTCAACAATTAACTCCTCTTCAACTAACAGTGCAACCTATTCTAATGACTCTTGGAGTACTTACTGCGTTTGTTTTACTATTTCTCCTCTATAAAAAACCCAAAGGATTACTTTTGTTGTTACTGGGTTTTGGTAATATCTTTTTTGTTACTGCATTTATAGGATTTAGTCACTATATCAAAGGATGGGAATGGTGGTTTCCACTTATACGATTCTTTGTATTCTCATATATCTTTTTAGCTATGGTGTTATTTGCGATACTATCCCAGTTAGAAAAACATAGTTCTAAAATGGCAACAACGGTTTTAATAGTTGGTGGTATACTCATCATTGTTGTTTCCCAACTTACTTGGGGGCCAGTAATTTACCGATTTAGTCAAACCGCTCCTGAATGGCAAAGAAGCATGGAGTTCGGGAAAGAAGTTGGGAAATATTATCAAAGCGGGACTCTTCTTTTCCCAGAAGGAGATCCAAATCTTACCTATGCAGTAGTTGCCTATGGACATGTGAATGGAAAAAATATTCTAGGAGAAATGTTTGACCCATTCTATTATATTGGCGAAAAGGAAGCATTTATTAATTGGGACAAATATGAGGTACAAATTAACTCCTGGTTTAAAAAATATAACATTCAACTTATGGTTATTCCAAACGATAGAGGAAGATATTTCAACCTCATTAAGAAAGAACAATTCTATTTTGAAAAAATCGAACAAATTCCTAATTCAACTTACCAATTATGGAAAGTATACCCCGATAGAATACCTTCATTATGAAGCAATTTGACTACGAAGAAAAGATATGGGGATTAGCACCTGTAAAACTTTCACCTTTTTATATTCAAGGGTTAAAGCTTCAATATACGCTTGAAGACTTACTTGATAGGAAAGGAAAGATACTCGATATTGGTTGTGGTGCTGGAAATATGGCAAAAGGTATAAAGTATTATCGGCCTGATTTGGAAATATATGGAATTGACATATCAGAAAAAGCAATTCAAATTGCAAAACACCGCTCACAAGGAATACAATTTATTCTTGGGAAAGGAGAACAGTTGCCATATAAAGATAATTTTTTTGATGCAATTGTAATGTATGATGTACTGGAACATATTGAAAAACCTGAAAAAATACTTCAGGAAGTACAGCGTGTTTTAAAAGAAAATGGTATTGTCCATATATTTTCTCCATTGGATGGTCAACCATGGTCTTTTTATACATTAGTTCCTCGTTTAGCTGCAATCAAAAATGCTCAAACAGGCCATGTGCAGATGTTTTCAGATAAAAACTTTAAAAAATTACTTACTGCAAATGGTTTTATAGTTCTTAAAAAAAGGTATTCATTTCACGTACTTATTGCGTTTTTAGATATTTTATACTACAGTTTTCTTGCGGTATTCCATATTCGTCCTTCTTCATCTCTTGAAGGGTATATGTATAAACAACGTCAGCATGTAATAACACAGATATTTCGTTTTCTTTATCGCATACTTATTGCAGCAGGTTCTTTTGAATCAAGACTTTTAGTGAAAGTACCAGGAAGCGGAGGAACATATACAGTAAGAAAACGTGTAGCATGAAAGTTCTTATTATCAATTCATGGATAAGAATGGGAGGCGCAGAATCACTGTGTCTTGAACTTGCTGATTTTCTGGTAAAAAACGGACATGAGGTTGGGATATTAAGTGCTTTCGTCGATTTTTCCTACGCTGAGAAGAACACGCTTAATAAGATACAGTTTATAACGCCTTGGAAATTTTTAGGAGAACTTTCGAAAAAGCATCTTAGTCTTTTTGCAGTATTAGGTTGTCCAGCAATACTTTTTTTAGCCTTAAAAAATGGCAAAAGATTTGATATTTATAACGCACATAATTTCCCGGGTTTATGGGTCAGTGTAATTACAGGTATAGTTTTCGGAAAAAAAATTGTATGGCATTTTAATGAAAAGCAACCTCTTCCTCAGAAAATAGAATTTTTGGACAAGATATTTATAAAAAGAGTAAATGAAATTACCGTGTTAGATGAAAAAAACGTGCTAGAAGTTGGACAGTTATTTAAAAGAAACGCCTTGTTGATACGGGCAGGAATAGATTATGCACTTTGGAGCAAAAAGGAAAAATCTCCTGATTATTTAATGAAACAGTATAATCTTTCTGGGAAAACTATTCTTCTGTCTGTTGGGAAAATTCATCCACAAAAAAATCAAGGGAGTTTAATTGACGCATTGTCTCTCTTAAAAGATAAAATTCCAAACATAATTTTAGTTCTTGTAGGCGTTCCGATTTATAAAAAAAAACTTCGTGAAAAAGCAAAACGCCTTAACATCTCTGAAAGAGTTGTTTTTACAGGAATTGTAAGCGGGGAAACATTAAGAAGTCTTTATAATCAAGCTTTTTTACTATGCTTTCCAGCTTTTGATCAAACCTGGGGACTAACTCCTTTTGAAGCATTATGCCAGGATACAGCTAGCATTGTCTCAAGTCAGGCAGGTGTTGCAGAAACTTTGGGGAAAGAAAAAATAGGATTCGTTGCAGAGCCAACGGCACAGGCGTTTGCTGATAAAATTCTTTTTGCGTTAGAGAATAAACCTATGGTTTTAGAAATGGTAAAAAGAGGAAAAGAGTACGTAAGGCATAATTTTACTTGGGATTTTTTTGGAAAAACCTATCTTGAGATTTTTCGAAAAACACTACAAGAAGAATGAAAATGTTATACTAGTAGCATGACCAAAATATTTTTAAAATTAACTAGTTGGGGAATAAGCAGTTTCTACTTCTTCTTTTCCTTTACTCTCATCTTTGTAATTGCATACTTTTTTGGATATAAATTACTTTCTGGTGGATTAATAGGAAACGATAGCGCAAACTCATTTACTTTTATAATTTGGCTTGATAAGTTTTTCCCCAAAATACCCCTGTGGTTTCCTTTACAGGGAACAGGGGTATCATTTGTGCAAGGATATCAACTATATCCTCATTTATTTGTTGTCTGGTTGCATTATGTAACCTCGTTATCACTTATTCAATCTTTTGAACTTGTTAATTTCTTAGCAATTCCATTTGCAGCAGTTGGATTATACCTTCTTACATGGGAAAAATTTAAAAACCAAACAATCGCACTTATCGCATCAGTTTTTTATTTACTGTCTCCATTTTCTTGGACGTGGACTGCACAGGCTGGTTTTTTTGCTCAAGCAGTATCATTTATTTTTTTCCCAATAGCATTTCTTTTCTTTGATCGTTTTCTTAATAGATTATGGAATGGTAAGAATTCAAAAGCACTTCTTATAGATTTTTTACTTGCTGTTATTTTTACTTCTTTTACGTTGCTTTGTCACTTTAGTACTTTCATGAGTCTTTTTAACCTGATATTCCTTTATACAGTTTTTTACTCAATTATGAAACTACTTAAAAAAGATGGTAAAACATCTCTGCGTTCTGTATTGGGATTGATTACCGTTTTTACTACTGTTGTTTTTCTCGTTGGGTTCTGGTTTGTGCAGCTTTATACTTATATATCGCAGGCAAATTGGGATGGTTCTAATAACGTGGATGCAACATTATTCCCTAAACTTGATCTTAATCAATTTTTTTCTATTCCACAACCCGCATTTCTTCACCTAAGCGTTTGGAGTTTTTCTATGCCTAATTTTATTTGGATCCTTGCTACATTATCAGTTTTTATTACGTTTTTTTACTCAAAACGCTTATTTGCATTAAGTCTTGTCTTTCTTGTCTCAATATATGGAAGTATTTCAAATGAAATTTTCATTATTACTGCAAAGTATTTATCTCTTTTGTCCTCAGGATTCAGTCCACGCGTTTTCTGGGTAGTTTTTCAATTTCTTGCACCGTTTTTTGCAGCATTTACTATTTGGGAAATTTGCCATATGCCTTTTGTTTTGTTTTCAAAAATACACAAACAAGTACCATATCTTATTACAAAGCTTGGTTTTGTAGCAGCGTCTATCTTAGCAATTCTTATTGCAGTTTTCTGTATTATCCAATTTCGAAGTGTTGATATGGGAACATCAGAGTTCGCCCATTATGGCCCAACAGCACTCTATCCCTATTTGGGGGTCGTCAAGGAAACAGATACCTATGCTGCGGGATTAGACTTGCGGGATATCTGGCAAAAAGATGTTGGGTTTTGTTATATCGAACGACATAAAGTAGGAATACTTCAGCATCAGTGTCGAATAATAGGCAGTACAACTATTAACTGTGCCTACAATGTAAATCGAGAGAATGTTAAATTGTGCGAAGATACAGGCTATCAATTTAGTTGGGCAGGAGTCTTAAATCAGTTACAGTTTAAAAACTGGCCCAAAGTTACATTGGGGAATACTATGGATACTGCATCCTTTATTAGTACTGATTTAAATAAGATGCTTCCTCCATCAGATAATTTACGAATTGATGTCTCTCCTCTTTTTGGAAGCCTGGTGAAAAAGATTAACATTGCTCGTCAGGATATTTCTCTTGTTGGGTTATACACATATCAGCTTTCTTTAAACCATACATTCTGGGCAATGGAACAAGGTTCATTTTATTCAAAAGATGATGCAGTATATGCGGATCCCAAGCAAAACGCGGAGCTTGGAAAATGGTTTGGAACAAATTATGTAATTCTTTCACCAACTGATCCAATTCAAAAATTCCAGGATGCAAAAGTATGGAATATTATAAACAAACAAAGTTTTGTGAGCGCACAATTAAAAAACCCTGAGACGTTAGTAGAAGTAACTACTAAACCGTCAATATTAGTTATTGGAAATTGGAAAAAGAACAGAGCGTTTGAACAAGTATTTCGTCTCGCAACTCATGGTGTACTTCCCTACGATAAGGCATATATCGTCATGGGAAAGCCTGATATTGATGATTATACTCCGCAGGAACTTGCTAAATTTGAAGGGGTCATCTTACAAGCCTATTCATATCACAACAAAAATAATGCCTGGAATATGCTTTCTCAATATGTCAAAACAGGAGGAAATGTCTTTATCGATACAGGTTGGCAATATACAGTTCCTGACTATCAAATGACGAATACTCCTTTGCTTTTACCAACAGAAAGCTTATCATGGGAGAAACTTTCAATCAATTCCGGGTTTACTCTTGAAGATAGTAGTTTTGCGGGAAACTTTTCTGTATCCCAATTTGCTCCTCTTATATATAACAATTCTTCCTGGGGGGTTTCAACATCACAATCCTTGAAACCTTGGGCTTCACCAGTACTCACATACAATGGATATCCGTTGGTTGTTAAAGGTCAAGTGGGTAACGGGAAAATTATCTGGTCTGGTATGAATCTTTTTTCCCATGCACTTGATAAAAATAACAAAGATGAAATGCTTTTTATAAGTAAATTATTTGATTATCTCTTAGCAGGAAAATCTGTTGAGCAAACATCAATTTCTCTTGTAAGGAACTGGCCGGATAGGGTGGAAATAATGATAAACTCAGAAATTCCAAATAATGCAAGTTTCTTCTTTCGAGAAGCCTATACTTCAAACTGGCAAGGTTATGTGCGGTTAGCGGACGGCAAAAAAGATATTTCTATTTATAGAAGTGGACCGGGGCTCATGTTTGCAAAATTGCCTCAGATGAAGCCGGGGGATAAAGTTATTCTTGAATATCATTTACTACCGGTTCAAATAGCAGGATATTTCTTAACATGGATAACAATTATTGGTATTCTTCTTCTTATTTTCGACACTGCTTTTAACAACAATAAATGGAGTATATCCTGTTTACGCTTTTTAAAATTCGCATTTGTAGTCTCTCAGAAACATATACATCACTTTAAAAAAGTACGCAATACTTGGATAGGAGATGAAGAAGATTACTAGAAAAAAATAGAATACTTCTATAGAGAGTTATAATCTTTGATATGCTTCAAAAAAAAATAAAAGTTGCAATTATTCATTTAGGATTTATTTATTCTGGTGGAGGAGAACGATTAGTTTTGCAGGAAGCAATTGGTTTAGAAAAATTAGGCTATGAAGTAACATGTTTTGCTCCTGTTATTGACAAAGAAAGATGTTTCCCGGAGTTTATGGAAAAGGTACAGATGCAGAGGTTATTACCAAAAATTCTTCCTTCATGGTTTCCTGATAGAGAACTTTTTTCTATACTTGCTGCTTGTATATTGGCGCCATTGTTATTTTATAGATTCAAGGAATTTGATTTCTATTTTGGGGCAAATCAACCAGGGCCATGGATTGCATATTTACTTTCAAAGATAAATCATAAACCTTACGCAATTTATCTTGCTCAACCTACACGATTAATCCATCCTCGCTTAATTGACCAACAAGTTGGACTAAGGATAAAAAGCGATCATACATTACTGAATATGCTCAATTTTATTTTTAAGCCATTAATTACTATTTTAGACGTAAAAAGTATACAAAGGGCTGGTGTCATTTTTGCAAATGGTTCTTATGCAAAAGGAATATTGGAAGAAGTATATAATGTAAAAACGATATGCTGTCCAGCAGGAAGTATTATTAAAAATACAAGTAATATAACAAAGAATGATATTAACAAAAGATTTAAAGGGATAATAAAACTGAAAAAAAGAACTATTAAGAAACCTTATATTCTTATCACGAACAGACATTTTCCACAAAAGAAATTTGAATATGCAATAGAGGCAGCATCTCTCTTAAAAAGGGGAATACCCCTTATTATTACGGGAAAAGAAACATCATATACAAAAAGATTAAAGGAAAAATATAAAAACACTACTATCAAGTTTGTTGGTCTTTGTAGTGAAGAAGAATTACAGTATCTTTATGAAAATACGGCAGTATATGCATATCCTGCTCCTGAAGAAGATTTTGGAATGGGGATTATTGAAGCTATGGCAAATAAAGTGCCTGTGGTAGCATGGGAAAATGGAGGACCTACGGGTATCATAGAAAGTGAAATAGACGGTTTACTCGCGAAACCTTTTGATATTGCTGATTTTTCAGATAAACTTGAAAAATTGTTAACAAATAGACCGTACTATGAAAAAATTGCAAAAAATGCATTTAAGAAAGTAGAGAAACAATTTTCTTATACTGCCCATACAAAAACTCTAAAAGACAACATAGAAAAATATTATCTATACTGGGTTAAGAAGAATAAGGCAACGAGTGAATTACGTAGTAGTTTTAAAAAGAATACTCAGAGAAGAGAGTTAGCGTTTCTACAGCAGAATAAAATATAGGAATTACTATACTGTTCTTCAGATATCCAGCTTCAGTAGACTTTTGTGGCCTCTTTGCATTACAATTAAGATATGAATCTTCTTAAAGATTTTTATCACAATATATGAATAAAAAAAACCATACACTATTCCATTATTTATTTAACGTACTTTACATTTTTATCAAAGGAAGTATTTTTTCTATTGGATGGATATTACTAGGAATAGGCGGATATTATATCTTCAAAAGCAAGGTGAGCCCTTATAACTTTATCATTGGAATTCCATTATCTCTTATTGCATTCGGTTTCATTATCAACTATATATGGAATGAGCTGTTAAGCATTTTTTCTCCTACCTACAACAAAGGGGTGTGTAGGTTTTGTAACAATAGCTAAGCAGATTTTTTTCTTCTTTCAATTATTCTATTGCTATTTTTGTAAAATATGATACAAACAAAAAAGATATGAAAGTGGGAAAAGTAGCATTTATCGGAAGACCCAATACAGGAAAATCTACATTGCTTAATACTATTCTGCAACAAAAAGTTGCGATAACATCACCTAAACCGCAAACGACACATTTCCCGATTTTTGGAATATATGAAGATACAAGAGGACAAATACTCTTTATTGATACCCCAGGTGTGTTTGCAAAAGCAAAAGGTGAACGACACAAATATATCAATATGGAAGCTGAAAAAATACTGCAAGAAGATGTGAATTGTATTGTGTATATTATTGATAAAACAAGACAGCGAGGGTTTGAAGAAAATAGAATATTAGGAATGATACGAAAAATTCATGTCCCCAAAATCATTGTAATTAATAAGGTAGATATTGAAGAGCCGGATTTTAGGAGTGATTATACATTTCTCGAAGATGAGTTCGATATAACAATTCAAATATCTGCCTTAAAAGGGTGGAATATTGATGTCATGCTTACAAAACTATTTGAATACTTACCAGAAGGGGAAAAAGTGGTAGAAAGAGAAACCCTACCTATTCCTGTACTTAATTTAACTTCTGAAATGTATATTGAGGAAATAATTCGTGAGAAAGCCTTTCTTACTTTATGGAAAGAAATACCCTATACAATTCATGTAGTGATAGATAAAATTGAAGAGAGAGATGAAAAGACAACATACATAAAAGCAAGAATTATTACGACCCATATACGGTATAGAAAAATGATTATCGGCAAAAATGCTGAGATTATTAAACAAATAGGAACTCTTGCACGAAAAGAGTTAGAAAATGCAACTGGCAGGAAAATATTTTTAGATCTTATCGTTGAAGTTGGATAATATGAAACTTGTCATTCAAAGAATAACAAAAGGCGCAGTCTTGGTCAATAAAGAGAAAATATCTGAGATTAAAAACGGATTATTTGTTCTGGTAGGAATAAGAATAGATGATACAGAAAAAGATGCAGAGTCTCTTGCGCAAAAACTTATAAAACTTCGAGTAATGAAAGATACAGAAGATAAGATGAATCTAACAGTAAAAGATGTAAATGGAGGATTATTGGTGGTATCACAATTTACTCTTTATTCTAATACGAAAGGCGGAAATAGGCCAAGCTTTATAAAAGCTGCAAGGTCTGAAGTTGCACGTCCTATTTATGACAAATTTGTTTCATTACTTAAAGACTATGGTGTTGAAGCAGCAACAGGAAAATTTGGAGAATATATGGAAATTGATATAGAACTTGATGGTCCGGTAACTATCATTATTGATAGCAAAGAGTGATAAGCTTGATTATCTTTTTGGGTTCCGCTTTAATAAAATCAATGGCTGATTTTCAATTCTTAAAAAGTACTCATTCAAAACAATGGGTAATATCTGCGCCTAGACGGGCGAAAAGACCAAATGTAGGGAAAAGAAAAGAAATAACCTGTCCTTTTTGTATAGGCAATGAACAACAGGAGGTTGAAGTATTCAGAATTGGTGGAGAGACAGGGGATACCAATTGGAAGGTACGAGTTATCAAAAATAAATTTGCTTTTGCACCTGTTCATGAAATTATTATTCATTCCCCGGATCATCATAAAAATTTTGATGAGTTACCTCTAGAACATATAGTACTTATTCTCAAAACGTATAAAGAAAGATATAATATATATAAAAAGAGGGGACAGATATATATTTCATAACCGAGGAATACAAGCTGGAGAAAGTATCCCACATCCGCATACTCAACTTACTGTAATGCCATTTAACGTTAAGTTAGATATTCCTTTGCTCGATACAGGTATTTATCATACATTCTTGCCAGGGGTTATCAGAAAGCGCTCATATGAGGTCTATCCAGCAGACACATTTTATATTTTTTGTCCAACTACCAGTCAATGGTCGGATGAGGTATGGATAGCTCCTAAAAGAAAAGGCAAACATTTTGGAGAGATAGATGAAAAAGAACTAGCTGACATGTCTTTTGTTCTTTCAAGACTCCTTCTCATTTTTGACTTGCGGCATGGTCATGAATTTCCTTTTAATTTTTACATTTATACAGGAAACAATTGGTATATACGAATAGTACCAAGAGTAAAGACGTTAGGCGGTTTCGAAGTAGGTACAGGAGTGGTAGTGAACACTCAAAAACCACAAGAAACAATGGAGTTTATCAAAACACATTTTTTATCTCCGCAGAGCGAGCAAATTGAAAAAGAACATCAAGCAGAATATTGGAGAAGTGTATAAGAAGAATTATTCAGTTTTATTTTGAATTCCAAGAAGCCAAAGGACAGCTTCTTTTTTGTATCGTCTGTCACCTCGGGAATTAATACGAATTGCAGGAAGTTTTCCTCTTTTGCCCCACCTTTTGATAGTAAGAGGAGAGACCCGTAATATTTCTGCAACTTCACGAACTGTGAGAAGATCTGGAAGCTTATCAATAGATAATTTCTGATTTGTCATACTTTTATTAACTATATTGTTAGTAATCAATGTAGTATTTAAGTGTATATAAAGTAACAAAGTATAACATAAAAGTCAAGGACCAATTTTGAAGTTTTTTGTTTAAAAAATAACCGCCTGTTGTTCAAGTTTTACTTGTTACAAGCGGTTATTCTATTGAAAAAAAACAAAGAGGAATGAGAAAGTCTTACAAAAGGTAATATTATTTAAGTTCGACCGTTGCACCTGCTGCTGTAAGTTTCTGTTTTGCTTCCTCTGCTGTTTTTTTGTTGACTTGGGACATAGCTTCTTTTGGTGCAGTATCAACCAGGTCTTTTGCTTCTTTGAGACCCAAAGTTGGTACGAGTTCTCGAAGCGCTTTAATTACTGCAATTTTATTTGCACCTGCATTTGCAATAACAACGTTAAAGACTGTTTGTTCTTCTTTTGGTTCTGCATCTGCTGCTTGGGCGACTACGCCTCCTGCGGGTGCTGCTACCATAGTTGCGGTTGCTGATACACCAAATTTTTCTTCAAGTGCTTTTACTAAATCAGAAAGCTCAAGTACGGACATTTCCTCAATTGCTTTCATTAATTCATCTTTTGTTAATTTTGCCATTCAAGTCACCCCCTTTCATGAATCGATAGGGACCTTCGGTTTTGGACCCTTTATTGTTTTTTCTCTTTTACTGCGTTAAGCGTGAGTACTAATCTTTGCAAGTTCCAATTGAGTGCTCGATGAAGCCCTGCAATAGGAGATTGTAATTGCCCAAGGAATTGAGCTCTAAGTACTGGAAGTGCTGGAAGAGTAGAGAACTTAGTAATATCACTTTCACTTAGAGCTCTTCCTTCCATAATACCAAACTTAATTGCAGGGAGTTTTAAATCTTTTACAGTCTTCATTAAGTGTTTAAGAGGTTCAATTATATCGTTATAGATAAAAAGAGTTGCGGTAGGCTCTCTAAAGGCATCCTTTTGCGTATTGTTGATCTTTCCCTCAAGCGCTCGGGTTAACAGGGTATTTTTGGTAACTACATACTCAGCTTCCATGCTCCTTAAAGATTTTTTAAATGTCTCAAGTTGTTTGTGAGTAAGACCTTGGTAATTGGTAAATACCAATCCTTTTGCCTTTTCTGCTTTTTGAGTAATCTCATCAACAATTTGTTGTTTTTGCTGTTTATTAGTATTCATAGTATCAATTTTATTGAATGCTCTAAAAAAAAAGACACTCCTTCGAGTGTCATATCACATAAACCTAGAAATACTTCTGCGTTTAGTTACATTGACCTCGGTGGGATTTATGTCGCTTGGTTTGATACTCAAGAGTATCTTCGTTCGTTTCACTCGCTACGACCCACTGTCTTAGGTTGGTATATGATAGCAGGCTAGATTCAGCTTGTCAAGAATACGCTTAATTAAAGTTAAAAATCCGGCACTTCTGAAGTAGAATGAAAGAAGTGAAT
>CAZSWA010000023.1:0-20143 GCA_964610465.1 uncultured Gammaproteobacteria bacterium | reverse complement strand
TCTTAAAAGAAAACTGAACTATTGTATCAGGTGAAAAACATTTTCATGGAATCAGGTAAATTTCTCCTTCCTTCCCGCTTCCTTGACTTATACTCTGTTATTTTTTACTATAAAAGTAATGCCCGAATTAGGTAATCCGCAAAATACCGTTGTTCAATCAGTAAGTGGAGTGGTACAAAATGCTGCACCATTGGCTGATGCGCATACGATTCTTGATATCCTTTTTGCAGAACACATCTTAAGTAGGGAGCAATATAACGAAGTAAAAGTTGCAAGTGCAGCCCAAGGGAAATCGGTAGAGGAATTGCTCGGAAACATGAATCTAGTAAGCGAAGATAAAATTGCTGAAGCCAAAGGACAACTGTATCATATCCCCTACTTCTCACTTGCCAATGCTTCTTTTTCTCCACAAGCATTAAGTTTCCTTCCTCGTGCAGTTGTCGAACGCTTCTTACTTATCCCTTTTGCCTATGATGATAAAACCAAAACACTTTCTATTGCAATGGTAAATCCAATAGATTTGGAAGCGATTGAATTTATCAGACAAAAAACAGGACTTACTATAAAAACCTTTATCTCTTCTGCCTCTGAAGTAAAAGATGCAATTAATCAACAATACCGTCAAGAATTAGTCGGGCAAGTCGGTGAAGCAATCAAAGAAACGGAAGAATATACAAAAAAGCGAGTCGTAGATAGCAAACAAATTTCACAAATTATTAAGGAAGCACCAATTGCCAAAATTGTTTCAACTATACTTGAGTATGCAGTCAATAGCCGTGCGTCAGATGTGCATATTGAACCTCAGGATGATAGAGTAAGAGTGCGTTATAGAATTGATGGTATTTTGTATGATAAATTGAGTTTGCCTAAAAACGTTCAGGAAGCACTCATTTCTCGTATCAAAATTCTTGCAGAACTTAAGATAGATGAACATAGAACTCCTCAGGATGGACGTTTTAGTTTTAAAGTGGGAGAAAAAGAAGTTGATTTGCGTGTCTCAACAGTTCCTACTGTAAGAGGAGAAAAAATCGTAATGCGTCTTCTTCTCAAATCCGGAGGTATTCCAACATTAACTGAGCTAGGACTGGGAGGGTTATCATTAAAAAGCTTAGAGACTGCGATTCTTCGTCCTCATGGTATCATACTTGTCTGCGGACCAACTGGAAGTGGGAAAACAACAACCCTTTATGCTATTCTAGCACGCTTAAATACCACAAGGGTAAATATTACTTCTCTTGAAGATCCAGTTGAATATGAAATGCCGGGAATTAACCAAGTACAAATAAACCCGGCAGTTGGGCTAACCTTTGCTTCAGGTCTTCGCTCATTTTTGCGTCAGGACCCCAATATTATTCTGGTTGGAGAAATACGTGATAAAGAAACAACTGATTTAGCAATACAAGCTGCACTTACCGGACATTTAGTATTTTCTACTCTTCATACTTCTAATGCAGCTGGAGCGTTGCCTCGTCTTCTTGATTTAGGAGCTGAAAGTTTTCTTCTTTCATCAACTGTGAATGCAATTGTGGGGCAAAGAATTGTCCGTACAATCTGTTCCAACTGTAAGGAGGCATATGTCCCTCCTGCTCCACTTGTCACAGAGATGCAGCAGGTGTTAGGACCGCTTTTTAGTACTAATGAGAAAGAAGTGAAAGTTTATAAAGGAAAAGGATGCGATCAATGTGGTACTTCCGGCTATATTGGACGAATCGGTATATTTGAAGTTATCCCTGCATCTGAAAAAGTTACCAAACTTACACTACAGCGTGCAGATAGTTCCACGATAGAAAAAGAAGCAATAGCAGAAGGTATGATTACTATGAAACAGGATGGGTATTTGAAAGTACTCCATGGGGTTACCACGATTGAAGAAGTTTTACGTGTTGCACAAGAGTAGAAATTGTAATTGTAATTTGGAATGCAAATATGCTAACGTAAATAGAGAGAGGTTTTTATGCATACTGCTATGGATATTAAAGAGTTACTTGGATTAACTATCAAAAATAAAGCTTCAGATTTACATCTGATGGCCAATATGTCTCCTATCCTCCGTATTGATGGGACTTTGCGTCATCTCACTAATTATCCCGTATTAAAAGGCAGTGATATTGAAGAGATGGTCCACGCTATCTTGACTCCTGAACAGAAAGAAATTCTTGTAACCAATAAAGAGCTTGATTTCTCTTACACATATACTTCGTCTAGTAACGAGCCGGGAAGATTTCGTATTAATGCGTATTTTCAAAAAGGAGATGTTTCAACATCTCTTAGGTATCTCCCGACAAATGTACACACGATAGAAGAACTCAATTTACCACGAGTGTGTCATGAATTTACCAAATTAAAACAAGGATTTGTACTTGTTACAGGACCTTCAGGTCATGGAAAAACGACAACACTTGCTGCAATTTTAAATGAGATAAATTTAAATGCACCTGTCCATATATTAACTATTGAAGATCCTATCGAATACATTTATCAAAAAGGGAGCAGTATTATCTCGCAGAGGGAAATGAGTATCGATACACATTCTTGGACTTTGGCACTTCGTTCTGCCTTGCGTGAAGACGTAGATGTAGTACTCATTGGTGAAATGCGTGATATTGAGACTATGCAAGCTGGCATTACGCTTGCTGAGACAGGACATCTGGTATTTTCTACTCTTCATACCAATTCTGCATCTCAAAGTATTGATAGAATTGTAGACAGTTTTCCTGCTGAACAGAGAGTACAAATGAGGATTCAACTTGCTGCAACCTTGAAAGGGATAGTTTCACAACGCCTGTTGCCAAAAATCGGCGGAGGAAGAATACCGGCAGTAGAAGTACTTATTGGTACCTCAGCTGTCGCAAGTAACATAAGGGATAGCAAAACACATCTTATTGATTCTATTATTCAAACTTCAAAAGATGTAGGCATGATAGCAATGGATGAGTCTCTTGCAGAATTAGTTCGTTCAGGTACCGTTTCACTTGAGGACGCAAGAAGTTATGCATTGCGTGAAGAAGAATTCCTTCGTCTTGTAGGATAGTCGAATGCAATGCCATGAAATTATATTACAGAGCCGTAAACCAGGAAGGGAAAGTTGTAACAGGTATTATTGAAGCACGAGATATAAAGGATGCTGCAATATATCTTAAAAAACATAATTTTGTTCCTCTTAAGATTGCCCAGGATAGAAAACAACAATTGACTGATATTTTACCATTTTTAAAAAAATACTCATCAAAGGATTTAGTTTTTTTCACCCGTCAACTTGCTTCTATGCTTACTGCAGGGCTTACTCTTATGCAAACGCTGTCGATACTAAAAAATCAAATTCAAAATCCTGCAATGTCTGAAATTATACAAGGAATTATTGCAAGTATTGAGGATGGAAAACCTTTTTCAGCTGCAATTGAAAAATATCCTGACGTTTTTTCCCCTATATATGTATCTATTATCAAAGCTGCTGAATCATCAGGGCTTATGGATAAAGTACTTCTCAAACTTGCAGATAATCTTGAGAAAGAAGAAAAATTAAAAAACACCATAAAAGGCGCATTACTCTACCCTATTATTATACTTACCATGATGGTTGGAGTAATGGTGGTAATGCTGGTATTTATTATGCCCAAACTGAATGATTTATATTCACAACTTAACGTTTCACTGCCATTACCAACTATCATTGTGCTCACTATTTCTAAGCTTCTGATAACATATTGGTGGATAGTAATAATCCTTACTGTTCTAGTCTCCTACTATATACGAATGTGGCATAAAACAGACTTTGGAAGACGAATTACAGAAGAAATACTCCTTAAATCACCTATCTTCGGCCAGCTTATAAGAGAATCAATTATGGCAGAATTCTCAAGAACCTTTGGAATGATGATAGGTACAGGTTCTCTTGTTGTTGATTCACTTCTTAAAAGCGCTGATACAGTAGGCAATATTACCTATCATGATGCGATTGTGATTGTAGCAAAACGGGTAGAAAAAGGTATTGCAATAGGAGATGCGATGGAAGCAACTAATCTTTTTCCTCCTATTTTTGTTGAAATGGTAAAGATAGGAGAACAAACCGGAAAACTTGATGATTCACTGAGCAGAGTATCTGAATATTTTGAACGTGAAGTAGAACAAAGAGTAAAAACTCTTACTACTGCTATGGAGCCATTTATCATGGTACTTCTTGCAGGAGGTGTGGCATTTCTTATCATTGCCATCATTACCCCAATTTATAAGCTGATTTCTTCGTTTCAATAATACTCAAAAAATAATTTTGAGTATTATTATTTGAGATTTATTTGATTTTTGTTATTTGGAATTTTTAATTTGGGAGAAATTTTTTGACATTTGCAATCAGTTGATCTGGGGTCATATCAGCTTTGATGAGAAATGAAGCAGCGCCTTTTTTCAGCGCATCATTGAGTATTGGATCATGGCCCAAATTGGTGAGAAGTATAATAGGCCCATTTTTGGTGACGGGAGGATTCTCAAAAAGCTTACTTAGTACTCCCATGCCATCCAATTTTGGCATCATCATATCAAGAAGTGCCAAATCATATCCTCCTTCAAGGAGTTTGTTATACCCTTCTTCTCCATCAAAAGCTGTTTCTACTTCATAACCTTCAGCTTTGAGAACCTCTTCATACAGCTCCCGTATATACTGATCATCATCAACTACTAAAACACGCTTTGCCATAGATATAAATATAATAAATTATCATGACAATATCAATACTAAACTCCATACAGAAGGAGAACTTATATTTCTATTGTTACTTTTAGTATTAAATTAAGATTGGAATGCTTTTACTGCTTCTTCTGCACAAAGAGCATCTTGTTTTGGATCTTGAGAACCTCCTACACCTACTCCTCCAACTAATTGATTATTCATCATAATTGGCATTCCACCAGCAATTGAAGTTAATTCTCCCGAAAATAGATTAGTTATTCCAAAATAAGGCTTTCCTTCTTCTGCATAAGAAGCTAATGCTTCACTAGGCATGCCAAGGCTCGCTGAAGTATATGCTTTTGCAAAAGCAAATCTTGGACTAATTACAATTGCATTATCCATTCTACTCGCAGCCAAAAGCGTTCCATGCTCATCAACAATGGCTGTTGTTACTGCAATCCCTAACTCTTGTGCTTTTCTTTCAGAGGCTTCTAAGGCTTTTTTAACTTGGTCCAGCTTTAACATATCTTCACCTCCTTTCAGGTGTGCTTACAAAACCATATTAAAGAGCCGTATTGCTTTTGTCAAGGTATTGTTGAGCCTATTCCTCTTACAATGTCATTACCTTATTTTCTGAGAATTCATTCTAAGATAAGCTATTATAAAAGGGTATTGCAATACGTAGCCCTATAGTATCTAATTAAACTTAGAGGTAGCTGTTGCTTTTATTATAAGAGTAATATAGTATATTAAATAAAGATTAACAGCTGATTTAATAAAAATCCATATCATATATAATAAAGTATGAGTCCTGATAGACAAACATTTATACAGACACAAGATGTAGCTCGCCAAGCTGAAGTTAAAGCAAAAAATGAAGTAAAAATAGAAGAAGCTGCTAAGATTCTTGCTCAAGGGGGACTTGTGGTACAAAAATATAAATCATTAGGTCTTATTATCGATGGCTCAAATCCAGCATCTGTCGAAAAACTCTGCAAGGCAAAAGGTATTGATCCTGAGACTGCAAGAAATGGAGGCCGTCCTTTGATATCAGTCTTGCCTACCAATCTAGACTATCGTGCAGAAATAATAGATTTTGAGAGACATACCCCAGAAGTTAGCGCGTTTTTACAAGGTGATGATAGTAATCTTTTAACACCGGAAGGTCATGCGCTTTTTTATAGAGTACATGCAAGAAGAGATAATAGTGTTCTCGTTCCTCCACTTGTCAATGAAGATGAGCATACAAAAGCAATTGTGCTTCTTTGGCATGCAAATCCACTTATGAGCGATTTAGAAAATAAAGCAAGGGTTGCAAATCTGAAAAAAGGTAATAGAAGATTTCTTCTTACCGGTTCTTCTGCGAATCCAACTCATGAAAAGCAACCAATAGAAGATTATATGGAGCTTAATGCAAATGTAAGAAAATATATCGATGCAGTAGTAGATCTCCGTGATGAAAGAACTAAACGTATTCCATTTGAATTAAGAGATTCAATTCCTATGTTAAGCTTTGTTGAGAGTGAAGAATCTCAACTGGTTGTAATGAGACAATCCCGTATGTATGAGCCATTGCCAGCCCATCCCTATCTTCGTAGCTTAGTAAAAAATAAATAATAGAAATTTACCCCTAGAGCCATAACTTACGCAGTATTTTTCTCTCACTACTAGAAATTTTTTCTTATTTAGTTTTTAATTAAAGTATGCAAATTCGTAAATGGCTATCATGGTTTATTGATGATTATTCTACGACTCCTAAAGCTGCAAATGCTGTAGCAGCGTTATGGAGACTTGAAAAGATAATACTTGATACCCTTAATTTTAATGATGTAGTTCAAAAAATAGTTGATAGTTTACTTGTTGAATTAGGATATCTTAATCTTGGATATAGGGTAATCATTTTAGCTTTAGTAGATGAAGAAAAGAAAATATTAAGAAGAATATCCTATTCACATACGCAAGAAGGCGTATCTGCAATAGGCTCTTTAGGCATTCCTTTTGATAAAATTGAAATCCCACTTAGTATTACTGATAATCTTTGTATTCAGGCTCTTAATACAAAACAACCTGTTATCACCCATAATGTCGCTGATGTATTTTATCCTATTTTTAAAACCGAAGATATAAAACCAATTCAGGAACGTATCGGTATAAAAACTACAATGATATATCCAATTCTTTCAAAAGGAAATGCGTTAGGAGTACTTATTTTTAGTCTCATTAAGAATGAATATGAAGTTTCTAAAGAAGAGAAAGATATGTTGGCAGGGTTTACTGATGTAGTAGCTATAGCCGTACAGAATTCCTCTCTTTATACTTCCCTTCAGCAAACAAGTCAAGATCTCCAAATTGCTAACTCTCAACTACAACAGCTTGATAAATTAAAAGATGAATTCGTTTCTGTTGCATCACATGAATTGAGAACACCTATGACAGCTATTAAATCGTATTTGTGGATGGTTTTGGCAGGACGAGGTGGAGACTTTACTGAAAAACAAAAATACTATTTACAGCGTTCTTATGACTCAGTAGACAGATTGATAAAGCTGGTGAACGATATGCTCAATATCTCCCGTATTGAATCAGGAAGACTTACTATTGATATGAGCAATATGGATATTCAGAAGCTTGCGCAGGAGGTGGTTGAGGAAGTTATTCCTCGAGCGCAAGAACTAGGACTTACTGTCTCTATTGAATCTGTTGATTCATTGCCTGAGGTTTTTGCAGATAGGAATAAGATAAAGGAAGTATTGTTTAACCTTATTGGTAATTCATTGAAGTTCACCCCAATCGGAGGCACGATTATAGTTTCATTTCAGCAGAAAGATTCTATGATAGAAGTGAAAGTGAAAGACACAGGAAAAGGAATTGCTCCAGAAGATATTTCCAAATTATTCCAGAAATTTGCTATGCTTCCTGGGTCTTATGTTACTAATCAACCAGTTGCACAAGGGACAGGACTTGGACTTTATATTTGTCGATCAATAATTGAGTTGCATAAAGGTAAGATTTGGGCTGAATCAGAAGGAATTGGGAAAGGCACGAGCTTTATGTTTACTCTTCAGGTATTTGATCCAAACAATCAGAAAATGGTTAACATGATACATAACCATCAGGAACAATCTGTTGATATTATCCACAGCCAGTTATCATAATAGATTGTGATATAGAGCACAAATCGTTTTTAGTTCTAAAAAATGTAAATCCCTATTGACAAAGATTTTCTACTATGCTCTACTGTATAGAGAATGAGAAATAAAGAGTTGCAAAAAGGTTTTACACTTATTGAACTTTTGATAGTTATAGCAGTTTTGGGTATTCTTGCAGCAGCAGTACTTGTAGCAATTAATCCTCTTGAACAATTTGCCCGTGGACGTGATGCAGGAAGAAAATCAACAATTGACCAAGTTGGACACGCAATTCAAAATTATTATACAGCACAAAATGGTCAATTTCCTCCTCTATCAGGAACTCCTGGTAGTGGTTGGATGGATGCACTTATAACAGCCCAAGAACTTAAAAATGCTCCAACTAATACAGGAACTGGATCATATGTAACTACATGCACAAATCCAGCAGTAGCAGAAAATGGTTGGTGTTATAACGTAGATATTACAAATGGAAATGCTGTGGTATATGCAAGAGTAGAATCGAAAGCAGAAGCGCTAAAAGCAAATAATAGTGCAACTACGCCATGTACAACCACTGCTTGGGTTGTATGGTCTTCCTCATTAGGAAAAACAGGTGATATGTGTTCGAATACTGATCCAAGAACAGCTCCGACAACTCTTTACTAAAAGCTGGGTAAGGAAAAGCCTGAGAGGGCTTTTTTAGTATCTCACGTAGTTTACATTTAGCAGTTTTTTCTGTTTAATAAATATAGTCTATGTTTTTCTTTTTCGCGCTTTTTCTTTTTATATTCTGTATAGGTGCAGCAATAGGAAGCTTTCTGAATGTAGTTGTTGATAGGATAGTTGCAGGTCAGTCTCTCATATATCCCCCGTCTCATTGCCCCCATTGTAGACATCGTCTGCATCCTTTTGATCTTATCCCAATTATTTCCTATATCATACTCAATGGTAAATGCAGGTATTGCAAAAAAGAAATATCTTTTTATTATCCAACAGTTGAGATAGTGACAGGTTTTCTTTTTGTTATCACATTTTACATGCTTAATGAACGTTTTGTTCTTTTTGCTCCTGATGCTATGAACCTTATATCATCAAATATACTATTCACGATTGCATATTACTTCCTTATCATTTCATCTCTCATAATTATTTTCTTTGCAGACCTTAAATATGGCATTATTCCATTTAAAGTGATTATTCTTGCAGTAAGTATTATTTTCCTAAGGCACCTGTATCTATTGGTAACAGGGCAGGAACAACTTATTGCATCTTATTTAACTCCTTCTTTTTTCAACTTTCTTTTTTCCGGTTTATCTTCATTTCTCTTATTTCTTTTTCTTTTTTTAATTACTAAAGGAAAAGGTATGGGATTTGGAGATGTGGTCTATGCGTTTTTTATGGGATTATTAATTGGGTTTCCCGATATAATAGTGAGCCTGTATATCGCATTCTTGACAGGTGCAGCTATTTCACTCATACTGGTTTTATTAAGACGGAAGAAGTTTATTGGCGGGATAATACCATTTGGACCATTCCTAGTACTAGGAACATTTGTATGTCTTTTCTGGGGAGACTCGATTATAAATCAGTTTGTACTATACCTATTGCATTAATAAAACTATAAATTGCATATATATGAAATCGAAAGGTTTTACCATGATAGAAATTATCATCGTTATTTCATTAATATCCCTCTTAGCGTTAGTGGTACTCCAAATCGTTAATCCAATTACTCAGCTTCAAAAAGCCAATGATGCAAAACGAAAATCTGATTTGGCTCAGATTCAAAGAGGTTTAGAACTGTACTATCAGGATAATGGAAGTTATCCTGTTTCAACAGGAACGTATACTATTACAGGAGCTTCATGGGGGAATGCATGGGGTTCCTATATTGCAAAATTACCAAAGGATCCAGCCACATCAGGGAGAAATTATGTGTATTATTCACCAAGTGGCAATCAATCATACTATCTTTATGCAAGTCTTGAGAGGGGAACTAATGATCCTAATACCTGTAACAGCGGAGGCGCAGGTATATGTAGCAGTCTTAGCGCCAATAGCATTGCGGCAACCGCCTGTGGGGGAACATGTAATTATGGAGTAACAAGCCCGAATGCAACTCCATAAAATATACCATATGACTAAAAAAAGAAAGTTTTTTAATAGCTCTCAAAAAGGTTTTACGCTCCTTGAACTCCTTTTGGTAATTGTCATTATTGGGATACTTTCATCGTTTATGATTGTGAATTATATTGGGGTGAGACAAAGAGCGCGTGATGCAAAACGTAAAGCTGATCTTAGACAAATTCAATCCGCTCTTGAACTCTATAGATCAGATCAAGGAAGCTATTTAACTCACACCACATTCCCCTATCAACTTAATACCACGAATTGCGTGACAAGCAACGCTTTTACTGGCGGGACTGCAACTTACATGAAACTTATTCCTTGTGATCCATCTGGAACTTCATATTGGAATAATGGTAACTATTACTATTATAGTAATGGAACTACCTATACATTGGCAGCGTGTCTTGAAAATAAAAATGACCAAGAAGGAATTGCTACTGCACCTTCTCCTGCTGGCAGTGGAAGTTGTACCCATTATTATGTTCTTACTAATCCATAAACTATATGACGATTTTAAACAAAAAAGGGTTTACTATGATCGAACTTCTTGTGGTTTTTGCAACACTTGTAATTGTTGGAACTGTGGGTATTGCATCTTTTTCAAACTACAATCAGAGCCAGACTGTGCAGCAAGCTGCGTCAGATATCTTTGCTCTTCTTAATGTAGCCAAATCAAGAACTGCTTCTCAAACAAAAACTTCGGGTTGTGTAAGCGGATTCCAGGGATATCAAGTTCAATTTACTTCCAATACCGTCTACGAATTAGATGAACTATGCCCAACTCCCATTGTAATTCAACAGAACACTCTCCCCAATGCTGTCACCTTTACTGCTCCATCCTCCTATCCAACCTCTGCAAAATTTTATGTTATTACAGGTGCATCAAGTAATACTACTATAAAAGTGAAGGGATATGGCATAATACATACTATCACTGTTGATTTAGTCAGTAATATCAGTATGAACTAACGAATTTTCTACGTCCATTCATTTCCTTTTTGTAAAAAAGTTGATAGTATAGATAATATGAAGGGACAAACCCTCATTGAGGCACTTGTTGCGCTCGGAGTTTTATCAATATTAATGTATACCATAGCAATTGCCGTATTAAGCGCCTTAAGTAATTCTCAATTTGGTAAGAATCAAAGCCTTGCTACTCAATATGCAGAAGAAGGAATTGAATTTATGCATCAGTTGAGAGACACAGATTATACGACTTTTACAGGTCTTACTGCTACACCTTACTGTCTCAATAAACTTACCAACGGATATAACGTATCAAAACTGATACCTACACCATGTTTTCAACCAAATGTTGATAACTTTTATCGTACCATTACTGTTACTCAAACTGGGACAAATTGTGGTACTAATATTGCTCAAGTTCGTGTAAATGTTGCATGGAATGATGCAAAATGCAATGCCGGGAATTCTTATTGTCATAAAGTAGAACTCGATTCTTGTCTTTCAAGTGCGACAAAATTACAAACACCTTAAAAAAATGAAAAATAAGAAGAAACTATTTCATGGGTTTACTTTAATTGAAATGGTTGTGGTACTCTTTGTGTTTGTAAGTATTTCAGGAATTATAGCAGCAATCTTTTTTGTAGCGCTCAGAAGTACAAAAAAGACGGATCTGATACTAAGTGTTCGTGAGAATGGAAATCATGCCATAAATCAGATGTCCAGAATGATTCGTTATGCAAAAGATATAAGCGCGCCTGCATCATGTACTCCTGCACAAACAAATCTTTCACAAATTACTATCGATTCAGAAGATGGGGGAATAACAACATTTGCATGTACAGGTACAAGTATTGCTTCAAATACTGCTAATTTGATCGATATCAACACAGTAGCCGTGGCTCAATGCTCTTTTGCCTGTTCACAGGTAAATATAAATACTCCACCTATTATTGATATTATGTTTACTCTTAAACAGAAAGGTGCAGCTCAATTATATGAGAATCAGTCAACTATACCATTCAATACTTCAGTATCTTTGAGAAATTTCCAGCAATAGTGTCGTAACGTTGACATAAAAAAAAATAGTTGTTACGATTATTTATAAAGGAGAAAGGTGAGTATAGATTATAAACAGGAAAGTGGACAAATCTTACTTCTTGTTGTTTTGATTATGGTTGTCATTTTAACAGTAGGTCTCTCTGTCGTAACACGAAGTATTACTTCGACTCATATTACCAAAGAAGAAGCAAACTCTGAACAAGCATTCACCGCTGCTGAGGCAGGTATTGAAATTGCACTCCAAAATAATAATGGTAGTAATGGATTACAAAACCTTCCAAACGGAGCACAATACCAAACAACAGTTACTCCATTGACATCAGCTACATTTATTACCAATAATGGCAATCCTGTATCAAAAGATGAAGGAGTTGACGTATGGCTTTCTGATTATCCAAGCTATGCAAATCAATGGAATGGCACTCTTACTGTTTATTGGGGAACATCATCTGCAAATACATGTACAACAAATGCAGAAGCGGCAGATACGCGAGCAGCACTTGATATTCTTGTAATATCAGGAGATACTCTAAGTCCTCAATTCAATCGCTATGCAGTTGATCCATGCTTTGGTCGTGGTGGTACTGGCCCTGGCGGAAATGGTTTTACTACAACAGTAGGATCTGGTGCTACTATAAAAGGCCAGCAATTTTTATATAGTTATACACTACCTACAGCTATTACAAAAGGAATAATTGTAAGAGTTACTCCACTGTATGGAAGTACTCCTATTGGTATTGGAGGTTCTGTAGCACTAAATTCTCAAGGTCTTTTAATCTCTTCAACTGGTGTTTCTTCAAATACCCAAAGGAAGATTGTAACTTTTAAAGGATATCCAAAGCTTCCTACAGAACTTTTCCAATTCGTGCTTTTTGAACCCAAATAGTAATGAAAAGTAGTACATTCGGTTTAGATATAGGCAGCACCACAATGAAAGTAGTGTGGTTAAATCGTGAGGGAGATAAGTTTGTGTATGCTTCATCACTCAGCAGCTTCGCATCACAAAAAGGAATGTTATCCGAATCCCCTTTTGATCATCAGGAGATGGCACAGGCGATTAATAAACTGATAGTTGATGCAAAAATAGCTACCAACGGAGTAAACATCGCACTTGGAGAAAGCCATGTATTTACAAAAGTAATAGATATGCCAGTGCTTTCTGAGAAAGAGCTTGCATCTGCTATTTATTGGGAAGCAGAACAATATATTCCAGCTCCTCTTGATACTATGACGCTTGACTGGAAAATACTTCGTAAACCAAAAGATATGCAAAATGAGCCAAAGATGCAAGTTCTTCTTGTTGCAGCTCCGATTCAACTTTTAAAAAGGTACCAAAATATTTTAGAACTTGCCGGTCTTTCTGTTTCAGCAATTGAAACAGAAATTCTTTCAGTAATTCGGGGAGTAATAGCAAACGAAAAGTTTCCGACATCCCTTATTTTAAGTATTGGAGCACTCAATACATCAATGGCAATTGTGCAAAATGGAATTATTGTGTTTACCTATACAATACCTCTAGGTGGTATTGCGATAACTCGAGCAATTGGTGCAGATTTTGGTTTTACTCTAGCACAAGCTGAGGAATATAAGAAAATTTATGGTATTACTGATAAAAATTTTGGTGGGAAAATTGGCAAAGCTATAGAACCTATCCTTGCATCAATTTTATCTGAAGTCAAAAAAGCATTGTCTTTTTACTCAGAGAAATACAAAAACTCATCCCCTATTTCTCAGATTTTATTAACGGGCGGCAGTGCTTCGCTCCCTGGTATTGATTTATTTTTCGTACAAAATATAGGGCTTGAGACAATTATTGCCAATCCGTGGAAAACCCATAATATTCAAGGAGTTCCAAAAGAAATAGAAGCACGAGGACCGGAATTTACCATAGCAGTAGGTCTTGCTCTTAAAGAGTATGAGTAAAGGCATTAATCTTCTTATCAATAAAAAGCAAAGAACAATATCTCCATTGCTTTTTGATAGGTTACGACTCACACGCTTATTTGCTATAGGCCTACTTTTTTTAATAGGAAGTGTAGCTATAATTTTGTTTCTCCTTATTAGTATATCTCCTCTTCCAGGGCTTAGGAAACAAGAAGCATATACATTAACTAACATTGCAGCATACCACTTAAATATTGGAGAACTTATTTTGACTCATGATAGATTAAAAAATATTAGTGACGTGATTGAGAAGAGAACATATTATGATAAAAAAATAAATGTTATTGAAAATAATCTTCCTGAAGGAATAACTATAAAGACACTCAAAATGGCCGATAAAACTATCTTTATTGAAGGGACAAGTAATTCTCTGGAATCCATAAATACATTTTTTGATAACTTACTTGTTTCTACCGGAAGAAATAAAGAATTTACCAGTGTTGATATGTTGAGTTTATCATTTGATAAGGATAAACAAAGTTTTACTTTCCAGTTAAATTTAGCAACTTTATGAACAATGATATTAAATTGGGAAAAGACAGCATAATACTCCTCTATTACCGGTACAAAGATTCACCAGTATATTCAATAACGATTACTCTTCTCGTGATAGCAACATGTTTAATGATTCTTATTAATGTAATTATACCTCAGTGGCAGAACTGGTTTTCTATAAGACACGAAATTGAAGTAACTAGACAAAGAATAAAGACGCTTAACGACAATATTTCTTTTATCAATAGCGTACCTAAATTCCAGCTTGATAGTAATTTACAGTTAACAACGCAATCTTTACCTGGTGAGAAAGATTTTTCAGGTATTCTTACAGTAATTTCAGATGCAGCAATAAAAGCAGGGGTTATCCTTGATGATTATACATTCGTTGTGGGAGATATTGCTTCTTCCTCTGCAACATTTTCAAAGACTATAGATATTTTACCTAACACAAAGATAGATATTTCAATAGTTGGAAAACTAAGTGCAATAAACCGGTATATTACCCTTCTTGAACAAAAAATTCCTGTTTTGGAGGTTTCAAGTATTAGTATTGATGCAGATAAAGCAACTCTCTCGTTAAAGTTTTTCTATAAACCTTATCCTCAAATACGCTTTAGTGATACAGAGCCAATTTCTCCATTGTCTATTGATGAACAAGCGCTCATGAAGAAAATGGTTAATTGGAGAAATTCTGTTGATTATACAATTGAGGATATCCCTGTAAATGCTTCTGTCTCAGGGAATATGCCTTTATTCTAATCTTCAAGGAGGTCTGGTCTTACTTTTTTAGTTTTTTCAAGCGCTGATTGTTTTCTCCACTCAGTTATCTTTTTGTGATCTCCTGAAAGAAGTACTTCAGGAACTTCTTTCTCTTTATATATGCGTGGTTTGGTATAGTGAGGATATTCAAGATAGTTACTTACATAACTAAATGATTCTTCGTCTGTTGCGCCTTCCTTGAGAACTCCTGTGATAAGCCTGCTAACAGTATCAATAACTAACATTGCGGGCAATTCGCCACCTGTTAAGACAAAATCTCCAATTGAAACTTCTTCGTCTATATATTCTTTTATACGTTCGTCTACTCCTTCATAGTGACCGCATACTAGAATAAGATGACCAAATGTTGAAAATTCTTTTGCTTTTGGTTGATTAAATGTTTTCCCTGTTGCACTAAGCAAGATTACTTTTTGCTTTTTATGAGAAGAATTCTTTTTTGTATACCTTATTGCTTCATAAAGCACATCCACTCGCATCACCATCCCAATTCCACCGCCATAGGGTGTATCATCAACCACTTTGTGTGTTCCAATACCGAAATCCCGGATATTCACAATTTCAATCTCAAGAAAACCTTTTTCTTGTGCCTTTTTCAAAATTGAGATATCAAAAGGACCTTTAAACATTTCAGGAAAAAGAGTAAGCACTGTGATTTTCATAGATGTATTGTAGCAAATTGCAGGTCAATTTGGGAATTATACTATATATAAGAAGAGTTTCTTTGTGAGTTGCTTTCTTAAGACTAAATTGGGGAATTGAAATCTATAGCTTACTATTTTGGTCTTGGGTTTTGCACGCTCACGAATTTTTTTTTCAAGTACAGGCATAATATCAACTATGCCATAGAGAAAGATTACTGAGGCATCCTGAAGCGGAGCGTTATGGAAATTTCCTAAGTGAACTGTAATTTTGTTCTGTATACCAAATCGATATGCCAGTAAATAAGTCCATATGACAAAAAAAGGATTTATTTCCCATCCTGCTGCTTTTGCACCTTTTAAAGCTGAAGCAATTAATAGTCTGCCATCTCCTGACCCCAGATCAAATACAGTATCTTTATCAGTTATATCTAAGGTTTCCATTAGTATCTTAACTTCTCTGGATGGTGTTGGTATAAAAGGCGGCCCAAAAAGAAAGATTACCATGTAAACAAATGCAAAAATACTTACCAGCAAAAGCAGGAGTAAAACGAGTAACGCAATAAATGACATATCGTGTATGAGCATAGCAAAAACTGAGGAAAAAAGCATTCAAATACTCACAGCAAGGGGAAATGGATAATCTACTATGGATTATAAACTATGAACTGAGAATTAATAACTAGTTATTCAGCGAATTCTGCAAGAGTGATGTTGATTCTTTTGTTTTCTTTGATTGCTTTAATCTTAACAATATTTCTTACACTTCGTATTACTTTTCCACCTTTGCCGATAATTTTCCCCATATCATCTTTAGCAATCGCTACAGTGAAATTGACTATTCCATTTTCTCCGTGTTCATCGATGATAACTTTATCAGGATTATCAACTATAGAAGTAATAATATAAGAGAGTATGTCCTTCATTTTTTGACTATCTGGGAAACTGTGAGGCTCGGTTGAGCACCTTTGGAAACCCAATACTTATACCGTTCCATGTCTATCTTCTTTTCTGAGCCTTTAGATCTTTTTTCATACCAGCCAAGCGCTTCCAAAAAACCGCCATCGCGTCTTGAACGCTTTTCTTTCACGACAACACGGAATTTACGTTCTCCTTTTTTGCCAATTTTTGCTAATCGAATTACGAGTGACATATTGTGTATTTTACCATTATTTTGCTACCTTCTCAAGAGCCTGCTCTGCGGCGTTCTCTTCAGCCTCCTGTTTGGACTTTCCTATGCCTTCGCCTACCTTATCTGATTCCACATAGACGCCAATAGTAAATATCCTTGCATGAGGTGGGCCTTCTTCTTTGAGCACTTTATAGACAGGAGAACTTTTTTTGATTGCCTGAACATGCTCCTGAAAGAGACTTTTGGGGTCTTTAAATACCTTTTTGGTAACATACTTTTCAATCTGAACTGAAAGGATGTCAAGAATAAATTTTCGAACTGCTTCAATACCCTGGTCAAGATACAAAGCCCCTATAAAAGCCTCAAATGTATTGGCAAGGATGGATTCATTCTCACGTCCTTTTGACTCTTCTTCTCCCCGGGAAAGTTTAAGGTGTTGACCAAATTGAAGCTCGCGTGCTGCATTGGCAAGACTTTTAGTATTCACTACCAAGGAGCGGAGGTTGGTAAGTATTCCTTCATTATATTCAGGATAATTTTTATAGAGATATTCAGAAATTACAAAGGATAAAATACTGTCTCCCAAGAACTCAAGTCTCTCGTTTGATTCTATTTTTTCTTTTGTTTCGTTCAAATAAGAACGATGGATAAAGGCATGTTCGAAAAGTGCGTTATTTTTAAATTCAGGTATGTTTTTCATCAACAGATATATGCCCAAGCGCGCCATTTACAAAAGCCGGGCTTTTTTCTCCTCCATACTCTTTGGCAAGTTCTACCGCTTCATCTATAATAACATTTCTTGGTTCTTTTTTCTCAATCATAAGCTCGTATACAGCGAGCCGTAAGATTGCCAGGTCTACTTTGTTTATTTTTTCTACCGGAAATTCAGGTGCTGCGCTGTATATCAAACTATCAATATATTCAGTATGTTTTAGTATGTCTTCAGCTTGTTGAGATATACTTTGTTTATGAAATTCAGTCTTAAATAATTCCTGGATAAGGTTTTGTCTTCTTTTATGGCGGGGGTCTTCTGAAGTCTTCATAGGCCTGTGCCTGTTTTATACCTGTGTATTATTTTGCTTGTTTTACTTGTAACACTTTTTGTCCTTTATAATATCCGCAATTTGCACAGACAGTATGGGACAGAACAGAAGCACCACAATTTGGGCATACAACTGCTTTAGGAATTCCAAGATGGATGCTTGCTCTCCTCTTACCTTTTCTTTGTCTTGAATGTCTTCGTTTTGGTTCGTGTGGCATATATTTGGTTAATAGGTTATATTTTACTTCATTTAAGGCTAAGTTGCAACATGCAAGAGAGTTGAGTTCGCATGTGTATCTCCATTATCCTTTTCTTATCTGCTTACTAGCTTATAGCTATGGAATCTAAGCCTGTTATAATAGTACATATGTTTAAAAATATACCGTTCAATGTTGTTATTCTTGGTGTGGTAAGTTTTTTTAACGATACTGCCTCTGAGATGATTTATCCTATTGTACCAATTTTCCTGACATCAGTACTTGGCGCACCGGTTGAGGTAGTTGGTTTTATTGAAGGAATGGCAGAAGGATTGGCAAGCCTTTTCAAATTTATCTTCGGATATATTTCAGACAGAATTGGGAAAAGAAAAGTATTTGTTGTCTCTGGATATAGTTTTGCTTCTGTCTCCAAGCTTCTCATAGGCCTTGCTTATTCCTGGCCGTATGTGTTGTTTGCTCGGATTATCGATAGGCTTGGAAAGGGACTTCGGACTTCGCCCAGGGATGCTATTCTTTTACAGAATGCAACGCCGCACAATAAAGGATTTATTTTTGGGTTTCACAGAGCAATGGACTCAGCAGGTGCGGTAGTAGGACCTCTTATCGCGCTTTTTCTTCTTGCTATCTTTAAAGAGAATATGCGGACAATATTTTTGATTGCCTTTATTCCGGCATTTGTCGGAGTCTTACTGCTGCTATTTTTAGTCAAAGAAAAACGTGTATCAAAAAATGAACACAAAAAATTCCAAATCCATTTGAGGTGGAAGGATATCAATATAAGCTTAAAGTTATTTTTTTTGATAAGTATTTTATTTGCACTTGGGAACAGTTCTGATGCGCTTCTTATTCTCCGCGCACAAAATCTGGGATTCAGTATTACGCTCACAGTATTAACCTATGTGCTTTATAATGTTTCCCAAACTGTATTTGCTACACCTGCTGGAAGTCTTGCTGATAAAATTGGTGCCAGAAAAGTGTATGCAGGAGGACTTATCGTATTCTCACTTGTTTATTTTGCATTTGCCATAATCCACAATCCTTTGTGGCTTTGGATTATTTTCCCGTTTTATGGGATTTATATTGCGGCAACCGATGGTGTTTCAAAAGCATATATCGCAGAATTTATTACAGAAAAAGAAGCTGGAAGTTATTTCGGGTTGTATCAAACAGGAATATCAGTAGCAGCATTTCTGGCTTCATTTATTGCCGGATTGCTTTGGACCAACTTTGGAGCACCTTTTGCATTTTATTACGGTTCCTTTATGTCTCTTTTGGCATTTGTTATTTTACTTTTTAGTAAAGCCTCAAAGAAACTATAATTTATATATTACATTATTTGCTTCTGTATTTACTGGATTCTATAATAAAATTATCGCTGCAGACCTGAATGATGATGGATCAGTAAACGCGACTGATTACACTCTTTTAATTCGAGAGCTCGGGTATAGATCTGGTCAATAGAAAATGACTTATGTTGATTATACTTGACTTATTGTCTCATTTTTATCTATCTTAAAAGAAAGCATGAAAAAGAAAAAAATGAAGGAAAAAATAAAAAATACACATTCAGGAAAAAATTCTATAGAAAATAAGTATATCACTAGTTTTCTTACAAACAACAAACTACTATGTTATTCTTTTCATTATCCTCGTTCTTGCATTACCTCTTACAATTTCTCAGTTTCAAAAGAGACAGGAACTTCTGAAATTAATATCAGGAGGATTTAATCGTCATTAATTTTTTACACTTCAGTCTTTTCTTTAAATATGGAAAAAAAAAGAAAAAAAGTAACTCTACTAAAAAGATTTAAAAATAAATGGCAATTTTTTATTTTTGCAGTTATTGCTTTTTCACTTTCTCTCTTACTCGTAACACTAAAGCAACAGCAGGATAACAGACAGAGAGCAGCCAGTAATACGCCCATCCAGCATATTATTATCA
>CAZSWA010000022.1:0-20476 GCA_964610465.1 uncultured Gammaproteobacteria bacterium | reverse complement strand
ATCGACTACAGCCCCGGGTTTACACCCGGGGAAATACGTCTGTAAATATTATAAATAGAATAATAGTATATTTGAGTATATTTTTTATTCTTATGTATTTATCTGCCAAAACTCCTAGGAGCAAAGCGATAGCAAACTGTAGTTCAAGAAAAAAACCTGTCCAATCAGTAACAAAAGCAGGATTTGAAAGAAAACGTATGCATGTCAAAAGCGCATAAGAAACTAATAATAGAAGAACAAACAATAAATATTCATGCTGCACTCTGTAATGTCTCCATTTAAGAATTGCTATAGCCAAAAACAAAGGTATGATATTAATCATGAGTTGAAAAATAGTAATAATCAGTGTGATAAGCGGCACTCCTCCAAAAGAAGGATTTGACAAAAGTAAAAACCAGAAAGATGGAGTATACCAAAAAGAAGACAATGCAATCGCGAGTAAAAAAGCTAATATAGTTTTTGTTACAATCTCTTGCCAATGTTTTTTATTAGTCATAGACAAAATTACTGATATACATCCTATGATAAGTGGTAGTAATAAAGAAACACTTATAAGAAGCGCAAAGGCTATAAGGAGGAAAAACAAAATAAGGTATCGTATTCGCCTTTGATGAAGAAACTTATAAAACACACTAAGACAAAACGGCAAAAGGCTTATTGCAATATGTTTTAATCCATTTTGATAGTTTAAAAGAAAAACTCCAGCGGGAAGCACAAGATAGGCCATTGAAGCATACATCGCTCCCCTTTTTGTTACTTTAAGTTCCAAAAGCAAAAAAAAAGATTCCAATTGATGTAATAAAAAAACTTATGCCAATAATAAAGTAATAGATTGCAAAAAGAGAAAATGGCAGTAGTTTGGAAAACAGTAAAATACTTATTGGAATTATTGGACCGATTAAATAAACATACGGATTTCCTAAATACCAGTAAGGATACCAATGAAAATGAGGATACGTATGGGCAAAAAATTCTGTTAGAGAAATAACGGTTGGTATGAGTGATGTCTGATGAGCAAAAAGCATAAAATTGTTCTTTTAATTGTACTATAGAAATAGACTGACTGAGTTTAATAGATTTTTAATCCTTAAGAAGTAATAGGAAGATTGATTAATTTTCCTAAGCGATATGATATATAGTATCTCTTTTCTTACGTTTATTTTTCTTCAAGTACATAAGCATATGAGAACCACCAAAAATAGAAAAGCCAAATGATTGTCAAAAAGGAAGCAAAGTAATTATGGAATAGAATTACAAAGAGTCCTCTCCACCACCCAACTAACGCAGCAGTAAAAAGTAAACGGAATACGTTCATTAAAAAAGTTCCCAGTATCCCAATTGTGACTGCATAAAGAGTGGATGAAAAAGTATATTTCCCTCTTAGTCCTACTAACAACGATGCACTGAATATAAGAACACTCTGCCAACCAAGACAATTCCATGTAACAAGAACATCTGTACCATTTACTACAACACCTGAAGGAATTGGCTGAACTCTAAGCCCTGGTAAAAAACGTAATATGCTAAAAAGTAATTTACTCATATACGGGACAAGTGTATTTTCAAGCATATTATAAAATGGCGTATGCTCAGCTATGCGGGTAAGAAATTCATTAAATGTTGTAGTAAAAGGCAACGCCGCCAGGATTATAGCCAGAGAGAGAAAAAGGAGTTTGAATGTATCCTTTACTGAAAAGGTATTGTTGGGCATATAACTATCATACCATTTTTTCTACTTTGGTATAGAGGTATTCTTGTCTTCTTTTTCTTCTTAAATGCTGGATAATAAAAGGAGCAGCAAGAGCTAATGGGAATAAAAGGATAACAAATTCTGGAACATTTTGTTCACTGCCAACTGTGAAGAAGGTTGAAGGAGAGTTTTGATTATTATATTCTGTAGTAAGCCAACCAGCTGTCCTTACGACATTTGCAATCCGTACTTCATCTAATAATCCATTATAGTTTTGGCTATTTACTGTTGTAGTCCAGCCACCAAAATAAATAGAAGCAGAAGTACCAGTCTGGGGAGCAGTGGTACTGGTAGTTGCAGTACCTCCATCAGTATATAAGCTATTCGTAGTTCCATTCCATGTCCAACTTATATAGTGCCAAGCGTTGGCAGTAGGATACGCTTTTTGTACCAGAATTCCGTTTGGTCCAGAGGTATTAGTAATTGCTAAATTAGTACCCGTAAGTTCAACTTGATCAGCAGCGGTATCTCCTGAATTTTGAGGATTAAAGATTACTTGTTCTGATGACGGATTCGTAGTGACTTTATACCATAAAGTGATTGTCTGACTTGCATCAAGAACTGGTAATCCTGTAGCAGTGGTAGTATTTATGATATCGCTGTTTGTTGCATTGAAGTTTTGTCCTTTTCCAATTTGTCCTGTTGTTTGTGACGGAACTTGTGAAGCAGTTCCTCCTCCACCTGTACCATTATTTGATGCAGTACTGTCTTTAAATTCTCCCGAAGTTCCATTCCCGCTTTCTTTTAAGTGCCAAACGCCTTTATACCCGTTACTCCAAACTCCCGTTTTATTTTCTTGAGAAGTAGAAATAGAACTATTGTCGTAATAGATATAAATAATAGTGTCTGCACTTGCTGAAAGAGTCGGGATTTTTACCCACATTTCAATTTCGCCTGTAGTTGCGACATAGTTTTCTATTTCATGATTTAGCTGGGTTACATCATCACTTGCAACAAAAATAATGTCAAACCCGCTGCTGTTTTGGACATGTCCGCCATTCGCAGCTGTTTTTAAATTCACATCTGTCATTGAGATAAGAACAGGGAAATTACTTAAATCTGCTCCTCCACTTACTTTCGTATGGTCAATCGTTATTTGCTTTCTAAAAAGATAGTTACTGTTAAACCACGCATTTGCTTGCTTGACATTGTAGGCCAAAGAGTTAAGCAATAACGTTGAAATGATAAGAATAAAGGCAACTATCTGCTTTGTCCAGCGAAATTGTCTTTTTGCCACTGCAAATGAAGAAAAAGTATTATTTGCGGTAGTAACCTGTATGTATGCCAATACTGATTGGCTATATCCTTGAACAGGTCTCTGTATTCCATTATCTTTCCCAAAGATACCTTTAATAAATCTCGATAATCTTCCAGGCATAAAGGTATCAGTAATTCTGCCTGTTTTGGGAGTTCTAAACCAGGGACCTTCTTCTTTTTCTATAAAGCCTTTCACCGCTGCATACGCTTGAAACGGTGCGACAATATAGGAAAGAGCTATAAAAGACAAAAGTCCTAAATAGTCCTTTTCTTCTGAATCTTCCATAAATAACCCAACCATATTCATCAAAGGCAAAGCCAAAAGATTAGTAAAGATCAAAGACCATCCCCACACATCTGTCCAGAAAGGAAGTCTTGTCTGAAAAACTATCTCTGCGAGAAGCCAAGAAAAAGTTCCAACAATAAAAAATGCTGCTTGCAAATAGTAAGGAGAGAGATAAAGAAATTCCAATTTCTCAGGAAGAGTAAGCTTTGGAGAAAAAAGAAGTCTTCTAAACATATGCTTTACATTAAAGCTATGTCCTTCTGCCCACCTCATTCGCTGTCTGATAAGTCTCTTTATGGTAGAAGCAGCTTCAGCAGGAGTTTGAATGTAAGGAGTATACACTACCTTATATCCTTTCTCATACAGCCTAAGCGTTAATTCAAAATCTTCAGTAATTGAGGTTCCCCAACCTATTTCTTCAAGCACATCACGTCTTATCGCATAGACACTTCCCGAGATTTGTTTAAGTCCTGAATAAATCTCTGCTCCTGACCTTTCCATAACATAACTTCCTGAGAACTCACTTCGTACTCCTCTTGTTATCCAATTCTCTGATTTATTCAGTACATGCCACTGGTATCCTTGCACTGCTGCTACCTTACTCTCTCGTATTCTCTCCTCTTCCAGACTCCCAACCGTTGCTTTAAAATACTTCAAAAATTGGACAATTGTATCTGGAAAAGGAATAAAGTCAGCATCAAATACCATAATATACTCTGCTTTGGGGTCAGTAACTTTCAGGGCTTCTCTGAGTGCTCCTCCTTTATACCCTTGCCTTGTTGCTCTATGGGATATCTTCACTCTTGGGTGTTTTCCCCACTTCTCTATAAGCTGCACTGTTTCATCATTAGAATCATCTGCCACTACTATTTCAAAATTGTCATATTCCATACTCGTCACTGCAGTTAAAAGCCTATCGATTACTCGCTTCTCGTTGTATGTTGATACATGAATTGAAACAAAAGGATTCCTCTCAAGTCTTACTGTTGAAATATTTGCCTGAAGAGCATGCTTTACATGTGTAACCACGTTTTCTGAATGTACAGAAGCACTTTCAACAGTTATTGATATTCCAAAAAGTGAAGCGAGAAAACCTGTAAAGCTTAATGGATTTTTCTCTTCTTTATGGCGCGAAAATGAAAGTACAACAACTATGACAAAATAATACTTGAGTGAGTAGATGAAGAAAAACATACCTAATAACAACGATACGAGCGCAAAAAGTATACCAATATCAAAAAGTATGCTATGACCGAGGAAAATATAGACTGCAAATGAAATTAGTAATAGGGATAAAAAGAAAGAGGCGATAAATGGAATAAAAAAGTATTCAAAAAACGGTAGAGCAATTCTTTCAATCGGAGGTGAGAGAAACGAGAAAAATGTGTATTTAGTAGTAGAAGATAGTTTAAGATCTTCTGTTTTTGGTAATTGGACAATGCGTGACATATGTGCTTTTCTATATGCCAATCGTTTTTCATATGTAGTAAGATCTAAGCGTTTCAATACACTATATATGCCAGATGCACTCATGAATTTTCCCCCATTTTTTTCAGTGAGCATATTTGCTATTTTGCGAAAATTATACTCAGGATGTTCAAATACTATTTGTAAAACAAATTCGTTGGCATTTTTAATAAATCTCCAATGATTTTCTCCATGTCGCCTTTTTGAGTTCAGGAATACTTCTTTATTTTCAGGTGTACTATCTTTATATATCTTTAACCACTTGTAAAAAGCTGTCCGTGACACACCATAATCTTTACAAATGTGCGAAATTTTTTCTCCTTTTTCAAATTGGCGAATCATCGTCAGTTTATCATTGACTGTAAACATTCGAATAATATTCTTACCCTTTTTATCAAGATATTTTTTTCTTTTTGGAATTGTATTAATATGATTGTGTTTAAGCACCTCCCATATTGAGTTAGTAGATATATGAAGAAGCTCACTAAGCTCCTTGGGTGTATAAGATGGAAATTGTAATATAGCAGAAAGAATGCGTTCTTCATCTTCCTTCGTAAGCTTGTATCCGTAGGTTTTCTTACGAAGCCCTACAATTCGATTTGAGGCATATATTTTCATCCAGCGATAGAATATTGCCCTTGAGACATGTGCTCTCCGACATGCGTCTGTAACCTTTTCACCTGCAAGAACCTGATTAATAAGGAGTATTTTTTGCTCTTTGGGCAGCTTTGTCATCATTCTATGATATTTTATGTTTACAATTTATGTTAACTTTAATGTGAACTGAATGTCAAGCTACTTTTTATATAACAAAATAGAAATTAAACAGATTTATAGCAACCTTATGAGTAGCATATAAGTAAAATGGATGCTAAAAGGAGTAAAAAAATCATGAAAAACTAGGTGGAAAAGATAGGATTCTATTCTGTCCTCTAGAAAAGTCTGAGATATAAAGATAAAAAAAATTCTTCATGCTCTATGGAATATATATACCTCTACTCTACTCATTATTCGTTCAGAGATTGTTCTTTACCGTCTTTTACTTCAAGTATATATGAGTAACAGAACCACCGGAAAAAGAAAAGCCAAGCAACTATCGCTATATTTATAAAATAATCGTGAAGATCACTGCAGGTAAATAACCTGCAAATGTAAATAAAATAACTATAAGCGTTATTCGAGATATATTCACCAGAATTATTCCCAATATGCCAATCGTAATAAATGCCAGTGGTATCCTTGCACTGCTCCGATACTACTCCTCACCACTGCTTCCCTTTCCAAATTCCCTACTGTTACTTTCATGTAGCGTAAGAACTGAAGGATCATATCTGGATACGGAATAAAGTCAACATCAAACACCTCTGCTCGTGGAGCAGTCACCTTCAGTGCTTCTCTGAGTATTCCTTCTCTATACCCTTCTCGTGTTGTCCTATCCGATATCTTTATCCTTGGACTATGTTCCCGGCTTTTGAGTAATTCATACGTCTCATCTGTTGAGTCATCTGCTATCCCTATCTCGTACTCGTGATATTCCATATTTATTATTGCCTATTAATTACTCTTTTTTCGTTAAATATGGATAAATGGAATAGACACAAATGGCTGACGAGAAAATACCATAGTTGATACATCAGCCTGTAAACCAATCCCTCCTATAGATATTTCTTTTTTTCTTCACTGTCTATATTTATGAATATTTTAATTGGACTGCTAAGAGACTGGGGGGAAGTTATCTGGTCAGATTGTTTACCATTTTGTGAGAAAGAAAGTACTACTGCAATAGTAAAATAATACTTTACACTGTATAGGAAGAAAAACATACCAAGAAGTAAGGAGATAAAAGAGAGTAGCAAACCTAATTGAACAACAGAATTTCTCTTCAACGTGACAAAGGAGGAGATAATTAAGAAAAGATACCTCAGGGCCGAAGAGATAGTAAAAGAAAAAACGATACTTTTAACTAGGCTTAATATATCAAAAGATATCGTAAGATATAAATATGATGACCTGTGTAATGACAGGTTTTGGGAGCTAGTGCGTCTTCCATGAATGGAACTGAAATTGCATATGTGTTTTAACATTCGCATACTCAACTCATTGTCCATAGTGCTTCAAATGGAATTTCTTAAGAAAGTTAAAACTACATGACTTCCAATCATCTTCTTACGAAGCTCTTGGGAAATAGCATCTGCAATATCCTTTGGCTTATAGTCAAGGTGTCGAATCACATGAGAGCCTGCTTCTTGAATATGCCTCTAATGTGCTTCACCCTTTTGCCATTGGTGATACAAAGCTTCTATAGTCTGATTTTTTGCTTTATAACGATTAAGCCAACGATAGAAAACTGTTCTAGATATATGATACTCTTTATATAAATCTATGACTTTATATCCATTTAGGTATCGTCTAAGTATGTTTAGCTTATCTTCTGCTTTATGTATTTTTATAAGGCGCCTACCTACTTTTTGATATACTCTAATCTTTTCTCCTCCCTATCCAGTCTATTCCTCCTAAGCACACGTTGGGCTCATATCTACTTACCTTTATAAACTCTACGATTTGAATTGGATAATAAGAAGGATTTTCAAGATTAAGTTTAATAATCTGATTTTCTTTTTCTCTGTTGAAATAGTTCCAATGATTGTTCCCTTTTTATCTTTGGCTGAAGGCTTTTTAGTCCTGAAGTCTAAACTGCTACTAAGGGGTTTAACCATTTATAAAAATTGTACTTGAAATGCCTGCCTGTTTATATCGTAGATATATTCCTGCCTGCTTTAAAGCAAATAGAATAGCAATTATGTTTTTATACTCATTTATCTAGGTCATAATGATACTAAAAATATACAGCATGGGTTTCAGATTTGGTTAGCAATTTAACATATACGAATGATAAATTTCTAAAACACAAAAAAAGATTGACAACTTAATCCTTTTACAGGAATTTAGATTTGACAAAGAGAAACCAGTTGGGAATCATGTATCAAAAAACCAGTTTCCAGAAAGTACGTTTGCTCTTATTAATCTTTACTCTTATTTGATAGCGGTAATTAATCGTTAAATTTAATTTTTAAGGCTAATGTTTAGGATAGAAAGAAAAATAGTCGAAATATTCTTTATTTTTGTGAAAAGGCATTTCAGAAAAAAATCTTTAATTTTGCAACAAAGTTATATAATTAATATCATTTAGTATTTTTCCATAACAATATATATTAATCACTCTATCATTGATCATCCTTTTTCATGTAAATCGCCAAGAAAAAAATGATCCCCAAGTAAAAACCAACTGTAAAAATGCCAAAATCTAATAACATAATACGGTTTTAAAGCTAAAGGACAGTAGTTTATGCGTACTAAATACATGGAGCAGGATAATAAAAAATTTCCAAGAGAATTCTATATGTGTTAAGCCATCTTGTCAAGCAAAACTATTGGAAGGCAGGCTTTGCTATCATAAAAGTTTACACTTTTTAAATATTTTGTACAGAATAAAATTAGTCATTAGAACTACTTTTATCGTTTCTTTCATAGGTTAATTTATAGACTCAACTTTACGAACTAATCTATAGTAATTTATATAAGGACGTGTTATTTTGAGGCTTCTAGAGCTTGTTTGACGAAGTCATATGACCACTGATAGACATTTTTATCATCTAACATAGCGGTCATATCTTTAATACGTTTTATTTTCTCTTCCCTACTCATTCTAAGACCGGCCTTTACCGCATCAGCTACCTCATCAATATCATATGGATTTACTATCAGCGCCTGAGACAAATCAATCGATGAACCAGCAAACTGAGAAAGGACCAACATACCGGGATTATCTGAAAGAGATGAGGCAATAATAAATTCTTTTGAGACTAAATTCATTCCATCATCAAGAGGCGTTACGAGACAGATATCTGCTTTATGATAAAAGTTAATAATATCCTCACGTTTAAATGACTCATGGATAAGATGAATTGGTTTCCATTCTTTTGTTCCATATTTAGCATTTATCGCACTTGAGAGACGCTTTGTATCTTCTCTCACTCTTTTATAGGAAGAAATTGCCTCACGTGAAGGGGCAATAATGCCTAAATATACCGCTTTCCCGATATAGGATGGATTTTTTTCAAAAAACTTATCCAAAGCTGACAACCTGTGACGAATTCCTTTGGTATAATCAAGTCTATCTACACCAAAAATAACTTTATATTTATCAAAATACCAGTCCATTGGGTGAGGCTTTTGCTCCTCAATTCCAAGCATCTCTCGAATTACTTTGCCAAGTAATGTCTCTTCTTCTTCTTTATGAACAAGAGCTTTTACCACGTCAACATCAATACCTAAAGGTAAATTTTTAACTGTAGTTACATTATTATTGTAATGGATACTTTGACGCTCTTGATCAATTCTTGTTTCAAACTCCCGATTTACAGTACTCAAGAAATTCTGGGCTTGATAACCCCTATGAAATCCAAGAAAATCACAAGATAACATAGACTCAAGTATATCTTTCTTGTACGGAAGGATACGAAATACCTCCCATGTTGGCCATGGAATATGCCAAAACATACCAATCACTGTTTCTTTAGGTAAGTTATATTTACGCAGATAGTATGGCACCATTGCTAACTGATAGTCATGAAGCCAAATGAAAGTTTTCTTGCTGTTGATTTCCTGGCGGATAGCTTCAGCGAATTTTTGATTGACTTTTTTGTATCCTTCGAACCACTCCTTATTTAACAAAGGCTCTTCAAAGGCAACATGACAAAGCGGCCAGAGAGTTTGATTGGAAAAACCAAAATAGTAGTCATCAACATCTTTATCATTGAAGAACAAGCGCTTAAGCACGTATGATTCTCCCCCTTCTGATATAAGAAGTTTATTATTGCTGTCCAAGACTTTCTTCTCTTGTTCATTTTTTGCACGAGCAATATAAGTAGCATTTAAGGCTCTGGCAATTGGATCAAGCTCAACCGCTACTCCACCTGCTGGTATTTCTGAAGTCACTCCGTTATCTGTATTAAATACAGTTACCCTAGGCTCTCCATCAGCGGCAATGATAAGCTTGTAATCCTGTTTGCTAAAAAAATCTTTAAGTTCTTGTATTAACATACCTCTTCTCACTTAATTTAATTAATTGCTTAGATTGATAGTTTTTCCAATTTTGACAAGCAATTTGATATGCATGCGTATATCCTTCAACCATTTTCTCAATCGTGAACCTTTCTTCAACATTTTTCCGACACTCAGCTCTATCAATATACTCGGCTTCAGGAATTTTTTCAACCATTTCATCAAATGTATTCACTAAGTAACCTGTTTTCCCATCAACAATGACTTCGGGTGCGGAACCTCTTCTAAAAGAAATAACTGGTGTACCAACTGCCTGTGCCTCAGCCATGACAAGCCCAAATGGCTCTTCCCAAAGAATCGGATTTAAAAAAGCTTTTGCTCCTGAAAGAATACTCGTTTTCTCATTATGAGAAACTTCTCCAAGCCATACTGCTTCTTTGTCGTCAAGTAATGGTTTCACTTCATTATTATAGTACGAAAGCATTTCCGGTACACCTGTATCTACGGTACCCATTACATAGATTTTCATTTTTGCTTTCTTGGCTGCAAGAATTGCTTCTTTTGTGCCTTTATTGGGATTTACTTTCCCAAGCCAGGTAAGATAGGTGCCTTTTATGTCTGAATAAGGAAAACGATTAAGATCTATAGCGTTATAGATTGTACTAATATAATTTAGTTTGATAGGTTTTCTTTGAGAATTAGAGATAGATGTAAACGGTAATTCAGAATATTTTGCTAATACTTCATACCTGTCCTTTTTATCGACAAGAGTCGGTAATTTAAAATGCAATGTAAAAAGAACCGGAGTTTTTGAATACAATGATAAAGGGAGAGCTATATAATCTTGCACTTTATTCAAATGGACATGCAGCACATCGAATTTCTCTGCTCTATCAAACGCTTCAGTAATATGAGTTATGGTATACCCAACATTTGTCCACTCCAATCCTTGATCGCGAAGTGGAGTATCCACTGTCGGAGCAACTGTGGCATTTACGTTTGCTGTTTTCGGTCCAAAAAATGTTACATCATGTCCCCTTTCACTTAATCCATTTACCAAATTGTAAATTACGTCTTCAGTACCGCCATATGCTTTTGGCGGAGTATTTAACCAAATAGACCCGACCATACCAATTTTCATAACGCTTATTATACTATAATAAATAGTATTAATTTAGGGAAATTAGGGAAAGACTGATGAGACTAGAAGTTAGCCTATTCTTTATTCATAAGTTTTTCTTTTAAAATAAGATATATAAATGTAAGAAGTGCCAGTTGACGTCTTAGTCGCCAGGGTTGATAAATTAATCGGAATAACCACTCGAACCCCATCATTCTTATAGGATAAGGTGCTCGCGCTACTTCTCCGCTTAAATAGTCAAAGGCTCCGCCTATTCCTATCGCTGCTTTTACCGGAATTTTTGGAAGATTTTGGTATATCCATTGCTCCTGTTTTGGGAAACCAAAGGCAACAAAAAGGATATCAATTGCGGGTGACACGAGTAAAGGATTCTCAAGATGCGCAGTTCGTTCAAACTTGTTTGGCTTAGAACGAGTAGCCTGGGAAGAACGAATGGCAGGATACGATATCTCATTCCATTCTTCTCCTGCAAATACAATTTGTATCCATGGATATTTTTTTTTCAAGCACTCGGCTGTTTTTTCTGCTACCCCAGCTTTCCCTCCCAATAATCCTATGGATACAATCTCCGTTTCACTTCTCTTACATACCATTTCCACAAAATCAGTACCCGTAATCCGCTCTTTAAATGGTTTTTTGAGTAACTTGCCAGCGAGTATCACCCCTATCCCATCAGGTAAAGCAATTTGGGCTGAATCTAAAACCTGTTTGTAGTCAGGATGAGTTTGTGCGTGAACGATAATTTCGGGATTTGGAGTAGTAAAAAAGAGCCTTTGAGTCTGATTCTCTCTTTTTTTTAACTCATGAAATAAATACTCCAGGATTTTTTCCGATGTTTCATTTGTAATCTTTACTCCCAAAATATTTATACTTTGTAAATTTTCACTCATTTTTATAAGCTGTTATCGAAAATGCCTAAATTCTGCCTTTTTTGAATTTATGAATATTTTTTATATACAATATTCGTGCTTAAATATTTATTATTAGGCATATATTTGTTTAATTTATGGAGAAAAACAAAAATATCTAGTTCTAGGATGTTCTTTTTGTGGAAAGAGATTATAAAACTACTACTTTGCTTAGATTTTACATAATACATATAAGCTGTTATTTGAAAGGTGTCTTTCTTATCTCTTATTGATACTTCTTTTATAGAGTTCTATATTTTCCATGGCAACTCCTGTCCCTCTTACCACACAAAGAAGTGAATCTTCTGCTACATGGCATGGAACTCCGGTAAGTTGAGTCATAAGCTTATCAAAATTAATAAGAAGCGATGTTCCACCACTCATAACGATGCCTTTATCAATAATATCACTTGCCAGCTCCGGCGGACATTGTTCAAGAACTTGTTTGACTCCTTGGACTATTTCTACAAGGATCGGTTTTATGGCTTCTGCCACTTGTGTCTCATCAATTACTATAGTCCTGGGAAGTCCTGTGATGGTATCTCTTCCCCGTATCTCCATAGTTCTTATGGAATCTTTTTTTGGCGAGTCAATATAGGCATTTCCAATTCCAATTTTTATAAGTTCTGACGTAGTATCACCAATAAGAAGATTAAACTTTTTCTTGGCGTAATTAGCAATCGCATCATCAATTTTATTTCCTGCAACTCGTACTGAGGAGTGCACTACTACTCCTCCAAGTGAGATAACTGCAGATTCAGTTGAGCCTCCTCCAATATTGACAATCATATGACCTGCAGCCTGAGCAATAGGAATCTTTGCACCAATTGCAGCGGCAAGCGGTTCATCAATAAGATAGGCAATCTTGGCTCCAGCAGACATTGCTGCATCAAGCACGGCACGACGCTCAACCTGCGTTACTCCTGATGGAATACAGACCATTACTTCAGGTTTGAAGAAGCGCGACCTACCGCAGACTTTGTCAATAAAATAGGAGAGCATTGCCTCAGTAATCGTGTAATCTGCAATTACTCCATCTTTAAGGGGTCTCATCGCAACGACATTACCTGGAGTTCTACCTAGCATCTCTTTTGCTTCTTTGCCAACTGCAACTACTTTATTTTCTTCTGCAGTAACCGCGACAACTGTCGGCTCATTGAGGACTATTCCTTCACCGACAACATACACAACTGTATTTGCAGTACCTAAATCAATTCCTATTCTTTTGGTGCTTGGCAGTGAAAGTGAAAACATTGTACGTAACTTATACCTACTCAAACTAACTATAAACTATATCAAAAATTTGTTTCTAGCCTTGACAATACGATTATATCTGTGCCTAGGTTTAGTTGCAAGAGCTATTTTAACAGAGTATAATCACCTTATACTCAAAGTTTGTACCCATGAAAAAACAATTATTAATCTCGCTTGGTATTTTTTGTCTCCTTATTATAGCAACTGTAGGAGTTATTCTTTATGGCAAAGGCTACCGTTTTGGATTGACAGATGGTGAGCCAAGACTCTCCAAAACGGGTCTTTTGGTTACAACCAGCAATCCTGATGGTGCGCAGGTTTTTATTGATGGGCATCTGACTACTGCAACCAATAATACTATTAATCTTACTCCTGGAGAATATACTGTGAAAATATATAAAGATGGCTATTTCCCTTGGGAGAAAAAATTACAAATACAGCAGGAGGTAGTAACAAAGGCTGATGCGACACTCTTCCCTATTGCTCCCAAGCTTGATAGCATCGCAACTATTAGCGTTGATGCTCCAGTACTTGATCCATCAGGCAGCAAAATTGCATTTAAAATTGCTTCACAATCTGCCCGCAAGAATGGTATTTATATTCTTGATATGAATGCTGCTTCAGTCCCAATTTTTGCTCTCCAAAGTTCTTCAACTCAAATTGCCGATGATACTATTGATAACTTTTCTCATGCTGCGCTTAGTTGGTCACCAGATGGCAAACAACTTATGGCAACAATCTCTTCATCACTTAAAACAATAGGTACAACCTATCTATTAAAAGCTGACGGGTTTAATGATAACCCTTCCGATATCACCGCAGTACTTACGAATACTCAAGATGCGTGGAATAAACAAAAAGATGAAAAAGAGAAAGCGCTTCGTACAGGATTAAAACCTGCCTTGGAAAAGCTTATTGCAGATGACTTTACTATTCTTTCCTGGTCTCCTGATGAAACACGCATTCTCTATGTTGCCTCTCAGTCTGCACAACTTCCACTTATCAGAACTCCCCGTCTCCCTGGTATCAATACTTTGACAGAACAAAGAACTATTACCAAAAATACAGTATATGTGTATGATATTTCTGAAGATACCAATATGAAAATTCTTGATGCTTTACCTGCTGATTGCTTAGAGAATCTTGATACGTGTCATATGCCAATCACTTGGTTCACAGACTCAAAACATCTTATCTATGTGAATGACAAAAAAATATCTCTCATGGATTATGATGGAACAAATAGTACGACAGTGTATGCGGGACCTTTTGTGGATGATTATGTTTTCCCTTGGCCAAATGGCAGCAAGCTCGTAATACTTACCAACTTAAATAATCCTGTTGCTCCTACCACATTTTATACGATTGGACTTAAATAGCGTCTAGTAGTTATTATTTATATCTTAACTAAACGCTAAATACTCTTTTTGACCAGCGATGACAAACAATCGTTCCATATTGTCCCTGCGGCCCACCTGAAGCATTCAGCAAACAATCTCTCCTAATTATTCTTTGGAACAGCAACGACAAATAAGCGTTTCCACGTGGTTCCTGGCGGCCAGCAGGTCTGAAGCACTACTTTTTGTTCACCTGTTCTGCTTGTAGTAAGATATGAAACATCTGATGGGTCTGTAATATGCTGCTCTGTCATGACATAGTTATACCGCCTATTTTCAAAAAAGAGCACAATATCATCACCTGGACGTAAATCCTTGAGTAAATAAAATACTGCATTGTATCTCCCAACATCCCACCAGTTATCTGTTGAATGAGCAAAAAGATAGATTGTGCCTGCCATTCCTGGAAATACAGTACCTTTCGCATGGGCTACGCCTTGTTTAAGAATAGACAGATAGTCAGAAGGGTTCGTGCTATCAATGTTTGGAAATACTTTGGCATTTGCTCCAATATGTGGAATAACGATTCCAAATTGGGTATCTTTGGGAACCAGAACTTGTTCTCTTGAACCGGCAAGAATTTGCGCAAAGCCGGGATTATAAGAAGCAGGTGTTACATCAGTTTTCTTTTGAGCAAGTGAACTTACTACATGATTCTCCTTTGGCAATTGAATGCTGAAATGGATATGTCTTGCCTCAATTATGCGAAACTGCAATTCATATAATGCAACCGGCCCAAACGTAGCACACACTCCATAAATGCTTAAAAGCACTAAAAAATTACCCAAACTGCGAAGAATAACAAATCGTACTGCTTCACCTCGTGTCATAATCCAGTTTATTCAGAAGTAAATTGATCACTTTTTAAAATATGTGTTAAAAGGAAAATATTTCGTTTGAGGTGATATCTTCTTTCTACATCATATTCTTCATCTAAATCTTTATCAAAAAAATCTGTAACTGGTTGACCATAATTATCTTCATATTCCAGTGCCCATCTTTGAATGTCTACTCTTCTAGCCAGAGTTGTCCTCCTAAAATAGGGATTTTTAGACTCCATCTTATGGATTTCAATTGCTTCTTCAAGCATCTCATATGCTTCGTTATGCTCAGCAATATCGCTGTTAAATATACCTGGAGTTTTCTTTTCATAAATAGCAAAAGAACCTAATATTTCTTGATAAGGAGTATGTAATTTCCCTTCCTCAAATACTTCCTTATACAGTCTTTCTTTTTTATAAAAATCCGTGGTTGGGGTTTGCCATATAGCTAATTTTACCCTTCCTATCAGTGATTTCATATTTTCTAATTGTTCGGGGAAATCTAGAGAAAGATTTCTCGGTTCTCTTTGGATTCGCTCTCTTTCAGCTAAAAGAGTTACTATACCTCGAAGTTCTGTGGCATTTCTAAGACTCTTACTTCTCGTTGGAAATTCAGGACTCAACATGTTTTTTTTATTATACCGTACTCTACCGTTAAATTGCATGAAAAACGCCGGGAGGTTGATGGAAAGAGTTGAGGAGCGCTCCAGCGCCTGCGTCATTGCAGGTGTCGGAACGTTCGTTGTCCCTCTCCGCCTCTCCGGCGGTTGTTGAATTGTTGCTCTACACATTTTCGCTGAGTTTGCCATGATTGACAAGCCAGCGGGCAAACTTAAGACGACGTTCGTCCAACGGAAGATCATCCTTTTCAGAACGATTGTGGCGGAAACTCCACCGCAGATTGACCAAGACCATCACCTGGTAGTTAGTGTATCTAGCTTTTGAGTGTAACGTCGCAAGATCTTGTTCCAACTCTTCATTACTAGAAGATCCGTCCATCTCAATCTCCCTTTCTGGCTTTCGCCAAAAGTGTTGTGTTGCCTACCCAAGACAACATTCTATCTAGCAAAATGTTTTTGCCAAACACAATGTTGCCTTGAAGTAATGCGACACTTGAGAAAATTTTGTATCGCAACAATGTCAATGTACTACCTTTAAGTTATAAGATAAAGCCAATTCTACCTCTAACTTATCAGATAACCTAAACAATAGCACAAATTACCTTGCTTGTCAAATACTATGGGTTATAAGCGTTTTTTTCCACGAAAAAGCGCCCAAGGCATCCGAAGAACGGATAAATGAGATAGACACCGCAGTGCCTTTTCGAATGACAATACGTCATTTTAAAAACAATGCGAGTCACCTCGCCTATGGGCGCAAAAGCCCTTGTACTACTTGGAGCATGGTAAATCCTTTTGAGATACTGATGGGAGGCAGCTTAGCTGCCTCCCCAGGCCACTCAGATGGACGTTTCGAACGTGCCGGCTCTAGAATCAACAGCACAATGCTGTTAGTTCTGGTATCGGCGCCGCGATCGGTGGGGCAGATCGAAGTGATGGTAACCATGCTATACGCAATAGTCACTCTGGTCATGCTCTTCCTCCTCCCTTTCGGGTAGGACTGAGGAGACCGAAGACCGCCCTCCTCTTTCTGACACAAGACAAACCTTAAAATGAGAGCAAAAAGCTCTCTATCTTTTAGTTCGTCGTTACGGCCAGTGCAAAGGATTGCTCCTTTCTAAAAAGGAATGACAACCGATTGGGAAAACCACCCCACATCCACCTCCATCCGCACTAAAAATACTCTATATCATAGATGTATGTACACTGTACGGAATGGAATCCGCCTTATAATATATAGCGCGGACCAACCGATTCCGTACAAGGATACTGCTTCTTAAAAAATAAGAAACACTATCCTGTACGGAATATCTGAATTTCCAAGTAATGTCAAAGAACTTAAAACTAGCTTAAGCAAACTTTAGAATAGAAATTCCTCATTCGCTAGAGTCAGTTTTTGGATACTACCATACATAAGATTCTTTGTCAAGTACTATGGGTTTTAGTAAGATTGATTGCACTATGTTACAATACAAGCTGAGAAAGGATTTGTCCCTATAGCTCAATGGATACATGCCTGTAGTTGCTGGCGTAGCTCAACGGATAGAGCAGTCCCGTCCTAAGGGAAAGACTGGAGGTTCAATTCCTCTCGCCAGCACATAATAGACAGGCACCCGTCCTAAGAGCAAAATGGAGATTCCCCTCAGGGATACTAACGGAGTGTAGTGAATCGGTATCACGCTTCGTTCGGGACGAAGAGACACCGGGTTCAATTCCCGGCACTCCGACAAAAAGTAAGGAAGTGAGAGTTGTGAAGCAAGGATTAAGAAGAAAATGCGGTTTGCTCTTCTTTCTTAAAATGCTTGTAGAGACGAAAATTTCATATATTACTTTTAGGTAAGAAAAGAGTAAGGTGTGATTAAAGTTACTGGTATTCTAAAAAACATGTATATAATCCTTATTAGAAAGAAGGTGATAGATATGCCAGGAAAAGAAGGAGGATTCAGCCCAAGAGAAGTATTGAAGAATGCGAAAGGTAAAGCCATAGAAATTAAAGAAGGGGTCACAGAAAAAGCATCTTCTCTTTTAGGCAAAAAAACAGCAAAAAACCGTGAGTCTGAGAAAACACAACCTGAAAATTCTCAAAAGGGGAAAAGAAATCCGCGAGGGTAATGAGTACTATAATTAGAGTAGCTCATCAGTCCTTTTGTAGGAGTGGATTTCTTCGGGAGTAAACCAGAGCATTTTTTCAAAGTTTGCTTCTTCAACTGATGCTGAGATATGAACCAGATTCATTACTCCCCTTTTCTCATCATTGGCATAGGCCGCAGAATCAGTTGAGAAATCTCCTCTGATAGTCCCAGCTGGCGCTGCAACTGGCATTGTAGGACCAGCAAGAGTGACTACATTCTCAACTGCATGTCTCCCTTCAAGAATCATAGCAAGGACTGGTCCGCTTTGCACATAATCAAATAGCCATTTATTAACGAGTTTTCCAAGTTCAAGCGGATCTTTGGTGCCAAATTCTTTTATTGGATCTTTCCCGTATTTAGTATAGGTAGCAAGGGTTTTTTCTCCCCAGCGTTTAAGCGTTGCTTCTTTGTCGCTTTGGTAATGTTTTAAAAGCAGTTCTTCTTTTGGCCATACCATTTTCATGGCAACAATCTTAAGTCCCATGCGCTCAAAACGGTGAATGATTTCACCTATAATTCCCCGTTTTACTCCATCTGGTTTAATAAGTACTAATGTTTGTTCCATAATCCAGTTCTTTATAATTTTAATAAACTTTCCAGCTTTTGTCTAGCTTCTTGTCCTGACTTAGTTGTTGGATCAAAATTGCCAATGAGTGCTAGATTTAAGCTTTGATTGATGAAATATTCTTTCCCTACCTTTTCTATATCTTCTGTTTTCACCTTTTCAATCTTGGTAATTATCTCATCCGGATTCTCTGTCTCTTTCTCAAGAAGTTCCTGCTGCGCATAAAATCCTGCAACTGATCGACTGTCTTCAAGCTCCAAGACCATATGTCCTTTGATAAATTCTTTGGCTTTGTTGAGTTCTTCTTGAGTTAAATTCATTTTGCCGCTTGCGATCCTTTGGTATTCAGCAACTATTACTTCAACTGCTTCCATGACACGTTTGGGGTCAATTCCAGCCATTGTCACAAGACTTCCCGCATCCAAATATTCATCAGAATGAGTTCTCACATAATATGCGAGTCCTCTTTTCTCACGTACTTCATGAAAAAGTCTGGAACTCATCCCACCGCCAAGAATTGATGCCAAGACAGAAAGTGGATATTTTTTAGGAGAATCTAAAGGTATGGTACGAACGCCCACTGCAATATGAATCTGCTCTGTTGGTTTATGCTTAATGTAAACCTGAGGTTTCTTTTGCGCTTCTTTGACTGGCTCAAATCCTTTCTTCTTAAATTGTTTCATTGGAGAAAAGTATTTTTCAACCAGTTTTACTGTTTGTTTTTCATCAATGCCGCCTGCAACTACGACTGTAATATTATCTGCACTATATAAGCTTCCCATGTAGGATAAAAAATCTTCCCTGGTAATTTTTCTGATAATATCCTTCTCCCCTGCAATATCCCATCCCATTGGTGTATCTCCATAGAGAAGATATTCATAAATATCACCGATTTTGCGAGCCGGCATATCCTCATATAAATTAATTTCTTCAATAATTACTCCTTTTTCTTTATCAATTTCTATTGGATCAAATTTAGAATGCATGAGCATATCTGAAAGCACATCAATGGATGTTTCAATACGGTCTTTAGCTGATTTGATGTAATATCCTGTGGTTTCCTTGCCGGTAAAAGCATTGAATTCTCCACCCATCCCATCAATAATGGATGATATATCAAGCGCTGAGGGACGTTTTTCAGTTCCCTTAAATGCCATATGTTCTAAGAAATGTGATATACCACTGTTGTTTCTATTTTCATATCTGCTTCCTGCTCCAACCATGACAAGAACGGTGGCGCTTTCAAAAGATGGCATTGGAACTGTTAAGACACGAAGACCATTTGCCAATGTAATTTTATTGAATTTCATAACAATGGTTATTGTAGCATCTCGTTTTCTATTTGCCAAGAGACAGAGAGAGTTTACTATTTGAAATTTACAAACGCAGTAAGATGTTTCACTATTTTCCAAATAACCGACGCAGTAATTCTTCAAGAAGTTTAATAAGTTCTAAAAGTCGTTGTGTAAAGTTATTGATTCCTTTACCTCCTTCATTTTCTCCACTTGGAGTAACACTTAGAACGGATATAGTTGGATTCTCAGAAAGTACTGGTGTCAGCGTATCGTTGGTAATAGGTTGAGTAGGAGTTGATGTTGGTGTATCTTGTGGAAGAATAAAAGTGGGCGTTGGAGTAGTTGATGGAGCACAGTTTACTCCTCCGCCACAATAAAATGTAGGAGTGACAGGAAAAGTTGGTGTTGGACCAGTAGTTGATGTAGGAGTAGCAGTAAAAACTGTTGTTGGACTAAGAGAAATAGAGCTAGAGGTAGGGGTAGGGAAAGGGATAGAGGGATTGGGAGTAGGGATGCCAT
>CAZSWA010000021.1:0-24901 GCA_964610465.1 uncultured Gammaproteobacteria bacterium | reverse complement strand
TTGATACATACTCATATCTTACTGAATATGTGCCAACTCCTTTAGATAACCCCTTAATTGCCTCTTGTAGTTAGTCCATAAATCATGCTATAGTTATTGTACTATGAAATTTTTGACTTCTAGTTCTTATCGCAGAGGGAAGCCTCTTTTGAAGGAGGTTTCTCCTGCGTATGGTGAAGTCTAATTAATTTCCTCACGATACCCAGAACAAACCTCCTTTAAGGGAGGTTTTTTTGTACTTTCTTTTAGGAGAAACAAACACATTGCGTTTGTTATTTCTTGAAAAAGTACATAGTGCACTTTAAAAAAAGGAGGATGCGATTTACCTCTCCTGTAAGGAGTAAAATACCTATTTTACTTTTTAGAGGAGGGGTAAAGAAAGGAGCAGTCTGTGCAACTCTGGATCCTTGCCTTGCTTAAGCTTGTAATTGGAGTTGTGTTTCTAGCTGCAGCCATTCTATTGGCTGCAACGTTGTTCTTCCCAGAGCTTACCTCATCAACTGTTTTTTGGTTGATAGAGGGAGGGCTTATGGGAATTGCGTTTGGATTGCGTACTTTAGTGACAAACCTCGTAGAGAAATCCCATCATGCATCATCGGATGCTGATAGGTAACGAGGATTTCAAAAGCTGAGAACCCCTCTCGGAGAGGATATGAACACTGCAACTAGTCGCAAAAGTGCGTGTCGTAGCAGGATTCATAGGAGAGTCGCATCCTCCTCTCCGTTTTTCCAAAAGACACATTGTATCCTTGACGAAAAGGAGTATAATTCTTGGTTGGGTTTGGACTTTTTACCAATACCAAAAAGTGCTACACTTGTTTAAGTTATGAATAAAAAGAGAGTTTATTCAGGAATTCGGGCAACAGGAAGATTACATTTGGGCAATTATCTGGGAGCAGTGAAGGGTATGCTTGCGTTGCAAGACCAGTATGCGTGTGTATTTTCTGTAGTGGATTTGCATGCCATAACCACTCCTTATAAACCAAAAACACTTAAGCACAACGTACGGGAAGTAATCCTTGATTATCTTGGTGCAGGCCTTGATCCCAAGAAATGCCTTCTTGAGATTCAATCTAAAGTTCCTCAGCATACAGAACTTGCATACTTCTTCTCGACTATTTATCCAGTTTCCCGGCTTGAAGATTTGCCAACCTACAAAGATAAGAAGGCACAATATCCAAAGTATGTAAATATGGGACTTTTGTATTATCCGGTTCTCATGGCAGCTGATATTTTGCTTTACAAAGCGGAAATTGTGCCGGTTGGCATTGATCAAGAACCACATATAGAAGTCACACGGGAAGTTGCCAGAAAGTTTAATTCTATGTTTGGAGAAACATTTCCTGAACCACAGCGTTTTGCAACAGAAGGGGAGTATATACCGTCTTTGACAGGTAAAGGTAAGATGAGCAAAACAGTTGAAGGAAGCTTTATCACTCTGTCAGATGATTTGGAAACGATTCGTCAACGTTTGGCAAAGACGCCAACAGATAGTGGAACAGAAGGAGGAGATATTCCAAAAGAAGGAGGAGTTGCAAATTTATTTACACTGTTAAAACTCTTTGGAGGAGAAGATATGTATAATAATTTTGCTCGTGATTATCAGGAGAAAAAAATCCGTTATGTTGAAATGAAATACTTGTTGGCTGAAGCAATCTACAACGAACTCAAACCAGTTCGAGAAAGAAGACGGATGTTTGAGGAGAATGAAGCGCTCGTCAATGCAATTCTTGAAGAAGGTGCTGAAAAATGCAGAGAAATTGCAAGTCAGACCATAAAAGAAGTAAAAGAAAAAATGGGAATCCTCTAATAGAAGTAAGAATAAAGAATTAAGGATTAAGAAGAGATTCCAATTTTCACTTCTTAGTTGGTAGGAATGTCAGTATTATTGTTTGAAAACTAATTCATGAATGATTCAATAAAAATTCTTAACGCCACATTATTTTCCTCTTATTTCCCCTCGGCCTAAGCTCGGGACAAAGGCTTAATTCTTGTTTCTTTTTTGGGGTAGCATAGCCTTGTATTTTGTGTTATACTGGGTGGGTTTTATGAACGTAGGTAATAAGAAAAACAATACCCCCAATAATAAAAAAAGAATCATTAAATTTAAAACACGATTTTCCTGGAAAAACCTTCTTTTATATGGTTTTTTACTCCTGTTTACTTTGTTTATCTTTTCAGCACTTGGTAGTGCTGATACCACACGAAGCACAGTGCCTGTTTCAGAGATAATGGTGGATGTAAAAAATCATGATATAACAAAGATTGAAGATGCAGGTGATAAAGTAATTGCTACCAAGAAGGATAACTCCACGATTCAAGCAAATAAATCGCCAAATACAGATGTCGTTACTCTTTTTAAAGATGCAGGAGTACCTCTTAATCCTGCAAAAATAGCTATAAGTACCCGTAACGATAGCGCATTTAGCAATTGGTTCAATATTTTATCAGCTGTATTGCCGGTACTTCTAATGATTGGATTTTTCTATTTTATCTTCCGTCAAGCAAGAGGGACTCAAGAAAGCATTTTCTCTTTTGGACAATCTCGTGCAAAACTATTCAATAGAGATAATCCCAAAGTTACTTTTGCCGATGTGGCAGGAGTAGATGAGGCAAAACAAGAGCTGACAGAGATTGTTGACTTTCTCAAAAATCCAGTGAAATACCGGGCAATGGGAGCAAGAACTCCCAAAGGAGTTCTTATGGTAGGACCAGCAGGTACAGGAAAAACTCTATTGGCAAGAGCTACTGCGGGCGAAGCCAATGTTTCATTTTTTTCAATGGCTGGTTCTGAGTTTATGGAAATGTTGGTTGGTGTTGGCGCCTCAAGAGTAAGGGATTTGTTTAATACTGCCAAGAAATCACAACCGGCAATTATTTTTATCGATGAAATTGATGCAATTGGACGACAACGTGGAGTAGGAATTATGGGCGGCCATGATGAAAGAGAACAGACACTCAATCAAATTCTTGTTGAAATGGATGGATTTACTCCCAATGAACATGTGATTGTTATGGCAGCAACCAATCGGCCAGATGTTTTAGACCCAGCACTTGTCAGACCTGGACGTTTTGATAGACGAGTAGTGCTTGATTTGCCGGATATTGACGGGAGAAAAATGATTTTAGCAATTCATGCCAGAGGGAAACCCTTTGACCCAAATGTTGATTGGGAAAAAGTCTCAAAACGGACTGTTGGTTTCTCAGGCGCAGATTTGGAAAACATGCTTAATGAAGCTGCCATTACTGCGGCACGATTGAATAAAAAGAGCATTGATATGAATGATTTGGAAGACGCAGCACTTAAAGTCAAACTTGGACCTGAGAAGAAGCGCTTGCAGTCTGAACAGGATAGACGAATGACTGCCTATCATGAAGCAGGACATGCACTTGTTGCGTGGGAAATGCCGCATGTTGAAGATATCCATCGTATTTCCATTGTGTCACGCGGTATGTCATTGGGACACACGATGACTGAACCAATTGATAGAGTACATGAGACAAAAGCGCATTTGGTTGAACAAATTGCAGTGATGCTTGGAGGACGTGCTGCTGAGGCACTTATCTTTGATGATATTACAACCGGTGCATCCAATGACATTGAAAAAGCAACGCAAGTAGCACGCGCAATGGTAACAAAGTTTGGCATGAGTGATTTAGGACCAATCAATCTTGATGGAGAACGCAATTTTTATGAACAAAGTGAGGTATCGCCTGAAATGTCTGCAAAAATTGATAGTGAGGTAAAAAAGATTCTTGATGCAGGATACAAAAATGCACAAAAGATATTAACTTCACTTCATAACAAACTTGATTTGTTGGCAGAGGAACTTTTGAAGAAAGAAACAATTGAGGCAGAAGATTTTGCCAAACTTATTGGTCCTAAAAAAGCATTAGCACCGGCCAAAGGAAATCCTCAGCATCAATCTGCTTCCTCTCAGGAATAAAAAAGTTTTCTCCGGTATGCTACAATCGTAGTCAGACTACCATGAAAAAATTAGTAATTATTGATGGCAATGCAATTCTTCATCGAGCCTTCCATGCACTTCCGCCTCTTACCAACAAAAAAGGAGAGATAGTAAATGCAGTATATGGCTTTTTTTCAATGTTTTTCAATGTATTACAGTCACAAAAACCAGACTACGTAATAGCTTGTTTTGACAGGCCAAAACCTACATTTCGTCAAAGCCTCTATGTTGGATATCAGCAAAACCGGCCTGCTATGTCAGATGATTTAGTACCTCAAATTGGCAAACTGCATACACTTCTTAAGCAAATGAATGTTACTATTTTTGAAGTTGATGGCTATGAAGCAGATGATTTGATTGGAACTTTTTCCAAACAAGCGCTTATACAACAAAAAGACATAGAGGTAATTATTGTTTCAGGAGATAGAGATTTACTGCAATTGGTAAATTCACATGTCAAAATGTTGGCTCCAATCACAGGTGTGACTAATACTATTTTATATGACAGTGAAAAAGTTCAAGAAAAATTTGGCATCTTGCCTTCACAAATTGTAGATTACAAAGCGTTGGTAGGAGATGCATCAGATGGATATCCAGGAGTTTCAGGAATCGGTCCAAAAACTGCAGCAGAACTTTTAATTAGATATCACACTCTTGAAGGAATATATAAACATATTGCGGAACTTCATGTAAAAAATTCCCAAAAGCTTATAGAAGGAAGTGAACATGCAGCACTTTGTAAAAAACTGGCAACTATTGTGACTGATGCTCCGGTGACTCTATATCTTGAAAAGTGTCAAGTAAGTGATTTTACAATTGATAGTCTAAGAGAAGGGTTTGTAGATGAAGGATTTAAAACGTTGACAAACAGGCTTAATGGAGTATTTGGAAAAGCAACTACAGGAAAAAAAGAACAAAAAGAAAAAAGCGGACAGCTTGGTTTATTGGAATGAAAAAACTGAAAATTGCCTTGGTGCATGATTATATAAAAGAATATGGGGGAGCTGAGAGAGTTTTAGAAACCCTTCATGAAATATATCCTGATGCTCCGGTGTATACATTAGTCTATTTACCTGAATTTTTAGGACCTCATAGGGAGCGATTTAAAGATTGGAATATCAAAACTTCTTTTTTGCAATATTTGCCGTTTAAAGCAAAATTAATAAGTCCCTTTCGGCTTCTTGCTCCCTGGATTTTTAAGTTGTTTGATTTGTCTGATTTTGATTGCGTGATTGTTTCAGCAACAGGTGCATATATACCAAATTTGGTACATACGAAGAATAAAGAACAAAGAGCTGAAAACAAAAATAGTACTGTACATATATGTTACTGTCACACGCCACCTAGATACTTATATGGGTATGCAACAGCCAGAAACTGGAAGAAGAATGTTGTTTTTAAAATAATAGGTGAGATAGCCAATCATGTGCTTCGTATGGTCGATTTTCAAGCGAACAAAAACGTCGATTATTTTATTGCAAACTCGGAGGAAGTGGCAGCGCGTATTCATAAGTTTTATCGAAAAGAAGCAACTGTTATATATCCACCAGTCGAATTTAGAATTAAGAATAAAGAGTCAAGAATTAAGGGAAATAAGGAATATTACTTGACTGGGGGGAGATTGGCGCGGCCAAAACATGTTGACCTTATTGTAGCGGCTTGTACGAAGTTACAAGTGCCATTAAAAGTCTTTGGGAAATCCTTTGCAGGATATGGAGAGGAATTACAACAACTTGCAGGAGAAACCGTGGAGTTTTTAGGTGAAGTAACAGATGAGGAGAAACATATTCTCATGAGAGATGCAAAAGCGTTTATTTTTGCATCAGAAGATGAGGATTTTGGGATTGTACCGGTTGAGGCAATGGGTGAGGGAACACCAATTATTGCCTATAAGTCAGGAGGAGTAAAAGAAACAGTTATCGATGGGAAGACTGGAATCTTTTTTGAAGAACTTACCGTTGAGAGTTTAGTAAGTGCCATGAGAAAGTTTGAGAAGGCAAAAATTGATTCAAAGGAGTGTATGAAACAAGCGGAAAAATTCTCAAAAGAAAAATTTATACAACGCATAACAGCCTTTATCCAAGATAAAGTGTTATCTTCCTCAAAAATACTTGTTACAACGGTAAAAATATAATTATGCCAGAGCTTCCTGAAGTTGAAACAATAAAACGCGGGCTTTCTAGACATCTTGTAGGTCATATTATTACCAAAGTTTCTGTACAGACTCAGTCAGTAGTAAAAGGAAATAGAGAACTTGTTGAAGGCAGAAAAGTAATTGGAATTCGAAGGTTTGGCAAGGGATTGGTGATTGATATGGAAGACAATATAAGCATAGCAGTACATGTAAAAATGACAGGACAGCTAATTTTTACTCTGGATTTTCCGTCTTTAGAAAATAAATATCCTAATAAGTGGACGAGGGTGATATTTACCTTAAGAGTCAAGCCTTCGTCCCGAGCTCAGGCCGAGGGGAATAAAAAATCCCAGAGGGACCTCACAGACCAAGGGTGCCTGCGGGAGGCCTGTGGCCTTCGGTCAAGAATTAAGGATAAACGGGGATATTTGTTTTTTAATGACATACGGAAATTTGGATGGATACAAATTGTAAAGGCAGAAGAAGTAAATAATCTTCCTTTTTTCAAAAATCTTGGATTAGAACCTTTAAAAGAGTTAACTTTAGAAGATTTTAAAAAAATCCTTAAAACCTCTAAAGCTCCTATAAAATCGCTTCTTATGAATCAGCAAAAAATTGCAGGGATTGGTAATATTTATGCCAATGAAGCACTCTTTATGGCAAAAATTCATCCAGCACGTCTTGCTTCATCCTTAACTGCAAGAGAACAGGGAGAATTGTTCAAAGCTATTGAGGATGTATTGCAAAAAGGAATTGCAGCTGGTGGCGCATCAGATGTAAATTTTATCAATGCATTAGGCGAGAAGGGAACATTTCAAAACCATTTCCAAGTGTATAAGAAAGAAGAAAAACCTTGTGTGAGATGCAAAACTCCGATTAAAAGGATAAAAATTGCAGGACGAAGTTCTTTTTTCTGTCCAAACTGTCAAAAAAGATTATAATTCTTTGCCCCAAACCTCCTGGCTGTGATTTAACACATTCGGCGTAATAAAAATAAGAGCGCTCTCAATTTCTTTCACAAAATCCTGGTTTGAAAGAGTCTTGTTTTCAAGTTTAAGCTCCATGTAGGGAAGAGAGTATGCGTCCATATGAGAAAGAGTAATATGTGAGCTTAACGGTTTTTCTTCTATTTGAATATCTCCCCATGCTTTCATAGTTACTCTAATTTTTACTTTGTCAGAGTAGGAAGTTTCATCAGTATACTCAAGCGCTAATTCAAATTGTAACGCTACATGGGGATGCCAATCATGTTGAGTCAGTTTTTTGGGAGTTAGATGATGTTCACCAACTACATAGGAGAGATCAAAGGCCATTGGAACTATTTGTCGTGCGACTAAATTAATCCGATAGATATAACTTGGTTTTTCTTCATCCATATCTCTTGGAACATCTTCTTTGCGTTTCATCACAAGGATAAGTTTTCTGCGAGGAGTGAGAATTGTTTCATAATATTCCTTAAAAAGAGCGAAAATCTCCCGTATTAACGGATCAAAATGCGCTCTTGCTTTGACAAGTGCTTGAATATGAGCATTGTGGGTTGCTTTTTCTTCTTTTTGTTTTTCGTTAAGGAACTCATCAAAATCCTGAAATCTGGACATAGCGTAAGGGTATTATAGGTAATCCAAATAAAAAAACCAACCTCAGAAAAAATAGTCCTTGTTTTTCAGCAGCCTTTATTATTTGCGATTTGTTGCCTTTTTGATGTATCTGTGATACTATTGGTTTTTAGCACCTAGTGCTATTTTTTATGGGCAACAACGGCAGAGAGAAGTTTATTATCTCAGTAGGAGGATCTCTCATCGTTCCCAATGGAGGGATAGGAATTACGTTTCTATCAAAGCTCAATACGTTTATACGTAACCAACTGGCGACATACCCAAACCGCCAGTTTTTTTTGGTCGTAGGTGGCGGAGCAACTGCAAGACACTACCGTGATGCAGGACGAGATGTAGTCAAACATGAACTTACCTCAGATGATTTGGATTGGATTGGAATCCATGCCACACGTCTTAATGCGCATCTTGTAAGAACCGTATTTCGTGATATTGCTCATCCGTATATCATCAAGAACTACGATATTATCAGAAAAGCTAATGAACCAGTAGTTGTCGCAGCAGGATGGAAACCTGGCTGGTCAACTGATTATGATGCCATTCTTTTATGTGAAGATTATGGAGCACGAACAGTTATTAACTTAAGTAATATCAAAAAAGTCTATGATAAAGACCCAAATAAATTCAAAGATGCCAAACCAATTGATACCATTTCCTGGATGGAATTTAGAAACATCATCGGTGATACATGGACACCCGGAATGCATGCACCATTTGATCCAATTGCAGCCAAAAAAGCACAGGATTTAGCAGTAAAAGTCGTGATACTGGGAGGAGAGGATTTTGACAATATTGAAGACTACTTTAATGGCAAAAAGTTTGTTGGTACAATCATTGAATGATCCTCTTATCTCTTAGCCTTTCTCATTTTCGAAATTATGCAAAAGCAGTTTTTCCTCTCCATGAAACTATAACACTTCTTATTGGTCCTAATGCTGCAGGCAAAACCAATTTTTTAGAAGCATTGTATCTTCTTTCAACTGGAAAAAGTTTTCGTGCGGAAAAAGATATTCAAATGATTGAGTTTGGTCAGGATATTACGAGAGTAAAAGGCACTATAAAAGTAGAAGAGGAGGAGACGAGTCTTGAGGTAGTTATCGCCAAAAATAATGGCTCAATGCTTCAGAAGAGATATCTGGTAAATGAAATTTCTAAAAAACGCGAGAATTTTGCCGGCATTCTTAAATCTGTTCTTTTTCTCCCAGAAGACCTGGATATTATAAGTGGAGAGCCATCTTTAAGACGGCGGTTTCTTGATGAAGTACTTGAACAAACAGATTTACATTATAGATTGGCTTTGTCAACGTATTCTAAAGCACTTCGTCAACGCAATGCGCTTCTTGATAATGCCAGAGATACAGGAATACGAAACGATAAATTGTTTAGCTATTGGGATGAACTTCTTATTGCCAATGGTCAGCTAATCACAAAAAAAAGGGAAGACTTCATTCATTATATAAATGGTATGCACAAAGAACTTATTCCATTTATGCTTGTGTATGATAACAGTATCATATCAACTGAGCGGCTTTTGCAGTATAAAGATGCGGAAGTGGGTGCAGGAGTAACACTCGTTGGTCCACATCGGGATGATTTCCGTGTAGAAGCATTTCATCCCAAAGCTGAGAACATAGAAAACATGAAATATTTTGGTTCAAGAGGACAGCAGAGACTCGTTGTGCTTGAATTAAAACTTCTGCAATTATCGTATCTTGAACAAATCCTCAATGAACGGCCAATACTTCTTTTGGATGATATTTTTTCAGAACTTGATAAAACGCATATCGCCCTTATTAGTCATATTATCAGCAAACAACAAACGATTATTACCACAACCCATAAAGAATTTGGAGAAGAACTTTCCATCCCTCATACAAATATGATAGAGTTACAAAAGGAGGAATGACCTCTATGCAGGAATTTAATCCAGAGCTTCTTAAAAACCTTTATATACCTCCAAGTGACTCACACAAAGGACAAAACGGAAAATTGTTGGTAGTTGGGGGGTCCCATCTGTTTCATGCTGCCTCACTTTGGGCGTTGACCGTTGCTTCACGAATTGTTGATATGGTTTTTTATTCATCAGTTCCTGAAAATAATGAAATTGTTTTTGAATTAAAAAAAGATTTTCGCAACGGTATTATCGTTCCACGTGAAGCACTTTCAAATTATGCTAAAGAGGCAGAATGTATTTTGATTGGGCCTGGGATGGTAAGAACTGAAGTAAGAAGTAAGCCTTGGTCACAAGCTCATAACGAGGGAAAGCAGGAATTAACAATTAAGGAGATAAACGAATTAGAGAATGAAGGAGAACAGACATATTTTCTTACGAAATACTTGTTGGAGAGGTATCCGAATAAAAAATTTGTATTAGATGCAGGAGCTTTGCAGATGATGGAGCTTGAATGGTTGAGATTTTTACAAACCCAGCCAATACTTACTCCACATACTCATGAATTTGAAACGTTGTTTCATGAGTCTGCATCTGTCGAATCAGTCGAAAAATTTTCCCAAAAGTATAGTGCTATTATTCTTCTTAAAAATAAAAAAGATATTATTTGTTCACCTTCTGAATGTACAAACGTTTCTGGTGGTAATGCAGGTATGACCAAAGGGGGAACAGGAGATGTTCTGGCGGGACTTGTTGCAGGCTTAAACTGCAAAAATGATCAGTATCTCTCAGCTATTTGTGCAAGTTTTATCAATAAAAAAGCAGGTGATTCGCTTTATCAGAAAGCAGGACCTTTCTTTAATGCTTCTGATTTGGCAGATGAGATTCCTCATGTCATGAAAGAATATATGATTGTCGACTAATCTCTTGGGTTGCCTTTTTTCGGGAAATGTGCAAGAATTATGCCGTAGGCAATGTATACTCCTAAGTTTGCAATTAGTAACAAAATCCTCAAAAACATCGGTATTGTTGAAGCCTGCCGCGAAGTAATCGATCATGCACCTCTTCTTCCTTATTATGAGAAAGAATTTCAAAAAGACGCAATGGTACGTACTGTGCATCATGGAACGCACATTGAAGGCAATGAGCTTGATCTTACTCAAACTGAAAAAGTAATGGATGGACAAGAAATAGTCGCACGGGAACGGGATGTACAGGAAGTTATCAATTATCGAAAAGTCATGGAATATATCGGTGAATTACAAAAAGTAGCTGATGGAAAAGAAGGCGAGAGACATAAAATTCAAGTAACAGAAGACCTTATCAAAATTCTTCATGCTTTAACCGCAAATAAAATATTGGATAATGATAAATGTGGTATATATAGAACACGGCAAGTGGTTGTCAAAAATAGTTTAACAGGTGAAGTGACCTTTACGCCACCTCTTGCTATTGCCGTACCATTCCAAGTTCAGGAGCTCGTGGAATTTATTAACGAAGTAGACTCTGATATCCATCCGGTTCTTAAAAGTGGAGTAGTCCATTATGAATTAGTTAGAATTCATCCGTTTCTTGATGGGAATGGTCGTGTCTCAAGAGCTCTTTCCACCCTTATTCTTTTTCTTGAAGGATATGATATAAGACGTTTTTTTTCACTTGAGGAGTATTTTGATAACAATGCAGAAGACTACTATAATGCGTTACAAAGTGTTGAAAAAAGAGATGGAGATTTAACGTACTGGCTTGAGTATTTTACTCAAGGATTGGCAATTGAACTTGCCAAGATAAAAGACAAAGTAGAGCGTATATCAGTTGATGCCAATATGCGGCAAAAATTGGGAGGAGCGCCAATTCTTTTGTCAGATAGACAACTTAAAATAATGGAATTTATTCAAAAAACCGGCTATCTGCAAAACAGTGCATTTAAACAATTGTTTCCGATGGTTTCAGAAGATACAGTACTTAATGAACTTAAAGGGCTCATCAAAAATGGGCTTATTAAAAAAACCGGCAGCACCAAAGCAGCAAAGTATGTGAGTACAACATAAGTATGTTATTTACGAAATTAGCAGAATATTTTGATAGATTAGAACAAACATCTTCCCGCCTTCAGCTTATTGATATCTTATCTGAGCTTTTCAAAAGTACCACAAAAGACAATATCGATAAAATTATTTATCTTAGCCAAGGCCGTATTGCCCCCTTTTTTGCACCTATAGAAATCGGTATGGCTGATAAAATGGTGGCGCAAAGTTTAGGTCTTGCGTTTGGATTATCTAAAGAAGACGTATTACATCAGTATGCTCAAAAAGGTGACTTAGGAGTTGTTGCCTATGACCTTAAGAAAAAGTATCCTACAAAAGAGAAAGCGTTGTCAGTTGATGAAGTGTTTGAAATACTTACTCAAATTGCCAAAACATCAGGAGACGGAACAGTTGAAAAAAGAGTAGGAATGTTTAAAGGAATGATAGAATATTTGGATGCGGTTTCTGTCAAACATTTAGTACGTATGGCATTGGGAAATACCCGGTTAGGAATTGGAGACCCGACAATTCTTGATGCATTATCGTTGGCATTGCTGGGAGAAAGAACAAAAAGGAAACTTCTTGAAAAAGCGTACAATGAAACATCAGACTTAGGACTTATCGGCAAAACACTTGCAACATCAGGCTTTCCTGCAGTACAAAAACTTGGAATAACAGTTGGCAGACCAATCCGTTCTGAGCTTTGTGAACGCTTACCCAATCCTGAAAAGGTGTTTGAAAAAATGGGGACTGCCATACATGCATCGCCCAAGTATGATGGGTTTCGTGTCCAGATTCATAAAAACGGCGATAAAATTTCTATGTTTTCTAGAAATCTTGAAGATATGACGCATATGTTTCCTGAACTTATCGAAGGAACACTCAAACAAGTAAAAGTAAAAACCGCAGTTCTGGATACAGAAGCCTTGGCATACCAGCCTGAATCTGAAGAATTTTTGCCTTTTCAGGAAACAACGAAAAGACGAAGAAAATACAAAATAGAAGAGATGGCAAAATCCTTGCCTCTTAAGGCATTTGTGTTTGATATTTTATATGCTGATGGGAAATCTCTTATGGATACACCTCTTAATGAAAGGATGGAGATACTCAAAAAAGTTGTCGCAACAGATGATATTTTAATCCCGGCGCCCGGGAAAATTCTTCATACTCCAAAAGAATTGCAATTCATGCTTGATGATGCAATTTCCAAAGGCCTTGAAGGCGTAGTAGTCAAACGAATTGATTCTCCCTATCAAGCAGGTGGACGAAATTTTAATTGGGTAAAATTGAAGCGTCATTCTGCAGGTGATCTCCATGATACCATAGACTGTGTAATACTTGGATATATTTTTGGGAGAGGGAAGCGGACAGAATTTGGTGCAGGTGCATTACTCGTTGGAGTATATGATGAAGAGAAAGATGAATTTGTAACAGTCAGTAAAATTGGTACAGGTTTGACAGATGAGGAGTGGAGAAGTATTAAAGAGAAAACCAAAGGTATTGAACTTTCTCATAAGCCAGCACGAGTGAATTCTCTTATTATGCCTAGTGTCTGGGTAGAACCTGAAATCGTCATAGAAGTTCTAGCAGATGAAATAACACGAAGTCCTCTGCACTCAGCAGGTGCGGTACTAAATGATGGAGTCAAAGAACCTGGCTATGCACTTCGTTTTCCACGTTTAGTCAGTTTTCGTGACAAAGACAAAAAAGCAGAAGACGCAACAACTGTAAGGGAGCTTATTGAAATGTATCAACAGCAAGGGAAGAAATGAATCTTTGAGATACTCTTCACAAATACTATTTTCATGAAAGAATTGAAAATTGGAAATTTAGATATTTCTGCCCAATCAGATGGAAGATATATTCCTTTTCGATGGGAAAAGAAAGAAGTTTTTTTTAACAAAAAGGATACATTTGTTAGGGAACACTTAGAAGCAACACTAACTGATCTTACTGAACAAAATCAAAGTTATCCTCAATATTATAATAAAATCATTGCAAATGCATTTTTACGTGGTTTATATGTGGCAAGATATATGGCAGAACATGTGCCTCTGTCACAGCCTGTAAAGATAGAAGCAAGATTAGAAAAAGAGGCTTTTGAAAAAGAACCCAATACGTTTTTTGGCGCTGCTACTGAACCTTATATTAATGTAAATAATAACATTATTTCAATAGATGCTCTTAGTGAGAAAGAGTTAGAAAGAAATAGCACAGAAATATCTCTTGATAATATTAAAATACTTGTTAATTTACCTGGTCTTAATTCTTCAATCTCTGCACATGTTGCAAAGTTTTCAGAAGAACTGAGTGAAAATAATAAATCTCTTACCAAAAAAGAAATAAATCAACAAATAGAAAACATAGCACAAACGCCAGGTAATGGACTCAGTGAATTTGTAGGTATATGGATGGAACAGTTAATGGTTGAAGAAATGGCGCACACTTTTTATATTGCAAATGGAATGAACAATAAAAATAAAAAAACAGGTTTATTAGGAGAATTAAACTCATACGAAAAAGTTATAGAAGAAGTAGTGAAAAAGAATAGCGATAAAAGTATCCCATCAGAATGTGTAGAGTATCTTGACTCGCCGATAGAAACAAGAGCACAAATCTGGGTAAGGTTTTTTCTCAGAACATACTATCCATCTCAATTGTTCTATTATATTGCACAACAAAGATTTGAAGAGCAGCAAAAACGCAAACAAAGAACGCAGACTACATTAGTATGAAAGCATTGAATCCTATGCTACAATAATACGCGATGCATTACGTTACTGATCTTCATCTTCACTCCAAATACTCAAGAGCTGTATCCCAGAACATGACCTTTCCAGTTATGGCTCAGTATGCAAAACAAAAAGGCATTGATATTTTAACAGCCTCTGATTGGACACATCCGTTGTGGTTTAAAGAAATTCAAAGAAATCTGGCAAAAGCAGGCGATGGTATTTATGCTCTGAAGTCTGAAGTAAATCTTCCCAAGAAAACACTGTTTCTTCTCTCAACTGAAATTGCCACTATTTACAAGCAAGGAGAAAAACTGCGCCGTATCCATAATCTTATCTTTGTGCCAAATATTGAAACTGCAGAAAAAGTAAATAAAGAATTACTAAGACGCGGCTGTAATCTTTCTGCTGATGGACGACCTATCATTGGTATGTCTTCCAAAAATTTACTTGAGCTTATCTTATCAGTTGATGATAAGTCATTTCTTATTCCATGCCATATCTGGACGCCTCATTTTGGGATTTATGGAAGTGCATCCGGGTTTGATTCACTTGAAGAAGCCTTTGGAGAATTAGCTCATTATATCTATGGGATTGAGACAGGTTTGTCATCTGATCCTGATATGAACTGGCAAATTGCAGAACTGGAGAATCGTTCCATTATCTCAACTTCTGATGCACATTCTCCTGCCAAAATGGGAAGAGAAGCAACAGTGCTTGAGATGCAGAACGCGTCCTATGAAAACATAAGACAGGCATTTATAAGAAGTGGGAAGGACAAGGATATCATAAATACCAGTAAAATTGCGTATACGATTGAGTTTTATCCCGAGGAAGGAAAGTACCATTTTTCAGGACATAGAAATTGCAAAACAGTTTTTGGACCTGAAGAAGTAGAAAAAATGGGAAATACCTGTCCTGTTTGCAAACGCCGTTTGACAGAGGGAGTTTTGTACCGTGTACAGCAGCTTTCAGAAAAAAACCTTTTAGGCCGGGCAGAGGAGAAGAAAAATGCTCAGGGACTAAAATGGTATACAGATAAAATGCATTTACAGCCGCCATATGTCAAACTTGTCCCGCTTCTTGAAATTATTGCCGAAGCAAACGCTTCAACAGTAGCCAGTCAAAAAGTCCAGGCAGCATACGTTGATATCTGTACAAAGCTTGAATCAGAATTTCATGTGCTTTTGCATGCATCTCATTCAGATATCACAAAAATTGCTGGAGAAAAAGTTGCAAAGGCAATCCAAAAAGTAAGAGAAGGAGATATTACAATCAATCCAGGATATGATGGAGAATTTGGAAAAGTAACTATCTGGCAGGAAGAGGAAGAACAGAAAAAAGAGGAAGATACAGATGGTACTATTCCTCAAATGAGCCTTGACATTTAGAGAATAAAAAAGTGTATGATTAAAATAAGCCCCGCCACAAACATACCTTACGGCTTTTCACTACTATTCGGACACGTCATAAGGAGCGTTTGCTATGCGGGAAAGATTTTGATTTGAAAAAATAATCAAGAGAAGAGAGGTGAGCAATTTGGAAAAAGAATCAGAAAAAATATCAATTGAAATTTCCCGCAATATTATGGCTGCTCTTTCATATCTGGTTGGGTTTGTTTCAGGAATTATCATTTTTCTCTTTATCAACAAGAAAAACCGATTTGTTCGCTTCCATGCACTCCAATCAATAGTTACCTTTGGAGGATTAGTAATTGCTGATTGGATACTTTCATCAATCCCTGGACTTGGCTTTTTTCTGCATATGCTTCTTAGGCTTATAGGTCTTGTGTTGTGGGTACTCCTTATGGTAAAAGCGTTACAAGGGCAAGACTATAAAGTACCCTACATTGGAAAATTTGTTGAGGAACAGATTGAAAAATGGAAATAATCCATAAAGTATGTCTAGTGAAACGGATTACAGAAACTAGCTCATTCTTTGTGTACTATAGTAGCTATGAAATTGATTGTAGGACTGGGTAATCCCGGTGAACAATATACTCATACCAAGCACAATCTCGGGTTTACGGTAGTTGAAAAACTCTTAAAGGATTATAGTGGAGTAAAGCAGGAAGAATGGTCCAACAATGAAAAACTTAAATCAGAGATTACAATCGTCGAGTGGCAGCCAAAGGTGGGAAAATTAGAAAAGGTAATTTTGGCAAAACCAAAAACGTATATGAACAACTCAGGTCTTGCAGTTCAGCTTATTGCATCCTATTATAAAATTCCAGCGGAAGATGTCTGGGTAGTATATGATGAATTGGATTTACCAATCGGAGCAATGAAAATACGTTTTGGAGGAGCAGCAGCAGGGCATCATGGTGTTGAGTCAATTATGGCTGCTCTCTCAACTGATAAGTTCTGGAGATTTCGTTTAGGTATTGGTTCATCGCAACATCATGCTGGCAGACAAATGCGAGAAGATGGACATGAACATGAGATAAGTAAAAGAAATGTCCACAACGCAAGAGATTATGTATTAAGCCCCTTTACTGGTTCAGAAAAAGGGAAAGTTCGTGAACTTATAAAAAACGGAGTTGAGGCACTTGAGACTGCATTGGAAAAAGGGCTTGACTGTGCCATGAATAGGTTTAATACTAAATAGATGCAGTCAGTTAAGCAGATTCTTAAAAATTTTAACCCCACCAAAGATAAATACGTTTCTCGTGAATTTCAATCATTCGGTATGCATTTGGCAGAGGAACTAGATGACTACAAACATCGAAGTCTGTATATTAAACTTGCCAAAACAGAGCATAGAGTACTCCTTGAAAAAGCGTTATCGTTTGTAAGTGATAGCAATGCCAAGAATAAAGGAGCACTTTTTATGTGGAAATTCCATCAGTTGAAAAAAGAAAGCATCAAATTACAAAACTCAACTCTTAAGTAAATTCCAATATCGAAAAAAAAGTTCATATTGTATAATTGCAGACAATGAAGGCAGCACATATATTTGTTACTGGATTTGTGCAGGGGGTAGGATATCGTCAATTTGTAAAATCTGAAGCACGAAAGCGCGGACTTACTGGTTGGGTACGAAACCTTCCAGATAGTAGGGTCGAAGCACTATTTATAGGGGAGAAAAAAGAACTGGAAAAAATGATTCAACTTTGTAAAAAAGGTCCATTCCTTTCAGAAGTGGAAAACATAGCAGTATTTTGGGAAGATAAAAAAGAAACATTTGAAGATTTTACTATTACCTCATAACTATGAAAATAGCAGTCGGTTCGAAAAATCCTGTTAAAATTGCAGCAGTCAGGGAAGCTTTCCTTGCGGTATTTCCTAAGAGTCAATGTGAAGTGATAGGAGTAGAAGTCTCATCAGGAGTATCAAATCAACCGTTAAGTGACAAAGAAAGTATTACAGGCGCAAAAAATAGAGCGCATAAAGCACGTGCTCATTTACAAGCAGATTATGGAGTGGGACTTGAAGGGGGATTACATAAAATAGACAATATGTGGTTTGAAGCAGGTTGGATTGTGGTCGTGGACAAAACAGGAAAAGAAGGAATAGGTGCAAGTATAAAAATGCTTACTCCCAAAAAATTTATTACCCTTATCAAAAAAGGGATTGAACTTGGAATTGCAACAGACATGATTTTTAACAAGAAAAATTCCAAGCAGCATGAAGGATACTTTGGAGTAATGACAAAAGGCGCGATTACAAGAACCAAAGGCTATAAAGATGGTGTTATTGCAGCACTTGCAAGATTTTTGCAACCTGAAGTATTTGAATAAACTTATTTTTTGGCTAATTCTTTATCGATAGCTGCTTGAAAAGTTGCAAGAGGTTCAGCTCCTACCAATACATTTCCATCAATTGCAAAGGTTGGAGTACCTGTGACGCCTGCAGTATTACCCGCATTCATATCATCATCAACTTTTTTCTTATATTTCCCTGAGGTTACACATGAACTAAATTGGTCTGTATTAAGTCCTAACTGTCCTGCATAATCAGTAAAAGTCGAAAGCACATCAGGCTGCTGAATATTTACCCAGTCATTTTGTTTTTGGAAAAGAAGATTGTGGTACTCCCAAAATTTATTCTGTTCATTCGCACATTCTGAAGCTTCTGCCGCAACATGTGCATTGGGATGGAAAGGAAGAGGGAATTGTCGATAGACGAGTTTTACTTTTCCAGTATTAACATATTGGTTTATAATTTGAGACTCTGTATTGGTAAAAAATTGTTTACAATAAGGACACTGGAAGTCGGAAAACTCAACCATAGTTACTTTGGCATTTGCATTGCCAAGAATTGGTAAATGTCCATTGTCTACCTTCATCGTTTGTGGAGTAGGATTGGAAGGAGCGTTGTTTTGTTGGACAGCAGCAAGCTGGGCTGCTTGTGCAGTTTTTACCTCGGCATCTGCTTTTGCTAGCTTGTCCATGTATTGTACTTTGGTGGTAAGCATACCAAGCAGGAAACCTAATACGAAGAGTACAAATATATACACATTATTCATACGGAAATCTTTGATTCGTAAGCGAGGAATTGGAATAGTGAGGTATTCTGAATCTTTCTTCAGTTCTTTTTTGGGTAAATGCTCTTCTTTTGGAGAAGGTATTTCTTCAACTGAGGCAGTTTTTTTCATGTATACACTATTGTAGAGGGGAATGACTTTCCTGTCAATAAAAAATGAGAAATTATGGTAAAAAAGCATTTCTTAGCGCATCTTTAAGAAAAAGATAATAAAGTGTGCTATATGCAAGGATAAGATATAGCAGAATACCAAAAAGAGTAAGCCATTTATGTTTTCTTATCCATAATGAAAAATACGATTGAGGATAGGGTTGAAACATACCTTTAGATTTTTTGATTTTTTTAATAATGTTCATTATTTGAAATGTGGCCAATAGGGAGTTAAGATAATTGCGATTGCTACAAATCCAACCAAGGATGGTAGTACATCAAAAATCATATTTTGAGTAAGCAGTGCGATACATAATTCGATGAGTTGAAGTCCCAAAAGTCCGTATGCTCCCCATTTTTTAAAATGCCAGAGGCCAAAGGCGAAAAATATTGAAATACTGTTTACAGCTATAGTAGTTAGTACTTGTTCTAAAAAATGAGGCTTTACGCCATCCATTTGTGACAAGCCGCCGTTAAGAGAAAAAGTAACAAGCAAGAGCAGGATAATTCCTGTGACAATAGGCAGTATGATAAGCTCCCAAATAAATAAGAGATTTAGCCAAATCCCGCGTTGTATTCTTTTACTTGTTTTTTTCACTATTTTATTCTTTTGCCTTTTTTTCATTCTTTCATATCGTTGCATACCTCGTCTTTTCTGTCAATTCTGAGAGAATACGCAAATTCTTTGCTATAATTATAGTATAGGTATGGAAAATCTAAACTTACTGGCTATTTTTACCGCAGGACTTTTTGCTGGCGGTTTTTCCTGTATGGCAGTACAAGGGGGTCTTTTTGCCACAAGTCTTGCTCAAAGTGAAGAAAGAAGGTTGAAAAGTGAAGTGAAAAAAAACGGTAATTTATTTCCTATACTTTCATTCCTTATTGCAAGAGTCATTGCTTATACTATCTTAGGATTTCTGCTTGGATGGGTTGGTTCTTTAGTGCAACTTGCACTTCCGTTACAAGTACTTTTGCAGTTTGGTATTGCTATTTTTATGCTGGGGACTGCATTGTATTTACTTGATGTTCATCCTATTTTTCGCTATTTTATTATCCAGCCTCCACGCCTTTTAACCCGTTTTCTGGCATATCGTATAAAGCGGAATGATATTTTTGGTCCATCCGTACTTGGAGTATTTACCGTACTCATTCCTTGCGGGGCAACACAAGCAATGATGGTTCTTGCCATTGGGACAGGGAGTGCAATAGCTGGAGCAACCGTTTTATTTGCTTTTGTGCTGGGTTCTTCGCCACTTTTTTTTCTATTAGGCTATATGGCAGTGCGTGTTGAGAGTATTTTGCAGGTCCGATTTATAAAGGTAGCAGCAATTGCAATAATTCTTCTATCCCTTTTTACTCTTAATTCAGCAATTGCCCTGACAGGGAGTAATCTTACGCTTACTAACATTGCAAGAAATATGTATTGTATATTTAGTATTTGCGATACGACAGAAGTAGTACAAAATCCAGTCAACGAAGCAACAATTACTATTAATACCAACGGCTATACACCAAATCAACTGACTGTGAAAGCCGGTTCAAAAGTTACCTTGCATTTAGTCAATGAAGGCGGAAATGGATGTCAACAAGCATTTACCATTCCAAGTCTTAATATTCAAAAAATAGTTCCTGTCAACTATTCAGGAACGGTTCAATTTACTGCGCCAAATCAGCCTACTTACCTTTCATTTATGTGCAGTGTAGGTAACTATCAAGGAATAATAAAGGTTATATAACCAAAGAAGGAGAATGTCATAAACCTCATCATTCTTTTTCTCATTCTATAGTATAATTACAGTATATGGATAGAGTAGGCTATAGTCCTCTGTCTCCAATGGCACGTTATGTCATTGAAGCATTTGAAAAAAAGATAGTGCCAGCCCACGAGGAAGCAAAAATCACAGTTAATCCAGTAGTATCTAAATTTGCCTCATGGTATGAACGCTTGCGAAACGCGATGGAATACCGGGAAGAAGAGGTAATTCTAAGAGCAACAATCGAAAGGATTCTTAAGAGAAGACTTCTTTTAGGAGGCAATGCTAAAACAACTGCAGAACCTTTGGTACGCGAATTGCTTTGGGCACGATATCTCCCTGATACTGAAATTCCTCAATCAGCAGTAGATAAAGTAGAAGAGTCAATCGATTTATATCTTTCTCTTCGTCTTAAAATTCTTGAGAAATACAAAATTCCAGATGTGGTTATTAATGAATGGACCTATCATCTTATGTCCACTGATATTCAATATATTCTGCATCCTAATCATGAAAGGGAGATAATGGCAAACTTTATGTTTCATGTCTTACGAGATGATGTCATGATTGTTGATGATTCAGAGCAAACGAAAGACGCTCAGGTGTTTATTGCCGTTCGTAAAGCATTTGCGCGTGATGATTTAGCGTTCTTACGCTACCATCTTTTCCGTCAATTCTTCGGTAAACTTACACGACAAAATCTCGAATATACATCAGAAAATTTTATGGCAGGATTTCGGGAAATCATAAACCAAATTAATTATCCAGGACGTGAGAAGGTCTATACGTATGTCAAGCGCCGCACTGCTGCATTTCTTATTCTTGAAGATGTGTTACATACGTATCGGGATACTTTGCCACAACTTCTGGAAAACGCGGAAGAATTTGAAAAAGCAATTCTTGAAGCATGCGATGAGCGTTATAAAGGTATTAGGTCAAAAGTAAATAGGGCAATTATACGAAGTGTTCTGTTTATTTTACTTACCAAAGTGGTTTTTGCATTTGTCGTAGAAGGCACATATGAGAAAATTTTTTTCCATGGCATCAATTATTTATCTATCTCCTTAAATACTACTATTCCACCTCTTCTTATGATCATCGTAAGCCTTTTTATCCAAACTCCAGGAGTTGACAACTCACGAAGAATCCTTTCTTATATTTTAGAACTACTTTACGAAGAGAATCCACGACTTGGAAGTACACTTGAGCTTAAGAAAGCTAGAAAAAAGCATCGTTTTGATGCTGTCTTTAATATCCTTTGGTTTCTTGCATTTATCCTTTCGTTTGGTCTTATAGATTTTGCTCTTAGAAAACTTCATTTTAATATCATAAGCCAGTTTGTCTTTATGTTCTTTCTCGCAATCGTTTCCTTTTTCTCCTACAGAATAAGCCTTATTGCACATACCTATACTGTAGGAGAAAAGCAAAATCTGTTCACACCTATTGTTGATTTTCTTTTTATGCCGGTAATTAGAGTTGGGAGACAATTGAGTCAAAGTATTGCTCAGGTTAATATTTTCATTTTCTTTTTTGATTTTTTTATTGAGACGCCATTCAAATTATTGTTTGCATTTTTTGAACAATGGTTCTATTATCTTCATACCAAGACTGAAGAACTTGAATAACTTTCTTTTAATGCTACGTATATGAAGAAAAATATAGTAGGGTGGAGTATCGTCATTCTTTGTCCAATAATTGTTCTTTTAGAAGGCTGGTTTTTGTTTCATCCTCAGCCCAAACTTAAAAGCAGCGTCCCTTTACATATTAAAACTTATCCTGCATTAACAAGAACTCATATAAAACTAGGTACAAAAGTGACCTACAATAGCGATCCACCGACCTCAGGCCCTCATTATCCGGACTGGGCAAAATCTGGTGTGTATGATAAACCAGTTGATGATAGATTTCTTGTTCATTCCCTTGAACATGGATATATTATCATAAGTTACGATTGTCAAACTTCACAGAATCCACTCTCTTTTTCTGATTGCAGTAGTCTCAAAAAACAATTGTCTGATATTGCACAAGAGAAAAAGCTTTGGAAGCTTATTGTAGTTCCAAGACCCAAGTTAGATACAAAAATTGCCTTGACAGCATGGACGCATCTTGATAATATGAATAGGTTACAGACAGAGGAAGTAAAGGGCTTTATAGACGAATTTCGTGACCAAGGTCCTGAGAAAACCTTTAACTAATATGGCAGCAATTGATATTACAGACCAAAATTTCCAAAAAGAAGTACTAGAGAGTAAAGAGCCAGTATTAATAGATTTTTGGGCTCCCTGGTGTATGCCTTGTCGTGCAGTTTCTCCTATTATTGAAGAATTATCAGCAGAATATAAAGGTAAAATCAAAGTAGTGAAAATGAATGTTGATGACAATCCCGAAAGCTCCGGCCAATTTGGCATCATGAGTATCCCAACCGTAATGCTTTTTAAAAATGGTAAGCCTGCAAAAGACCTAATTGGTGCACAAAGAAAAGACAATTATAAAAAAGCAATAGAAGAAGTAATTAGCCAATAATACAAGACAACATACATTCTCCATGACAGATATTCTCTATGACGTTATTATTTTAGGCTCAGGACCTGCAGGTTTAACAGCTGCAATCTATACTACTCGTGCCAGTCTAAAAACTCTTGTTATTGCAGGCGATAAATGGGGTGGTCAGCTTATGTTAACTACCTTAGTTGAAAATTTCCCAGGGTTTCCAGAAGGAATTCAAGGACCAGATCTTATGACCAATATGCGTAAACAAGCAGAAAGATTTGGCGCAACGTTTATTGATGCTAATTTTGAAGGAGGAGATTTTACTAACAAACCTTTTACTGTTAAAACTTCTGATGCATTCTATCAAGCAAAATCAATTATTATTGCAACAGGAGCAGATACCAAGTGGCTTGGTGTAAAGGGTGAACAGGAAAAAATTGGCCGGGGAATATCATCCTGTGCACCTTGTGACGCACCATTTTTTAGAAATAAAAACGTAATTGTTGCAGGTGGAGGAGACAGTGCGATGGAAGAAGCACTTGTACTTACTCGCTTTGCCAATAGTGTTACGATAGTCCATCGTCGAGAAGAACTTAAGGCAAGCAAAATTATGCAAGAGAAAGCAAAACAAAATCCCAAAATTTCCTTCATATTAAATTCTCAAATTACTGAAGTGTTGGGTGATACAAAAGTGACAGGAGTTAAGCTTCGCGACAATAAGACAAATCAAGAAAAAGAAATTGTATGTGATGGAGTATTTGTAGCAATTGGGCATATGCCCAATTCAACAGTTTTTAAAGGCATACAAGGTATAGAGGTGGATGAAAAAGGATACATAAAAGTCCATGACCATACGAAAACTGCAATTGATGGGGTTTTTGTGGCAGGAGATGTACATGATCAAGAATATCAACAAGCAGTCACCGCTGCGGGATTTGGTTGTGCCGCAGCACTTGAAACTGAACACTGGCTTCAAACTAATAATGCTCTATAATTTGCACGCTATTGTCCTTGTCTATAACCTAGTTCTCTTAAGAAAAGGTTGTAATCTGAGGCATTGACATTGCCATCATCATTTAAATCAGCCATTTGAGAATTGGTGCAATTGACAGGGGGAGCAAAATCAGAGTAACACCCCATCAGAAGATTAAAATCTTGAATATTGATAGTATTATCTTGATTAATGTCTCCTGTTACTAATGCCACTGAAGTAAGTTGGTTTACTTGTCCTGCAGTAATAGTTTGAATACCAGGAATCGTAGTAGTTAAATATTGAGGAATAGTAACTTTGATAAGATACACACCACTTGGGATACTTGTTCCTATATTTATATTTCCAATGAAGTTGCCTGAAGACATGTTATAGTTCACAGTTCCTGTTTGCGTTAGGACTAATTGATTTTGGGAATTAAAAAGAGAAAGTGTAACCATTCGAGTAGTATGCAGTGGATTCATATTTCCTTGACTTTGCGGATTGGCATTATCTCCTCCATTGCCTATCCCATGCAGAAGAAGAGTAAGATTAAGACTGGTAGAGCCAACTGGAGTAGGAGAAGGAGTATTGGTAGCCGGTAGAGTAGGAGTAGGGGTTTTTGTTGGGGTGACTGAGCTAGAGGTAGGGGTAGGGAAAGGGATAGAGGGATTGGGAGTAGGGATGCCAT
>CAZSWA010000020.1:0-28462 GCA_964610465.1 uncultured Gammaproteobacteria bacterium | reverse complement strand
CAAACTGCCCATTTATCTCTATTGCTCCTCCTCCCACTCCCGCTGCCTGCTGCCGCAAAGTTTGTGTTTTTTTACTTTGAAATATTATAAGTGGAGCAGTTAAAATGAGAAGCAGGGTGAGAATTAAAGTAAGTCTTTTTAATCTAATCATATACTATATTTATAGTATGCTAAGATGTACTCTAATTGTCAAGATTTACTAAAACAATAGAGATATGAGAGTATGAATGATAGAGCTCTATTCCAGTTTTTTTATAAATCACAAAGAAATATATAAAAGATGTGTAAAGAGGGGGTTGACAGGTTCATTTTAGCCTGTTACAATCTATGACGTAAAGCGAAGAAATTTGGTTTATGACGAAACTTTTTATTCTTTTTTCTCACCCTACTAGGGATTAACTGTCTTTATAGACCACGACTTTTTCACTTTACTACAGAAGAGCTTTGTACTTTTTCTGCATTGAACATTTACAAAAGTAGCCTAATAATTTTTTTGGACGGAAGGGGCCGGTAGCTTAGCTGGTAGAGCGTCGCGTTTGCATCGCGAAGGTCGAGAGTTCGAATCTCTTCCGGTCCACACAGCAAATAGCGATGGTTTATCTATACGGAAAACTATTTGCCATAAGTGATTTGCTAGTACTGTTTGTTTTTTGGAACAAGCCCTCCAGTTAGGGAGGGTTTCTTCAAGAAAACAAACTGTGAGGCTCTTTGACCCTCCTACGCATAAATGCTACGGAAGGGTGAAAGACATGAAGTATCTATTTGCTAAAGTAAGTGAGATTAGTCTCGCGAAGCTTTAGCGAAGTGAGGCTCTTTGACAAGTGAAGAGAAGCCTCGTAAAGCTTTACTCCGTCTTCGGAGGACTGTTTTACGGGATTAAAAAAATTTTAAATTTACTACTAATGCTAATAATGGATGCCTAGGAGATTTCGGCCGAGGAAGGACGTATATGACGGCGATACTCGTCGGGTAGGTGTCATAAACCTATGATCCGGCGGTTTCCGAATGGGGAAACCTATCCCGCTTTGCGGGATGACCAAGTGTAAAACCCTGAGTAATCAGGATATAGCATTTGGTTGGGTACGGGGCCAACTGAAACATCTCAGTAGCCCCAGGAAAAAAAATCATATGAGATTCCCTCAGTAGCGGCGAGCGAAAGGGGAACAGTCTAAACCGAGTCGCAAGACAAGGTGTTGCAGGGCAGACGATATTCGATGTAGTTTTTCATAGCAGAAGGATCCGGAATGGTCCGCCAAAGAACGTGAAAGCCGTGTATGCGAAACGAAAGACTCCGATAGTTTGTTCCTAAGTACCATGGAGCACGATAAAACTCTGTGGGAATCTGGGAAGACCACTTTCCAAGACTAAATACCGAAATCTACCGATAGTGAACTAGTACCGTGAGGGAAAGGTGAAAAGCACCCCGGGAGGGGAATGAAATAGAACTGAAATTATTGGCTAACAAGCAGACAGAGTTCCGCAAGGAATGATGTCGTGCCTATTGAAGAATGAGCCGGTGAGTTAATGATTGCTGCGTTAGTTTAACCAAGTTGACTTGGGAAGACGGAGTGAAAGCGAGCCCTAACAGGGCTGATTAAGTAGCAGTCATTAGACCCGAAACCGGGTGAGCTAACCTTGAGCAGGGTGAATCCCGACTAACGTCAGGAGGAGGCCCGAACTCGTGATTGTAGCAATAATCTGAGATGACTTGAGGTTAGGGGCAATATGCCAAACGAACCCGGAGATAGCTGGTTCTCCCCGAAATATATTATGGTATAGCGCTGTAGATTTTGCACTATGAGGTAGAGCACTGAATGGTTCGTGGCGGAGCAATCTGTCGCAACCAATCAAACTCCGAATGCATGGTGTTATATCGCAGTAGTCAGTCTTGTCGGGCTAAGCTGATGAGACAAAAGGGAAACAACCCAGACTCCCAGTTAAGGCCTCTAAATAAGAGCTAAGTTTTGAAGGAAGTTAAATACCAGAGACACCCAGGAGGTTGGCTTAGAAGCAGCCATCCTTTAAAGAAAGCGTAACAGCTCACTGGCGGACGGTATTTAGCGCCGAAAATTTATCGAGGATGAAGCTCTTTGCCGAAGCTGGAGACTTTTTTACCACTACGGTGGTAAAGGATTGGTAGGGGAGCGTCTTAAGTGCTGTGAAGTCGGTGCCGTAAGGCCTGGTGGAGTGCTTAGGAGTGAGAATGCCGGCATGAGTAGCGATATGGTTGTGAGAATCAACCACGCCGAATGTCCAAGGTTTCCTCCGCAATGTAAGTCAGCGGAGGGTTAGTCGGCCCTAAGGGTATTCCTCGTTAAAGGGGATTAGCCCGATGGATAAGTCGTTAATATTCGACTACGTAAATATGTGTATTGTAAGGGCGTGACGAAGTTGGAAGAATCGAGTCCTGTGTAAGCAGGATCTAAGCAGTAAGATAAGCGTGGACTGGCAAATCCGTTCACCTGTTTAATTGAGCTGCAACGGAAAGTTTCCTAGAGATAGGGGACAATTCGATACCTTTCAGTTTCCAAGAAAAACGTCATTATCCTGTTCAGCAATGGATTGGAAAACGCATATTTTGCCGTACCGCAAACCGACACAGGTGGACTGGTCGAGAAGACTAAGGCGATCGAGAGAAAGATGATCAAGGAACTCGGCACAAAAGCTAGGCGTAACCTATGGGAGATGCCTTTCCTGTGCCAGTAATGGTACAGGACGCAGCTAATGTTTACTTAGCGACTGTTTATCTAAAACACAGGTCCCTGCAAAGCCGAAAGGCAAGGTATAGGGGCTGACACCTGCCCAGTGCCGGTAAGTCAATGATGTTGAGTGACACTCGCAAGAGTGAAGCTTGGTATCAAAGCTCCGGTGAACGGCAGCAGTAACTATAACTGTTCTATGGTAGCGAAGTTCCTTGTCGGGCAAGTTCCGACCCGCACGAAAGGTAGAACGACTGAGTAACTGTCTTGATCATCTACTCGGCGAAATTGAGATGGCTGTGAAGACGCGGCCTAGTAGCACATGGACAAAAAGACCCCGGGAGCTTTACTGTAGCTTGGCATTTGCGAGCTTTTTTCAACTGTTTAGAATAGGAGGGAGATTCGTCATCAGTGAAATACCTCTCTTTGGAATGAGCAAGCATCACTTCGACCCGCATAAAGATACGGGCGAGGGACATTGTCTGGCGGGCAGTTTTACTGGGGAGGTAGACTCCTACAACGCAACGGAGTCGCACAAAGGTTGGCTAACCTTGAATGGAAACCAAGGTGATAGTGCAAAGGCATAAGCCAGCTTAACTGCGAGACCAACAAGTCGAGCAGGTGCGAAAGCAGGTCTTAGTGATCCTCCGATGCTTGGTGGCAAGCACGGAGCTTAACGGATAAAAGCTACCCCGGGGATAACAGGCTGATCGCATCCAAGCGTCCACAGCGACGATGCGGTTTGGCACCTCGATGTCGGCTCATCACATCCTGGGACTGAAGAAGGCCCCAAGGGTCCGGCTGTTCGCCGGTTAAAGTGGTACGCGAGCTGGGTTCAGAACGTCGTAAGACAGTTCGGTCTCTATCCTGTGCTACCGTTTGAAATTTGAGAGGGTCCGTCCCTAGTACGAGAGGACTGGGATGGAGGAATCCCTGGTGTGCCAGTTGTTCCGATTAATCGGGCACCGCTGGGTAGCTATATTCCTATCGGATAACCGCTGAAAGCATCTAAGTGGGAAGCCGTCCTCAAGATAAGATTTCGATTCAGCCGAAAGGCTGAGAAAACCCCTTGCAGATTACAAGGTTGATAGGCGGGCGGTGGAAGTGTCGTAAGGCATTAAGCCTACCCGTACTAATGGTTAACGGTAAATTAAAATTTTCTTCTCTTCGCTTTTGAAAGAGCCTTATAAGTATAATAGTTGTTTAATTTAATGGGAGAAATTTTCTGGTGATTGGAGCGGTGTGGAACCACCTCTTCCCATTCCGAACAGAGAAGTGAAACGCACCAGCGCCTACGATACTAGGTTTTATATCTGGGACAATAGGTCATCGCCAGGAGCTTTTTCCCATTAAGTTACTATCAAACCTCTGGAAAGAGGTTTTTTTTGTAGAAAAAAGTTGAGCGCTTCTTGCACTAATACTCCTTGCATGGTATACTTTGTGCATCCTTAATTGAAAGGTGGAATATGATAAATGGCAAAAAAAGATTTTGGACACGATAAATCCTCCGCAATGGCGCGACTTCTTGCAGCGCATAACACTTCAGTAACGTCACTTCATAAAGGAGAAGCAGTAAAAGGGAAAATAACGAAACTCACATCAGGCGAAATCACAGTTGATGTCAATGCCAAATCAGAAGCGATAGTTCTTGAAAAAGATAAAAAAATTCTCCATACACTCTTATCAATGCTGAAAGTAGGCGATGAAGTAGAGGTTACAATACTCAATCCTGAATCTGAAACAGGACAACCGGTAGTATCTCTCAGACGTTATCTTGGTAATTACGCCTGGGACAAACTTGCAGAACTCCAAAAAAGTCAGGAACAAGTAAATGTCACTATTACTGATATAACCAAAGCAGGTTTTGTAGTGGATACGCATTTTGGTATCACGGGTTTTCTTCCTCAATCATATATTTCTTATGCGGCAAATCAAACACTTACTCCTGGTACTAAAATTAAAGTGACTCTTTTAGATCTTAACCGCAAAGATAACAAAGTTATTTTTTCCCAGAAACCAACTATTTCAGAGGAGGAATTTGCAGATCTTACAAAAAGTTTGAAGCCTGGGCAAAAAATAAACGCAACGGTAAGTAACATTACTTCATTTGGAATATTTGTTGGATTGCAGTTAGGATCACAAAAAGGGAAAAGTATACTGCTTGACGGAGTTGTGCATATTTCAGAAATCTCATGGGATAAAGTAACTGACCTTTCAGAACTTTTCTCACCTAGACAAACAATTGATGTAGTAGTCATAGGTACAGATAGAGAAGCACGAAGAGTAAATCTTTCAATCAAACGATTAACAGAAGATCCATTTGAAAGAATAGTAGAACAATTCCCGATTGATAAGAAAGTTACTGCTACGGTAACCAAAGTTGATGATGCCGGTGTACATTTGTCTCTTATAGATAATGTGGAAGGGCTTATTAGAAAAGAAAAAATTCCTCCAACCACAACTTACAAAGAAGGACAAGAAGTTGGTGTAACAGTTTCTGAAATTGATAAGAGACATCACAAAATCTATCTTTCTCCAGTGCTCCTTGAGAAACCAATCGGATACAGATAGAAGCAAGTTAAAAGTCAAAACCACAAGTAAAAACTTAAAAGTTTTCCTATCTTTTTCTGGATTTCAACTTTTTTCTATCACTTTTTCTCCTTCCTAAATTAGCCTCAAAAGAGTATAATTAAGCTGCTATGAAAACAAAATCATCATATGTATGTCAGGAATGCGGATACGATTCTCCTCAATGGCTTGGAAAATGTCCTGAATGTAGTGCATGGAATAGTTTTAAAGAGATTCATAACGTTTCAATTTCTCAATCTTCTAAGCGTACAAACGTAGTCCTGGAGCAGAGTGTTACTCCCAAAAAATTGCAGGAAATTGTATATAAAGAAAAATCAAGAATTCAAACCGAATATCAAGAATTGAATACAGTTTTAGGAGGAGGAATTGTCACTGGGTCTGCTATCCTTATAGCAGGAGATCCAGGAGTCGGTAAATCAACACTTCTTCTGCAACTCTGTTTGTCTCTTGCAAAACAAGGGAAAAAGGTTCTCTATGCGTCAGGAGAAGAATCAGTTGAACAAATTAAAATGCGGGCAATGCGCATTGCGCAACAAAAAACTAAGAACGAAGAACTTAGAACAAAAGAAATGGATAATTTATATCTTATTTCTCTTTCCAATGCCGATGCGATTGTCAAAGTGATAGAGGATACAAAGCCGGAATTTGCAGTAGTTGATTCTATCCAAACTATGGAGTCTGAGAATGCTGCTGGGTTATCAGGTTCTGTGGCGCAAGTGAGATATGCAACTTTACAATTTGTTAGAACTGCCAAACAGTTCAATATTCCAATTGTTGTTGTTGGCCATGTCACTAAAGAAGGTATGGTTGCAGGACCAATGGTATTGTCACACATGGTTGATACTGTTCTTTTCTTGGAAGGGGAGAAATTTGCCAAAACCAGAGTTTTACGAAGTCTTAAAAATCGTTTTGGACCAGTTGATGAGGTTGGAATATTCTTGATGGAAGAAGAAGGAATGACAGAAGCCAAAAATCCTGAAGAACTTTTTTTAACTAAGTATGAAAAAGGAGTTCCAGGAACTGTCCTTACCGCAACGCTTGAAGGCTCAAGAGCGTTTCTGGTAGAGCTACAAGCATTAACTGTCTTCTCAAAGCTTCCTATGCCCCGTAGAGTGGTATCAGGAGTTGATGCCAGACGAGTCGAGCTCTTACTTGCGGTTCTTCAGAAACATTGCCGTTTGCCTCTTGATACGACAGATGTGTTTGTCAATGTTGCTGGAGGATTAAAACTTTCAGATCCTGCTATTGATTTAGGCATTTGCCTTGCAGTATATTCAAGCCTACGAAATATTCCAATGGATAAAACAGTAGGAATTGCTGAAGTAGGACTTCTCGGAGAATTGCGAAGCGTGCCGGGTCTTGAAAAAAGAATTCGGGAGGCGCAAAAATTAGGCTTTAAGTGTATAATTACACCGCAGTCAAAAAAGACATTAATGGAGGTAATGTCTCTTTTTGGCAGCATAGCTGTTAAATAATATGGAGAAGAAAGAAGAAAAAGAGGAAAAAGAACAAACAAGCGCTCCTGCTTTTCCGCCCAAGCTCATAGGTGCTATTGCTGATGAAGTATCAAAAACGTTAGTAACTCGTTTGCCAGGGCTACTTACTAAACAGAGAAGAAAAGCAAAGGATAAAAAGACCAAAAAAATAGAATATGCGATTTTTCTTGATACCTCAGCTATTATTGATGGCCGCATTTTTGATATTGTCCACTCTGGCCTTTTAAACGGAGTGATTGTACTTATCCCAAGTATTCTTATGGAGCTTAAGCATTTAGCCGATTCTCAAGATACAGTTAAAAGGGAGCGAGGAAGAAAAGGGCTTGAAGCACTTGAGAAGCTTAAAAAGACACGTGAGATGAAAGTGTTAGTTTTAAAAGATAGTGATGAGAAAAAAGTAGAAAGTGAAAAAGAAGTTGATGAAAAATTGATAAAAATTGCCAAAATCCATAAAGGCAAAGTAATTACCTGTGATTATAATTTGGAAAAGAAGGCAAATATTGAAAATGCAGTAGCCATAAATATCAATGCACTTGCGAATTATCTTAAGGTAATTGCAGTACCAGGTGAAGCGTTACATATCAAAGTCATGCATCTTGGGAAAGAGATGAGTCAAGGAGTAGGGTATCTGGATGACGGCACGATGATAGTTATTGAAAGCGGAAGTACTGATATTGGGAAAAACATTGATGTAGTAGTCTCAAGAGTTATTCAAACTGCAACAGGTCGTATCCTTTTTGCCAAAAAGATTTAAGCATCCCCGGCCTTTGGCTTGTGCCCGCAAAAAAATCCGCTTACCAGCGAAAATGAAAAAAGCATTTTTCTTATCGTCTTAAAAGAAGTAGGAGCACCTGCCCTATGCTCCTACCTCATTAAAGAGGACAAGTAAAATATAATTTGCTTTTTCCATTCATCAACTCTGATGAGCGGATTTCTAAAAGTTATCTTGTCAATTTAGCTTCAAAAATTTTCCTTGAATAATATTGAACTATCAAGAAAAAAATATAATTTTAGCTTCATGTTTTTTTCTTGACAAACAATAACCTTTTATAGTATCAATGAACTTGGCACTTAGTTTTATTCCTGCCTGAAGGACTAATTGCCTTTTACCCTAAGAGCATTGCTTATCGTACCGGAACTTATCATTGAGTAACGAAAGCGATGCTCTTTTTTTGTTTTTAATGAACTTACAATAATCCAACTGGAATACTTAACCCTTTTTCAAGTAGTTTCTTAAACTGTTCTCTTCCTATTCTAATCAACATTTCTTGCTCATACTCAGCAAGTGTTTTTCTTCTCTTAGGACTTTGACTCTTAAAGATTCTGAAAATTCTTCCCATGCTAAAAGAATAATAGCATACCAACATATATATGTCAACCTATAGCAATTGGTACTTAATATATCATATAGCCTAGAGTAATCATTATATAAAATATGCTGATAAATCAATCTAAATAATTTATATGAAAAAATGTGGATAACTTGGGGAAGCATGTAGGATATCTTTTACGGCTAATTTCCCCAATGTATGATCTGGTTTCCTGAAGAACAGAGCAAAATCAGAAGTTATCCACAGAAAGAGAGTTCAAAAGGAGAGTGTGTAAGGGAGAAGGGGAGAAAGTTATATCTCCTTTACCATGGGAGGCAAGAAGGATTTAATAGGTGGGTGATAATCATACGTTGCTCTTGATTTAACCCATAATTTAGCAAGTGAGATTATTTGGGTTACCTTTGAGTGTTTTCGTCCTCTTTTTATGCCTACTCTTTGAGAGTAAAGCCATTGATTAAGGTTGGCAAATTTGCCATATTGAAGCATCTTAATAAAAATTTCAGTGAAAATAAAAGGATATTTGTTATGGGTAAAATGAAGAATATCTTTTGGTAGTAAGTGGCGGTTTATCATTACGCTTTCAGGCTTAAGAGATGTAGCAGGAAGAATCGCATTGTAAATTACTTCATGTTCTTGAGGAAAGTTGCTTCTAGTCAGCTTTTTATTGTTTTCATCAATCGTTGTGTATTGGGTGCCTACTGCAACGGTTTTGGGATTGGCAACGAGGAATTTTACTTGCCTTTTTAAACGCTCAAGACCAGTGATATCATTAGGGTTTATAAAAGCAACAAACTGACCTTTGGCAATCTTTAAAGCACGATTATAACATATAGCCAAGCCATACTTTTTTTTATTGCGAGAGAGTTTGATTCGTTTATCTTTTTTTTTGAATTGATTTAAAATTTTAAATGAATTATCGGAGGAGTGATCGTCAATGGCAATGATTTCAAAGTCCGTGTAGGTCTGTTTTCTGATGCTTTCAAGACAGAAAGGCAAAAACTTTCCTGCGTTATAGACAGGCAGGATGACAGATACCAATGATTCTTTTAATTTCATATATAAAGCGGATTTAAATTAAGAGCAGGGAAAAAGACAGTATAGGCAGGTAAAGTTGTGATAAAAGCGACTAAAAGAGTACCATATGAGAAAACTATTGTCAAGCTGAGCCTAATCTCTTCTTATAATACCAAGCAAAATAGGAAGGCAAAAGAACAAGAAAAAGCAAAAACCCAGTATATTCCAAATACTGAGGAAGGTAGATAATAATGAGCATAGAGCGGTTGGCAGATAGCGGATGATTATTAAGAATCCAACCATTTTCCCAGTTATTTACCATGATATGTGTTTTTATCTCTTTTCCAAAGAAAAAGGGAAACAGCATGGAAAGAAATTGAGGATTATATATTTCATAGGCTTTCCATCCCTTGTCAAAAGATTGAGAAAGAATAACAGTTTTTGCGGAAGTATCAACAACATAGAGCGATTGGTTTGGATGAGAAGCCTGAACAGCTTGAGAAGCAAGAGAGGAAGAAGGAGTAGGATTTGTCTGAAAAACAATTGAGCTTAAAAAGTCGTAAGGAAGTGGATATACAGAAAAGTCATAAAGAGTATTTCTGCTTGTATCTCTCCCAATTGAAATATTGTCAAAATGAAATGCATATGAATTTCCAAACTTATCACGCGGTGGCAAGACAAAAGTATATGTTGCTGTATCTTTAGAGAGAGGCAAAAACGTATCAATTGGAGCATAATGTTCTGTTACGTTCTCAATCCAGAAATGCAGACTACGGCCTGCAGCATTTTTGCCTTTCATAAAAAGTGCATAGCCGATGTCATGAGGAAGAGTTGGCGCATAAAAAGCAGTACAGGCAACTGCATTAAGTGAAGTAAGAGAAAGAGCATCAATAGTCTGTTCTTTCACAAATTGTGAATTGACAAAGGTAGTACGGAACTTATCACAATTTTTCACAGGTGCAATCGTTTTGATTGCAGGATGAAAACTAAGATATGCATCATCAATTTTTGGCAAAGTAACAGTAAATGTTCTTGCATGATTTGCAGCAGGTATACTCATTTGTATAGGTTTTGTATAAGGAAGAGAAGAAAGAAGAGATGGACTTATACTTGTTTGTCCAAGAACATGTCCGTTCTTATCAACAACAACCAAAGTATTATCCTGGTCATAGGTAAAAAACGTAGTGTGTACTTGGGTTGTGGCATCGGATAAAGGAATATTTACCACACCGTTGATGTTGAGTGTCAGAGGAAAAAGATTACTTGCCTGACTTGAAAGAAAGAACGAAAGAATTGGATTAGAGTATTGCTGAGATAAAGTATTTCCATCAAGTTCAAATTGGGGAAGAAGAGGAGTAACAACAATTGAAACTCCACGAGAATCTTTTTTGGTTGCAATCGCAATTGGTACTATGTGGTAGGAGGAAAAAAGCGAAGGCAAGGTAAGAGAAGATGCAGTTTGAGTTGGAGGAATTTTAGCTGTAAAAACGAGTGAGGTTGGAAACTCTGTAAGATGATACTCTTCCTCTTTTACGGTTTTAAGTGAAAAGAGTGAACGGAAGGGATACAACTCGTTACTTGCTATTAGCGGTTGGTCCTGCGCAATAAGGTAGTTATTATTATCTGCATATGCTTTATCGTAATCATTCCAGTTATAGCTATTTACAGAAGGAAGAGAAGAAGTTGCAAATACAAAATGATTTGGAGTAGTAATCAAATCAACTTTATAGACTTCAAGATTGCCACTTTGCCAAACTTTATGGACAGTTGGAAGTGTAGTAAGCAGTTGGTGAAGTTCCGGGAGAAAAAGTGCCTGAGGAGATGTTGGACTGATAATATTTTGGTCTATAAGAAGCCAATTTACTTGATATTTATTGAGAACTTGCAAAAACTGAGAAGGATTTTTAGCATAAAGCGCATTTGCAATTTCATAATAATAATTTTCATCTGTTTTGGACCACACATCAAAGGCTCTATCAAGCATCGGTTGGGAAATACCATACCAGAGAAATCCTGAGCCGCCATATCCAAAGTTATAAAACTGCCACCCCCAAAACGTTTCTTGGGGGAAATTGGCAATACGGGTATCTGGGTTCTGTTTTGCAAAAAAAGCAAAAAGTTCTTGGTATTCCTGAGACAGGGTAAGCCGTTCTCTATCATACAAGAGATGTCCTTGAAACATAGGAAAGGTGAAGAGTATAAGACTAAGACTTATCACAACTGAGAAGACAGAAAGATGCAGCCTTTTTTCTAGAGAAAAATATTTGTTCAAATAAAAATATATTTGTTGTAATCCCAGTCCAAAAAATATCGCATATAGAAAGGCTGTAGAGATGGAAAATTTGGTGTATGGAAAACGAAAGGCTTGATTGAGAAGAGGAAGATGCTCTCTAAAAATACTATTGAAAAATGAGAAAGGAACTGCATCAACAGCCAGCGCAACAAGGCATAAAACAAAAAGAGTGCAAAATGCGTTATAGAGTGCATTTTTTTTTCGAAGAGCAGTAATAAAACCTACAAGTACAATAAGAAATACTATGTAACCAATAAAAGTTATAAAAGGATTTGTAATAAATGTGTGCCATGGTGTAAGCATATAATCAAATACGCCGTTTGTAGTGGGGTTGACACTATTGAATAAAAATCCCTTAAGCAGTGCCACATCACGTAATCTGCCGAATTCTTTGTTTTGCAAGAAAATCGTTTCTGTTGCCATCTGGTTAATTTTGGAGTTGAGATTTACTGAGGAGTTTGTTGCAATAAAATAAAGAGTAGGTAAAAACCAAAAAGCATTTACAAGAAAAATAACCGAAGCAAGCTTGAACGCATTTCTGATATTTCCATGATGTCCCAGCAGAAATGACATAGTACAAATACTAAGTATGAGGCAAAAGATAATAAAAAGCGTCTGGTTATACCACGCAGACATCGATAAGAGAAGCACAAGAATAAGAGAGAAAAAGTTTTTTTGGGTTGGCAGAAGAAAGAAATTAAATGAGACGATAAGAAGCCAGGGGAGAAATCCATAAAACGCAACAAATGATTCAAACGGGATAAAAAAAGTTTGCAGAGTGGCAAGATTAAGAAGATAAAACAAACCTGATAAAAAAGGAAAAATGAGATTCTTTTGCCCATCTACGATAATTTTTTTGGTAAAAAAATACACTCCAGTGCATCCCAAAAAAAGCATAGAAAACGTCCAAAGATAGCGAAGAAGCGAGAGAGGAATAATTAGTAATGCAAAAAAGAAGAGAAGTTGTCTTGGTAACTCGGTTGCATGAGCCATACCTCCAAGTAACCCAAGTCCCTGATACTCTTGCCACACTGCAAAGAGTGAGCGTTTTATATTTACCGCAAGATTAAATTCAGGCAGTAGATTATCCCAACCGATAAGCATGGTATGAGGTATATAATTGGTAAAAAAAAGAATAAACACGAGCAAAAAGTATATCCCAACAGGAATAGTATCTTTTTTATGCATACCAATTTTTAAAGGCAGCTTTCGCATCTGTGTAATAAAGTCTTGCATAGTATTACTTACCTTTTAACGGGAGCATTGTTTTCAATGGGAGAGTGATGATCTGAAAGATAGAAGGAAAAGTCAGTAGCTTCTTAGTCTCGAGTGTTTCCTTTTCATTTTCAAAAATATAGATATAATATCTTTTGCCAATTTGTGCCCAGCTTCTTTTTTGCTTCATATATGTTGCAAATGCGGAAAGCTTTTTAAGGTGGAGAGGATTCTTAGATAGACTTAGAATTTTTTTGGAAAAACTCTTATCAAGTGAGAACAGAAATTCTTCTTTTTTCAAAAGATGTCTTGTAAGCTCCTCCTTGATATCATCAGTCGCAAAAATGTCTTTCATATGAGATGAAAGAAGAAAGGGTTTCTCAAATGAAAAGGTGAGGGATAATGGCGCGCTTGCAGACATAAGAGCGCGATAAGGGAAAAGCACCAGATCAGAGGCTGAGAAATATACTGCCATCTTTTTCTCAGGGACAAATCCAGTAAGGAGAATATTATGTGTTTTGCACGTCTTTTGAATATCAGCAATATATTCTAGGTAGAACGGTTTATTGCTGTAACTTGGACTTGCTCCTCCAGCTAAAATAAGACGAATAGGTCTTTGGCTTTTTTCTTTAAGCACTGGGAATGCATCAATCAGCCAATCAGTGCCCTTATACCACGCCAAAAATCCAAATGACATTATGACAAATTCATTTTTTTTGATGCCTAGTTTCTCGCGGGCTTCCTTTTTGTTTATGTGAGAAGATAGTTCTTCAACAGCAAGAGGAATAACTGTTATGTCTTTTTCACAAATACTCAGTAGTCTCTGACGTAATATTTCATCAAACACAATTACGGTGTCAGAGAAAAATAAGAGCGTTTTGTAAAAATAGATGAGTCCTACAGAAAGCAGAACCATTTTTAGACTATTTTTTTTAATATGGATATGTCCTGAAAGACTGGATAAATCAAGTATGACTTGATGAAGGACCAAATGGATGCGTTTTCCAGTAAATCTCAAGCAAAAAAGAAATACAGGGAAAAGGAGAAGATACATAATGCTGTTACCAAACATGGCAAATTCAAACTCAATAAGGATATCTTTGGTATCTGTTCTAAGAATAAACGCAAGTAATACAAAAAAAGTCAGGAATGAATGTTTGTTCCAGATACGGAATACTTCAATTGATTCATCATAATAATGATTTTTTTGTCCTTTCATTTTTTCCGCGAGAACTGTAATTGAGAGATTTTGTTTTTTGGCAAAGAGGAAAGAGAAGAGTGCTTTTAAGGTATTTTTGGTATACGATGCTCCGCCACCAACTAATGGGTGGTGGGTTATTCCTTTGGGCGGGTAGCTTGAGATAACCAGCAATTGTTTCATACACCTTGCTCTTTCGTCCTTTAGGACTCATCAGTTCCGATTACATCGGAAGAGAGCAGGTACACAAGTATGCATGAAAAACGTATACTCAAATAAGATTGTTAGAGCGCATTTACTCCTTCTTTCTGAGTTTTCCTCATGCAAATAGGACAGAAAAACCTTCTGTCTCGCATCTCTCAGCGCCATTGCTGATGATGAGAGACAACTCCTCCTGTCTTTCTCTAAGCAGAACGGCTGGCTGAGGTTCCATCCTCTGCCAATCTTTGTCGACTATGGGAGCGGGACTATTCCTGTCCCAAATGGATAAATCGTCGCCTTTTGGCCTTTGGCCAACTGTCCGTCAGACATCATCTGGAACCTTTTCGTGGTCCCATTGTCTCCAATAAACCTCCAGTTTCCTTGTGCAATGAACTGCGAAGGATCGTCTCCAGAACCCATATCTACAATCCAATGGTTGTAGATGGTTGCTGGCCCTACGACCTGTGCTCCATTCTGTGACGCAGACCATTGGACGAAACGTTCCCTTGGAATTTCCAGGGCAGACATGACCCTGTGGACATCCATCTGGAAACTGTATCCCTCGGAGTGAGGGTCATCCGTTGTCGATGCTGCCTGAGGAAGCACTGAAGTGTTTCCTCCAGCGATGATATTTGATCCTTTCGGGAGCCACTGGGCGATTGGCCCCCGGCCGAAGAGGACGCCTACAAGGACGAGAATTAAAAGGAATCCAAGAAGGATCCCAGCAAGGAGTCTTACGATTCCCCAAACTATCTCGGTGACACGACTGAACGAAACCATGCTTGTTCTCCTCTCAGTCCCACGTGAACCGGCGGCCCAAACGGGCCCTGCCATGCCTGATCTCAGCTTTTGGATCAAGCGGGATTTCAACCCCTTCAACTCGAATGTACGCTACTTCCTCCTTTGGAGGTTTCTCTTGCGCAGCTTTTATAACAAGCTGCATTAAACCTGGCGGAAGCGGCTGAGCCAATCTCTCGCCGCATTCCATACAGAACTTCGCTGAAGGAGGGTTAGGGTGGTCTTTACTACACAGTTTTTCAGTGTCATTTGTTGGAGCTGGCTGTGGTGCTCCTGGCGTCATGATCACATCCTCCTAATCTTCCAAAACCAAATCGCGATACCCCAAGTACCGCATACCAATGGACAATTTTTTAGAATTTATCCACAAATATGCGGTACCTGAAGCGTGCTATAAATTATTCTGCTTTTCTCTTGTGTACCTTGTTAAAGTGCTCTACAGATGTATCTTTTTAGATATTTTCTGTAGTCCAAATCAAAAGACGTTTTTGATTTGGAAATATTAAAAAATCATTTTCGTAATATTCTCAAATCACAAACTTAACTCCAATATAGTTTGCTCTTTCGTCCTTTAGGACTCATCAGTTCCGATTACATCGGAAGAGAGCAGATACACAAGTGTGCAAGAGAAATGTGTGTTCAGATAAGATGATGGAGCGCATTTGCTCCTCCTTTCTGAGTTTTTCTCATGCAGAATGACAAAGATGTGGTTTGTCCTCATGTATCAGCGCCATTGCTGATGATGAGGAGAAACTTTCCTTGTCCTGCGAAAGCAGAAACTACACACTATCTATTTCTTCACTCTGTTCCACTCTATAGTAAGGTGTAACAAAGTGATCATAGAGGACACGTTGGCTTTGCTGTGCATGAAGCACAGCTTGAATCCAATCTCTGTAGGCTGCAATAAGCCTCTTTTGTAGCTCTACAGTGTCTGTACTACTAGGGTCAATCAAGACCTCAAGCAAAGACTCCCAATATACTCGTTGGTAGAACTCCTGAGTGATAATGTCTAAGCGTTTTCTCAACGCTTTTCCTTCTTTACGAATTCTTCTTCGTAAGAGAAGGAGACGTACTTTGTCCATGCTCCATTTGCCAAACGCTGTGTAACCATTCTGGTCATCTCTCCAAAACATCGGTTGTTCCTTTCTGAAGCATCTCGTCTGCCGGTTGGCTGAGGTTCCATCCTCTGCCAGCCTGGTATCCGTTAAGGGTTGTTGGGATTTGGACAATTCGGCGTCCACCGAATTGTCACATGTGGGCCAACGTAAGTTACACCACCTGCCAAGACTTTAATCCTGGCAGACTTTCCACCGTTATATTTCACCGGCGTGGAAAAGCTGTGGGAAGGACCTATAATTTTCCCACTCCTTGGATCGTAATCTGCGCAGACGCCTTCGTTAACATCTGTGTAGAAAGGGAGTGTGACTGGTGTCTGATACTTATCAGTGTCCACGGTCCAACCTACGAAGACCTGTTGACCATCGATAGTATCGAAGACCTGTGCTACCACAAACTGTTGTTCGTAGTGTACCTCATCACCAGCAGCTTGTGAATCCTGTGGCAAATGATCCGACACATTCGGGACGTGGGGTGGTGCAGGCGCTACGTTCGGTTGAACTACCGGCGTCTCAACAGCTTGTTGGATGTTTTGTCTTGCGCTTTGAACAGCGTTTTGTACACGGTTTTGAATCGGTTGACATCCAACAACACAGACTACAAGAAGGAACATTACTGCTGCTCCTATAAGAATCCCTTGTGCCCTCTGTGACATGCGTGCCTCCTTATTGGAGAACGTGTACAGCAATTCCAGTGCCGCACACCACGAGAACTTCAAACTATAGATTAAGAACAGTAAGATGTTTTTAGGATAAGCTCCTTTTTGTTCAACTTATTGTTCTTTGTTCAAAGTTCTTGTGGTATACAGCACTTTAAGTTACATTTGTTTCTGCTTTTTATCTTGTGTACCTTGTTAAAGTGCTCTACAGTGTTATCCTATTCTTCATCTTTTGAAGAAAGATAAAAAACTGTAATCCAGACCAAAAATAATTTCCGGTCTGGGAGAAGCTCAACAAAGCTTCTCTCAAACCGCAAACTCAACTACTATACCATTTGCAAAATACAAATATTTACGTTAGAATAAGCCTGATTATAGGACAAAATCTGTCGAAAAGCAATTACTATAGTTTAGCTTCAAGACAATGAATCTTCTTACTCAGATGAATTAGAGCATACAAAGAGATAAATTTCAGTAAAGGAAATAACAAAGGAGAAAAATTATCTGCTACAATGGAGCTAATAACTATGTTGCAAAAAACACTTGTAAGAGAAGAAGTGCAGGAAGCGCTAGGGAAGAAACGACTTCTTATTGAAGTGAGAACATCACGAACAGGAGAAGAAACTCCTGAAGCAATGGTACAGTTTCTCTCAAATCTTATTAATCTTAAGAAAATGCTTCTCGTGCCTTTCTTTAGATTTGGTATTCCTTTGAGTCTTGAAATTTCAGTTATTGACCAGACAGTCCATTTTTATGTTTCTGTACCTTCTGAATATGAAACATTTATTCAGAGTCAACTTGTATCTCAATATCCAAAAGCTTTGATGGCAAAATCTGAAGATTATCTGGAAATGCTTTTTGCCAACAAAGAACATCTGGCACTGGGACAAATGAAGCTTGCTCATGGTTATCTGTATCCGCTTAAGACCTACAGTACATTTAAAGATGTTGACCCTCTCTCTTCACTTTTGAGTATATTATCCAAGACTCAAATTGGTGATTTGGTCGGGATTCAGTTCCTGGTTGTACCTGTAAGCAATTCCTGGCAGCATTCAGGAACCAGCGCCATAAATCACAAACATACAGACTCAAGCGGAAAAACAATTCCAAATCCTTATGCATCTGTTATCTCAGAGAAAATTACCTACAATGGGTTTAAAGTTGCAATACGTTTAGCAGTAAATTCTCAAACCAAAGAGAGAAGTGAGCAGCTTTTAAGAGAAATAGGACATAGTTTTTCATCATTTAATAACCCGTCAGGCAATAGCTTGGTACTAAGACGTGTCTATATGTGGCAAAAAGATAGACTCATAAAAGCTATGAGAGAGCGAAGTAAAAACTTTATGCCAATGCGCCAGATTCTCAATATTCCAGAACTAGCAACGTTGTATCATTTCCCAACTCAAAAACTTGCAACCATTCACAACATTTCATGGCATAAAACTATCCTTTCTGAACCTCCGGAAACTTTACCAATTGCTGAGAACCTAACTGATGAAGACAAGATGAAAATTAATTTTTTTGCCAGAACTGAATACAAAAATAAACTAACTGTATTTGGAGTCAAAAATCATGACAGAAGACGGCATTTCTATGTGATAGGGAAGTCAGGTACTGGTAAATCAACTTTTATTGCAAATATGGCAATTAGTGATATGCGTAATCGTCAGGGATTCTGTGTGATTGACCCGCATGGTGATTTATGTGAGCATATCATGCGCTATGTGCCATCGTATCGAGTAAATGATTTTATCTACATGGACCCTTCAGATACTACACGTTCCTTTGCTATAAATCCTTTTGAGGTGACAGATGAAAATCAGAGAGAACTGGTTGCATCAGGTATTGTCGCTATCTTTAAAAAGCTTTATGGTACTTCATGGGGACCGCGACTTGAATATATCTTGAGAAATTCAGTTGTTTCTGTGATGGAAATGCCCAATGCAACGCTTCTTATGGTGCCTCAAATTTTAACCAATGCTGCATTCCGCGCAAAAGTAGTTGAGCGGCTACAAGACCCAATCATGAAAAATTATTGGATAAATGAATTTGATAAAATGACTGACAGACTCCGCGCTGAAGCTATATCGCCAATTACCAATAAAGTAGGACAATTTGTTGCCTCCAAGAGAATACGAAATATCATAGGTCATCCCAAATCAACGATTGATTTTGAAAAAATAATGAATGAGGGAAAGATTTTGATACTTAATTTGTCACAGGGATATCTTGGAGAAGATAATGCAGCGCTTTTAGGTGCAATGATTATTACCAAAATTCAACTTGCTGCCATGAATAGAGTTGCAATTCCTGAGGAAGAGCGGCGTGATTTTTATCTCTATGTTGATGAGTTTCAGAATTTCGCGACCACCAGTTTTATCAAGATTTTATCTGAGGCGCGCAAATTCCGCTTAAACCTTATTCTTGCCAATCAGTACATGGCACAGATTCCAGAGGATGTACGTGCTGCAATTTTTGGCAATGCAGGAACGCTTATGTCATTTTTGATTGGCGCGTTTGATGCAAACTATATGGCAAAAGAATTTTCAGAACGGTTTAAGGAAGAGGATTTACTGGCATTGGGAAATTATCAGGCGATTCTTAAACTTTGTATTGATGGGGTGACTCAGTCACCATTTTTGTGTTACACTCTGCCGTTGCCAAGAAGTATGACGCAGAATAAAGAGAAAGTCCTGAAGGTTTCCAAAGAACGCTATACAAAGAAAGTAGAGGAAAACTTCTAAAATTTCTACCTGCTCGCCCTAAACTTTTTTTTGGATACTTACAATACGTTTTTTTAGTCCGCCCGCAATTCGCTTGTCCTGTTTGTCAACAGAACCTACAAAAAAGTTCAGAACTCGCAAAACTACTATTGACTAACCGTGGACTGTGAACTAGTATCTCTATTTTGCCTTTTTGCGGAGCCACACGCCAGCAAGAGCTGAGGGAAGAAGCGCAAGCCAACCAAGCATTTCAGGACCGGTGGGCGGAGTAGTTTTACTTTGCCCTGGAGTGTACACAGGAAGACCGCCTTTTGTAGTTGGTGGAATAGTAGGCGAGGCGCTGCCAGCTTTTGCAATACAAAATTGCGCATTGTCTTCACTGATATTATTATCAACAGTTGCAGACGCCTGATAGATTTCGCAGACAGTTCCTTGATTGCTCGGCAATTTGTCTGCTGAGACTACTTTGCCTTGTATTGTATAGGTTTTACTTTCCTGTGAGTTGAGTTGGCTGATGGTGAAGGTAAGCGTTTTGGAATTTTTATCATAATTTCCGGTTCCTGAGAGATAATCTAAAAATTGAGGAAATTTATTTTTGACTACAATGTTAGAGAGGGTTTTATTACTGATATTTTTTAAAGTGACATGAAAGTTCACGGTCTGGTTTGGACCGTATTTTGGGTCGCTTATTCCAAGATTGTTGACATACTCTTTTGTATCGGGATTTTGTACAAGTACATTGAGAGTAACTTCATTTGACTGGACGCAGGTCTCGCCACCCCCATAAATTGGCTGGCATTCCTGGCCGTATGCTGGTGCTGTTACATAGACAAGACAGGATAAAACTAATACACCTAAAAATAAGAAAAACAATACTTTCTTCATAATATGCAAGACGCTTTTACCATCGAGCTAATCTAACACAGATTATAGGTCTTGTCAATAGAAATATATTGTAAGGTCAAAGTTTTTGCATATCTCAAAAGATAGGTAACAAATAGGTAAGGAATAAAAAGGAAGGGTATAACCGAAACAGTATATTGACAATTATGTTTTGCTTCCTTTATCATGAAAATAACTATGAGAAAAATCCTGCTCACTGTTTACTCTCTTCTTTCTTTTCTGTTTCTTGTTCCCCAAATCTATTACGTATATGCACAGAGTCTTTGTCCTCCAGGAGGAAGCAATTTTGCAAACCTCTGCAATGTGAGTTTTAATACCACTATAGTTGGTAAAGTAGTAAATATTTTGATGATAATAGCCGTGATCTTGTCACTCTTTTTCCTTATTTGGGGAGGAATACGATGGATAATGTCAGGAGGGGATAAGGCTAAGGTTGACCAAGCACGTGCCACTCTTACAGCAGCAGTGATAGGACTTGTTGTTACCTTACTTGCATATTTTATCCTTAATATCGTGTTAGGATTGTTTAGGATAAACTTAAATAATATTAATCTTAACAATTTTTGTTTAACCTGTTGACAAATCAGGCTTAATATGATGTAATAAGAGCGACTTACAGTGATTTATCTTCAGTGAAAGCATCCCTACCCATGTAATTGCTAAATTGAAAGTGTAAACGTATATGCCCTACAAAAGAAATTCAGCTCAACCATTATCTGTAAATGATCTTGTCGGGAAACCCCAAACAGGAAGACTTTCTCGTGCCAATACTGAAGAGAAGCCAGTTCTCGCACAAGCTACAGAAGAAGCAGTACCTTCAACTCATAAATTTGTGCCTCACGCAGTGCAACAGGATGGACCGGTAGCACAAAATGGAGGAGCAGGAAGAATGAATGAAGACAATAGTACAAGTTATGCAAACGCTCCTGTACATGTAACCCCAACTGAACCTGTAAAAGGCTTTTTGGATATCCAGCCCGAAGGTCATGGATTCTTACGTCCAAAATTTATCCCAAGTAGTCGTGATATTTATATCTCTCAATCGCAAATCCGCCGCTTTATGCTACGCCCCGGTGATTTAGTAGAAGGAATTGCCAGACCTCCTAAAGATACAGAGCGCTACTTTGGACTTCTGAAAGTTGAAAAAGTGAACGAAATTCCTGCTGATGACTCTCTAAGACGTCCTTATTTTGATGACTTAACTCCCATTTATCCAAACAAACAAGTTGTCCTTGCAACAGGTAAAACTCCACTTTCAACTCGGGTAATAGATCTTGTTGCACCAATTGGATTTGGGCAAAGAGGAATGATTGTCTCACCTCCAAAAGCTGGGAAAACAACAATTCTTAAAGAAATTGCAGCCGGAATTTCCAAAAACTTTCCTAAAGCACATCTTATGGCAGCGCTCATTGGTGAGCGTCCTGAAGAAGTAACAGATATCAGTATGTCAGTAAAAGGGGAAGTAGTAGCGTCAAATTTTGATGAACCGCCGGAAAATCAAAATCGGGTGGCAGAAATTACACTTGATAGAGCCAAAAGGCTGGTTGAACTCGGGACAGATGTAATTATTCTTCTTGATTCAATTACTCGTTTGGCACGTGCATACAATCTCTCAGTTGAACCATCCGGTCGGACTTTATCTGGAGGATTTGATCCAGCAGCATTATGGCCTGCAAAACGTTTCTTTGGTGCAGCACGTAACTGCAAGGAAGGCGGAAGCCTTACAATTATTGGAACAGCACTTGTTGAGACAGGTTCTCGTATGGATGACTTAATTTATGAGGAATTTAAAGGAACAGGAAATATGGAGCTTCATCTTGATAGAAAACTTGCAGAACGCCGTATTTATCCTGCTATCAATATTGAGCGTTCTGGTACACGACAGGAAGAACTTATTCTTCCTGAGACAACTCTTAAAAAGGTGGTTACCATGCGTCGCATGATGGATATGTTAGGAGCAGATGAGAGGACAAGTATCTTTGTTGAGAGACTTTCAAAAACTGCAAGCAATGAAGAATTTCTTGAAAACCTGGGAAAATCTTAATGTTTTCTCCGCTTGCATTTGTACCTCAAAACTGGTTATCCTAATAAAAGATAGGGCCTAATACAGGTATGTCTTTTACCATTAAAAATCATCATATCTCATTTTCTGTTCACACCTCGTTTTATTTAGGTGCAATGATTGCAGTTACTTTTATCATCAGACAAATTTGGTTAAATGCAAATCTACCAAGTAATGATACCAATCTTTCAACTCATGCAGCCACAGTAGCTTCTTTATCTGGTTTGCATGTCCAAAGGAATAAACTAGTGGATGTGAGCGGGAATCAAGTAATCCTCAGAGGAGTAGATAAGGCAGGAACAGAGTATATGTGTATTCAGGGTAGTGGTATTTTTGATGGACCAAATGATGCTGCATCTGTGCAAGCGATGAGGAGTTGGGGAATAAATGCAGTGCTAATTCCTATCAATGAGGATTGTTGGTTGGGGATAAATGGAGTGCCAGCTGCGTATGGGGGAGCGAACTATCAGAATGCAATAAAAACCTATGTTTCAGTTTTGGAGAGTAATAGTATTTATCCAGTGATAGCGTATATGTGGGGAGCACCAGGGACGCAGAAAGCATTGGATCATCCAGCGATACCAGATGCTGATCATGCACCAGCGACATGGACTTCAATAGCTAATACTTTTAAAGGGGATAATAAGGTGGTGTTTCGTTTGCAGGAAGAGCCTCATGATATTACCTGGCAATGTTTTCGGGATGGTGGTTCTGCGTGTAATGTGGGATATACTGCAGTTGGGATGCAGACACTGGTAAATACCATACGAGCAACAGGAGCAACGAATGTGATAGCAGTACCAGGGATAGATTGGTCAAATACAATGAATCAGTTTTTAACGTATAAACCAACAGATCCTCAGAATGCACTTATGGCAATGGCAGATGTGTATCCTACGGGGAATGCGTGTGGGAGTGTGAGTTGTTATAATAGCCAGTATCTTCCAGTAATTAATGTTATGCCATTTGCAGCAGGAGAATTTGGTGAAAGTGTGAATGGCAATGTTTGTGGTACAAGCGGTATTGATACGTTAATGAATTGGTTTGATGCTCATGGTGCAGGATACCTTGGGTGGGTTTGGGATACCTGGGGAACTAGTTGTGGTGATTTGTCTCTTATCACAAATTACAATGGTACTCCTCATTCTCCCAATGGTACTGACTTTAAGAACCATTTACTTTCTTTAGTAGGTGTTTCTCCTACTATACAGAATACTGCCACTCCTACCCCAACAAATACACCCACATCAACTCTTGCACCTACTGTTAGGCCTACTTTAACACCTACGCCAACTATCCAATTAACTCCAACTCCTACTTTTGTCCCAGGTTCAACTCGTTTTTCATTTACTATTTTTCTTCATGGCATAGGTAACGCTGGAGATAATGCGAATAAAGGCTATTCAGGCAATATAAATCCACTACATCCACAAAGAACACTTACCGTTGAGGTATATAATTCTCAAAATCAGTTAGTGCTTACTAAAGCTGGAATTATAACCTATGATGTATCAAGTGGTTCATTTAAAGGTACGATTGATATGGGTACGACGCTTACCAGCGGTGTATATCAGGTAAAAGTGAAAGTTGATCAATTTCTCAAGAAATATATTCCAGGGATAGTAACTATAATCCCCGCGCAAACAATTACTATACTTACAGTTGACCTCACTGTTGGTGATATCACTGGAGACAATATTATTGATATTCGTGATTATAATGAGATGATGGGATGCTATAGTGATTTGGCTCCTGCCAAAAATTGCAATACCACTTTGCAAGTAGTAACAGATTTAAATGATGATGGACAAGTAGGTATGGTTGACTACAATCTTTTTATTCGTGAACTACAAAATAACAATGGTCAATAAGAAGAGTCAGCATTTTCTTATACTGAGGCATAGATAGCTTGATTTGACAAGTTATAAAGAATTTGGTAACCTGATATGCCTCTAATATAAAATAAATCCTATGCAGTATGAATAAGAACGATACACGAGGAATAATAGGTTTCATTAAAACTCTTGTTCAGGACATTTCTTCATTTTTTCGGTATTTCACCTACTATATAAGAAAAAAACTTATCAATTTCTCGATTCGTTTTGAAAAGAACAAAAATACTCTGGTTAAGTTTTTTATGATGAAGCGAGGAAGGTACAATAGGCCCTTTTTGCATCTTACTACAATGGGAGTCTTGGGACTTGGAGTGCTTATCGCTCCATATCTTGCTGATACCTATCCAATTTTATCAACTCAGGCAAAAGCGCTTGACCTTTCTGTTTCAGATAATAAAACCCAGTCCATTATTGTGGGACAAGATGTGTTTCAGACCAATATATCAGACAAACCAAGAGATAAAGTTATCAATTATACAGTTGAGAAAGGGGATACTATTGAAACTATTGCCAAAAAATTTGGTATATCATCTGACACAATACGCTGGGAAAATGATTTATCATCTGATGACTTAAGTATAGGACAAGAGCTTGACATACTGCCAGTAACCGGTATTGCCTATAAAGTGCAAGAAGGAGATACTATTTATACCATTGCCAAGAAATTCCAAACAGACCCGCAGGCTATAGTTGATTACCCCTTTAACAATTTTACTAACCAGGAAACATTCGGTCTTGTTACAGGACAACAGCTGATTATTCCGGATGGAGTAAAGCCTTCTGAACAGAAAGCGGCAAAACCCCAAGTGTATATTGCAGAAGGACCAGTGCCTGTAGCACGGGGCGGATGGGCATGGCCTGTATCAGGTATCATTACTCAATATGCTTCCTGGTATCATATGGCGCTGGATATTGCAGGTCCTGTTGGTACTCCTGTCGCTGCTGCTCATGCAGGAACCGTAAGCCGTGTCAGTTCAGGTACCTATGATACGGGTTATGGGGATAATGTACTCATTGATGATGGTGATGGAATTACTACGCATTATGCTCATTTAAGTTGTATTACTGTGAACGTTGGACAACAAGTTGGCGCAGGACAACAGATTGGCTGTCGAGGGAATACCGGCCGCTCTACAGGGCCTCATACTCATTTTGAAATACGCGTAAATGGCACACTGGTTAATCCGCTCCTGTATGTCTCGCCATAGCTAAAGAAAAGTATTCTGAAGTGAGATGTAGTATAATTCTAATGAACTTAGCTTCAACAGGAGACAAAGGGGCCATTAGCACAGTGGTAATGCGCCGCATTCGCATTGCGGATACGGGGGTTCGATTCCCCCATGGTCCACTCAATATTAATGGAATTTGGGCTCGTAGCTCAGTTGGTAGAGCGCTTCTATGGCATAGAAGAGGTCGCCGGTCCGAATCCGGTCGAGTCCACACTTCAGCAAGCGTTCGGTTGAGCTCACGTCAAGGCTCAGCGCAAGCTTTTTGAGTTTTCTTTTCTTTTGTGCTATACTCTTGTTATTATTCCGATTGTACTAAGGGTACACATTAGGTTTTTTTTCTATACCTCAATAGTCACTTAGGAAACGGAAAATTTATGATATAAGGAGGTGAATCCTAAGTGGCTTTTCAAGACAAAGTTCTTCAATGTAGAGACTGTGGTAAAGATTTTACCTGGACTGCAGAAGAGCAGGAATTTTATCAACAAAAAGGATTTGACAATGCACCAGTTCGCTGTAAAGATTGTCGAGCAGCAAAGAAAGCTCGCATGAATCATAACGGTGGTGGACATAGTGGTCAAAGACAATCCTACGAAATAACCTGTTCTGAATGCGGAAAGAAAGATACTGTTCCTTTCCAACCAAGAGGTGATAGACCAGTTCTCTGTAGAGATTGTTTCAGAAAAAACAAATAAGGTCTCAATCTACACAAAGTAGATACTAAAGGAATATAGGGAAGAAATTCCTCATATATTCCTTTTTTTATTGTTTTCAATACAATAAACTGTTCTAAAATCTTTATAGTGTAGGAGAAAGTGCAGGGGTAGGGGTTGCAGCTTGAGATACTGTTGGGATAGGGGAGATAGTAGGACCTGGTATTTTTACCTTCTGTGATTGTGGAGGCAATTGCGTTGAAGGCTTATTGATATCAAGAGATTGAGTAGCCGGCGGTTCTGGAGTTGGTGTAAGAGTAGACTTCGCTTGTTTATTCATACTATCCTTTACTGTTTGTATCTCCGAATTTATTTTGTCCAGGCTTTGTTTATCATTTCCTACATATTGACTTACCGTTTCAAAGTTTGAAAGTGAGGCATTTAAGTCACCTTTAGATTCATATGCGTGTCCCAGGTTGTAATATCCATTCGCATAATCAGGTTTTAAATTCACTGCTATTTGAAACTGACGTATTGCATCATCCCACATACCTAGCTGATAATAAATTCCACCCAAGTTAATATATTGTTGAGGATTATTAGGGTCAAGTGCAATTGCCTGTTGGTTACTTGCAATTGCAAATTTATCCGCATTCTGTCCAAAACCGATAAGGCTTCGATAGACAGAAGAAAGATTATTCCAATTGAAGGCAGTATACGGCGCTGCGGTGATTGCACTTTTACCGGCATCAATTGATTGCTGGGTAAGTGTGAGAATATTTTGTTGCTGTTGGGCGCTGAGAGTTGCTGTTCGGGCACTTAACGCAAGCGCATTAGCTAAGGAAAGGTTAATTTGAGAGAACGCCCGGTAGTAAATATCCCGATAGGGGAAAATTCCTATAGCTTCTATTTCTTTTTTATATGCTTGTAATCCATTATTTTGCGTGCTGGCGATAAGGGAATTTTGGAACGCAAGATCGGAAAGTGTGTAGCGCAATGCTAAATAATAAGGGAAAACCATAAGTACCAGGAGCAGAAGAAAGAAGAGAATAGGTAAGGCTTTGGTATATCTTCTTTGCGAGTCATTTTGACGTACTGTTTCTCCTTCAGGTGTTACGGTAAATAAGCCATGTTTTAAAGCAACAAAATGAAACTCAAGTTCAGGATATTTTTCAAGGTGGGCTTGTGTTTGGATGACTGCAAATAATCCAAGCAGTATAAAAAGTAATGCTTGCAGAATAAATGAGAATGGAAGAAATATAGAGATGAGAAAAAGAACAAGCAAGGGTGCAAAATAATTTCGTTCTTTTACTACTTTATACATCAGGAATATGTATGCAAGTATGCCTAGAACTCCAGTTGTAGTAAGCAGTTCAAGAACAAAACTTGAAGAACGGAAGAAAGCAAATGACCAAAGATCAGAATTAAGGTTGAAAGCAACTGGTCGAAATCTCGTAAAGTCAGTAATAAAGGTACCAAGTCCGCTTCCCAAAAGGAAACTTCTAAAAACCCGACCATTATCCTGAGATATCTCAGCAAAGGCAATGCGGAATCCTGTTTCAAAAGGCAGAATAAGTGGCTTTTCTTTGGTAAAAAGAATCGATAGGCTAAGACCAAAGGCAAGAGCAATAATGAAAAAACCAATTGAAAATAATATGCTAATACTATTATTGGTATCATGTTGTGCACGACGATTTTGGTTTACCATTGTACGAAGCAGGGTAAAGAAAAAGTAACCAGTAAGACAGAGAACTATAGCAAAATAGAGAGTCTGATCCAAAGTTGATCCAAAAAAACTAAAAGTAGTGATATGTGTATAGGAAAAAGGAAGGATATAAATACCAAAATAGGTAAAAATGGTAAAAAGTGAGCTTAATACGGCTCCAATCGTGAGAGACGAGAGCATGAAAAGGAGTGCACTTTCTTTCCTTACAATATTGCAAATAGCAAAATACAAAAGCGCACAAAAAAGGAAAGGAACAAATGTAGTATACGCGTCATAGGTATTATTGGAGAAAATAGCAGAAAAAAACATAATTCCTGTGAAGAGAAATACCGGTAAATCAAATGGAGATTTTCTTATACGCATCCTTCCATCTAGTATCATCATGATTCCTACAAGTAAAAGTGAGATAGTTACACTGGTCAAAAGCAACATTTGCTTTGGGATAATGAAGGCATCAGTAGTTGCGCTTGAGAAAATAAGAGGGAAAAGGATGAGTGTTACTCCAATAACAAACAATGAAATATCTTCAAGATAGGAAACTAGTGTACGTCTTGAATCTCTCATAAAAAGTAGGGTCATTATCTACTCTAACAACATGAAAAAGTAAAGTCAAGGGTTATCTAAAGGAGTTGGCACATATTCAGTAAGATATGAGTATGTATCAAT
>CAZSWA010000019.1:0-31636 GCA_964610465.1 uncultured Gammaproteobacteria bacterium | reverse complement strand
TTGATACATACTCATATCTTACTGAATATGTGCCAACTCCTTTAGATAACCCCATATCCACATATTTCATGAAAGTATGAGGAGTGATACAATAAGAATGTTCTGAAAAAAACATATGGAAAAGACACGACTTAAAAAGAAGTTAGAACGCCAGACCCTACGAAATATTATTCTCACTATACTTGGTATTGTAATAATTATCGTTTTGTTTCTCACATTTGGTATACAGATATTAATAAATTTTAGTCTAGGTATTGAAAAGCTAAGAGGCTCACAAGATGTCTCTAGTTCTAATAATTCTTCTGAATATGTTGCGCCTCCGGTTCTTGATCCTACTTTTAGCGCAACAAATAGCGCACAGGTAAAAATTACCGGATATACTACTACAAAACAAACTCTAAAACTCTATATAAATGGCAGGTTAGTTACAAGTACTTCTACTAAACCTGATAATACTTTTGTATTCGATAATGTTACATTAGACCAAGGGAATAATACTATAAAGGCAAAAGCTTTTACTCAGGATGGAAAGGAAAGTGATTATTCAAATACTGTGACAATTAATTACTCAAATAAAACACCTTCTCTCACTATCGATTCGCCTCAAGATGGACAAAATTTGGGAAAGAACGATAATCCTCTTAAAGTAACTGGCAAAACCGATGCAGGAGATAAAGTTACAGTAAATGGCTTCTGGGCTATTGTAGATGATAATGGACAATATACTTATATGCTTACTCTTCAAAATGGGGGAAATGATATCAAAGTAATTACTACGGATGATGCGGGCAATAAAACGGAAAAAGATATTAAAGTGAACTATTCTCCGTAATCCCAATAAGAATCCATACCCAAAGCATAATATACGGGTAAAATAACACATTAAGAAACAAGCTACCAATAAATAATCCAACCAATGAAGAAAATACACTTATTGAAAAGATAGACTTTGCCATTACTCTGGCATAAATACTTTTGAAGATAGAAAACCATAGATAGAGATAGCTTACAAAACCGATTATTCCAGTCGTTGCCAATACAAAAAGGAAACTATTATCCGTCCCCGCCTCTGAATGCTTCCGGAGATTATTGAGTTCCTTACTAAAGCCATATCTCAATTGTGCATAACGATAGGCGTTAAAACCAATCCCAAATACTGGGCTATTTGTAAAGATTGTAATCGCATGAGATGCGGATGTAATTCTCGCTTTGCTTGAATTGACCCTTAGTAAATTCATATTCTCAATATAAAATTTTGGAGATAATATAATAAACAAACCAATAAGAAAAAGCATTAGTAGAACAACGAATTTCTTTTTATGAAGTAACAATAGGTATGTCACTGCTGATACGATAAACATAATTAATGCTGTTCTTGAATAAGTTAACACAACTGCAAGTAAAGTAGATACTAATAATATGATAAGAAGTACTGATTGTTTTTTGTCAGATTTTATTACTTTTTGCAGCATTCCCAAAAGAAAAAAGATATAGAGCACAAAAAAAACACCGGCAAAATTTGGATCAAATAAGGTACTAAACATTCTATATAAATGGTCATCCCATCCTAAATAATACAAGTTTCTTAAATTAGGATATAGAAAATATTGTGCATATCCAAAACTTACAAATATCCCTCCTGCAATAATGAGCAAAATACGTATGGTCTTGTATGTTTGTTTATTTAAATTTGCGACAATAAATACAAGAGTGGCATAACTCAACCATCGAACCAAATAAAGAAATGCTACAGAAATTTCGTTTAATTTGAGCCATCCGAAATTAGCAATAAGGGAAATAAAAGCAATAAGAGTAAACCCTATGATTTGTGGTAGAAATGGTATCTTAAGATTTTTTTCTCTTTTTATAAAGTAGCGTATCCACCATACTACTGCACTTATTCCAATTATGATATCGATACCCTTTAAAGAGATATTATCTCCTAAATCAAATCGTAATAGCTCACCAAAAGGAATTAGAATAATTGTAATATATATAAGAATCTTTAGTACTGCCATTTTTGGTAATCTAATGTGTAGAGTATAACATGGGTTGTGCTATTTTGATAAATTGGTTTCCAATTCTTAAATCTGTTTGGCAATGATGTATTCTGTGTTGCGATATAATTAAACATATCTCCTTTTTTCACCCAGGAAGAATCAATAAACGGGAAATCAATATAGTAAAGGTTATGAAAACCATAAAGTAAAACTATATCTGTCTTTTTTATATTGTTTGAAAAATATTTATCTATGTCATAAAAATCGCCAAATGAGAAATTCAAGTTATGTGAAAGAAATGTATCTCTTGACTCAACTCCGATAATTACCGGCAGATACTTAGCATTGGCAGCAGTACGGTAGAATATAGAGAAAATGGCTGTCGTAATAATAAGATAGATTGTAAATGTAGCTATCAATATATTATATTTCTCGTTTGTATTTTTTACATCACAAAGTAATTTCACTATTAGTATTGCGAATACTGCAAGGAAGGAAAGAAAAAATCTTGTACCACCTGTTTGGGGTATTATATATCCCAATAGTAAACCAAGAGCAACATACAGCAATAAGATTTTAAACTGGAAATCAAACTTTTTATACCATATAACAATGAAGGGTAGAAAAATTATGTAAACTGGTGAAATAGGATCTGAAGAAGCTGTAAAGAAATTATAAAAATAGTTTACGAACTCCAAAGGGTTTACTAAAAAGCTATGAAGATGGACTTGATATGTTTTGCTAAAAAAAGGATACAGAGGGTTACCTGTTGTAGTATACGAAAACAGTAACCAAGGCAAAATCACCACAAATACTATTATCGTATACTGTAATAATAGTAAAAATAGTTTTCTAAGTTTAATTCTTTTCTGTATTCCAATGATAAAAATAAGAAGTAAAAAAATGGTAAATGATTCCAAAGCTAAAATTTTCGTTGCGACAGTAAATCCAAGCATTGCTGCAGACATAAAAAACCATTTATTTTCTTTTTTCTCAGACCAATAGAGTAGCGCAAGCAGTGCAAGTAACTCAAAGAACGTTCGTCCCAAATCGACATATGCAGTTATCGATAACCAGTCAACTACAAGATTTGAATAGAATAAAACTACTGCAAGAAGTGAATAAAACTTTGTAACATATATCCTTGCTACTTTATATAAAACAACACAACATAAGAGTCCAAAAGTAAAGTGGATTGTCTTTGCTATAATTTCATTTGATAATGCAAGGGAACTCGTATATAGCATCTCTACTAATTTAGGCATAGTACTATAATAGAACAGCCCTCCAGGTATAAAAGAAATTGTATGAGAAAGAAGATATAACTTAGGCAGTGTAAGATGATACCACAAAGAATCAAATGCTAACTCTGGACCTAATGCACCGATAAAGTTAACACCTACCTGTAAGGCTACTAGTATCAATAATAACGGTCCGAATAAGCTAAAAGGAGGACCTTTTCTGTAGTTATTTATTGCATTTCTAAATTGGAAAAAGAAACTATACATTGTTTTATTAAATAGAAAGATGGTTATGACTATATACAAAAAGGTAGTTACTGCAAGTATCTGTGCAGTAAGAAATCTCACGATTCCCAGAAAAAATATAGTATATGAATAAATACCAATTACTAATGCCAGAGTAAACATATTTCTCCTCTACAAAGAAGATGTAAAATATAAAGAAAAAGCATGAAAAATGACCATATTACAAATAGAATAAATCCTATCTTAGTATTATAGAATTTCATAGACGTAATCCTTTCCTACTTGTTTTACCAAATGTAAGTTTTTTGTATGTGCTATTGCATTCTGTATGGTTTCCCATTTTCGCGGCTTTATACCTTGCACTCTAAAATTATTATCATAAAGCATAACATACTCATCTGGATGAATAACTGCATAATCTACATGAATATGTTTTAAGTATGTAATCGTTTGTGTATCTGGAAAATGCAGATATAAATTTATAGTATTTTTTTGCCACTCAGGAGGCGAGAAACCGCTTCCACCATTTACCATATTTCTAAAATGTACAGTACTGTAATACTGGCGTACTTGTTCCTGCGGAGAGTATGGTAAAAAATTCCAGTTATAAATAGGAAATTCGATAATAGCTGCATTTTGCGGCAATGTATTGATATACTGATAAACAGGAGGGAAACTGGATATCGGAGGAATTCTGAAAAGCGGATAAGGAAAGTTGAATTCAATAAGAACCAGAAAACAAATACTTGCAGTAATAAGTATTTTTGTTCTTATTTTCATTTTTTCCATTGCATAGGAAAAAAATAAACCAATCCCAACTGAAAATGCAAATACAGTCAGCATTTCCCAGCGTGCTGAATTTCGAAAACCTTTAAATCCAGGAACAAGATAGTAAAACACTACATAAGGTAAAGGAATAATAAATGGTTTTTTTATGATATGCTCTCCCCATTGGAATGCTGGACCAAAACTTAAGATAAATGCTCCGATTCCAATAAAAAGAAACGCATCAAGATAATATGTATTCTCTTTTCGATATACCAAAAAACGGAACAGTAATACGAAAAGTGATAACACAATTATCACAAATCCAAGATATCCGTCATATATCAGTTGACTCGTATCATTTTTATAAAAAGTTTGTAGCAAAAAGGTACCAAGTCTTGTTCTGTCGCTTGGATAGAAAGTATAGTCGAGTCTATTGGCAAACCGAATAGTATCCCTAATATCACGAACATAATTAAATTCATGAGATACTTGAAGATAGGGAATCCCTAAAGGAAGAATTGCAAGTAAGGTAATAATTGTTGTTATGAGTACTTTTTTGGAGAGAAATAATAAAAATACTTTTCTTTGTATAAAAAAACAGTAGATAAGTATTGCAGCATAAGAAAAAATAAGAAAATACCCGGGTAAAAAACTATTGGCAGTCTGTACGATAAAAAATATACATGTTAAGACAAAGTAACGAGACTTTTTTGTTTTCATATATATAAAAAAGAAGAGCAAACTTAAAGGAACCCATTGCATCGTTATTACCTGTAAATGCATAAAACGTGACAATGTGAAATTTGAAAACGCTACAAGCGTACCGCTTATAATTCCTGCCCAATCATTAAAAGTAAGATAACGCACTAGAAGATAAGTAAAAAAACCAAGCGTAATAAGTGCAATAATAAAATTGATGTTATAAGCAACAATAGGCTCCTTAAGAAAAAGAAGAGGAATAATTGCAATAAGGGCAGATGAAAAAAATGTATCGGAAAAAGCAAGTGAATTATGATATGGGTAATAAATATTAGCATTAAAGATTGAAAAAATATTATGGAAAAACGAATGAATATCCCAATTCATAATCCATGCGATAAGCAGTTGATCTCCATATCCTAAAGAGTAATCTTTCAAATGGAAAATAAGTGGATACGTGATATATGTTGTTGCAATTAAAAAATAACAGAAGACTAAAAAAGGAATTACTATTTTATTCATAATGAACGTTGTTTAACCTCCTTTTTCTCTTCTTTATGGAATAAAAGAATAAACCATAACATAAGCATACCCCAGAAATCATGAGACAAAATAACTCTTCCAATAAACTGATTTTCTAATGTATGTGGATTCTTAAAATTAAAAGCAATCAATATATAGCTCAAAAATATAAGTAAAATTTCCTGTCTTGAGAGTTTTTGAAAAAGCAGTACATAATAAGGAATTAATAATAATATCAAATGATGTTGCCAGGTAAAATTGTTGATTAATAAAATAAGAGTTAAAAGTATTGAAAAAGATAAAAAGTAATGGACTTTTCTCTTTATTAGAATGGTAACTGTTATTATGATAAAAAATATTCTTGTTACTTGTAAAAAGATTTGTGAAATATGCAAGCGTGCAAAGATTCCTGTAATAGATTGGTTATAGTATACACCATCTGCAGACTTTATAAGAGTACCAAGAACAATATACTGCCAATAATATATGTATGTCTGAACACTAAAAAAGAACAACGATAGAAAAAAGAGGAGAAAAATTATAATTGATGTCACTAAAATAACTTTATATTTTCTACGGATGATAAAGTCAATAATAAGACCAATAGGAAACAGTTTTAAAGCAATTGCAAGAGTAAATGCAATGGCTGTAGGGATTTCTTTTTTATTATACCAATAAAAAACGAGACAGAGAACTAAAAGCACAAATAAATTTATTTGTCCCATACCCAATGTAAATTTAAAAGGGAAGGCAAAAACAGCACCGACAAACAAAATAATTAAGGCATATATTGAAATAGGTTTCGTTTTATATAAAATCCACATTGAAAAGAAAAAACAAATAAGTGATGTGAGTATCCAACTTTTTGCAGCTATTGATATAGGAAACAATGCAAATGGAATAATAAAAAGAAATGTTACTGGAGGATAATTCGCAGGAGTAAAAAGATGAGGATTTGTATAAGGATTCGTGTGTTGTAAGACTGATTGTGTTGCATAATAAAATACACTGAAATCAAGTAAATAACTATTCCAGTTAAGTAACGCGGTTCGAGTAAGTGAAATAATTCCAATGATGCCTAACAGTAATAAAATTATTTTGGTTTTTTTTGCCAAAGTAGCCATAACTTGCCTCTCACCAGAAATGAATGGAAAGACATCATAATTGCGATAATTAATCCTGGAATCCCATCCTGAAACCCTCTTCTTAAAAAATAATTATATATGAATTTTGATGTGGGATATAAAATGATGGTAAAGAAATTAGATGTAATTTTATTCTCATAAAGTTCATTGGCACGTATATCTGTGTAAATATTTATTTCCTGCAAAAACTCTGTTATGGCTTGATGAGGATAATGGATAAGTGGATTGTTAAGAGTATGAGTAGTTCCTTTCACTTGCCATTTCTCATGTACCTTCCCTATCCAATGTCCTGCTTCTTTTTTGGCAAGACGTAATAATTGTATACCTCCTATTTCCCCATGTTCCAAATTTGAATTCCACATTTTATCTATTCTTTTGAGAAAATATCCCGAGTATGGATCAATTGCATTATTAACATGCTGCATAATTTCGTATGCTAACGCATCACTTACCCGCTCATCTGCATCAATAAACAATACCCACTCCCCTTTTGCTTTTTCTAAGCCGAAGTTTCTTTGTGATGCAAAATCACCATTGGATAAATGAGAATACACTGTAGCACCATGTTTTTTTGAGATATGTACTGTTTTGTCCGTTGATTCATCATCGATAACAATACGTTCATCGCACCAGGAAAGGTTTTGAAGACATTCGGCAATATTATTTTCTTCATTTTTTGTCAGTATAACTACAGATATCATATATTCCTAATTCGTTTTATCACAAATGCATGACCGTTTTTTTCTTGCACTATAAATACTAACTTTGCTTTTCTCTTTGAGGGTTCATGTCCTAACCACCAGGCTAAGTACTGATAATTCATAGTAAAGGACTCATATTGACTCCATGGACCCCTCCCTATCAAATTATACTCCTGACCTTTTGACTTTTGAATAATTTGTTTGGCAATAGCAATTCGCTCCGTTAGAGTTGGTCCGTATCCAAAATTGTCCATAAAAAAATTCATTTTAAAGAATAGGAAAATATTGATAGAAACGAATAACATGAGAATTACGATACTTGGAATTTTTAGTAGATGGTACTTCATAAACCTATCAAATAAGAGTCCTATTATAAAAGAGATACTTGGAAAAAAAACTAAAAGATAAGCTTCAGAATTTGTTTTTTCTGCTATATATCCCAATGTTGGAATAATAAAAAATAGAAGAAGCAATGAGTAGGATTGAAGATATTCTCTTTTTTTAAAGAAAGGTTTATTCAGTAAGAAAAGATTCAAAGTAGCAACCAGCAAGATAATCCATGAGAATAGTGCGCTTCCTAGAAAAATAATTCTTTGAAGTAGTACTGATACAAAAGGTAACATAGTTTTGAAAGTTTCTGAAGGTGCATTGGGATGAAGATGAGGAAATCCTACTATAGTTGCGATTTTATAAAGTATCCATATCGCAAATTTTATAGTTTGCGGATAGCCATGATAGATGTCATACAGTACCATAGGTAGCATGGGGATAATTAATGCAAGAAAAGATAATAAAATAATCTTGGGTTGTAAAATATTTTTCACCCATTTTGTTTTTTTTACTATGCCATATATAAGAACTACAAGAAATACTGGAATGATAACAAATGTTGCCAATTCAAAGTTATAAAGTAGTGCAAGAAAAAATAAGATAAGTGGAAACCCATACTGAAAACCCTTTATCCATTTATAGGTAACATACAATAAAAGAAGTGCTAGAAGCGGTATTGGACTTGTATGATATGCAAAGCGTCCACTAAACACAATATATGGAGAGGTTGCATAAAACAATGCAGCAATTAACCCTACTCTTTGAGAAAACATCTCAGAGCCAATTTTATAAATCAACAATATTGTCACTAATCCTATTACACCAGTCAAAATCGCGCCGCTTACTGGATTAAAATGAGAAATCCAGAGTGCAACTGCAAGCATATATGTCCAAATAGGCCCTTGGTGAAGCCATGTATGGCTTGAAGTGATACTAACTAAGGGGATTTTACCAGTGAGAAGTAAATCACGTGCTGATAGATAAAACCACCCTTGATCTCCTATGAATGGCATAAGAGTAGACAACTGGTAAAAAAGAAGAAAAGCTGCTAACAGAAGAATGAAAAAAACATGTAGTTTAAACACAATAGTATTATATCAACCCAGCAATGATTCTTCTAGTTAAATAACACTTGCCCGATTTCTCACTCTGTTATTTTTTGTTGTTATTTGAAGATATAATAGAAAACATAGTTTTATGTGAATTTTCTTCAGAAAAGTATTTTGCCCGTTTAAGTGCTTCTTGAATCATATTTTTTTGTTCCTTAGCATTCATACTTACCATTTTAGCAATATATTTCGCAAGGTCTTCACTATCGTGTGGTTTATATTTATATCCCTCTTTGTCGTCTGTTACTATTTCTATTTGTGGCCCAAAATTTGTGGTAAGTACTGGCAATCCTAAAGACATTGCTTCAATTGTAGTCATACCAAATCCATCAAGTTCCCATGCTCTTGGAAAAATAAAAAAGTCACATCCTGCAAGAAATGTATATTTTTCTTCTTCTGTCACAAAACCTAAAAATCTTACCTGTTTACTAATACTAAGAGTCTCAGTCAATCCTTCTAATTCTTTTCTCACAGGACCATCACCAATAATAAGAAGATATACATCGTTATACTTAGATTTTTGGAGAAATAGACCAAATGCTTTAATCACCATATCTATTTCATTCTCGTGAGCGAGACGTGCCACTATTCCAATGAGATGTGCTTTTGTTAATTTTTCTTTCTCTTTCCATTTCATTGCTTTTTGTGTAAAACTTTGAATTTCATTCTGAGTAAATAATCTTGTTCCAGGATATACAAGGGTTATATCTTCTGATACAAATCTAGAATTACGTATAATACTCTGTTTTGTAAATAATGATGTAGTAATAATAGTATCAGGGAATCTCTCTCCGAACAAATAAAGCAATTTTGGGAAACCAAAGGTTTTTTTAAATGTTGGCTCAAGCGGCCCTATTTCTATCCAAAATAAAGGACAATGAAAAAATTTTGCTAGTGGACTAAAAATCAACCTGTCAGAAAATCCAGGCCAGAGACATATTACCTGTTCATACTGGGCAGTTAATTTTTGAAGTGTAATATAACACCAAATAATTGATTTTGGAAGGCTGAGAAAAAACTTTATAAGCCCCTTCCAATTCCCTATTGCATCCAATCGGTAAGGAGCTTTTATGATGTAAAATGTTTTTTTCTCCTCTTTAGATAATCTTGATAAAATTTCTGATTCTACTTTTTTGTTGTTTGTAGCAAGTACAATTTCATATCCTTGTTTTTGTAAAAAATGGAGATGAGAAAACATATATTGTTCAGCTCCACCAAATGCAGGTGTATCTAAAAGTGAGAAAATCGCAGTCTTTTTATTTAAGAATTTTGTAGACATAAAAGATAATAAAGGGCACTGCAAGAAGTGATCCAATAAGCGCTGACAATCCTGCGCCAAAGATTCCATAGAACTTTACCAACGGAATAATTGTAGAAAGTAATCCTAAAATATTTACCAATGTTATGGTTGTAATATAATTTTGTTTTTTGCGACTTAAAAAAAGCGCAGATGAAGAACCAGAGATAGCTTTTACTAATCCTAATACTCCAAGAACTGGAAGAACTGATGTGATAGCAGACCATTTATTTCCTAAAATGATAACTGCAATCCGAGGATAGAACATAAGAATAAAAGCAAAAGGAATAGTCATGATAAAAATGGTGGCTCCAGTTTTGAAGAATGCTGTTCTTAAACGAACCCTATCATCTGATATTTTGCTAAAAATTGGAAACGTAACATATACAAATACATTACAAACTTCAGTTAGTGGAATAACGGATAACGAATAGGCTAGTTGATAAATACCTAAGAATTTTGTTCCAAGAAGTCGTCCTACTGCAATATTGTCTGAGTTGAAAAATAAATAATCAAAAATTCCGCTCAATGTTATCCATTTCCCTCTATGAAATAGTTTCGAAATATATTCTTTTTGAAATTGGAAATTTGGTTTTGGAGAAATGATTAAAAAAGATAACAAAAGTTCAATAAGTACTCCTGCAAGCAATCCTGTGACAATACCAACAGGACTTTTTGTAATAAATGTGACGGTAATTGATATCATTGTATCAACAAAAAGAATAATCATCTGGTACCAAAAGTTTTTTAAAAATAATAAGTTTTTTTGTAGTTTGACAACAGAAGGATTTATAAATCCTCTGAGAAATGGCGCTAAGCTAATAAGATAAAGTAACATCGTTGATTCCTGTGAATGAAAAAATGATGCAATAAATGGTGTTGCGATAAATAAAAGAAGCATAATAAAAAACCCTCTGAAGATGGATACAATCCATGCGGAACTTATATATCTTTCAGTATCCTGTTCTTGAATAAGGATAGTATTAACACCGGTTTCTGTAAGCATTTCTAATAAACCAAGAGCAAGCAGCGCTATACCATAGGCTCCAAATTGTGCAGGGAAAAGAATTCTGGCTAAGATAATAGTTTCAAGAAAACCAATTATTTTTGTTATGAAGCGTAATAAACCAGTCCATGAAACGCCTTTTATGACGTCTTTTGTATATCCCATATTTTTAATAATCCAGCTACTGTACCACTTAAAACTGCAATATCAGCGGTAAATTGCAATACAGGTAAGACTCCTATAGCATTCCACTCTCTCACATATTTATAATTTTTGGCAATCGCCCAAAAACTATATACTATTAATAATAGAGCTAAAATGGAACCTAGCCTAACTGATGTATTTATTATAGCTAAAAAAAGAATAAAAATCGCGAGAATGTAGCGCAGGAAAAGAATAAGGACTTTTGGGCGGTATATTTTTGCTTCTGCATCTCCATAGGCAAATCTAAAAAACATATAGAAAGCTTCTCGTAAGTTAACTCGAGGTAACCAATAGACAACCGCATCTTTTCTAAAAATTATTTTTGCGTTGTTTTTTTTAAGTTTCTTTGCAAATGCATAATCTTCATTATGCGATAATTTTTCATCAAATCCTCCTATTTTTTGCCAAATTGATTTTGTAAATGCGACTGAACGAGTGGCAGGAAGAAAAGTATTCGAGTTAACCTTATCCTCCATTACCAAGACATATGGTATTAGACATTTTTGGAAAACATTCTTTGCCAAACCTTTATAATATCCAGCAACTACATCAACACTGGAATCTTTAAAAGGTTCTATGATATTTTTTATCCAATCTTTATCTAAAATATTTCCAGCATCTGAGCAAACAATAATCTCTCCTGTCGCATTTTTTATCGCCTCATTCCTTCCTATAGACCTATTTCCCTTTTTTACTAAAAGTTTAAAGTTAGTCTTGTTCAAGCTGAGTCGAGAACTTAGATTTTTAATTTTTAAAACTGTATCATCAGATGAATCTCCATCAACAATAACAATCTCATCAGGAAGTTTAGTTTGTTGTAAAACTGAATCGATAAACTGCCCAATCGTTTTTTCCTCATTAAAAACTGTTGTAATAAAAGAAATTTTCACAAGTTTATTTCATTTATTTTGGTTTTTTATAAAATGCTACTATGGAAACTCCAAAAGGAAGATCCATTCTTTTTAATATCTTTGCTTCTAAAGAAAAAATAGAAGTAAGAAGATTATTAAAAACATGAGCTTTGTAAATATCGTAATTCATTTTTGCGTCGAAATCTGCAAGACTGGAAAAAGATTCAAATTTTGATAAAAGCCTAAGTATAATAATAGGAAAAGAAAGAAGCGTATTAAAGTATGATATTCGCTCCTCTTCAAATCCAGATAATAAGAGCATCTTTCTTAGATATTTCCGGTTATATCTTCTAAAATGTCCCTGCGCATTATCGTGCTTTGAAAAAAGGAAAGGAAGAGCAGGAACAGTTAATAATAGCTCCCCTCCTGGCTTTAATACTCTAAATATTTCTTTGATTACTTTTTCCTCATTTTCTATATGTTCTAATACGTCCATACAAGATACGATATCAAAAAAATTGTTTTTATAAGGGAGTTTTGAAACATCACCCGTTACTACATTTTTGATTCCTCTTATTTGACAAAATTTAGTTGCTATAGGTGAGATATCAATTCCATATGTTGTCCCAAATTGATTGAAAAAAATAATATTTGAACCTGTCCCACAACCCGCATCTAAAATAATATTTTTACTTCTTACGCGTTTTGCATTTAACAGCGATTTTATTATATTTTTTCTTCCTATCCACCACCAGTGTGTTTCTTCAACTTTAAAAAATGTGGCCAAAAGCTTTTCGCTCATTCTGGAATGATTATGCTCTATATGTATATCCATTACGAAACTCCTGAGATAAACCGCTCGAGATACTTTTTCCCTTTTAGATAAATAAGCGAAGCAATAACAAAATAAATAATGATGAGTTTTGGATGATAAATGATATAAGAAACAGCGAAAATTGAATTAAGTATGGCAAAAAGTGTGATTTCTTGAACCAATTTGAATTTTTTTGCTATTATAAAAAGGGAAAGCATAAGCATAATAATTAGAGAGTAGATGTACCTCATGTTTGATACAACAAAATGGTAATCAGTAGGTTTGAAAGAATACATAAAAAACGCACAAATGAACAGGAGAAAACAAAGCCAGAATACCCTTGAGGTTGTGACATCAATAAATCTCTTTTTTAAATTCATTACAAATAGAACCAAAAAAAGAATAAAAGATAAACCCCATATAAGATACTCAGAAATAAGCGCTACAAAGATAATTATCCAATGACCCCTTAGTATTTCTTTCCATAAAATAAAATTTGAGATACTTTCAATATGTTTATCGCCTGGAAAAAACAGAAAAGGAATTGGATATAGTGGATCTCCCCGTGCAATAAGATTCCTCACATACCAACTTACGCCAATTAGTAAGAAAGGAACCAGGAAACCAATTATATTGGACCAATTAAGTAATTTAACAATGCGTAATCCATATACCGCTAATAAAATAAGCATATAAAAAATCCCTGTATATTTTGACCCTACAAGCATACCAAATACAAAACCCAAAGATAAAAAATATCCAAAATTTTTTTTGGGACTTTCTAATAATAGAATAAGAAGAACAAACCAGACTGCCATCCACACGTCTATACTCTGAGTATCCATTTCTCGCAACACAGATAAAGTAGAGGTAAAAGCAGTTGCATAAATCAAAGACAATTCATTTCCCAGATTAAAATGTAGGCCCATTTTTCTCAAGAGAAGAAAGAGTGTGACCCATCCCAAAACACAAAACCAAGTAACAGGAATATGAAGCAAAATAAAAAAAGCAAGTATCGACTCCGAAGCACCGGGGAAATTTATATATGGATTTACTGAGCTTGGTATATTGAAAACTGTTCCAGTGAGATAATCCCGGGCGATTGGCATATGGTAGTCATGACTGTCTCCTAGTGGCGGTGGAGTTATCAATCCATGATATAAATATGATATTAATATAAAAAATGAGAGGAATAGTGAAAGTAACGCATACTGTCTAATCATTGGATTATTATAATTGATGAGAAATGATAACTCAATGATATATGAAATTAGTCATTTTATATCTCCCCCTCACTTCTTTAGCATTCTATCTTTTAAAAAATCTACTTAAAAATAGAGATTCTTATTTCAATTTCTTACTCTTTTCCATAATTTCAAATATACCTCTGTAACAGAATCCCAAGTCTGTGTTTCTGCCCATTTTGCTCCATTCTCAATCATAGTCTGAGTTTTCCAAGTATCTTTTCTAATAGATTCTACTACTGAAACTATTTCGTCTGCATTTTTACAAATAAAAATATACCTGGCAAATGGAGACATCCGTAAATAATCTTCTTTCAAAGGATTATCAAACACTGCAATAATAATTTTTTTGAAACTCAATGCCTCAAGCATAGTAAGATAAGATGATGCAAAAACGATATCAGTATTTTGTAATGACTTTTCTACATCATTTACAAATCCTTCTACCTTACCAACTTTTTCAATATCTTTTCGCAAAGTACCATCACCATATGCAGTAAAATCAAATGGCATTCTCTTAGTCTTCAAAGTATTGAGCGCATTTAAATAATCTAATACTCCAATATCTTTTTCCAAACGACCTATTAGAATTATTTTTAGTTTTGAGTTTTTATTTTGTATTTTCTGTTTTTCTTTTTGCGTTTTATTAATCCCTCCATATGAAACATAAGTCGGTTTTGTACTATACCACTTTTTTATAAAGTCTCCTATACAAATATTTCCTAATGATAATTTTTCAGAAATTTTTCTGATAAGTATTGCTTTTTTAGAGATGGGGAAACCTTCATATCCATGAAATGTAGTATATACAGGTTTTTTAGGATATAGAAACCTGAAAGGAAGATACCAAAAAAATACATCATGGCAATGTACTATATCCGCATCATTAATTAATTCTCTATTCTTCCGCAACCATTGCCAAATAATGAATTTTTTGAACCTATTTTCATTGTTAACAGGTATTCTATAAATTTTTATCCCATCTATTGAACCTGTCTCTTTATCAATTGACCTATCATTCTGATAATTTGGATTTTTCTCACAAACTACAACAACTTTATGTCCTTTTTCCACTAATCTCTTCCCTACTTCCAATACATGCTTCTCAACACCACCGATATGGGGATAAAATAAACGGGAGAAAAACAAAATTTTCATAGCGGTCTTCTTAGTATCAAAAATATATCTGATTCCCCAAATAAGTTTAATGATATAGTATCAATAAATAAAACAACATCAACCATAAAAAATTTGATAAATCTAATAAACCTTCCTGCGAGTGGATTAAGATACAAAAAATTTCTTACTAAGCCTTCAGTTTTTTTTATTTCTATTACTTCAAAACCTACTTTTTTACATTTACTTTCTAATTCATCAACAGTATATCTTCTTAAATGACCAACTTCTTTATCAAATTTACTGGCTAATCCTAACTTATATAAAGGAGCATTTCTTGAAGGGGTAGATAATATAACAATGCCACCTTTTTTAAGAAGAGTAAATATTTTCTTTAATGCTAGCTGATCATTTTCTAAATGTTCAATTACTTCAATAAATAAAATGAAGTCAAATTTCTTATTTGGTATTTGTTCAGGAAATTTCATTACACGGAAATTAGTATTCTTATTTAGCTTTAAAATATTTGCACTATCTTTACATGCTTTAATGGCGTTATTTGATATATCTATACCATCAACAGAGTTACCTTTATTTGCTAAATATAAAGACAATGTACCAACTCCGCATCCTATGTCTAATATTTTCTTGGTAGAGTTTAAATATTTATCTATAATTTCCAAAATAATTTTATAAGTAAAATTATTTCTTGTAATTATATATGTTTGAATAGAAGGATTTTTATGGAACTTTTCGTAGTCAGTCTCTTTATTTTTATTTTTTAGTACCATAACTATTTAGTTTTAATAATACTTTAATAACTTGTCTCTTGACACTTTATCCATTTATAGCATTATACTAAAATGTATGCAAAAAGTATTAAGCAAAATACTTGTAAATATCATAATATTCATTGGATTATTTTTTTGTTCTTCGTTTTTTTCTCAGACTATTTTTGCTACTGATATAGTTGGAACTTACTCTTCTACAACACCTTTATCCTATTTGCTAGCGAGTCACGTATCTTTTTCTTTTGCAAACAGATTATTTACTATAGGTAGATCTGCAACTACAGGTCAAAGTAAATATGGACCAATTTCAGCAGCGATTACTTCGAACGGTAATTTATTAAATTGGCTTTCTGATTCTAACCAGGTACCAAGTCCTTTAATCTTTCATTCAATAGCAGAAAACCAAAATAATGTATATATACTTGGAGGGCTAGATGAAAATCCATCTGGAAATTCTTACTAATGATATTAATCATCTAAGAAGTTAAGAGAAAAAATATTCTCCCAAATCCGCTGATTTCATAAACTTTTCCATCAGTTCAACACTAACATGTTACTCGCTTATACTTTCTTTCAAAAGTTTTGGAAGAGAGAGGTTTCTGAGTCTTTTGATTTGGGTAATCATTCTTCTGTCAGGAATCAAATTATTTTTCCTTTTATACTCTTCTATTACTTCTCTGTACGCTTCTTCTGTTCTATCCATTACTCGGTCTACATCATGTTCTTTTATCATTTCAAGACTTTCTTTTGACATTTTTTCTCGTAATTCTTTGTTCTGTAAAATTATATATAATTTATCTGCCAAATCTTTTTCATTCCCAGGCTCAAACAAAAAACCATTTCTTTGGTCATGAATAAGATGAGGAAGTGCAACTGCATTGGCACCTATAACAGGTAAACCGCACGCCATTGCCTCCATAGTCACCAAACTCTGAAGTTCTGCGATACCAGGCATAATAAATACATCACCGACTTTATAAATATTGTGCAAATCTTCTTCAGGAAGATATCCAGTAAAAGTAACACAATCAGATATGCCAAGTTCTTGTGCCAAATTCTTAAGGTCTTCCTCCTCTGCGCCTTTACCAACTACAACTGTATGAAAATCTAACTTGTGCTTAATAAGTGCTACTGCTTTGAGAAATACATCGATGTTTTTTTCTTTATCAAGTCTACCAACAAAAAGACATGTTATTTTTTCAGGCAAACCATATCGCTTTTTCAAATAACTGCCTTCATTAAGAGGTGAAAATTTGGTAAGGTCAATGCCATTTGAAATAACAAGTATCTTATTTTTTGCACCTGAGCGTATAAGAAGATTGGCAGCTGTCTGAGTTGGTGAAATGATTAAATCAAGTTTTCCATAAAACCTTGCATATTGTTTCCATATAAGGCTGTTTACTAATTTTTCTATTGGATCGGGAAGATGAAGATAATGCACAAGATTCTCAGGCATAAAATGGCTCGTGCCGACTATTGGAATATGTTTTTCATGAGCAATATGCATTGTAGTCTGAGAAATAAAACCAGGATTATTGATATGAATAATATCAGGATTTACTTCTTTTATAATTGCGTTTACTTCCCGATAATGAAGAGGCTGAGGGGAAACTCGAAAATCCTGAGCTTTTTGGACCAGAATTGACCTTAGTCTATATACAGTAATACCATCTTCATTGCTTTTATAATCCTTAAAAGAAGGTGATGGAGCGAGCACAAATACCTCATTGTGCCTTTTGTAGAGTCCCCGAGCCATCCTGTAGGTAGCAAGTGCTGCACCGTTCACATTGGGAGGATAGGTCTCAGTAGCAATTAAAATTCTCATGATATTGATATTCTATCAGAGTAGACAGGATAGAATCAATTTTAGCAGTAATAGAATATTTTGACTTGCGGCTATTTACCAAAGGATGGGTGTACTGGAAGTGTAAGAGAAAAGGTTGTTCCTTTCCTTTCAATACTATCTACCCGTAATGTACCGTTGTGTTTTTTCACTATTTCCCTTGAGATAAATAATCCGATGCCAAGACCAGGATATGTCATTGTATTCTTATCTTTTCTTTTTGCCTGATAAAATCTGTCAAATATTTTTACCTGTTCTTTTTTCGGAATTCCCATGCCAAAATCCTGTACACTTACCTGTACCGCATTTTTCATATCTTTCAGCCGTACTATTATGCGTTTTTTATTGGGAGAATACTTAACAGCATTGGTAAGAAGATTGATGATAACCTGACTTATTCTCTCTTTGTCTGCATAGATTTTTTTGCGTGTAGTTCCTTTTATTATTATCTTATATTCATGATATACCTGCTGGATACTTTCTGTAACATCTTTTACTAGATTATTGATACTGAACCACTCTTGACGATATTTTAATTTTCCTGTTTGGATTCTTGAAAGATCAAGAAAATCATTTACTAAATTGGTAAGTTTATTAATTTGTACTTCCATTTTGGGAAGTAGTTGTGAACCCATTTTGTAGTTTACTTTTTTTGCTTCCTGACCAAGTAATTGAGTGTACACTTTAAGACTGGTTACAGGTGTCTTGAGTTCATGACTTGCGAGTGCAATAAACTGATCTTTATTTCTCTCCAATGCTTCTCTTCTTTCAAGTTCATTCCTCACCGTAATAAAAATGAAGACAATAAATAATAAATCCAGAATATCTGCTACCAATGTCGTAATATACAAAATACTATAACTTTTTATAGTTGCTTGTTCTCTCATGATAAGCAAATTGTCTTCCTGAAAATTCATTGTATCAATCATTTGACTAATCTTATCCATTGTAGCTCTTCCTTTACCAACTATAGACAATGGCATAGTAAATGTATTTCCTTCAGCCTGTCTCGTTTTGATGAGTTGGTCTAAATATCCTACCCGTCCATCTATTTCGTTTTTCAATACAGAAATATTTTTTTGTTGAGTTGGGTTATCAGAAGTGAGATTTTTTAATTTAGTAATATGACCATTAAGCGAAGGTACAGTTTTTTTATATCTTTGTATAAAATTGTTATCTCCTGTTATTGTATATCCTCTTACACTACTTTCAGCTTCCAGAATATCAATGTAGACATTTTTGAGTTCAATTTTTACCTTATCAGCATGCATAAGCCAGTAATCTTCATCATGCAGCCTGTTAATGTTGTAAAATGATAATATAAGATTTGAAATAATAAAAAAAATGAGCAGTATGAAAATAAAAGTGATAAATTTCTCGTAACTTTGATTCATCGGTTTTCTTAGGTAAATAGTATACCTTTTTCATCCAAAGATGTAAAATCTCCTGATGTTGTAATCTACCTCCTTGACAGGAAACGATTGTTTCCTATATAGTATATAAGTAGTATGAGTATTGAAGAAGCAGTAAAGTTACTTCGAAAATTTTATTTGCAGCAAAGGCGTTTGCCTTCATATTCTGAATTAAATACTTTATTAGGACTTAAATCCAAGAAAAATAGTTTCCGCTGGGCACAAAAACTGATAGAGGCCGGATTCTTGGGGAAAGATGAGAAGGGTAAACTCTTTCCCAAAGGATTATTCCAAATACCAAAATTAGGGATAGTTCATGCAGGCTATCCCTCACCAGCAGATAGTTTAAGTGACGAAAGTATTGATTTGTATCAGTATATTCTTGACTTACCGGGAGCAATTTTTTCTTTGATAGTCAAAGGAGATTCTATGATAGAGGAAGGAATTCAGGATGGAGATATTGTGATAGTTGAAAAAAATAGACAACCCAGAAATGGTGACGTAGTTGCTGCATGCGTAGATAATGATTGGACAGTAAAATATTTTCATAAAAAGGATGGGAAAATCGCGCTCGTTCCTGCAAATTCCAATTATCCTATCATTCATCCCAAACAGAGTCTTCAAATTGGAGGAGTGGTAATTTCTGTCATTCGTAAGTATCACTAAGTTATCCTTTGAACTAATAAGTAGTTATTCTTCTAGATAAAATTGCGAGCTATAAGCTTTTTCGTAGGACGACAAGGTGACGATGACCAGATGGAGAAATAAAAGGTGCTACATCCGGATCCAAGAAAAAGTTTATAGCGAGCAAATTCAATAAATACTATGAATGAGTATATTAACGAAAAAGTAAGCGTAATTACTGTGTACGATAGGGTAAAAGGCACAGTATTACCTAAAAAAATAAAATGGAAAGGGAAAGTCTATACTATTATAAAGCTTGGATTCCATCATACGGTACGCCAAGGAAGAACCCTGCTTCATTACTTCTCAGTCACTGACGGTAATCTTGATTTCAGGCTTTGTCTTGATACTGAAACCCTGCACTGGACACTTGAGGAGGTAACAGATGGAACTGCCAATTAATACCACCCCTCCTTTTATCATGCATATTGACCTAAATTCCTGTTTTGCTACAGTTGAACAGCAGGCATATCCCCACTTGAGAAATAAACCGGTAGTAATTGCTGCATATATTAGTCCCAGAGGTTTTATTCTCTCACCCTCTATTGAAGCCAAAAAACTGGGTATCAAAATGGGAATGACTGTTGCAGATGCACAACGTATTTATAGAAGCGTCATCGTCCGTCCTCCTGATCCGCCCAAGTATAGAACAGTACATATGCAATTTCGAAAAATATTTAGTGATTATTCTCCATCTGTTGTACCAAAATCAATTGATGAGGCTGTACTTGATTTTACAGAATCGCGGGTATTGTTTAAAAAAGACTTAGTTGGAATTGCAAAAGAAATAAAACAAAGGATGCGACAGGAAATTGGCGAGTGGATCTCCTGCAGCATTGGGATATCAACTAACCGATTCCTTGCCAAGCTGGGTGCATCCCTCCATAAACCTGATGGACTTGATGTAATAACGCATGAAAATCTTCTTGATGTGTATAACAGTGTCAAGCTTATGGATTTATGCGGTATCAATGTACATTATCAGGCAAGACTTAATATCAATAGGATTTTAACTCCTGTAGATTTTCTCAATACTCCGCTTGAAACACTTTGGAAAAAAGTATTTCGCAGTATTTGCGGATATTACTGGTATGTAAGACTTCGGGGACATGAGATTGATTCAGTGGATTTTGAACGCAAAAGTTATGGACACTCGTATGCTCTACCGAAATTTACTGCGAATATGAAAGACCTCTCGCGTCTTCTTATGAAGCTTACTGAAAAAATGGGACGAAGGATAAGAAATGCAGGCTTTACTGCGAAAGGAATTCATGTGTCATGTCTTTATGCAGACGGCACCTACTGGCAGGAAAGCAAAACATTTGATATACCAATGTATACGACACAAGAATTGTTTGTAAAAGCACACTGGCTTCTCACTCAACAACCTGAGAAAAAACCTGTCAGAAATTTGGCAGTAAGTTGTTTCCATCTGCGAGTCGCAACTTCTGTACAGCTTGATATGTTTGATGTAAACGCAAATCGCAAAAGGAAACTGTCAGACGCGCTTGATAAGATTAATGATAGATACGGCGAATTTGTCATCACACCAGCACTTATGATGGATATGGATAAGACTATTATTGATAGAATTGCCTTTGGAGGAGTACGGGATATTGAGAGTTTGTATGAATAAACTCTTGTGAGAAGTTTGTTTATAAGTTTTTACTTCTTTTGGTCTTTACCTCTAGTTTTCTTACCTCTGCAGTCTGGATTGGGGTAATATGTCGATGATGTGAAGGCTGTACTCCAACAAATGCAGTTTGTAAAATCTGTAAGGTATCACCATGAGATACAAGCACAATAGTTTTCCCCTTATATTTTTCTTCAAGTTCTCCTACCAAAGATAGAGTCCTTTCCAAAACTTCAAAAGTACTTTCTACATCATGATTTTTGTGATGAGGATTAAGGATATCGTCATCCCACACTTTTTGATAACTGCTGCTATCTGCTTTCTCCCATTTGCCAAACCATCGTTCTCTTAATTTGGGAGTAAAAAAAATTTCCTGAACTCCAAGAATTGTTTTGGTAATTTCAGCTGTCTCTTTTGTCCTTGCAAAATCTGAAGATACGATAATGGTAGTGCCATCCAAAACTTTATTTGCTTTTGCTTGAGTAACGGATACTTTTACTTGTTGTCTTCCTTCTTCTGCTAAGCCATAACTGACAATTCCATCTTTTGGATCACTTAGCACAATGTCTTGCACGTTGGCAAGACTTCTCCCATGTCTTAGAACAAAATATGTATTATGAAGAAGTGCTAATGAAAGCTTTTTCTTGTTAATTGTCATTTTTTTCTCCCAGATCTCAAACTCGCCTGAACCTATGTGAGCCCGAGAGGATTTGAACCTCTGACATCTTCGATGTGAACGAAGCGCTCTACCGCTGAGCTACGGACTCATTCAATCTGAATTATCTTATCAAAAACAACATAGATTGACAAATAGAGCGAACCTGCCATAATAAAAGACATGGAAATTATCAAAAAAATTTATGCGTTTTTCCTCGACACACTTCAAACTATTCTCCTTGCAGCATCAATTTTTCTTGTAATCTATATTTTCTTTTTTAGACCTTTTCAGGTAAGTGGAGATTCTATGTATCCTACATTTCAAAATAAAGAATATATTTTGACAAATCTTATAAGTTTACGCTTTGAGAATCTCAAAAGAGGAGATGTGATTGTCTTTAAGGCTCCCAACGACAAAGAAAAAGATTATATTAAACGGGTTATTGGCTTACCGGGAGATATAATAACACTTAGAGATGGCGATGTCTATGTGAATAATCAGAAACTTGATGAAAGCGGATATTTAAACATTGATGTCAAAACATATGGAGGTGCAACGATAAAAGATGAACAACCAGTCACAGTACCTCCTAATGAATATATTGTGTTTGGTGACAACAGACCTTACAGCTCTGATTCACGGGAATGGGGTTTTGTAACGCGAGCTGCTGTAATAGGCAAATCTTTCTTTGTTTATTGGCCTTTTAATAGAATGAGGCTGGTTAAAAATCCTTTTGATGGTAAATAATTAACTGGTTAATATTTTGTGGATTTGCTTTAATTTCTCAGAAGTTAACTCAGGTGTTCCCTTTACAACGATCGTGATTCTTGCCAACTTGCTTGATTGAAAGATTGCAACTTTATCTACTGAATATTTGTCCTGTATTTGCTTTGCCATTTCGTCCTGCTCTGGAACCCAAAGTCTCTCCTTCCTGGATATCGGCTCTTTCTGTTGTATCTCGCCTTTCACTTTTCGTGCAAGTTCTTCTGTTTGACGAACAGTATAATTGTCCCGAAGAATTTTCTTAAATACTTCAAGCATTAATTTTGTATCTCCGAGTGACAAAAGTGGTCTCACATGACCTTCTGTAATTACTCCTGCAACCAGTGCATCTTTTATTGCATCAGGAAGAGAAAGAAGACGTATGGTATTTGAAACTGCAGGAACGCTTTTTCCGACGCGTTTGGCAACTTCTGTCGTACCAAGTCCGAATTCATCAATAAGTCTTTTATATGCAAGTGCTCGTTCAATAGGATTGAGATCTTCTCTTTGTACATTTTCAACAATGGACATTTCCAGCATCCCCTGTGGAGTTGTTTCTTTGACAATTACTGGAACTTTTGCAAGACCGAGTAATTTTGCAGCTCTCCATCGCCTTTCCCCTGCAATAATCTGGTAACCGGCTGGTGTTTTGGCAACTACAATAGGTTCAAGAATTCCCTGTTCGCGGATAGATTCAACTAAATCGGTTAAAGAATCTGGTGTGATAACACCACGGGGTTGGAGAGGATTGGACTGTAATTGATTAGTCTCAAGTTCGTATATTTTGTCGACAGCAAAATTATCCATGTAAAACCTCTACATATTTTTTACCTCTAAGAGTCTTAAAATGTACTACTCCTGCTCGAAGTGCGTAGAGGGTAAAATCCTTACCCATAGAAACTCCATCTCCAGGAAAGAATTTTGTACCTTTTTGACGTACGATGATATTGCCGTTTATAACGGTATCTCCACCATATACTTTTACCCCACGCTGTTTGGGATTTGAGTCTCTGTTACCTTTTACTGAACCTTGTGCTTTTGTATGTGCCATTGTCTTACCTCGCTAATTTAAACTATTTTATAGGATAGCCCTTTCGATTGTCAAGATTATGCTTTTTTTGCTCTCGGTTTGGCTTCTTGTGAAGTTTCTTTCTTCGTTTCTTTTGTATGTCCAATGCGTGCGATTTGTATGCGGGTCAAATGTTGTCTATGTCCTTGTACTCTTCTGAAACGCGCTTTTGCTTTAAATTTGCCGACACGGATTTTTTTGCCTTTTACATTTTCCAGGATTTTGGCGACTACTGCGACATCTGTAAGAGCAGGAGTTCCAATCTTTACTCCATCCTCATCAGTATAGAGAAGGATTTTCTCAAATATTATTTCTTTGCCTGGCTCTGCATCTGCAAGCTGTTCAACTTCAATAACAGCTCCTTCTGTGATTTTGTATTGCTTGCCACCGGTTTCAATTACTGCATACTTCATATGTAGGTAAGATTATAGCAAAATACTCATCTTATTTCCAGCACTTCCCTATTTCTATTTGCAATACTGATAGATGAAAGTATACCCAGGAAAATGAAGCTTGAAAGAAGAGAACTGCCTCCAAAAGAAACAAATGGTAATGTAACTCCAACAATAGGCAAAAAGCCTATATTCATGCCTATATTGATGAAGAATTGGATGAGAAAAAAGCAAAATGCGCAGGCTGAAAATACCTTGGCAAACGGGTCTTTGGCAGCCATATAAATGATAAAAATCCGATAGCATAAAAATGCCAAAGCACATATCACAAGTGTTGCTCCTATAAATCCTAACCCTTCTGAAAGGGTCGCGAAAATAAAGTCTGTATGCCCTTCAGGTAGAAATTTGAGCCCTGATTGAGTACCTTCACTTAATCCTTTACCAAGAAATGTACCTGAACCAACGGCAATAATTGCCTGAATTGCATTATAGGAAGCACCTAAAGGATCATGCGACGGGTGGAGAAAAGTAAGAATACGCTGTCTTTGATATTGATGAAGCATAGTCCATACAATTGGAGAAAACAGGATTACAGGAATCAATAATACGCCAAACCAAAATAATGGAAAACCGGCAATAAATATTGTTAAAAATGCGACAAAGGCATAAATGAGTGCATTACCCAAGTCAGGCTGAAGAAAGATAAAAAGAAGTACAGGAAGTAAAAGTACAAAGAAAAGGAAGAATGACTTAAATGATGGAGTACTTTCTCTTACAATAAAAGAAGAAAGAACTAAAGCAAGAAAAGGTTTTAGAATTTCTGAAAATTGTAATCGTACACCAAAAATATCAAGCCATCGCACCGCACCATGACTTTCAATACCTATTCCAAGTACGATAAAAAGTAAAATGAGGGACACTATATATAAGGGTTTTTCTATTTGCTTAAAGAATGTATAGTCACTTTGTGAGAAAAAAAGAAAGGCAACGACTGCAACAACCAGAGATACTAACTGACTTCTGAAATATGCAGCATTCACTGAGAAAAGAACAGTTAAGCTCAATAAAACAAGGACAGTAACAGGAGCAATAAGCCACCAGTCCAGTCTGAAATTCCGCTTCATGCTATTCGTTTGACTTCAAATGAAACGCCTTTTGCTAAAGTTCCAATAAGCGCATTGCGTTTGATATATTCTTCAAATTCCTTAGGCCAATCAGCAAGGGTTACCTGTATTTTTTCATCAATTCTGGTCCCTAACTTCTTTCGCTCTTCCTGAATACTTCTGACAATCTCCCGTGCTTCTCCTTCTGCCCGAAGTTCTGGAGTAATCTCATCATCAAATTCTACTGAGACAGAGAGTGTATGATTTTCTTCATTTTCTTTATTCACTTTTTTCCATATAAGATTTTTTACATTTAATTCATCTTTGATAAGTTGTTCAAAATCTTTTCCTAGCTCTTTTGTATTTGTCGTAATGGTTGCTGAATGCAAAGGTTGTCTCACTTTTAATTGTTTTAATTTTCTTGCAGCATGTCCTGTTTCTACAATCTTTCTCAAAATTTCCATATCTGCAATCAAGTTTTTATCATGACTTTTTGCTATATGGGTTGTTTCTGGCCAATCAGTCAAATGTACTGATTCTTCACCAGTCAGATTGCGGTAAATTTCTTCTGATAAAAATGGCGTGATAGGTGCCATAACTTTGCAAAGAGTAGTTAAAACAGTATAACAGGTTTCATAAAATGCATGTTTGTCTTTTTCGTCTTCTGCTGATGGACCAACTCTATCCCGGCTTCGTCTGATATACCAGGTTGATAAATCAGTTACGAACTGTTGCACATGCGCTATCGCGTTCATGGTATCAAAAGAGTCTAAATCTTTTGTTACATCAGTGATTAACTCATGCAAAAGTGAGAGAATCCACATATCCAATATGTTTTCTGTCTGCAATTTGTGATTTCCTATCTGCTTTTTATCCCATTTATCTACATTGGCATATGTGACAAAAAAGTTATATATGTTCCATACAATAAGCATCATTCCCCTGACTTGGTTGCGATATTGCTCCTCTGAAATAATAATATCTTCACCATGCATAATAGGTGATCCAAGCAGATATAAACGTAATGCGTCCCCGCCGTATTTTTTGAGCATTTCAGCAGGGTCTGGATAGTTTTTGAAGTTTTTACTCATTTTCCTGCCATCTGTCCCAAGAATTACTCCTTCAACAACTACATTCTTGAATGCTTGCGACTCGTATAAGGCAGCACCAATGACATGCAACACATAAAACCAGGCTCTAATTTGTCCTGTATACTCGGCAATAAAGTCCGGCGGAAAAAATTCTTCAAGTTTCCATTTTTTATTAAAGGGGTAGTGTCTTTCTGCGAAGGACGCACTTCCAGCTTCTATCCAGCTATCAAGTACCTCAGGAGTCCGTTTCATCTTTCCATGACATTTTTTGCAAGGAACAAACACATTGTCTATCTCGGGCTTGTGAAGGTCTTCAATCTTTTGTCCTGATGTATCTTCCAGCTCTTTAATTGAACCTGGAACATATCGTGCATCGCAACTTTCACATTCCCATACAGGAACCGGACTTCCCCAATATCTATTGCGAGAGATATTCCAGTCTGGTGCATTTTCAAGACTTTTTAAAAATCTTCCATATTTAAAGTGTTTTGGAAACCAGTTAATATCCTCATTTGTTTTGATAAGAAGGGGTTTTAACTGCTGCACATTTACATACCATGCATCAATTGGTGCATAGTAAAGTCTTGTATGACATCTCCAGCAAAGAGGCACATTGTGTGGTAAATCCTGATCTTTATAGACAAGTCCCCTATCTTTTAAATCCTGATTTACTGCTTTATTGGCCTTCAGATAATACATGCCGCCAAACTTTGGCACATCTTTTTTGATAGTTCCCTCCTCATCAAGATGCATTTCAATATGAATATTGTGCTCCTTCATGGCTTTTAAGTCTTCTTCACCATAGGCTGCGATAGTCACCACTCCTGTACCTTCTTCAGCAGTTACAAAATCACCCGGAATAATCACAAATGCTTTTTCTCCTGGCTCTATCGGGTAGTAATCATAATGAGGGACATAGTGTTTGCCGACAAGCGTTGAGCCTTTAAATTCATCAACAATTTCGTATTTTGGCTCAGGCGTAAGCATCTTTATCGTTGATTTTGCGAGAATATAAAATTCATTTCCTTGTTTTACTTTTACATAGTCAAATTTTGGATTGACTGCTAATGCAGGAGTTACTATTTTGTTCCAGGGAGTTGTTGACCAGGCAAGAATATATGTATTTTTTTGATCTTTAAGCTGATACTTATAGGTAGTTGCTGCATCGGTTATCTCTTTATAGTTATCAGCATCCATCGCAACTTCAAAATTTGAGATTGGTGTTGCACAATGAGGACAATACAAAGATACCCGAAGGCCTTTGTAGACATAACCTTTGTCATACATTTGTTTAAATACCCAGATGACAGACTCCATGTAATCTTTGTCCCACGTTTTGTAAGCATTTTTAAAGTCTACCCAGCGGCCAATTCTATCGATATACCATTCCCAATCACTTGATACAACATTGACATAGTGCTTGCATTCTTCAATGAACTTTTTTATTCCCACTACTTCTTCAATATCTTTTTTGCGTACAATTTCTAATTCGTTTTCCACTTTGTTCTCAATTGGGAGACCATGTCCATCCCATCCCCACACTCGAGGCACTCGATATCCTTTCATTGTGTAATACCGGCCAAATACATCTTTGGGAAGAGATGAAAGAAGCGAACCATAATGTGGCATGCCTGTCACAAATGGCGGACCATCAAGAAAAACCCAGCGTTTGTGTACTGGCCGTGACTCAACTGATTTTTCAAATGTTTTGTTGGTTTTCCAATACTCAGAAATCGCTTCCTCAAGTTGCGGAAAATCAACTTTTGGTGAAACAGGCTTGAACATAAGAAGTATTATAGATGAAAAGAGCAGTTTTGTTCAAGCATAAGTAGATTATTTTTTATCTTTTTTTACTCTAGAGCCTAATTCATACGCACTCATGATTACAACAAGGCCGGCAGAAGCAAGCTCAATACTTATTTGTGTTTTTGCCAAGAATATATCTCTTTCTCTAGGTGTCATGTTTTTTATTTTATTAAATTTACTTTTAAAAAATTCAGCTATGGTAGTTTGTCTTTGAGAATCAGGTTTTTTTGCAAGTACCTGTAAAGTTGCTTCGTCTGCTGAAAGTAGAGTAAACTCCCATTGTTCCTCAGGGTCTGCATACTTATTATAGTTAATTGAGATAGTATCACCATTATTCACATTCTCTAATAGTTTAACTTCAGCAGCTTTAGGTACTATAAATCTATCAATAACATTTCCAATTTCGCGTCCTCCTAGCTCTTCAGTATTTGCTCGTGCTAAAATCCAGTTTACTGCTCCTATTTCAACTTGTAGCGGATTTTGCCGAGGTAATCTTTGTTGTTCTTCATTAATATCACTAATAAACTTGCCTACTACATGTTTAAGAGCGCTGTGGGAAAGTTTGTTGTATACTATTACATTATCATCGCCAATTCTTCCTCTAAGCTCAGGGATTCCTTGAAAATATTTTTTATATTCTGAGACTGCAAGTTTTTTCCTGTCGTTTTCTGAAGTAGGCAAAAAACCAGTTTGTTGACCGTTTATTTCTCTTGCTCCGATATTAGATGTCATAAAAACATAAGATTCTTCAAAGTTTAGCGTGGTTTTTTGTGTTACCTGGGAACCCCTAAAGCTTGTACCACTTGATTCACTTACTTCTGCTTTTGCTTTATCTAATATAGGAAGAAGTATCCTCTGTATATCTGGATGCATTTTTTCTACTTCGTCAAAAACAATGACAGTATCTTTTTGAGACAAAAATTTACTATCAATTAGCGGAGGATCCCCATACCCGACATAACTTGGTGGAGCCCCAAGTAGTCTTGTCATTGTATGCTTCTCTTGAAATTCTGTACCATTAATTATCTTACAATGTCTTTCCCAATCTTTCCCATGAAGGTATTTTGCAAGTGCAATCGCTGATTCAGTTTTTCCAACTCCTGTTGGTCCTACTCCAAAAATTACTCCTTTAGGCTTTCCTGGTCTTGGGTATTCTTGAGCACTGAGAACTTTATTGGCAATAGCATCACATGCTTCATCCTGTCCAAATACTCGTTGATGGAGAAAATTTGATATTTCTGAAGCGCGTGATCTTTCTGGAAGTTTTACTCTTCTTGCTTCTGGAGAAGTTCCTCTCTGGACTTCACTCTCAACTAACATAGTTTTAATAGTACGGGGCAGGAGTTATTTTTATTGTAGAAGTAATCGTATCTTTTGTCAATGTTATAACTTTCATATTTTTTGTTTTCCAATAATTTTGGCTTTTCTTAGATCCCATTGAGAATCTGGAGTATTTTGAGATCTTCTTCTCCCTTCTTGAGTAAAGATATTTATTGCGTCTATAAATAATTCTTCATGTTCTCGACTCAGAACTGGTTTAACCAGCTTTGTATCTTGTCTCGGATTTTCCAATGGAACAAATTCACCATAATTTCGACTTGCTCCTACTAGGTTAGGTGGAGGAACTCTTAAGAATGTATCTTCGACAATAATATAATTAGGTACATTAAATGTAGGTCTTTCTTTCCCTTTTTTGTTTATCGCAAGTGATCCTTTTTGTAACCATATCCTCCCGGCGTAATCAAGCTGGTCAACTATAACAAAAGGATTAGTATCACTATTTTCATTTAAATTATATAAAAAGCTGAAAAAATTGTTTTGATTCGGGAAAAAGAATACATCAGGCTCCATCATAAAAGGCAGCGTGAATAAACGATACCATGCATCACTGATTTCAGTTTCTCTTAATCTTGGGCTTATATATTTTTCTATTTCTCTCATAAAAGAATTACCACAATATTTTTACAACACAAGGATTAGTTTCCTATCTTCTACGAGTTTTTCTCTTATTTTTGAGGCACGTGTTTTTTCAAGAAGATTTATGCATCTTACTCCAAAGGAAGTTTGAGAAGTACTGACTACTCCTCTTAGCACTTCACTCTCTTGTGACATAATTTTTATATAGGGACAGGAGTTATATTAATTGTAGGAGCAATAAATTCTTTTGTCAACAAGACAATAGACAATATTGACTATGGGTTATTAATCTGTTAAAATTTTAGTATGGCAGAGGAAGAATATACTATAGGTAAAACAGAAACTTTATTTAGAGAAGTAAAATACCGCGGAAAGAAAGAAGTATATAGCCCACTTGAATTTGATAACGGTAAAACAGGTTTTTATACGATTGACGAGTACGTTGAAAGGTTACGCCGTCGATTGGATATTGAACGGGAAGCTGGAAAACCTTTCCCACAAGAAATGCATGGAGTAAAAATACATAGAAAAGGCAATGGCGGTTCTAAATGTTGGCCAGGAGGGAAATGGCAATAATGTATTTACTTCTGCATATACAATATTGAATAGACGTATATTCCAAAAAAAGCTTTCTCTTCAACCCAATGAACTTGTGCTAGGAGAACGAGAAAGAGCTTTTATTTTAGCAACTAAATCCTGAGGAGTAACCTGATATTTAAGGATATAGTCTACTGCTCCTATTTCAATTGCTTCTCGCATTAAATTCTCATCATTGTAATTTGAGACAATTGCAACAGGAATAATTTTTGTAGCTGGGTCTTCTTTCAGAATCTTTAGTAGATCATTGCCTTTCATATCAGGCATTATTTGATCAACAAGAATTATGTCAGGTTTCTGGTTTTTTGCTTCGTCTATACCTACTTTCGGCAATGAAATAGATATAACTTCTAACCCTTCTTTCTTGAAGACAGTTTCCCAAAGCTGCAACATCGATTGATCATCATCAATTATAAGGACTTTCATACTCTATATTAGAGTAGCAGATTTTATCAATAAAGCAAGTATTTATATCATAAATTATCTAAGTATATTTTTGCATATAATAACCCTGTTTTTCTTAAAAAAAGACGGTATGTACACTTAAAAATCCGGCACTTGTTTTAAAAACTCATTAGGAGTTAG
>CAZSWA010000018.1:0-34032 GCA_964610465.1 uncultured Gammaproteobacteria bacterium | reverse complement strand
TACATACTCATATCTTACTGAATATGTGCCAACTCCTTTAGATAACCCAATTTTTCTCTCTTGACAAAAATTTCATTTCCGTTTTATAATGACTTAATCTTCAAAGATGAAGAACCGGACAAAGAAGTCCTCAGTTCGGTGACAACGCGGTCTCCAAAAAAGTTTTTCATTTTTTTGTTTTTTTAAATAATTTATTCTATTTTCAATTGGTGAGTAGGTATAAAACTATGAACAATAACGCAACACTTAAAAAAGAGACTTTAAACGGCACAATGCCACTTAAAAATTTTCTTGATATTCCTTATGACAAACTTGAGGAATTAAATCTCCGGGCACGAGAAAAACGTGATTCTGTTTCTGTCAAAGATCAAGAGGTAGAATACCGTGAATATCTTGAGAAAGAAAAACAAATAAAAGCTGTTACTCTTTGTTTTTCAGATGTGGAGGGAAGATTCCATATGCTTGATTATGACAAGAAATTTATGCTTGCTTCATCAGATAATCTTACGTTTGATGGTTCTTCAATCCGCGGATTTACTGCACAGCGCGAATCTGATTTGAGACTTAAAATTGACTGGACAAGTCTTTTCTGGTTGCCTTCTGATATCTTTGGTCCTGGAAAAGTTATCATGTTTGCCAATATCTTAAACCGTGAAGGCGGACAATATAAATCAGATTTTAGGGGACTTTTGCAACAGTACTTAAGAGACTTGAAGAAAAAAGAAGGACTGACAGCTTTTGCATCTGCAGAAATTGAAGGATTTATTATGGATGGAGTCAATGCCGAACAGCGGTTTGATGAACGAACAGGATTTAGTCTTATCACACGAGGCGGATATTTCCATTCATTACCTCAAGATCCTCTCAGACAATTTATTGACGCATGTGCAGAAGCACAACGCGCAATGGGTTTTAAGAATGAAAAAGATCACCCGGAAGTTGCACCATCACAATTTGAAATGAATTTTTCCTACACTGAAGCTCTTCGCGCTGCAGATCATATCCAGCTTTACAAATTAATCTGCAGGCAGGTTGCAAATAAAATGGGAATGACTGCAACCTTTTTACCAAAGCCTGTCATGGGAATTAATGGTAGCGGTATGCATACAAATATCTCACTTGCAAAAAATGGGAAGAATATATTTTATGATAAAAACGGCAAAGAAAAATTGTCAGAAACTGCCTGGGATTTCATCTCTCGAGTTCTCAATCATGCATCTGAAATGTGTCTGGTTTTAAATTCCAGTGTAAATGCGTATCGAAGGCTTGACCCACATTTTGAAGCGCCAAATCAGATTAAAGTATCCCCTATTGATAGAGGTTCAATGATAAGAATTCCTGTTGGAAATGAGCGCACTGCCCGTATAGAAGTTCGTTCAGTTGCTCCTGATGCCAATCCATATCTTGTGTTATATACGCTTTTCACAACAGGAATTGAGGGCAAAAAACAAGCTGTAAGTGTTAGAAACGGAGAAGCAAAAGTTTTACCAGGTACTATCAATGAAGCAATAGAACTTTTTAGAAACTCTTCACATATGAAGAAAGTACTAGGAGAAATGAATGTTGAAAAATATCTAAGTTTTAAGCAAGCAGTTGCTGATAGAAGCCCTAAAGATTTAGGAACACTTATTAAAACTTCTGAAATTGTGTATCACCATGAAGTTACCAACCAGGCATTGTGGAATGCTTTCTAAATAGAAGCCGGAATTAAGGATTTATAAGAAGCGTAAAGTGAAAAGCTAAGAACGCAGAATAACAATGCAAAGTTAAAAGTACATTTATTTTTTGAAAAAGTTTAAACTTTAAATTGTTATTTTACACTTTACACTTTTCGTTTTGAGTTTTATTAAGCATATGACTGCAGAAGCTCTTCCTATCAATTCCGGTGATACTGCTTGGATTCTTATATCAAGCGCCTTAGTAATGCTTATGACCCCAGCGCTTGGATTCTTCTATGCAGGTCTTGTCAGACGGAAAAATGTTCTTGCAACCATTATGCACAGTTTTTTTATCCTGGCACTTATTAGTGTGCAATGGGTTTTATGGGGATATAGTCTTGCCTTTGGCCCAGATGTAAAAGGCATTATTGGAAATCTCAGCTGGTTTGGTTTAAATCATGTAGGGCTTACCCCAAATAAGGATTATGCAGCAACAGTTCCTCATCTTGCATACATGATGTTTCAAATGATGTTTGCGGTTATCACTCCAGCACTTATCACAGGAGCATTTGCAGAACGCAAACGTTTCAAAACATTTGTTCTTTTTACTCTTCTCTGGGCAACTTTTGTCTATGATCCAATTGCTCATTGGGTTTGGGGTACTGGTGGGTGGTTACACAATTTAGGTGCTTTGGATTTTGCAGGAGGTACAGTAGTTCATATCTCATCTGGTGCATCAGCACTTGTTGCAGCATTTATTTTGGGCAAAAGAATTGGGTTTGGCAAAGAAAAAATGGAAGCCCATGATGCAACCATGACAGTATTTGGAGGAAGTTTACTTTGGTTTGGCTGGTTTGGATTCAATGCAGGAAGCGCATTAACAGCAGGCGGATTATCAGTACTGGCATTTGTCACGACCAATACTGCAGCAGCAATGGGTGCTCTTACATGGATGACGATGAGTTGGTTTTTTGATAAAAGGCCAAGTGTGATTGGTGCAGTAGCAGGCGGTGTGGCAGGACTTGTTGCCATAACTCCTGCATCCGGATTTGTCAGTATCCCCTCTTCTATTCTCATAGGGTTTGTTGCTGGAATTTTATGTTTTGTCGCAGTCAAACTTAAGCCAAGACTCAAAGTGGATGATGCGCTTGATGTATTTGCAGTGCATGGAGTTGGCGGGACATGGGGCGCGATTGCAACAGGAATTTTTGCAACTGTTGCCATCAATAGTGCTGGAAGCAACGGGTTTTTGTATGGCAATCCAAAACAATTATTAGTTCAGGCAGTTGCAGTCTCAGTAGTATGGGTCTATTCAGTGGTTATGACATATGCAATTATGAAAGTACTAGATTATGTCATGGGAACCCGCGTTGACAAGAAAGAAGAAATCCTAGGTCTTGATATTTCACAACATGGAGAGAAAGCATACCAGATATAATTTACATGAGAATCATGTCATCTTTACTTTGCTATGATTCGTAACGACGTATGTTTATAAAGAGGTGTAGAATAAAATGGATTTGTTAATACTATTATCAACTCTTTCCTTTAGTGCGTTATTTGTGGCTTGGATTGTTTTACCAAGATAATATAATACTTGACAAACAGTAGGGTTTTGTAGCAATATAAATATACATGGAAAATACTCAAACACCACAACCTACAGTAACGCCAGCTCAACCGCAACCACAGTCTCCTGCTCCAGCAGAGATTCCAGCTGCTCCGCAAGGACCAGTAGTTCAGCAAACAGCAAGGGGTTCCTCAAACAAAATGATGTTAGTGGTTGTTGCAGTAATTGCTCTTATAGTTATTATGGGAGCGGCAGTATATGTAATGTATTCCAAGAATATGTCCAAAAATAACCTCTATAACTCTACTCCAAAACAAACAACCATGATGCAAAACAATGCAACTCCTTCAGCAATGCCAGAGCAGATAAATCCCAAAGATACAAGTAACAATGCCCTGGATAATGATGCACAAACTATCAATAACAACATGAGTGCAGTTGATAATTCATTAAATAGTGTTGATCAAGGCTTGAACGATAAATCAGTAGATTTATCACAATAATATGAAAAAGTTACTTACATTACTTACAATATGCAGTTTGGAATTTTCCTTTATACCTCAAGTATTTGCAATGACTGAAGGAGTTATGCAACAAACGGCAAGTAACAGTCCAAAGTTAAATCCCACGCGTGAAGCTATTAAGGCGACTATTACAGAAGATAGGATTACCCATCTTAATCAAAGAGCTGATAAAGAAATCACTCGAAGAATTACTTCTTTAACAAATCTGGTTAACAGAATAAATAGTATTCCAAGATTAACACCTACACAAAAAGCAAATTTCGCTTCACAAATTCAGAATGAAATTACATCACTTACTACACTTAAAGCAAAAATAGATGCAGATACTGATTTACAGACACTCAGAACAGATGTCCAATCAATAGTACAAAGTTATCGAGTGTACGCATTATATATGCCTCAGATTGAGATAGTAATGGCAGCGGATAGAATGCTTGACTTAAATAGTGTATTCGGGACTCTTGAAGCAAAACTTCAAACGAGAATTACTCAAGCCCAAACAGCAGGAAATAATGTAAGCGCATTGCAGACTACATATACTGACCTGGTTGCAAAATTAAATGATGCTACTACACAAACGCAAAATGCTATCAACGCAGTCATTGCATTAACTCCACAAGGATACCCTGGGAACAAAACTACTCTTATGAGTGCACGAACAATGCTTAAAACTGCACGACAGGATATTGAAGCTGCATATAAAGATGCTCGAACAATCATTGAAGGGCTAAAAGCATTCAAGCCTAAACCATCACCTAACATAAGTGGAGCTCCAACATCAAGTAGTTCAGGAATATAAAACCTGTTTCAAACCTCTTTCTTATGTCTTGTAGAATAAAATACCCACCTCTCTAGAAAGATCATTTAGGAGAATTAAGAAAAAAAGTTTAAAAACAAGAAATACAAATTGCAAAATTCAAACAAACACCAACCTCAAAAATTTATTTTTGAATATTAAAATTTAGTTAATTCCTTAATTCTTAATTGTAGCTTTTTAATTCTTAAAATAAAATTCCTATGTGATGCAAAAGGGCCCGGGAGGGCCCTTATTTATTGCTTGTATATTAGTGCTTATGCGTTTTGTTAAACTGCATTGCATATTTATAGTGTTTTGTTTTTGATTTGTGATAGGTTGTAACTTTAGGTATGTATTCATAATAAAAAGTCATGTACTGTTCAAGGTACCGACGGCGAAGTTTAAATAACATACTCCTTCACCTCCCTCATTCTCATCTTTATCAATTTACAATTGAATAAAATAAGAGTACTCTTTATGAAAGACACCTGCTTGACGGAGGTTGTACTTTTTCATGACGGCAAAAAGACAAACAAACTTTTTATTAAATTATGATTAGTTGGTATTACCTAAGCTATAACTATATGATATACTCAAAATTATTATGGGTTATATGAGTGAAAGAGATATAGCGCATGAGCCAGCACCAATTGTTCCTTCTGAAGGGCAAAAACTAAGGTATACACCTTCTCCTATTGAGACACAAGAGAGAAATCCTCATCTTCGTCATATTGAAAAAGCTCATATACTTTTAGAATCAGATAGTCCAGAAAACAGTTGGCTTAATTTGTCTAATAAAGTGAAACCATATCATACAGGTATGGAGTTTTCCAGAAATATCAGAGAAACAGTAAGAGAATATATCGCAACAAAAATCCCTCATATCAAAGAAAGAGTTCCTTCAGTTAGTAATTTAGATGATGACGCGATTTTAAACGCGCTTACACACAATTGGTTTGAAGAAGTTGAAGATATAGCAGATACCAGAACTGAAGTACTTCTTACGGTAATGGCACACGTTACCAAAAGAATAGAGTCACATATCGTTCGAGAATCTTTAAAAAAAGCAGATGAAAAACAATTAGCTTTTTTAGGTCTAAATCCAGCACTTCGGGATTTAACAATAAATTTGCTCGATATTGCTCCCAAAGTAGATCCTTTATATGTAAGGTTTAAGGCATTTGGGCAGTTAAGCGGAGAACCTCCAGAACAAGCTACCTCAACAACAATGTATTTGCCGGATGATAAGAATCGTTATACCCAAAGTACTTTGTTTCCAAAAGAAAGTAGTTATCTATCAACAAAATTTTCAGAGCTTGCCGAACAAGAAGCACCGTGGCAACAGGAAAAAGCAGGAGAATTATTTAAACAATACCTTGTTACATTATCAAAACTGTATAGCGAAACTGACACAAAAAAAGCTTATTTACTTCAACGGAAAGCATTAAGTCAATATCGTCATTTATTAAGTTCAGGTTTTCCAGTTATTCTTACTCCTTCTACTGAACCCAATGGAATGGAACCATATCCTGCCCCTGAAATAAAAATATCTTTAAGAACGAAAGATGCAAGCGTTGAAGATATGTTATTTGCACAGGCAAAGAACGCAATGGCACAAAGTTTAGATGAAATAGAAGCTGAACAATTTAAAAAAACGATGTTAAAAAACAAAGTTGAGGGTGTAATGGATATAGGTGCATTTGGAGTTGGTTTAACGTTGGCTTCTGCTGCACAGGAAGTCTCAAATGCAGTAATTTATCTTCGAGAGCAATATGAAACATACGATAAGAATTTTTATCAATACTTGAATTATATTCAAGGGACACAGGAAGAATTTGCTAGTTTACCTTCTAAAGAAAAAGCAAAAAGAAAGAAATTTATGAGTAGAATAAATACTGCGCTTCATGAAGTAAGCCATTATGTTCATCAAGACAGTGCAAAATTGCAAAGAAAAATTGGAAAAGATGAATTAGCAATAATCGATGAGGTAAAAGCAGAAACTCTCTATAGAGCACTTGTTCCTTCAATTATCCAAAGAGGTGGACTTGATGGTACAAGATTCCAATGGGCAGCTGCTATGACTGCAACATCTTTTCAATACCTTCATGATATGACTAAAGGCGATGGCTACTTTGAAGCTGGAGTGTATACCTTAAACAATCTCTTTGCAGAAGGAGTGTTGGTACAGGAAGGAAATAAATTCAAAATTACTGATGCTGATAAATATTATGAGGTAATGCAAAAAAATGCACATGAACTACTTGTATTATATGAAGACAAGAAAACTACTCCTAGAAAATCTCAGCAATGGATTAATAAAAATTGTAAGCCAAATGAACAAGTGCAAAAAGTTGTTGAATTAATGAAAGCGAGAGATTAAGGCTTTACTCCTGAGGTTTATCTAAACGAATTCTAAAGTATCTTTATTTACTAACACTGTATTTAGCTCTTAAAGTATTTCCTGGTATATAGGTAACAATCTCATCAACCAGTTTTCCATCGGTTATTGTTTGTTTCATTGCTGGTCTGATAGGTAAACCTAATTCTGATGCTGTATCCGTGACTATAGTTCTTCCCATTTGTCCGGCTACAGCTAATACAGGAAGATTTTCTGCGTTAGAGTATCCAAAAACGAAATCTACATCATCTTGTTGTGCTAATTCTTCTAATATTTTTGTAGAAAGAGCTTTATAAATACCTCTATTTTCCATATCGGGTCGTACTTTCGCACCTGATATTTCATAGGTGCTAAGACGGATATTTTTTCCATTTCTTCTTAATGTATCAGCATCCATACTTGCATATACTGAACCTACAATAATAGGCTTTTTATCTTGCATAGTTGTAGCAGCTAATACAATTGCATCTTCATCTTCAACAAGATCTTCAATTTCATTATCTTCATCAGCAAATGCAGATGAAACAAAGGAAGCAAGTGACTTTATAAGTTTACGGTTACTTTTTGGACTAAGTCTTTGGATTTGTATTCCTTCAGGTAAAGCTATTTGAATACCATTTTTACTTTTTTCCTGTCCTTGATGGAATACTCTATTTGCTTCAGTTAATTCTTGTTCTATAACTTCTGGAGTAGTTTGTCTGTTTGCTGCATTTCTGGAAAATATTGCTTGATAGCAGTCTTTTAATGCGTCATTTCCTGAATCCTTTAAAGAAATAAGTACTTCGAGATCAGGAAACAACTTCTTAAGTTCTTCAGATGGATTTCTCAATAAATCTTCTCTTATAACTACTCTTGCCATATTTCTGGTTAAAGATTCGGTGAATGGAGTATTCAAAATCGCACTAACTGCATTAATTCTTGCTGGAGAATCTATAACATCTCTTACGATTCCTATGCGCCAGTTAGCTCCGTCTTCTGGATATTCGTATCCTGCAACATCCGGACGTAAATGCCAGTTCTCATCAGGATCTTTTATGTATTCAGCAGGATGCTCATGATGTTTTTCAAACTCTTTCATATAAAGTATCATACCAAATTCCTATAGGATAGTAAAATGATACCAAGCGCTAAGATATTACTTCTGAGGTTTATCTAAACGAATTCTAAAGTATCTTTGCCACCCGTAAATAGATTTATGTCTATAGGTTCGAACAATTCTATCTGTATAATTTTTTCTTACTTTATCAGCATATGTTTCACTTTTTCCGTCTTCCCTATTATCTTCTGAGTCTCTATCCATGTAGCTATACCCTTTTTCTTTGAGTAGTGTTTCAAAAGTTTGCATGAGAGGCGCTACAAGTCCCAGATGTTGATACTCACGTGCAAAAGCAGTGTCATAGATATATGCAGCATCATCTCTCATAAAATCGAATCTTTTTGATTTCACTCGTTTGGGAAAATCTTCAAGGTATGTACTTGTTGCCGGTTTGGCAAAAGTAAAACCAACAATTTTATCATTTTTGGTGTCTTTTACAATTACAATGGTATTTCCAGGATTTGTAAAACCATCTTTTAATGTATCTTCATCAAAAGCTTTTTCTTGTCCAAATGATTCTATTTCTATACCTACAATTTGGTCTTTTATACTTTCCCATGATGTCTGCAAAGCATCATATACTTGCACTTGGCAGCGTTTACGAAGCTCCTGCTCATAAGCTTGTTGGTGTTCTTTTGATAAATAACCATTTTCCATACTGAGCGTTATTATAATACAAATCTTATTGTAACACAAGCCTATAACATTTGATTTTTAGCCCACTTTGTGCTATTTTATACCTTAGAGATAAAGGTATACTGAGGAACAATTATCTTCCTATAGTACAGCCTAATTTCTACAAGCACTTTGAAATTGTTGCGGAATTCTTATTGTCGTTATTTATCTCTTATAGGTAGCATTTTGTCATAAATAATCATTTAAGACAGGATGCTGCCTATGGAAAAAGGCGGCAAAGTTGCTGGAAACAGCAAGGGAGAGAAATGTGTTTCAGGGTCGAGAAGATCTTGAACATCCCGAACCACCTCGCACTAGGCAGATAGGTTTGGGACTCAGACTTTCCGAAAAGGAGGTCTGGCACAGTAGAATCATTTGGTTGACTCTTCCAGAGCGACCAAACTTAGCACAAAAAGTCGTATCGTACCTTCTCTTGAGGAGGCACAAGGTTGACTTTGCGATAAAAGAGAGTCAAGAAAAACGTGTTCTTAGTGATAAGGAGGCACAGATTGTGCTTCGGGGTTTCTTTGAAACCCTTGTACAAGCATCACACGATCTGGAAGCTGTAACAAACAAGCAGCTTTCACGCATAGAAGATTTATTACAATTACCACCTGGGAGAGGTAGCAGCCGTCTGATGCAAAGAAGGATGAAAGAGCGTGTAGCCGCAAGAGATAGGAAGAGAGGGCTGTGGGAGACAAAACAACACCTCCAAGCCAGTGCTTCAGCATATCGTGAAGCCGCACAGCAGGTTGGAGAGGGTAATTACTTGCCTGTTCTCCATCTCATGGAATGGCTTAGTTCAGAGGAAAACGAGCCCGAAGTGGCTTACCTCTATCAAGGGAGAGAATCAGAGATTAAAGCTGATATCGAATGGGTCAGACAGAAGCTGCTAATGCTTCTCTCACCGCAACAACCGCAACAAATGTAGTGCATCACTTTAGCGCCCAACGGGCTTAACAGAAAGGAGAGAAGACGCCTTTTCATTCCACTTTTGCGTGGAGAAAGGCAATAATAGCGAAAATGCGTCCTCTATTCCTGACTTACCAGAGGGCGCTTTTTCGTGGAAAAAATTTGTTATGACTCCTCGATTCCACTGCTGAGTGGGGTCGCTTGAAGAGTAAGAGATTTTTAAACTTCCAGATTAAATATGTTTATCGCGTTTTGGGAGAAAACGAGTTCCTTTTCTTCATCAGTCATTGGGATTGTAATAGATGCGTTGAGATAGTCTTTCTGAGAATACAAAGGCCAGTCTGTACCAAATAAACATTTCTCAAAACTTCCCAGAAACGTTCGAACTTCCATAAGCGAGTTATACATATCTTCACTATCTTCTTCAGAAAAATTTACGCCTTCAGGGGTAAGCGCTGAAAAATCAGCATATACATTGGGATTTTTGTACATTACTGCAGCACAATCTATAAGCCATGGATTGCCAAGATGCGCAAGAACAATTTTCAGCTGAGGATATCTATATGCCACTTCATCAATTTCCAAAGGTTGCGTTTGTTTGAGAAGTCCAGGATATCCAATTTCCAGGAGGCCTGTATGGAATACAACAGGATAATTATTGCTTTGACAATATTCATAAAGTGGAAATAATTTTTCATTGTTGGGATAAAAATTTTGATATCCAGGATAGAGTTTGACTCCTACTATTTTTTTCTCTCCCAAAAATCTTGTGAGCTTTGCAATTGAATCTTCACAATGCACAAAGTCTATGTTGCCAATTGCGTGAATTCTTGGATTATTTTGTGCGATTGTAATTACTTCTTCATTAGTTACCCCTGTTGGGTTGTTTTCTGTTTGTTCTGCAATAACTAAAGAATGAGAGATACCTGCATCCTCCATTGATTGAAATAAGTGTTCAGGCGTATATATGGTATCGCCGCGAAACTGTAGATGAGAGTGAGCGTCAATTACCATTATGATTTTATTATAATCAAATACAAAGCTAAACGCTACTCTATTTTAAACGCTTCATTTCTGGTCCCAACCTTTATTACTACATAACCAAGTATCTGCGTTACTTTTCCCATAATACGAAGAGGGTTTGATAATTCTCCAGTTTCTTACAATATATTCTGGCACATATAACCCTTGTGCTACTACACGAATTGTCTCTGTTTCAAGTGCTTCTTCATATGCTTGGGGATTTTCATAGTTATCAGAGTTATATGCATCTGCTACATATTCATATTGATATTTCCAGGTTTCTTTATCAACCAATAAATCAGCTACCCATTCTTTAACTTCTTCTCTCATCTGGATTCCTTCGTCCATTAGTTCTGGTTTTCCTTCAACCCAACGATAGATAGTCCCCTTAGGGTGGAGTGCTTCATTGACTGTTATCTCATCTTCAAAATACGGTTTTTTGTCTTTCCCCAAATATATTTCCTGATCTTTCTGGACATACTCTAGCGCAACGCAACCTAATAAATTAGCTACAGCGACAATAGTATCAGGATTTCTGTTTAGTCTCCCTGTATAATCAGAAGGAAGAGAAAATTCTATATGATCTTCATTGAAAGAGTTTGTTACTAGCATTGCAGCTGGTGTACTTTCATTGCTACACTTGGAAAATTCTATCCCCTTCATTTTTGCACGGCCACTCATATAGAGAACTTCCCATTCAGGAAAAATTTCAGGGCCTGGTTCAGGTTTTCTCATGACATCTCTCACTATTTTTCTTACTATTTGAGTATTTCTGTGAGAAGGTTCTTTTTCTGCTCGAAGTCTTTCTACAGCCATGGTATGTAAGATACAGCAGAGTCTTTGAATTGTCAAATCTGTGTATTGTACAAACACATTGTACTCTCTATAATTTCAAGCAAGATGCTTTATATACTTATACGAAACATATGGTACACTGCACGGGAAATAAGTTCTTTATCAGTAAGAGCCGGCGAGAAAATTAAAGATAAATATATATGGACAGAAAAAGAAAAGATTGACGCAAAGGAGTATTTGACAAGATACAAAAAGATTCTCAAAAGAAGAGAAAAAGGAACAAAAAGTAAATTGTATACGGAGATTTTTGGTAATGATACCAAAGATATTACTCTTCGGAAATTTAAGAAAGGATTTAATTCCACTTCGTTCACTTTTACTACTCAAAGTAATGGAGTGACAAAAAAATGGGTGTTTAAAGTCGGGCATAGGATATCACCAGTTGTAGGTTTTGGTGACCCTTCGTCTCCTCAGTACTATAAAGATTACCAAAGATATCTCCGAATTCTTCGAAGACTTGTCAGGAAAAGTAAATATCTGACTCATCTTCTTCCTGAACCACAAGATGTTGTCTGGATAAAACTGAGAAACTCCAAAGCCAAGTTGAACCTGGTAAAAGAACAAAGGCAAACTACTCTTATTGTACAGCCATACGTTTATATTGTTGATAAGAAAGCACTTAAAGATATTATTAGCAAAGACAATGCAAAATTGTTGCTTAAGGAATTTAAAGAATTTAAAAAACTTTTTAGAGTACTTATTGAGAATTACAAAGTAAATCCTGATCTCCTGGGTGAAGGGAACTTGGAAATTGTAAAAACTGATGGTGAATATCATCTCGTGCTTTTGGATTTGGGACTTCTTAATCTTCGCGAGGAACTGCCTCTTACCAAAACAGTCATGAATGTCGCCACTTACCAGACTCTCAATAATATGGAAAATTTGATAAAAGGATTTGGATAAATAAAAAATTAAAGAGGCGCTGTTTCTTGATTTAAAGGACAAGCTTCTTCACTACAATTTGCATATTCTGGATCATCACTATTAATACTTTCTACCAAACATCGAAGACATCGTTAGACTTAGATGGTAAATTTAATAATTAATAGACTTTAAACTGCTTTACATGAAACTTAAGTGTAACTCTTATTCAAAAAATTATCCTTATCATTATCGCTATTCTTTTATTTCTCATAGGGGTTAATTCGGTGGTTTTCTGATGCGTCAGCTGGACATGAATTACAGAGACATGCAGAAATATATCTTGTTACCGGAGTGCCTGCTTTGTTGTTCTATAAAGTATTGGGTAAGAAAAAATAAAACTTATTTAGGGACTGTACGAAGTCTAGAAGCTTGTTTAAAAATTTCATGGTGTCGCTTCTTCAGTTTGTCTCTTAGGGGACATTCTTTATACAAAATTGCGCCCGATCTAGCTTCTGGACCAGAATCGCTTTGAAGGTATACATTAAGCAAACAATTCTTTTCTGGTTCAGGACCTTGACATATATATTTACATACATTAAAAGGTTTCTCTATCGCTGTCTCTTTTTGCATAATTTGGAAAAGTATATAGGAAAATACGTTTTTATACAAATGAGTTAGATAAAAAATGAGATATATGCTAGGTTATTGCTGTCTACTCCGCCCAAAATTTGTTTATATTTATCCTTATACGGAAGCGCTGCCCGGTGCATAATATATATCATATGGACATGGTTTTTTTCTTTTTCGTTTTGATCTTGTTTCTTTTTCCATAGTTTGTTTATTCTATGCAACTAATCCGGGTTTACTTTTGTGACAGTTATTTCTTTCACCTTTTCTTCAAGCAAAGGATAGGTTGTAAGAGCCGGAAAGATTTCATCTGCCATATGTTTGGCTCGTTGAATCATGGTAAAATCTGAAAAAGACGCAACCTTTAGTTTTGGCACTCCATGTTGAGCAGTGCCATAAAGTTCTCCAGGACCTCTGAGTTTTAGATCAAGCTCTGCGAGTTCTGCACCTGCATATGTTGTCTCCATTGCTTTAAGTCTTGTGTAACTTTTGTCAATTTTTGTATCAGCAAACAATAGACAATATGACTGTTTATCTCCCCTGCCGACCCGTCCTCTCAATTGATGCAGTTGTGCCAAACCAAATCTATCTGAGGCCTCAATCATAATAACAGTTGCATTCGGGATATCAATACCAACCTCAACCACTGGGGTTGCTACCAGAATATCAAATTTCCCTTCCCGAAAATCTATGAGCACTTGTTCTTTTTCTTTAGACTTAAGTTTTCCATGCAAAAGACCAAGCCGCAAATCAGGATAGACTTCTCTTTTGAGTTTCTCAAATTCCACACTGGCAGCTTTTACAGTCTGCATACTTTCTGATTCTTCAATGAAAGGACAAATGATAAACACTTGCGAATTAGTTTCTTTCACTTGTTTTTGTATCCATTGATACGCACCATCTCTTTTTTCCGGTGGAACAAACCAGGTTTTGACTCTTTTTCTGCCAACAGGCATTTCATTAAGATATGACAAATCCAAATCTCCATACATGGTAAGAGCAACAGTTCGAGGAATTGGTGTTGCAGTCATTGTCAAAAGATGTACACCTTCACCTTTCTGTTTGATAAGTCCTCTTTGTTCAACACCAAAGCGCTGCTGTTCATCAATGACCACAAGTCCTAGATTTTCCAGTTTAATCTTTTCTGAAAGGAGCGCATGAGTACCGACTAAAATATGAGAGTCAGGAATCAGAAATTTTGAATCATGGTTTTTCTTTTTACCTGATTCAAGCTCTTGAAGTGTTTTTTTGCTCCTTGTTACTAAATCCATTTTTAATCCAAAAGGTGAAAGAAATTTTTGAACTGTCGCATAATGCTGCTCTGCAAGTATTTCAGTTGGTGCCATAAGAACTGAAGTAAACCCATTGAGATACGCAGCATACATTGCAATTGACGAAACAACTGTTTTTCCGCTTCCGACATCTCCTTGCAAAAGTCTGTTCATTGGTTTGTTTTTGGCAATATCAGTAAAGATTTCATTTACTGCACGCTTTTGGGCATTAGTCAAAGAAAATGGAAGCGACTGAATAAATCCATCTATTTTCTCCTGATATTTTGCAATCTCAAACTCATGGCTTTTCTGTTTTTGTTTCCATTCCTGTCTTCTTACAAGTGCCGCAAGCTGCATAAGAAACAATTCATCAAATGCCAGTCGTTCTTTGGCTTTTAGGGCGTGTTCCATATTACTTGGAAAATGCATTTCCAAAAGTGCAGTTTTAAGGTCCATAAAGCCATTTTTATCAAGAACAGTTTTGGGGAGATATTCTATTAATTCAGATTTGTATTCTTCAAGAAGGGAGTAGATTTGTCTGCGTAGCCATTTTGAAGACACTCCTTTGGTTTCAGGGTAGACCGGGATAAGTCTTCCTGTATGTATTCCGTCATTTGTTTCCTCAGACAGGATTTCATATTCTGGAGATTGAATTGATAATTTCTTGCCAAAACGTTCCACTCTTCCTGATGCTGCGATAGTACTATTGGTTGGAATTGCGCTTGCAAGGTAAGGTTGGTTAAACCAGGTAAGTTCTATACTACCCGAATCATCAAACAAAACTGCTTTTTGGATTGTTTTTATTTTGTTTCCGCGAAGGTATTGATTTTTGATATCAAGCATCGTGCCCTTGATGGTCACGACTTCTCCATCCTGTACTTCTGCAATTTTTGAAACAAGCGAATAATCTTCATAGCGGCTTGGAATATGATACAAAAAATCCTTTAGGCTTATGATGCCAAGCTTTTCAAGTCTTCCTGCATACATTTTATAGACTCTGTTTCCAGAGATAATTGGAGATTGTAAATTCATATTTTTATCTTGGAAGGAATAAATAAGGGAGAAAACTTGCAGCAATTAAGGCAATTGAAGAGATAATGACAATTACTTTCCAAATCCACTGCTTCTTCCTAAATAGTTCCATACCTTCGGATTATTATAACAAATTATTCTGCTTTGTTAAGTCTCAGAAATCTTCTCTTGCCTATTTTTACAATATTATTTTGTATTTTAATCATAAGTGAGGGATTGGTAATTTTTACATTATCGACTTCTACTCCGCCTTGTTCAACCAGCCGCTTAGCTTCTGATTTACTCGAAACAAGCGGAATATTATTGACAGGATAGGTCAAAAGGTCAACAATATTTATTTCCTCAATTCCAGCAAGTGTGAGTGTCTCAATATCCTGCGGCAGTTCTTTATTTTGGACTATTTTTTCAAAATCATTCTGCGCTTTTTGTGCTGTATCTTCTTCATATAACTCAGCGACAATTTGGTACGCGAGTTTCTTCTTAATATTGATTGGATTGTTGCCTGATTTGAGATCTAAATCAGCACTTTCGACATCTGAAAGTACCACGTTGGTAACCAATGTTAAGTAAGGAACAATAAGGATGTCTTTGATTGACATGACTTTGGCATACATATCAGAAGGGTTATCTTCAAGCCAGATTGCATTGTCAAAAGATTTGCTCATCTTTCGTCCGTCTGTTCCTTCAAGAATAGGAGTTGTTAAGACAAATGATTCTTTCTGACGAATATCTTTTTGTAGTGTTCGTCCTGCTTGCATGTTAAAAGTCTGGTCAGTTCCTCCAATTTGCAATTCAGTATCCATAAAATAACTATCATACCCTTGCATGACAGGATAGACTGCCTCATGAAGACCTATGCGTTTGCCATCTGTCAGACGTTTTTTGATAAGTTCCCGTCCGATAAAGTCGCCCAGTGAAAAATGCTGCATGAGTTTGACTATCTCCTCAAAAGTAAGTTTGCTAAGCCACTCACTATTGAAACGAATTGTAACTTTTGAAAAGTTTATCACTTTCTCAGCTTGTTTTTTGTAGGTTTGGAAATTTTCTTTTATTTGTTCAGGAGTAAGAGTCGGACGTTCGCTTTCCTTATCAGACGTATCGCCAATAAGTGCGGTAAAATCACCGATAAGAAATGTGACATTGTGTCCTAAGTCTGCAAGTTGTTGGAGTTTGCGAAGAGCCACTGTATGTCCCAAATGAAGTCTTGTACTTGTGGGATCTATTCCCAAATAGATATTGAGTTTCTTCCCAGAGCGTAGAGCTTTTTCAAGTTCATCTTTTGATGGAATTATGTTGGCAACTCCGCGTGTAAGTATTTCTTGTATCTTATCCATAACGATTTGAGTATAACATATTCATTAGAGTTTTTTTTATAATTTTCTTACTCGACTTTCTTTTTTTGGCGTTTTATTCTACACTATACGGGTATGGAACCCCTTGGTGAGTCCCAAAAGCCACGACAGAAACTAAAGGCAACGTTATTTTTGTATCTCAACAGTTTTTGGTATAATGTAAAAGAACTCTCTATGCGTTTGAGAAGACTGATTCGTAGAAGAAGAGCAATTGGACGGGTACGGGTTAATTACAATTACTTACTTACTGCCAACCGCTTATTACGCTACACATTTTTTGGGCTTATTGGACTTGTGATTTTAGTCCCGTTATTATTTCTCTGGTACAGTAGAGATTTGCCAACGCCTGGAAAACTGGTAGTTTCTAAATATAAAGATGCGACAAGAATTTATGATAGGAATGGACAACTCCTCTATTCCCTCTATCAGGATGAAAATAGAACATATGTAGGATTGTCACAAATTCCCAAAAACTTGCAGCATGCAACTATTGCAATAGAAGATAAGGATTTTTATAAAAATCAAGGATTTTCTCCTATTGCCTATCTTAGAGTTCTTAAAAATCTTTTTTTGGGTCACGGATTGGCTGGAGCATCAACTATCAGTCAGCAATTGGTCAAAAACGTACTTCTTTCATCCGAGCGAAGCATACCAAGAAAAATCAAAGAGCTCATTTTGTCTATTCAAGTAAATCAAAAATACAGCAAAGACCAAATTCTTGAAATGTATCTTAACAATATTCCTTATGGCGGGACAGCAATTGGAGTTGAGACTGCCTCTGAAATGTATTTTGGCAAAGATGTAAAAGACTTAGATCTTGCACAATCAGCATTTCTTGCTGGATTACCTCAAAGTCCAAGTCTTTATACTCCTTTTAGCGGCAATAAGTATTATATCGGCCGTACTCAAGCAGTACTCAAACAAATGGTTGATGATGGGTATGCAACCCAAAAACAGGTAGACGCAGCATTGACTGAAATTAAAAATTATCAGTTTTCGCAGAAAACATTATCAATTAAGGCTCCGCATTTTGTAATGTATGTAAAAAGTTTATTGGCACAACAGTTTGGCGAAGAAATGGTTGCTCAAGGTGGGTTACAGGTAACTACTTCACTTGATTACATTATTCAAAAAAATGCGGAAAAGATAATGAAAGATGAAATAGATAAGTTAAAAGATTATAAAGTGGGGAATGGTGGAGCAATAGTAAGTGACCCAAAAACAGGTGAAATTCTGGCAATGGTGGGAAGTAAAGATTATTTTGGCGACCCGGAACCTAAGGGTTGTACTCCCGGAAAAAATTGTGTATTTGAACCAAATGTAAACACTACAATTTCTAATAGACAGCCTGGTTCGTCTCTTAAGCCAATTATGTACGTAACTGCATTTGAAAAAGGGTATACTCCTGCAACTATGATAATGGATGTCAAAACGGAATTTCCGGTTGTTGATGGTCCAACCTATGTTCCGGTAAATTATGATGGGAAATTCCATGGTCCTGTGCAGTTGAGATTTGCACTTGGCAACTCACTCAATATCCCGGCAGTCAAAATGCTGGCACGAGTTGGCATTGATTCTGTAATGAAAAATGCATATGACATGGGAATACAAAACTGGAATCCAACTCCCGAGAACAAGGCAAGTGTTGGATTGTCTCTTGTCCTTGGAGGACGGGAAACAACGCTTCTTGATGAAGTTACGGCATATGGGGTGTTTGCCAACGAGGGAATCCGCCAGGATCCAGTGGCAATTCTTAAAGTTACTGATAATAAAGGAAATCTACTCTATCAACACAAAAAAACTGATGGAGCAAAAGTAATGCCAGAGGATGTGTGTTTTCTTATATCACACATTTTGCTTGATGACAATGCTCGTTCAATGGAATTTGGTCCTCATTCATGGCTTGAGATTCCTGGGAAGACTGTATCAGTTAAAACCGGTACGACAGATGAGAAGCGTGATAACTGGACAATTGGCTATACTCCGTCCTATGTCGTTGGAGTATGGGTTGGCAACAATGACAATTCTAAAATGAATCAGGCAATTGCATCAGGTATCACAGGTGCGTCACCTATCTGGAATAAAATTATGAGTTCTGTTCTAAAAAACAAACCGGATGAACAACCAACCAAACCGGATGATGTAATTGCCTTATCAATAGATGCATTGGGGGGTGGTCTTCCAGTTGCAATTCAACCTAGCCGTTCTGAATATTTTATCAAAGGTACAGAACCGACTGCACAATCACCTATTTATAAAAGCAAAGACGGGAAAGATTACTTAGTGTTTCGAGAGGATGATCCAGTATCAACTGATGGGACAAATCGATGGCAAAAAGGCATAGATGACTGGATTGCACAAAATTTTAAAGATGATCCAAAATATCATCCACCAGGTGATGTAGTAAATCCTCCACAAGATACACCAACACCAACTCCAAATGGAGGTTCAGGAGGTAAAACTCCAACACCTACGCCCAGTGATACTCCAACGCCAACACCATAAATTAAGAATTAAGAAGCAAGCCTTCGTCTCGAGTTCAGGCAGAAGGAAGTTAAGAATCGAGTATCTCAAATATCTATTCTTTCAACTTTGCCCCGAATTTTTCTTTGAGCTTTTTTAGGATTTTTTCGCGGATTTGTCCCACCTCTTCACTGGTGAGATTTCGTTCATTACTTTGATACATTATATGAAATGTTCGCATTTCTTCATATTTATCAAGAAGCGTTACATTTTTTATAAGATAACTTTGTTTTTTGATAGCTTCAATAAGTTCTCCTGTTGTTGTTTCTGTTGGAGCAATAATTGCCAAGTCTTCTATTACTGGCGGATATTTACTAAGTGGACTGTATACTTTTTTAAGCGTTGCCTGTTTTCGTAACACTTCAAAATCCAATTCAAAATTAATAATATTTTCATCAAGGATTTCAATATCTCCCAGATAGTGTTTATCTAAATACACTGAAGTGCCCTCTCCACCTTTTTCTAGAGGTTTGAATATCAAATTCTTTATCCCTAGGTCATGTGTTAACTGCTCAATAATTCCTTTGACACCAAAAAATGATATATGAGGTTTTTTTACTACTCCAGCAAGACGTAATTCCTGTAATGGTAACTCGTTTTCACTCTTGTGATGATACACATTGGCAATTTCAAATATCTGAATCGTATCAAACTCTTTATTTTCTCTTATTACTTTTAAAAGACTTGGGATAAGAGTCCGGCGCATAAAACTGAATTCATCAGCCAATGGATTTTGAAGCGTTACCGCTTCATTCAGCGGTCCTTCATACATGGCTTCAGAGACCATAGGATAGGTATATACTTCAGTAAATCCCCAATATTTTAGCGCGTCCTTCACTCTCTGTTCCCAATAAAATTCATCATGTTCGAGATTTATTATTTCATCAGGAAAGAAGGCAGGTATCCTATTTGGAATGTTATGATATCCATAGACTCGTGCTATCTCTTCAATCACATCTTCAGGAATCATGATATCTTTTGCACGAAATGTCCGAGGTGTTACTTGCAAAGAATCTTTTTGCTGTTTTACTATAAAACCAAGACTTTGTAGTATTTTTGAAGATTGTTCAGGTGGTATAGCAACTCCAATGAGAGAATTAATTTTTTCTTCAGGTACTGTGATTTCGTGGGGAGTAACTTTATTGGGATATATATCGTAAATCTCAGAAACGATTTTTCCATCTGCTATCTCTTCAAAAAGTTGGATACCAAAAAACAATGCATCTCGTACAAGTTCTGGGTCAACTCCTTTTTCATTGAGCTGTGCCGCTTCAGTCCTTATACCAAGTGTCATGGAAGTTTTCCTAATATGATAAGGTTCATTATTGTCGATAAAATACAAAATACGTTTAGTATCATCCCTTACTGCACTGTTCTCAAGTCCCATAACCCCCAACAAATCAATTATGACTTTGCTTTTTGAGGTATGGTCATCTGCTACTATATCTCTTCCCGGAAGAGTATAAGTTTTACCATCAAGTGTTGTAATAGTTTCACCGCGTTTTGATTCACGAATAGTAAGCGTTTTTGAAGGAAGCCTGTCATAATCAAAGACATGAGTTGGATGGCCAATTGTACGCATGACGTAATTTGTGACATCAATAAGATTATTGAGACTTCGTATTCCGGTTGCTTCAAGCCGTTTTTGAATTACTTCTGGAGAGTGTTTAATTTTTACATCCATCACAACAGCCATTACGCGGTTTACAAGTTTTGGATCATTGTGAATAGTAACTTTCGCTTCGTGATGTTTGGAAGTCGGAGTTTTAATATATGGTGGGATAAATTCTGCACGAGTTCCAAAACTTTGCAATATTGCCGCTGCTTCACGTGCAAGTCCTACTACTGACATTAAATCAGGTCTGTTGGCCGTAATCTCAATATCATAAAGATAATCCTGTTGATATTTCTCTATTTTTTCAACAGATATACTGGTAAGAGATAATTTCTCCGCAATTTCGTGTGGAGTTGCATCTGTTTTTAGGTATTCTTTTAACCAGCTGTCAAGAATTTGTATATTCATTGTGCGAATTATTCGAAATATTAAAACTGTTGTAAAAACCTTAAATCATCCGTATACAGCATCCTCAAATCATCGATATTGATATCATCTTTCATCATGACTACGCGTTCTACTCCCCATCCAAATGCGTATCCACTATATTTTTCAGGGTCTATTCCGCCAAATCGCAGAACATTGGGATGAACCATTCCTGCGCCTCCTATTTCAAGCCAGCCAGCTTTACACAACTTGCAGCCTTTTCCTCCGCATACACCGCAAGACACATCTACTTCAAAAGAAGGTTCAGTAAACTGAAAATGATATGGGCGTATGCGTGACTTTCGATTTTCTCCAAGATATGCTTTGAAGAAATAATCAAGTGTTCCTTTAAGATCTGCAATTGATATATGTTCACCAACAACCAAACCTTCAAATTGATGAAACATAGGTGCATGGGAAATGTCTGATTGGCGTCTATAGGTTTTGGCAATGTTTAACATTTTAATCCTGATTGGGTAATCTTTTTGAGTGGTCTCTTTTTCTTTTCTTAGAAGATTTACAATCTCAGAATTTCTTGCAATATGACGCTCCATTTCTCGAACCTGACCAGATGAAGTATGCGGTGTCAGAAGGACAGGGCCTTTTTTAGGATGAGGTTTTTGCTTGATGAAAAACGTCTCCCAGTCATCACGAGCTGGATGATTTTCAGGGAAGTTGAGTGCTTCAAATGCATACCAGTCCCATTCAATTTCAGGATAGCGTACTCGCACAAACCCAATGCGTTTGAATATCTCAGTTATCTCCTCAATTGCTTGTGTAACAAGATGCAAGTGTCCAAGAGGTGGCCGTATGCCAGGTTCTGTGACATCTATTGTTTTTCGTTTTGCGCTATACGTTTTGGAGAGTGATTCAGTTTTTTGTTTAATCGTTTCTTCAATGATGGTTTTGACTTCATTGGCAAGTCTGCCTGCTTCAGGTCTTTTCTCAACAGGAAGTTTGGCAATATCTTTAAGTAACAAAGTGACTTCACCGTTCCGCCCCAGGAAATGCATTTTTAAATCATTCAATTCATTTTGTGATGAGGCTTCCAAGATCATGGAAACTGCTTGATTTTTAATTCCCAACAATTTATCTTGCATAGATTTGTATTGAATGCATATAGGATAACACAAATACTATCTTTTTTCATGAGTTTCTCTCAAAAAAAACCTCCCATTGGGAGGTGTCTCTTTCTTACGTTTCGATTGCTATTGCCTATTATGCATTTTTTACTGAGTTTACAATATTTTTGAATGTCTCAGGGTCATTTACTACCAAATCACTCAGTATCTTTCTATCAAGTCCGATATTGGCTTTTTTGAGTCGATTCATAAAAACACTGTAGGAAATATCGTATGGTTTTACTGCTTCTGAGATACGTGTTATCCAGAGAGCTCGAAAGTCTCTTTTTCTGGTTTTTCTTCCTTGAAACGAATATTGTCTTGCATGAAGCTCTGCTTCATGAGCACTTCGTACAAGTCGGGTTTTTACTCCTCTATATCCCTTGGTAAGGGAGAAAAGTTTATTATGTTTTCTTCTTGATACTTTTCCTCTTTTTACGCGTGCCATAGTATTATGCCTGTGCTAAAAGTCTTTTAATCCTTTTTGCAAAAGCTCCTTGCAATTGTCCTGGTTCTTTTTGTCGTCTTAGTCTTTTCTTAGATTTTACCAATTTGTGATGACTGCTATATTGATGCATGAACATTACTTTACCATTTTTGGTAATTCTAAAACGTTTGGCAGCTGATTTTTTAGTTTTTAATTTCTTCGACATGTTTTTTATTCCTTTCGGCAGATATAAGTGCGATAAGTTGTTTCCCTTCAAAATGTGGCTCTCTATCAATTTTTGAGATATCATCAAGAGCCTTAACTACTTTGGCAATTATTTCCCTTCCAAACTCCGGATGAGTAATTGCCCGTCCTTTAAATTTCACAACTAGTCTTATTTTGTTACCGTCTTCTAAAAATTCTCTTCCTTGTTTTATTCTGGTGTTCAAGTCATTCTCTGACATGAAGGGTCCAAGACGAATTTCTTTGGTTTCGCTTGCCTTTGATTTCTTTTTCTCTTCCCGTTTCTTTTTCTCTTGCTGGTAAAGGAATTTTTTAAAATCAATTACCTTTACAACAGGAGGATTTGCCATTGGCGCAATCTCTACAAGATCAAGTCCCTGTTCTTGTGCAAGCCTTAGCGCTTCCTCTTTAGATAGTACTCCTATCTGTTTTCCTTCCACATCTAACACTCGAAGCGTTGACGCAGAGATGTATTGATTCGTTCTATATCGTTTGTTTTGTTGATTAAATCTTCTTATCAATTTCGTCTCTTACCCTTTGTATGAACTCAGGAATTTTGAGTTGTCCCAGGTCTTTCCCTTCCCGTGTTCTTACTGAAATTGCACCATTTGCAATTTCTTTATCCCCTATTATACCCATATAGGGTACTTTTTGTAAAGTAGCGTCACGAATTTTGCTTTGGAGCCGGTCTGAACGCACATCTGTCTCAACACGTATACCATGCACCAAAAGCTCTTCGTTTAGCTTTTTCGCATGCTCATTGTGCCTATCAGCAATCGGAAGTAGTACGACCTGTACGGGCGAAAGCCAGACAGGAAACGCACCTGCGTATTTTTCAATCAAAAATGCCATTACTCGCTCAATTGCTCCAATTGAAGAACGATGGATGACTATTGGTTCTTGCTCTTTGCCGTTTTCATCAATGTAGGTTAAATGAAACCGTTTTGGCATGACAAAATCATATTGTACCGTAAATGCCGTATCTTCCTTGCCATTCACGTTTTTCATTTGGATATCAATTTTTGGTCCATAAAATGCTGCTTCGCCTTCTGCTTCCACGAAATGTGCATGTCTTTCTTTTAAGACTTTGCGCAAGACATTTTCTGCATATTCCCATTCTTTGTCATCTTTATAATATTTCTTCTCGTCATTTCTATCTCCTAATGACAAACGATAATGATAATCTTTTCCATGTTCCAGATGAAAGACCTGTGCCACATATTCAATTAGATCGAGTACCCGATTGATTTCTTCCTCAGCTTTTTCCCGTCTTGCAATAATGTGCGCATCAGCAAGAGTAAATGTTCGTACTCTTTGCAGTCCGCTTAATTCACCTGATTGCTCATAGCGATATAACTTTGCAAGCTCAGCATATCGTATTGGTAATTCGCGGTAACTGTGGGGTTTTCTTAAATACAGTTCAAAATGATGAGGACAGCTCATAGGACGAAGCATAAATTGTTCATCATCAATAGTGATTGGTGCATACATTGAGTCTTTATAGTAAGGATAATGTCCTGATTTTTCATACAGTTTGAGACTTGCCAAATCAGGAGTATACACATGAAGATATCCACGTTTTATTTCTTCATCAACTATAAAGCGTTCAAGTATCCGGCGAACCGTTGACCCTTTCTCAGTCCAAAGGGGAAGTCCTTTGCCTACTACATCTGAGAAGGTAAACAAATCCAATTCTTTTCCTAGTTTTTTATGATCTCTTTTCTTGGCTGTCTCAAGTTGATGAAGATGCTCATCAAGCTCTTTTTGAGTCGGGAACGCAGTTCCATAGATACGAGTAAGCATTTTATTTTTTTCATCGCCTCTCCAGTAGGCACCTGCTAATGACAAAAGTTTGAAATGTTTTAACTGTTCTTTGGGTTTTTCCAGATGTCCGCCTTTACATAGGTCAAGAAATTCTCCTTGTATTGTTTCAGTAATGGTCTTTCCTTCCTTGGCAAATTCGTCTATGAGTTCAAGTTTATAGGAATTATGAGCAAAATCTTTTTTAGCCTGTTCTACAGAAACCTGTTTTATCTCAAAAGTATCCCAACTCTTCAAAATCTCACGCATTTTCTGCTCTATTTTAGGTAGGTCTTCATCTGTTATTTTTATATCACCAAAATCAAAATCCTGATAAAACCCGTTTTCAATAGCTGGACCAATGGCGTTTTTTGTTTCAGGCCATAATTCAAGAACTGCCGCAGCCAAAAGATGCGCAGTAGAATGGCGTAAGTTTTGTAGTTTATCTTTGTTTTCCATATATCCGCATAATAGCAAAAAGCTCTTCCTTTATAAAGCAGGAATTAAAATTTTTTCCACGGTTTAATCTTTTTGCCCGTTTTTTCTTCATATTTACTCCAGTTTCTTGGATTTTTTGAACGCTTCATAAAGACTGTTCCATCAGAACGTTTACATATTTTCTGTTGTTCTGGTAATGGCTTTTCATAAATCGGCGTTGGAATTAGGATAGGAGGTTCTATTGCTTCAAAATCCATCCAAGTCTCTTTTGGTATAGGCATTCCTACCTCTTTACAGAATGCAAGAAAATCCAAATCTTTTTGTGCTTGAGTCCTATCTCTCCATGCTTTCTCATCACCTTTATCATCAGGCGGTTGATAGGCTCTGCTTACTTTTTCACTCCATGGAATAGTAGTATTGTTGAGAATACTTCCATGTTCTGCAAAACGTTTTCGTAATTGATGTTCGAGTTCTGATAATGCCATATTTTTTGCCATCAAAAAACTCCCTTTCGGGAGTTATTGTTTTTCCACAACTACTACAGCTCCCTTTAGGAAGAAGTTGTAGTAGTTGTATTAAATTTTTGCATTTGCATAATTTTATTATAAAAGATAGTTTGTAATTGTTAATAATTTGGGTTGGAAGGAGTCTGTCACAGAAGCCCTGTGACGGACAAGAGGACAAACCCCTTCCTGAATGCCGCTTAGCGCGGAAATAGTTTTATCGCGCTTCCTTGCGATACTTTCCGCATCCTTACGGTTGAGGTTTAGAGATCCGTTATTGGACTATATGGTGGTTGTGTCCACCATCCTCCAAGTCCGGACCGTCTGGCTTGCTTTTCTCCTTCCATGTATTGTCTCATGAACTCATCAGGGGTTAGAGGAGTAGCCTGTTGTAGCCTTTCCTGAAGGCTATCGAGAAGCTCGTCTTCTACTTCAGCGGTATGTTTTGCGTTATGCCGCCTCCAATGCTCCTGCCGGACTTCAGACGTAGTCTGATAGAGAGCCAGCAATTGCTGAAGCTCAAAGCCGGCATCAGGACGATCTTCTAGAACTTGCGGAAAGAGTCCCGTTATCTCACCATAAAGGGAGTTAAGGAACTCGTCGGTTTTGCGTAGTTGCTCATGGAATAGTTTGCACTCTTCAGGCAACTCAGCTTCCGCTTTCTCATCCGGTCGTCCTATCTGCTCATCAGCCATCTGAAACCTCTCTTAGCAAAACTGAATTAGAAATCCTGTTTCTGGCACTTTGCCAAATACTTACAGGAGTTCCTGTTTCAGCCTGCCGGACAATTCTTAACTCATTAAGAACTCTCCGGCAGGGCTAAAGAAATATTTATTAAAGAGCAAACAAGAGAATAATACAGCACTATAGGGTGGTTGTCAAGTGGAATCATTGACAGGCGAGTTCATCTTTTTTGCATTTTCTTTTGTGGAGCCAAGTGGACTTGAACCACTGACCTTTTCAATGTCAATGAAACGCTCTAGCCAACTGAGCTATGGCTCCTTGCTAACTAAGAACTTAGAGTAATGGACTGAGAATTCAGAACAATAAACCAGGAACTTAGGATTATAGCCGTCATCATTTTACCAAATGAACCATATGAATACAAATTCGGTCCTACAAATTTTCATACATTTCCCTTGTCTATTTGTTTCCTTAAACAAGCTTGACAAAGAGGTGTATACTTATGTGTGGAGAATAAATATGGCAATCGCAGAACTGGATATGTCATCACGGCAAGAGGAAGATGGCATTAAGCGTAGACAAGAAAGATGTCCAGTGCCTCCCCACCTTTTTTCCTTTCCCGATAGAACTCATGTAGTTGCAGCTGTCCATAGATTTTTTACTCATCAAGAATTCAAAAATAAAGACTTTGCAGAAATTTTAAAAAGAGCTATAAGCAAGGATGCTAAAAAAGCAAGAGAACACGGGATAACTGAACTATCACAAGAAGTGACTCTTCCACAGATTAATCCGGATACTGATGAAGTAGATATAGCAGTACTTGGTCAGGCAAGAATTGCTGTGCACCCGGATAGAGTAGAAATGCGATCAATACTTCAGGGAAAAACAATTTTTATAAGAGCATTACATGCTGATGCTGATAGTGTATATCAACAAATAATTATGGAAGAAATAGGTCCTAAAGAAAAGAATATGGTTCGTCAGGAAGCAAATGGAACGATATCCTTTCCTAAAAAGATAGATTTTGGAACAGTAAAGCAAGCTGATAACTTTAGAAGAACGCAAAAACCGTACTAACAAAAAATTCTTATATATTCAAGGAATCTATCCTCTTTAATGCAAAGTTTTTTATAGGTGTGTATTTTGGTCCTTTTGGATTAAGGTGGGATTCAAAAAGAAAACATGATGAGATTTTAATTCCTGAAATCTCCGGTTGTGTAAAAGATATTTTTTCGGCTACATCTGCTTTATCAAATCTGGCAAGCGTGATATGAGGGATAGGACTATGTCCGTTACGGTAATCTGAAATCTCAATATGTTGCGCAAGGTTTTTTTCAACTGTATGTACTAACTCAGTAAAGCTGTCATTCTCAAAGAATTCAGCCCATATCATACGAGGTGTTGATTTCGGCGGAGCAAATGAAATCTTCTTAAATTCCAATATAAATGATGGGAGAGGTTGTAAAACATTTTCAATAATAAGTTCAAGCTTTGGAATATCTTTTTCTTCAATATACCCTAAAAAACTGACTGTAATATGAAAATCCTCTTCTTTTACCCATCTGATTTCCGAATTTGGATATAAGTTTTTATATCTTCCAAGTATTTGCTTTTGAGATTTTTGGACAGGTATGCCTAAAAAAATCCTTTTTTTCATATGGAGCTTATTATATACTAAACAAGTCCATATATAATTTTGTCATTTCGAGAGTAGCGAGAAATCTCTAAACAAGGAGATTCTCACGGCTACTTCGTAGCCTCAGAATGACAAGTGAGAATAGTGTCTCTTATAGTATAGATATGAAAGTTTATTTTGTCCGACATGCAGAAAGTCAATACAATGAACTTGGAATTCACCAACATGCTGGTATTCCGCTAAGTGAAAACGGGAAAAAGCAGGCAGAAAAAGTCGCCAAAAGATTAAGCTCTATTCCATTTGATATTATCCTTTCAAGTTCACATGTTCGTGCTAAACAAACAACAGAGATTATTAACATATATGTTAAAAAAGATATTGTCTATACTGATTTACTTGGTGAGCGTAAAAGACCTTCAGAAGTCGTTGGCCAAAAATTTGAGCATCCTCAGATTCATGAAATAAAAGAGCAAATTATTGAGCATAGAAATGATCCTGAATGGCATTATTCGGATGAAGAAAATATCTTCGATACGAGAAAACGTGCAGAACAATTTTTGGAATTTCTGGAAGCACGGAAAGAACAAGAGATACTTGTCGTAACCCATAGCGTATTTCTAAGAATGATTATCGCCTGTATGGCATTTGGCAAAGAAGTATCTCCTGATAGTTTTCTTCGTATAGAAGAATTCTTCAAAACACGTAACACTGGAATAACCATTTGTGAGATGAAAAACCCCGGTGAATGGAGACTTTATGCATGGAATGACCATGCGCATTTAAACGAGTAGACGAGTTTATCCGGTTTGGGTTGCGACTGAACGTTCATTTGACAATCCAAAACTGGTTCCATGTTTCTTAAACATAACCCAATATCCTGATTTTTTGCTATTTTTGCCTTTGACAGTACTAAGCCATGCTCCTGAATCTTCCACTTTTTGTCTTGCAGTACGAATCACAGTAAGCATCCATTCAAAGAAAGTGAGATGGTATCTCCCGGGGTTTACTGGTTTATTCTCAACTGCTACCTCAGCAAATTCTGATTGCAAAATTGCAGATGATTTGACGAGCTTCCCTAATTCATTCATAATTTGACGGATTTTTTCGTCCATTTCAGAAACTTCACGTCTTGATGCGCGTTCTGAACCGTGTTTGATTCTATCCATGTAATCTCGAGCGATTTCTCCTGCTTCTTTATGAGATGCAGCTGCTGGTTTCCTTTCAGATTTTGCTTTTCCAAGATGCAAAACTTCGCCTGCTTTGAGTTCTCCACTTACTGCAGGTTGTTCTTCATGTCCAGAAGATGATGCTGTTGTTTCATGAGTTGACTGTCCCCCGGGTAAATCAAATCCTAAAAGCTGTCGTATAAATTCACTGGGTAAGCCTTCTGCAACGTCTTCTTTGATGGTTTGTTTTGTGGTATTGACCAAACTTGGACTATCCGCCTCATGCAGATTTTTGTGAACTTGCGCACGTGGTTGAGCTTTAGAAACTGCCATATTGGCCGAACTCTATCACAAGTTCATTAGAAAATCAAGCGTTTTCTGTTGCCTCAAAATATTAGCTAAAAGATATCTATTAGCCTCCAAATTTTGCTTTTCCTTTGGGTCCTGGGTCTGTCGTATTGCCTCTTCTATTTCCTCTTGCCCTACCGTTATTTTCTCAGTTTCTGCAATCTTTTGCAAGGTCAATTCAAGTTTAATATCTTCTTCTGCTTTTTTAGCATATTCTTTTCGTAAATCTTCAGGTGTCCTTTTGGTTGAGGCGAGATACTGTTCAAGATTAAGTCCTAACTTCTTGATATCATCCAAAAGTTGTGCAAGTAATCTGTCTACTTCCTGTTCGGTAAGAACACTTGGGATTTTTACTTTTACTCCATCAAGAAGTGCTTGAACTATCTCATTGAGACTTGGTTTTTGCTGCTCTTTTCCAGGTATTACAATTTTACTTTTGGCAGTTATTTTTTGGACATTATCTTTATATCCGGTAAGATTTACATCAGGTAGTTCACAGGTAAGTACAGTAAAGGTCCAGTCCTGTCCATCTTCAATCTTATCAATATGAATTTTTGGATTCATGATTGGTTTGAGATCGTGTTCTTGAACAGCTTCAACATATGCTTGAGGCAAAAGTTTTTTGAGTGTTTCTTCCCGTACTTGTTCTTGATTGAGGTTCTGTTCGACTAGCTTTTTAGGCGCATTTCCTTTGCGAAAGCCTGGCAATTCGACTTTTTTAGCAAGGTTATCAACTACTTCATCTTGAGTAGTTTTTACTTTTTCTTTCGGAACAGTGATAGTGATTTGTAGTGTTCCGTCATTCTGTTTTGCAAGTACTGATTTTGCCATAGGTATTTACTATAAGGTAAGAGTGCGGGCGGAGGGACTTGAACCCCCACAGCCTTACAGCTATAAGGTCCTAAACCTTACGTGTCTACCATTTCACCACGCCCGCTTGTTCATATTATTGAGCGTGATTGGTAGTATTATATCCTATTCAAAGAGAAATAGGAAGATATTTATTTCCGTTTTGAAGTGCAAAATTATCAATTTTTTTCATAAAGGAGGTTACCTTTCCTGCCCATTCAGGATCAGAAGCGTAGATACTACCTATTGCATAAATATTGTCACTATTGAGTTTATTGATATAATTTTCTCTTAAACCCTTGGAAATAACTTGAATAGCTTCCTGCCAGGAAGTAAATCGATAGACATTATTCCCAAAGATACCCCATCCCCAACCGTTATAAGAATAAGGAGGAATAGCATTTCCAAACCCTGATTCAACACCAGATATTGCTGCAACGAGTTTCCAGTCAAGCTTATTTTTATCAGCCTCTTGGACAAAATCCTGCGCATACTCTGCAAGAGGTGAATTATATGAGGTTAAAAATGCTTGAAGAATTTTTGCACGATTATCCTGCTCCATAGGTTTAGGAGTTTGAACCAATCCTGCAGAAGATGCAGAGATGTTCTCGTAAGTGGCGTCTACTGTTTTGGGGGTTATCGCTGCAAAGAGGAAAATGATTACAGCGAGAAGAAAAATATTTCTTCCCATAAAAAAATCCTAAAGTAAGTGTTTGACATCTTACTTCAGGACCTAGTTAGGAATTATAGCACTTAACTATAGGGCTGTCAAGTCCCTGCTTACACGTCGTTTCAAAGCTGGGATAAGGCTTTTTTTGTCATTCTTATTATCCTTTGGACACGGCATAATGTAGGCGTTTTTAAAGATAAAAGGCTATTGTAATATGTCCATAAAGTGATTCACACTAAAGGCCCAACTCCCGTCATTTGATGGTGTATACATAGTCATTATTTGCTCTGGAGTCACCAAGCCTTTCTGTTTGTATTTCTGTGCTAAAGTCCTGGTAACCGTAGTTATGGCCTCCTGATAATTACTGAATCTTGTAATTTTCCCTCCATATATGCCAAAACCCCAGCAGTTGTATGAGTCTTGAGGTATTCGTTTACAGAGGTTTGATTCTTGCATGGCTATTGCAGTAATAAGACGATAATCCAGACCATACGTATCTGCAGTTTCAACTATATCGTTTGCATAAGGCTCAAGAGGAGATCCAAAATATGCCAAAAATTGCCGTATTCTTTCAGCTCTTGCATCATTTTGCACGATATCAAAGCTAAAAATATTCTGAGTTGTTGGCAAGGCTGCATATGCTACCGTTTTTTGCCCTGCGAGAGAATAATAATTTTGAGGAGCTTTTCCAATAGTTGAGAGCAGCAATACAATCGCAAATACTAATGTAAATGGAGCTGCAAAGAAAAAGGTTGTAAGTAACAGCAGTTTTCTTACTAACACACTTCCATATTTACAAATTACACCTGAGTTGTCAAGTATGGCTGGTTTTGGTAGAATGAGTACGCTCTTTGGAAATATTTTTAACTTTTGTGCTAAGCCCTGATGCTGGCAGAGTTATGCCCAGGTGGCGGAACGGTAGACGCGCAGCGTTCAGGACGCTGTGCCTGCAAAGGCATGGAGGTTCGAGTCCTCTCTTGGGCACGAGCTGGTAGCATGATCCCGCTTAGCGGGATGCTCGCAAGGCATGGGAATAGTGAACAAAGAAATTTAAACAGTAGTATTCTAAGTTTAAAGTTTTTAGTTTAAAGTAAAACATGCGGACGTGGTGAAATTGGTATACACGCAGTCTTGAGGTGGCTGTGCCGTAAGGCATGGAGGTTCAAGTCCTCTCGTCCGCACACTGGAAGATTTTCGTTTGGCGATACATTCGTTTGGATTGATATATCAATATTTTCTTTTCCATTTTTAGGTTCTAACTGTTCTCCTTTGGTCTTTGCGTAAGTAACAACTTTTTTCATAGCTAATAATGGCTTTAAGTCGTCAAATAGGGCTATTCTATTTGTAAAGATTGGGTTCGAACCAAGTGCGAGGGCTATCTCACGCTTCTGCTGTTTCGTCCCATGTTCAAACCAGTAACGAGCATTACGAGCAAAGTTATAAATCTTCTCAGCCGTGTCTAGCCATTGGTCTTGATTACGGCTCTGCGCTTTGATTTGTTCTTCCAGTTGTATTTTCTCCTTTGTAAGTTCCTGACGTTTAATTTTATATTGTTCCTCACTTATAAGTTCATGGTTTTTATTATTTGGAGAAATATAATTATCAAAAAGTGTGTCAAGTTTATTCGTAACGAAGCGAAGCGCAACTTGTAAGCTGTTATCAATTTCTCGTCTGGCTTTTGTATGTACTTCGTGATCTTTCCGAAGTTTTTTCATAGCCCAGTCAACAAAGTCCTGATGTAATGTTAGTTGCGCCAATTGGTCATCTATTTGTTTTTCCAGTTTCTTTAATGTTGTTTCTTTTTCTTTGCAGTTTGGATCAACTCGATGTGAACAGCCATAATAGCAATAGTAATAAGTTTTCTCTGGCGCAGGAGTTTTGCATTTTGGGCATCTCTCATGCTTTTCGGCATTATACTTTTTTTGGCAAGATGGACAGATTTTCCTGTATTTCTCATGTGCGCTGACAAATCCACCACAAGGACATTTCATCCATTTTGCATGAGCGAACTCTCTTATTGTTACTGATGGTTTGCCTTTTCTGCCTAAGATTTTCTGTGCCTGTTCAAATTCTTCAATAGTAATCATTGGGCGATGAACACCGTTATCATGTAATACCCCCTTATAGTAATAATACTTTCCTGTATAAAAGATGTTTGTAAAAAAGTGATAGATTCCTGAGCGTGTTAATTTTTTCCCATTCCGTTTCCTCAGTCCCCATTCTTCCGTAGCGATTTTCAATATTCGGGGTGGCGAATATTGTTTAGTCAGCAGTAAATCCCACATTTTTCGGCACAAATTAAATCTGTTATTTTCGTTATCATCAAGGATTTCTCTTGTTCCCTGTTTTCTTTCTGGTGTATTCTTGAATCCGATTGGAGCGTAGAGAGGTACTACACCCTTTTCTATTTTTTGTCCTAATCCTCTTTTGACACCCTTTTGCAGATCAAGAATAAAATTATTACTCATGCCAAATTCTACATACATCAGTAAAATGTCATTTTGGTCATACGTTTTCGTAGGAGTGATAATTTTAAGTCCTTTTGCCTGAACAAGCCAAATGATTCTTCCTCCGTCAACAGGGTTGCGAGCCAACCGATTGAGAGCAAAGCCACGAATGAACGATGCTTTACCTTGTTCTATCATCTCGCACATTTTGTTGAAATAAGGTCTTTTATTTGGTTCTTTTGCGCTGTGAGATTCTTTAAAAGTAGCAATAGGGTTATAGGAGTTATAGTCAGGCATCGCTTTTACTGAATCTTGTTGACCTTCAAGGCTTAATATTTGTTCGTCTTCTCTGTCTTTGCTTCTTCTGAAGTAGTCAATGCAGTCAGCCATAATTCTATTCTAACATTCTTTTGGAATTGATTGTATGCTTCGCTTAATTAAAGTTAAAAATCCGGCACTTCTGAAGTAGAATGAAAGAAGTGA
>CAZSWA010000017.1:0-35012 GCA_964610465.1 uncultured Gammaproteobacteria bacterium | reverse complement strand
CCTATGAATACTTGCTACTCACGTTACACCTTGTGCCAACTCCTTAAGAATACCCCAATTAAGTTATTCTCTTTTTGCAAGAAGTGCTTTTGTACTTGTATCATTGCCAGGACCTTCAACAAAAATAACTCCTTCTCTATCTTTTCCTTCTAATCTTTTTTCAAGCTTTCCTTTTTCTATAGTATCTCCCACAAAGAAGAATTTTGATTTCTTTCCTTTTCTTTTAAGCTCCGCAAACATTTCATAATCAGAAGCGCCATCACCATATGTATCATATTCAGGAAAATCAGTATCGACTCCTGCTTCTTCCAACAACAGTAATAAACGTTTGGCACCTAAATCTTTTCCAGCTTTTGGATGTTCGATATCTGAAGCAATTGCAGTATCATCAATTCTAAATTCAGCAAGATTAGGATGTTCTTCTTTTAATGTATGAAGCAAAGGACTAAGTCTCGTCTTTTGTATATCTCTAAATTTATCCTTATCCAGCCCTGTTATCATTTCTATAGAAACCATTGCTGTTTTTGTCTCATCAACTTCAACCCATGTGCTTAATTTTTGTTCTTCTCGAATAGAAGTATTCTCTCCTTCATGTTTAATACTATCTGCAATTTTCTGTTGCAAGGCAATCAGTTCTTTTGACTCTTCTTCGGACACTATTGTGTCACGCTCTGAAGAGTTTCTTTGCCCTTCCTGATTATAAGTCAGCCATACCATGCCTTTTTCTCCAATCGCAAAAAGATTATGTAAAAGTCTTTTATCTTGAATCTTTTCTTCTAATTGGTTAAGTACTTTTCCTTCCAGAAAATCAAGTGACCGTCCGGTATTAAGCCCTACTGGTTCACCATTTTCAAGGCGTTGTATTAACTCATCTAGAATCTCAGGATATTTAACTACTTTATCTTTAAGATCAGTTAACACTCCATCTACATCAAAAAGATGAATTTTTCGCGGACGCATTTTTTCTGTTTCAGGTGTAGTAGTCATTTCTCCCCCTTGAGTAATTAGCCCTAATCGATGTAATTCTTCCTCTACTTTCGGTAAGCCTTGATCTTGAGGAAGAAAAGCTGGATCATACCCTACTGGTAATTGTCCTTTATATTTTTCAGGAAGTTTATCTGGATGAGCACGATAATATTCTCTTACTTGCTCATCAATTGTGTCAAGATTGGCTTTTAAGGCTGGCTGTAATTCTTGTATTGTTTTTTGAGCTGTCTCTGTCCCTTGTTGTGTTTCTATTTGATGATATAGAGCTGCAACAAATGATGCTGTATGAGTCGGAGGCAAAGGATTTCGAGACTGAGTTAACAGTCTTTTAATTGCATCAGCTGAACCATCAATAACATAGAATTTCTCATCAAAGTCTTGCTCGCTCATTTCCTTACCACTGGTTCTTTCTCTTGCGTTTTTCTCAATTTTATCAGCAGTTAAGTTAACTTTTGCAAACCACAAGGTTTCATAATGAGGCTTTCTATTATCTTTGGCAAATCCAGTTACTTTTACATCCTTAAGTTCAGAAGGCAGTATCTTTACCTCTTCAAAAAGCTCCCGTTCAATATGCTCTCTAAAGTCCCCATTACTCATTGGTTTTATTTTCCCACGAAGCTCTGGATTATTTTTTGTTTCATCTGGTGAGTAAGGTTGTGCATCTACAACTCCTGCTACACTTGCACCAATCATGTCTCCATATGAACGGTTCTTTGCACTTCTATGTTGAACAATCATTTTACCGTCTTTACTAAATAAAATCATTGCATTTCCCATAACGCTTGCATGTTCAAACGCAGTTTCTAGCTCTCTATCATTACTTATTTTATTGTAAGTCGGAAAAGTTACTGGCATAGCAGTAAGCTCTATGGTATTTCCAGTAATCTGAACATCACGTACTCCATACTTTAGACGAAATTGATCACCTCTTAAAGGGCTTTCTGTATTCCCTTTCTTTTTCTGAAAGTCTACTTCGTCTCTATTGGCTTGATGTACTTCTTGAGCTGGAAAAGGGACTACTGCAGAATCTCGTCTTAATTCTGAATGAGGTGTGAAAATATGTAAATCGCCTAGAGCAAGAATATCAACTGCGCCAAAGGAAATGACAGGCTCGATTTTTGTTCTCTCACGTTCTTGTGGTAAAGATTCTCTATTTACTCCTTCTTGTTCCATATCCTATAATATTCTAGGTCTTCATTCACCTTTTGTCAAGCCACTCATTTTTTATGATATCAAACCGTCCCTCTCCTATTGCCTGACGAATTTTTGAAACCATATGGGTTATAAAGTAGACATTATGATAGGTTGCCAGTTCAAATGCGAGGAGTTCGCGGGCTTTGAAGAGATGTTGGATGTAGGCCCGTGAGAAACTCTGGCAGGTATAACACTCGCAGTCTGCGTCAATTGGATTTTGGTCTTTGGTAAACTGGCTATTGGATATCTGCATGGTAAACCCATTGGTTCTATTGCCTCCATTTTTAGGACTGATATACAGACTCCCGTGCCGTGCGCGTCTGGTTGGCGCAACACAATCAAAAAAATCCATTCCCCGCTCTATGCCTTCAAATAAATCCTGCACTTCTGCAATACCCAGAAGATGGCGCGGTTTGTCTTCTTCAACAAGCGGTATAGTCCACTCAATTACTTTATAGAGCACTTCTTTTGACGTATATGCGCCACCAATAGCAATGGCATTGAAATGCATATCAGTAAACTTGGCTGATTCTTTTCTCAAATCTTCAAACACTCCTCCATGGGTTACTCCATACATCAATTGGTCTTTCCGTTTATGAGCGGCAAGACTCTCAAGCGCCCATCTATTGGTCCTTTCAAGTGAACACTTTGTCTCTTCATAATTCCAAAGTGGAGATTCATGATCATCAAAGGCAACTATTAAATCTGCTCCTAATTGCTCCTGAATTTTGATAGAACTTTGCGGGGTCAATCGATACTCGTTGCCATTAAGATGTGAATAAAACGTTACTCCTTTTTCATCGATTTTTGCAGGCTTTATCCTTTGAGGCTTCATTTTCACTTGCCGCAGAAATGACGATTGTTCTTCATCATCAAAGACTTTTTCATCCTGTGGGTCAACGATAGTTTGGGAAAATTTGGTGAGTTTCTCGCCCTTCTTATGTACCCATTCCTGTGCGGCACCAAGTGAGAAAACCTGAAATCCTCCGCTGTCTGTCATAGTTGGTCCATTCCATCCCATAAATTTTGAAAGTCCTCCCATTTCCTCAACCACTTCAGCACCAGGACGTAAAAGCAAATGATAGGTATTGGCAAGAACAATTTGCGCGCCAATCTCTGAAAGATGTTTGGGAGTCAAACCTTTCACTGCAGCCTGTGTACCAACAGGAATAAAACAAGGAGTTTCAATGGCGCCATGGGAAGTTATGAGTTTTCCTATACGGGCTTTTGAATGAGTATCTCTGGCTTGAAGGCTAAAATGAATCAAAGCGTATTCACCTCTTCTTTAAACTGTTCTCCTCTATCTTTGTAGTTCTTAAACATATCAAAGCTTGCACATGCTGGAGACAAAAGTACAACATCCCCAGGCCGGGCAATTTTTGACGCTGCCTGTACTATTGTATGAATATCTTTTGCTCCTTCTATTAAGAGTGTTCTTAGTTCTTGATTCTCAGTTCTCAGTTCGTTTCTAATCCTTGGCCATTCTTTGCCGATGCCAATAATCGCTTTTATATTCTTTGCATTGCGAATGACATATCCTAGTTCTGTAAAATCACTATTTTTACTTGAACCACCCAAAATAAGTATTTCAGGATTTTCAAATGCCTCAATTGCTGCAATTGCTGTCTCAGGAACTGTAGAAAAAGAATCATTGTAGTAACGCACTCCATTTACTTCACGAACCAGTTCTAAACGATGCTCAAGTCCTTGAAAGGTTTTTAGTACCTCGATACTATGTTCTTTGGAAACTCCCGCAAGTGTCGCAGCCATAACAGCAGCACAGACGTTTTCCAGATTATGACCTCCTGGAAGAAGGATGTAATTGGTATCTATGATTTTGGTTTCTTTGCCATCAATCCGTAGCCAGATTTCCTTTTTGTTTTTGACAAAACATCCTTCATCTATTCCCCGTTCCCTACTGACAAAGTACACTTTGGCCGAAGTTACAATATCTGATTCATTGGTTGCTGGATAATCACGATTCAGAATCGCAAAATCTGAGGAAGTTTGAAATCGGATAAGGTTGCGTTTTGCCTCAACGTATTCTCTTGTGTCTTTATGATAATCCAAATGCTCACTCGTAATCATGAGCATTACCCCAATATGCGGACTTTTGTCTACATCCTGCAATTGGAAACTTGAGAGCTCAAGAACTACAATAGACTTTGGAGTAAGTTTGTCTAAAAAATCCAGTGGTGGTATGCCAATATTACCACCTAAGTATGCATCTTTATCTTCTTTTTTGAGCATTTCATAGATAAGAGTTGAGGTAGTCCCTTTGCCTTTTGTACCCGTTACTCCAATAATAGGACTTGGACACACGTCAAAGAAAATCTTGGTGTGGGAAGTAATAACTACTCCTTTTTTTTCCGCTGCTTCAAGTTCTGGAAGAGTTCGTTTTATCCCCGGGCTTCGTACAATCACATCAAAATCGGTAAGTGTTTTCAAGTAGTTTTCGCCAAACACAACATGTGAAGTAAGCTTTTTTGCTTCATCTAAGATTTCTTTCTCTATCTCCTCTTCATTCTTTTTATCAAGAAGTGTAAGTATTGCTCCTTGTTTCTTGAGAAATTTTGCACTTGATATCCCTTCAAGGCCTAACCCAAGCACTGCAATCTTTTTGTTTTTCCAATCAGTTATCATACATAAAAATGAACTCGCTGTATGCGAGCTTTTCTCTTAATTCTTTGTTCTTAATATCATAGTAATTCTGCGCTGCAGAACCTAGTACCAGGGATGGGACTTGAACCCATGACCTCTTCGTTATGAATGAAGTGCTCTAACCAGCTGAGCTACCCTGGCTAACGGCATTATTCTAACATAAATAAGGCTAAACTAAAAATTTTCACTCCTTATTTTCTAGGATATTCATTTTTATACCTTCAATCCATCCCCTCATTTTTAAAAGGTAATCTAAACTATCTTTTACATGAACTCTTAATACTCCATTATACTTACTCTCGCTGTTTGTAACTTGTTTCTTCCATTTTGTATTTTGATAAAAAGTTTTTGTAAACTGGGATAAGGGAATCCCTGTTGTTTTTGACCAATAAATTTGTATCTCCTTTTCTTTGTTTTTGTATGAGCTATTTATTGTCAATCGAGCAATAATGTTACTTTTTTTAATCCCTACTACCTTTTGCAGCCAATAAAGATACAGTTGTATCATAGATGGATCAGAATTACAAAAACCAAGACGACGTTCATGGGTATTTTTAAACCCTTCAGCCCAATAAAGTGCTATCCCGATTACAAAAAGTTCTTTGGTAGTGAGTTGACTTATCTCTTTTATTCCTCTATGGAACAATCTCATCTCTTTTTCAAATCTTCTATTTTTATTAAGATTTTGGGCTTTCTCTCTTCCCTCCTGTAATGCTTTTTGGATATGGTCTTTTAGAGTCTTCTTCTGTTCTTCTGATAACGTAATATCTGAAACCCATGAGTGAATAGTTGTTTTAGGAATCCTTATTTTAGAAGCAATACTTCCAAGACTATATCCTTGTTTTCTAAAACTTCGAACGTTCTCAATGAGTGATTTATCGTATCTCATACGATAGAGTATGTAAGATCTAAAATACAATGTCAATTATAAATAATAATCATAAGACGTCGTACATACTATTTCTTGACGCAATTTACCTTTTCTGTTACTATATGAATCATAACGCGGGGTAGTGTACGGTGCACGTGAGGCTCAAAATGGGCCCTTTTAATAGTAATATTGAAAGAGAACTCAGCTATATCGGTGAAATCCTAATTGTATTTCCACAATAGGATAATACCGAGGGAAGTCAAGCCGTAAGGATTGATCCCGTAGAGACTACACGCTGAGGTACGTTTAATTAATATGAACGCACATGATATAGTCCGATACTCCGAGTAATCGGAGAAACGTTTGCATAATCTCACAGGCTAGGTTCAACTCCTAGCCCCGCAACACATTTCTAGAAGAATAATTCCCACCATTTCTCCCAGTTAGATTTTTCTTCCTTGCTTGATAGGGTTGATGATTCAGATGCATTTTCTTTGATATATCCGCTAGGTATTACTATCACCTGTTCTCCGGGTTTTACCAAAAATAGCTTATTCCGTGCCTCTTCTTCAACAAATTGTGGGGTTTTGATATAGACTAACTGTTGTTTTAATTTCAAATTGGTATTTTTTTCTCTTTCAAGTTCTTTTTGTGCTTTAGTAAGCAAATCTTGTTTTTGCCACATGCTATAGATAGAATGAATCATGTTATTAATGATAAAAAGTGAAACAATGATAACTCCAAAAAAAATGATTTTTTTCATAGTATTTTTTTCCTAAAAAAGCCTTCAAAATTTTCCAGCTTGACTGTAAGCAATTTTATTGATATTATGGGACCTATCATTTTATGAAAACAATTAGAGTTAAAGATGCCCACAAAGAATTCCTTGATTTCCTAAAATCCAAGAAACATTCCAGTGCTACCATTCTAGCATACGGAAAGGATATCGATCAGTTAAGTGCATTTCTTGAGGAATTGCAAAAACAACATATTCAAGAAGTGACTAAAGATGATATTCAGGCATTTTTAGGTAAACTTGCTGAAAAAGGCTATACTCCTAAATCTCTTTCCCGCAAACTCAACTCTACCCGCACTTTCTACAGATTTCTAAAGGTGAATGAATATATTACTGATGACCCTTCCCTTCTTGTCTCCCATCCTCATTATGAACTCGCAGCACCAAGAATTTTAAAACCAACGGAATACCGTGCTCTCCGGGATGCAGCACGTAATGACCCAAGAATGTATGCAATTATTGAAATTCTCCTTCAAACAGGTATCCGCATTGGCGAACTTGCTGACCTCAGACTTTCAGATGTAAAAGGTGACTCACTTGATATTCGACCCCATGAAAAACACGAACAACGTAATGTCCCAATCAACAAATCAGGCAAAGAAGCACTCAATCGATATCTCCAATTTAGACCTCAAGTAAAAGATGATCATATTTTTGTTACTAAATCAGGCAAACCATTCTTAGTCAGAAATATTAGAACTGCAATTGAGCGTTACTTTAGAATCGCAGGAATTGAAGATGCCAAGGTCAATGACCTTCGCCATACGTTTGTTGCACATCATTTAAAACATGGCGTATCATTGGTCCTGCTTTCCAAAATCCTTGGTCACAAACGTCTCTCAACCACTGAGAGATATTTAGATTATGTGCAGGAGAGAGGCAAAGACACTACCGTTTTAAGCGAACTCTAATTTATTTTTCTTTCACACTTTCCTTAATTACAAGTTTATCTCCAGTTGAAATAGCAGCAGGCGCTCTTATTATTTGGAGTGTTGTCTTTCGATATGTTTCTTCATCCATTTCTACCTCACTTGGAATATGCACTTCAAAAAGCGGAACAGAAGCAAGTGAATTATCCTCCAATGTCAAAAATTGAAATCCGTAAAAATATTTCACTGTATCACCCAGATGCTGATAGAGTTTTTTTGCTTCTTCGATATGTTGAGTTTCGTGGTTAACTTGTTCATCAATATATTCTTTGGTGATTGGGCAATACGTGTCACTTAATTCCATTATCAATCGTAAATCCTGAGGAGTTGCGACAAGAATGCGTCCGTTATCTGTCCTCTCCTGCTCTTTTATCAAGCGATGGAACTCCTGAAGAGAAATAGGGTTCTGACTTGCTTCTTCAAGTAATTTTTGAAAATATGCAATCTTTTCTTCTTGATTGGCAAACTCCTGCCGCATATATGTTATTTGTTTTATTATGAGGAAAAGCACGTAATGAATGCAAGGTGTGGGTCAGGATGGGATCGAACCATCGACATCTACTTTATAAGAGTAGCGCTCTACCACTGAGCTACTGACCCTTGCCAAAGAATCTAGGTCATTCTAAACTATAGCTTATAGCCTTCGTATTGTAACAAAAAGAGTGGATAAATTGAAGCACTAGAGTCTTGCGCGCTGCCCGATTTCCGCTTCTATCACATTCATATCTTTTCCATACTTAATACGGGATAACTCTTTAACCAATTCTGCTGCTCGTGGATTCATAAGCGCTTTCTCACGGCTTAAATCTTTTGTAGTATCAAGTGAGAACGGCGGAACAGGCTCTCCGCCTACAATAGTACGCATATAGCAATTAAACCGTTCCACGTTAATTAAATCATTTTCATTAAAGGTTGGTTGAAACTCATGCTGCAGATAACTTGCGTCATTTACCCCAACTCTAAATGAGGCAATCGTACCAACATTACCAAAGACTGCATTTTTTACCTCTTCTTCCATCTGTCCAATAAACTGGTTAGCAACTATTAAATTCAATCTATATTTACGAGCCTCAGACAAAATCTGGGCAAAATCAGGAGTCGCAAAATTTTGAAACTCGTCAACGTAAAGAAAGAAATCCCGTCGTTGGTCCATTGGCATATCCTGTCTGGACATTGCAGCAACCAGAATTTTTGGAACAAGCACGAGTCCTAAGAAACTTGAATTTTCCTCTCCTATTTTTCCTTTGGAAAGGTTTATAAGCAGTATTTTTCCTTCATCCATAACTTGGCGAAAATTAAATGCACTATACGATTGCCCAATAATATTTCTAATCATCTTGTTCGTTACAAAACGGCCAAATTTTGAAACGATATAATCTAACACTTCTGATTTATGAAAGTCAGAAGTCTGAGCAATTTGATCAGTCCAGTACCGTCTGATAATTGGATCCTCGACTTTGGGTAAAAGTTCCTGAACGAAGCCTTGATCAGTTAACACACGTACTACTTCAACCAACGTACTCCCCGGCTCATACATGACAGTTAACATGGCATTACGGATTGCATGTTCAAATCGAGGGCCAATAATACCTGTTTTGTTTGGATCAAACAACTTATACATAAGACCAATAATTGAGTTGACTACGAAATGTTTTTGTTGTTCAGTCTGCGCTTCAAGCATATTAAAACCCATTGGTCTATCCAAATCTGACGGGTCAAAAAGAATGACATCTTCTGCTCTTTGGGGCGGAATAAGTTGTAAAATATCCTCAACCAAATCTCCATGCGGATCAACCACTGCCAGGCCTTCACCAGCTTTTATATCCTGCATAATCATGCCTTTTAGAAATTCTGATTTCCCAGTACCTGTTTTTCCAATAATATACATGTGGCGACGTCTATCATCCCGTTCAATATATACCGGACGACTTATACCTCTAAAAATACTTTTGCCAAGATATAAACCACTGGTTGGCAAATTAGATGGAGCAGGAGCTCGTTTGGCTGTCAGCCAATGAATTCCAGGTGTCATGATACTGTTATTTGGGAAATGGAAAAGCGTCGCGAGTTCTTCGCTATTTAAAACTGATGTTTGTCCCCATATTGGAAAATAGCGATAAATGAAGTCATTCATAAACCAGCCTTTCATATAGTGTTTGTTTTTAGTAAAAGAATTGGCACCGCTGTACTGTCCAAATGCCCCTTTAATATTACTTAAATGTGCCTCAGCTGCTTCTTTGGTATGCGCACTCACTACTATGCGAACTACTGTATGGAATCCAGGTTTGCCGGTTTTGTTTTCAATACCTTCCAGTTCCTTAGTATCCGTTGAATATTTGGCAGTATCAGGATTGGCTTCTGTTTTTTTGGTTTTCCCAATATATGATTTACCTGCTTTTTTCCAAGCGCTATCTGCAGGACTTATGAGAATTTGGATGGCAGCTCCTTCTCCCTCCCCCATTTTGGCAAGTACTGAAGTGAGAGATGAGAGTGGATCAACAGGCAAGTCTTTGTAGACTTTGATTGGTTTAAATTGGCTGTCTTTTAAATGAAGTGAAGTAAATGCAACTTTGCCATTTTCTGAAAAGATATTATATTCAGTTCCTATTATCTCTTCTTCTTTGTGTTTGGCAGTTGGCTCATTCACCGCAACAATCTCTGCATCAGGATAGGCTCCATTAATTTGTTTCTCTATAAAATCACGAAGCTTATTTGGGACATTGACATAAAACCTGATATCACCTGGCAATCCGACAATCTCAAAAGACAAATGAGGTTGGGATTTAAGAAATACAAGTCTTCCTGTCTTACGAATAGATGCAAGACTGGCAAATAATTGCTCTGCTGCATCTATTTTTATTTCATTAGCTTTAGGAACTGTAACTTGTAAAAGAGTCGAATCAAGTGATTCTCCCTCTCTCCCACGATTTCTATACCAGATAAGAAAAAGATATCCTGCCGCAACAGAGAGAAAAATAGCAAGTGCAGTGCCTGCTACTGTCAAAAATAAAACAAGAATTAGCGTGTTTATTGTTTGAATTGGATCTTGCATTATGCTGCCTTCCTTTCACTGTTTGCCCGCTTAACATATGCTGGGTCAAGCTTTTTCCATAAATACAAAATGAGTGCTGCATACCAATGACTTGAGTCCTCAATGTTTGTTTGCTTTTCAATCTGTAATGCTTTTTGATAGGAATGCGGCAAATGCACAGTACCGGATGGCAAGGTAATCACTGGTACTGATTCTTTAGCATGGCTCGCACCTAGCTTTTGCACTTCAGCAGTAAGTTTTGAGATTTCACTTTGAGCTGCTTTCTCGACACCAACTGCTGCCAGTTCATCATGAATTACAAGCTCTGGTTCTGATGGGCTTATCAATGTTTCACTATTGACACTGCTGCTTGCTATTCCCAATTCTTTATTGGGTATACTTATATACTGCTCTTGAGCAGTCTGTTGTTGTGTAGACTGCTGCTGAACATTTTGAGTGTTTGTTTGTTGCTGTGTATCAGCTTGATTTGTCTGTACTGTTTGGTTTGAATTTGAATTATCTTGCATACCATAATCTTACCACCCTAACCTCAAATAGACAATCTTAGCAGGATTACAGATCCTTTCAGAATCTATGACTGGAGAATAGCATTATTGCGGTTTCCAACCACATAGAGGACATGAATTCAGAAGGCTTTTTTGAATTTTCTCTACCTCTTCATCACTTGCTACCCAACCGCATTGTTTGCAGATAATCCGAAAACATTCTTTGCAATCAATGTTTGTAGTTTTCTTCATACTAAATTTCACACGCAACACTTGTACTCCTACAGTGCTGACAATATTTTAAAAGTTCGTTATATGGTCTTCTGTTTTTCTGTAAGCATGATGGACAATTAAATTCTCTATTGCCATATTTATCATAATCAATCCCGAAATAGGCAACGCTTGTAACTCCTTCTGTCGGATTACCAAAAGGTGACATTCTGTTCATAGGTGCTCCACTCATTGCAAATCCTCCTGATTCACGGCAATTGGTAGCAACCACTGCAACCGGCATTCTTCCATAATATTCTGCTTCTTTTTTAATATCTTTATAGATAAAAATTGGTTTTGGCGCTTTTGCAGAAGATTTTGAAGATTTACCTTCTTTCCAGTCTTTCACTACCTCATCACCTTTATTTAGAACTGCATTAAACGCTTTGGCAATTGCCACAGGGTCAAATTGTTCCTGACACAAAATACTCAAATAGTAATTCACCATAGGTACACACGTTTTATAAATTTCCTGGAATGCCTCCTCTTGCATTGCCTGTCTATCTTTCTCAAATAATTTGTCCAGTATTTCAGTTGGAGATTTAAAACGCGCTTCTTCTCCCAGCTGTATGGGACGAGCTAAATACCATGCGTCCCTTGAGCCTTTTTCATCTTGAAAATACTTTGAATCTATACTTTTTGCGACTTCTTCATGTCTGTCAAATTCTTTAGGTAACATGAAACGGGTTGCTTTCACTCCCTGTTCTGTTTTTTCGAAGATATCAACGAAATTTAATTTGTAAGGACTTTCTTCTTTTGTACTTGGTGGAGAAATAAGAACCATTTTTGTTCCTTTTGGTGTTTCTGCATTTGTCAGAACTTGCTGTATTTTTCGAAATCCTACGAGTTCACTCTCTTCTCTTTCCTGCTCTTTTGAATTTGCATCTTTTTGCATCATGATTCCACGTAAGATTACATCTTCAAATGGTTCTCTCTGCCAATCTTTATTGCGTAGTTTTCCTTGCTCATCAATACTATATCCACTTACACTTTCCCGGGTACGCCAACGCTCTCTATATACGGTTTGTAATTGTTGCTCTTCACTTCGGAGAAATTGTTTTCTCTCTTTCTCTGTTCGTGCTTTTTCAAACTGAAAGCGTGCAAAAACCGGATTATAATGCATGAGTTCTTTTCTATCTTCAGGAAGACCAAGTTTTCTGTTAAACTGCCTTTGCAATTCATCTATTCTCTGAAAATCAGAAACAAACGTATCTTTTGGAATATCATTCTTAATATCATCATGTGAACCATCCTGTTTCCATTTCTTTTGGAGACGAGTTAGTCTTTCTAATTCCGCTTGAGTAAGTATTTGTTGTCTTTCTTGCACTGGCATACTGTAAATTCCTTAATTCTTTCTTTATTTTTTCCTCCAGATTGTTTCTTTTTTCTTCTCTTTATAATTGACAAAACGTGCCATAGTAAAAAGTAAATCAGACAATCTATTAAGATAAATTACTATCTGGTTATCTATTTGTTCTTCCTGCGTAAGAGCAATGACGCGGCGTTCAGCACGGCGTGAGATAGTTCTGGCAATATGCAGAAGCGACCCTGCCTTCCCTCCTCCAGGAAGTATAAAATTTTTAAGTTCCGGCATTTTTTGTGTCATGCTATCAATTTGTGTTTCAAATTCTTTGACACGTTCTTCAAAACCAACAAGTGGTAACGGTGCAGGATGAGCAAGCGCTGAACCAATATCCAATAAATCATGTTGAATTTTTTCTAAGTTTTGTTTTATTGCTATCTGTGAGGGCTTAAGATGCGCTACTACAGCACCGATACTACTATTTAATTCATCTATAGTGCCATAGGTATCAACACGCATGTGAGACTTAAGAACGCGCGTGCCGTCAAACAGTGATGTTTTGCCTTTATCTCCTGTTCGTGTATAAATTGCCATAAAAAAATCCTTCTTAGAATAACTCCCAAGAAGGATACAAAAAAATCCTGTCATGAAGTAGATAAAAAATTACTTCATGACCCTGAACCGCTTCTGGTTCATGGGCTCGGGAATTAGATAAAGTAGAGTTTTCTGACTTTAACAGTTGCGGCACAGTCATGGACTTTCACCATGATTACCTGCTACTTTACTTATAGTGTATTTCGTTTATATACTAGTCTTCACAAAATACAGCATTAACATTCTGTTAACATCTTGAATAGCCACAGCTATAGCATTTCTGACAACCCTCTTCAAAGGCGAGGGTGCCAGAACCACATTCTGGGCAAATATCAAATAAACTAGTTGTTGATACTGATTGGGTAGTAATAAGAGACAATTGGTTTGATGTTGCTTCTCCATCGACTGCAACTGACTCTTTCACAGAAATTGCAATACTCGATGTTGCATGGCCATTAGATAAACCATTGCTATGGCCATTGGATAACCCATTGCTCAAAGGTGCAATTACACCTTCTCCAGCAACAGGCTGTAATGTTGGCTTATCTTCTACTTTTCCATTGACTCTAAAGTTAAAATGCTTGGCAAGGACTTTCGCAACTGCATCAGGCAGGGAGCGTACTCTATTTTCACCAAATCCTATACTTCGTGAACCGCCAATACCTGAAAGCTCTGAGACAATTTCCCGCATTCTTTCTCTTTGAGGTACGGGACTATGGATACGAAGTACAAAGGAAATCATTCGTCCTAAGGCATCAGCCATTGCCATAAGATCAGATCCAGATTTCCCATGATTAATGAACACTTCAAATGGGTCATTTTTTTCATCATGATTAATAGTCATATAGATTTTCCCAATTGGACTATCTGCTTTGTAGGTTACGCCTGTGAGTATCATAGGACGTGGGACACGAGGAGTTGCCGGGATTTGTGGTTTGACTTCTTCTTTTTTCTCTTCCTTTTTCTCCTCTACCCGCTCAAGCACTCCGGTTCGTGAACCATCTCTCATGTAGGCAATTCCTTTGCATCCCCACTCATATGCGAGTGTATATAATTTCTTCACATCTTCAATGGTATGAGTTTTGGGAGCGTTTACTGTTTTTGAGATAGAAGCATCCACATATTTTTGAATGGTTGCTTGCATTCTGACATGATCCTCAGGAGTTAAATCATTGGCTGAGACAAAATACTCAGGTTTCTTCTCATCTGGATGTATTTTCTTCCATTCACCATAGAGTGGATGGTACATCAAATGTTCACCCAACCTATCCCGTCTTATGAATTCAAACTCATATACAGGCTCAATTCCTGATGAAACACCTGATAATAAACTGGTGGTTCCGGTGGGTGCAGCTTGTAAGATGACTGAATTACGTACTCCATATTTTGCCATTTTCTCTTTTATGTCTTCGGGCAGTTGCTTGATAAAGTATCCCTGAAGATGTTTCTCTTTATCAATCCGGGGAAATGCTCCTTTCTCTTTGGCTATATTGACCGATTCGTCATAGGCAGCGTCACGAATCGTTCGATAGATTTTATCAACTACCTCTTCTGCTTCTTTTGAACCATAACGAAGATGCATTTTTATAAGTGTATCCCCAAGTCCCATACTGCCAAGTCCTATTCTTCTCTCTCCTTGATGCTGCATCTGTTCAATTTCTTCATAAATATATTGATCAGCATCAACAACATTATCCTGGAAGCGTACTGCAATACGGGCATGTTCTGCCAGACTTTCATAATCCATATATCCTGGTTTATCAATGTTGTACCCTTTGATAAAAGCAGAGAGATTGAGTGTTCCAAGATTGCATACGCCCCATGCAGGTAATCCTTCTTCTCCACATGGATTCACACAATTGATAGTATTCCAATACCAGTTGTTGTACCATTTGTTGTAGCGTTCCATAAAAACCAAACCTGGTTCTGCAGAACGCCATGCAGCAGTACAAATAAGATCCCAAAGACTGCGTGCTTTAATCGTTTTATATTTGGTAACTTTCTTACCAAGTTTTAGCCAATGATCAAGAACCCCATCCCACTTGGCATCATATTCTGGGTCATCTAAATCCGGAAATACCAAATCCCAATCGGCATCCTGTTTTACCGCTTCCATGAATTTATCAGAAACACAGACTGATAAATTGGCACCATTAATACGACTTAAGTCTTGTTTGACAGTAATAAATTCTTCTATATCGGGATGCCAATCCCAAAGCATAAGCATAAGTGCTCCGCGACGGGATCCTCCCTGCTGGATAATGTCATGCGTTGCTAAAGAATACATCTCAGCCCAATTGATTGGTCCACTTGAAAAGCCATTGACTTTTTTTACCCGTGCACCGCGTGGCCTAAGAGATGAGATATTCACTCCTACTCCTCCACCCCGTGCCATAATCTCAATCATGTTCTTAAGATTATCCAAAATACCATCTCGTGAATCTGCAGGAGATGGAATAACAAAACAATTATAAAAAGTAACGGCATATCCAGTCCCTGCTCCTGCCAACACCCGTCCTCCGGGAACAAATTTGAAATCTTCCATTGCTTCATAAAATCTATCTTCCCAGAATTTTCGTTTTGCCGGTTTTTCAACTTTGGCAATTGCGCGAGCTACCCGGCGCCACATTTCAGAAGGAGTTTGCTCAGTAGGATTCCCTTTCTCGTCTTTTAGAGAGTATCTGTCTAAAAATACTTTTTGTCGTATGCCGTCAAGTTTCATAATTGTGCTTTTGCTGGTATAAGTTTCTTTACCTCTTTTTCAAAATCTTCAACATCCATGAATCTTCGAAACACGCTTGCAAACCGAATATATGCTACCTTATCAAGTTTCTTAAGCCGCTTGGCTACCATTTCTCCGATTCTCTTACTCTCTATTTCTAATGAATCACATCCTCTTAATTCTCTTCCTATTTCAGTAACTATCTTTTCTATCTGGTCTGCTGAAATAATCGTTTTCTCACACGCTTTTAAAAGTCCTGCCCGTAATTTATCCCGACTATATTGTTCTCTTTTCCCATCTCTTTTTATAATCGTTAAGTTTACATTTTCTATCCGCTCGTAGGTAGTAAACCGCTTGGCACATTTAAGACAAGCTCTTCTTCTTCGTATGGTGTCCAGGTCTTCACTATCCCGTGTTTCAACTACCTCTGAACCTCTGTTACCGCAATATGGACAATGCATATTCTCTCTTTCTGCTTCTCGCTCAGAACGTATTCATTTTTTTAAAGGTAACGCTTGATACGAAAGGCTTCTTTTTCTTCTTTGTCTATATCTAGTGCCAAGAAAAATCATATGGCACTACATCTATAGTGTCAACTACTCTGTTCTATATCAAAAATGGTCATTGATTTTTTTTAGCTTCAAATGGATAAGTTGCTTTAACAATTTTCTTACATTACAAAGTGTATGGGTATAAATTAAGAACAGAAGAAGAAGTATATGCTACTATTTCGAGGTTAATTCTTTTACTGATTGTCCTAATTTCTCTATTCTTTGCTTAAGTTGAGTGAATCTCGCTTTTGCATTTTTATTTACTCTTTTTTCAAGATCAATCACTATCTCGTTATGTTTTCTGTTGGCAAGAGATAATCTTCTTTCTATATCATCAACGCTCATCCCCTGTTTTTTTGCTTCCTGTGCTTTTCCTATGGCATTTTCAAAATAGTTTTCCGCTTTTGAAATAGTTGTTTCAACCAACCCAACACTATCCTGATGCTGATTGTAAAGTGTATAAGCTCCTTCAACTCGCTTATCCGCTTGCAGCAAATCAAACTGAGATTTCTTAAGAGGGTCAGAAATCAGAAATCCAATGATATTATCACGAAGCACCTTAAGTGAGTAAAGAGGACTATCAGGCAGAAGACCTGGATACGGCAAGGTATAATCAACTGTTGGAGTACTACTTGGTGTTGATGAAGGCTCAGCAGAAGTTGTGCTTTCTTGTGCAAATACAGAAAAAGGAAGAGTAAAAAAAATTATTAAAAGTAAAAAGCAAACGGACTTTTTCATGTTTCCTCTTGTACTGGTATTATAACACAACCGTAGAAAATAAAAAGAAAACTTTATTGAGTCACTCCTAAGTGATGAAGAACTATCTGTACACTTTCCTCAGGATTATGAGAATAGGTACTGATAGTTAAATCGTAATACTCTTTATCCCAATACACCCAATGCGGATCTTGAGGCATATAGAGCCGTCTAAATTTTTCAAGGTGTGAACGTTCTCTTTCTTTCAACTCGTGTTTTGCTTCTTCAACAGATATCCCATCTCTATTGATAAGTCTGTCAATTCTTATGTCTGTTTTGTCATTTCCCTCTTCATCTTCACATAACACAAGTATTCTGTATACTCCTGCTATACCCTGCGCATCAAAACCTGCTAAATGACTCTGGATAACGTTATGTTTTTCATCTCTTAGTATTTTTTTGACTTTTTCCTCATAGGCTAAATCAAATGAATCAGGACGGCGTGATGAATCTACAATGCTTATACCAAGTTCATTATTGATTTTGCGGAACAATTTTCCCCCATCCAACAATTTCCAATGCAATGCATCAGCAATTCCTTTGGCAAGTGTTGATGCACCAGTTGCTATCCTGCCTGAAACAGTAAGATTACGAATGTGTTGTAAATCAATTGGTTTCGTATCCTGCATACGATGCATTAGTTTGGAGATAGGATACCTGTTGGTAGGGAATAAAAAGTTACGAAGCAGTTACCCTTTTTCCAACGAGTATTGTTTCTTCAACTAGTCTATTTGCATAACCATATTCATTATCATACCATGCAATAACTTTGAGCATATTCCCTCCAACCATCTGGGTAAGCCCCAAATCTACTACACAGGAATGCGAATTACCAATGACATCGCTTGATACCCACGGATCTTCTGTCACTGCCAAAATACCTTTATACATTGGGGTATCTGCTTCTGTCTTAAGAATAGAATTTACTTCCTCAACTGTTGTATTTTTCTTTAAAAGAAAAGTAAAATCAGAAAGCGAGCCAACAGGTACTGGAACTCTGATTGCTAAACCTTCAAATATCCCCTCAAGTGCTGGGAGTGCTCTTGCTGCGGCACTAGTAGCACCAGTTGTCGTTGGCACAATATTAAGAGATGCAGCACGTGCACGTCTATAATCTTTATGTCCTCCATCATGGAGACGTTGGTCTGACGTAAACCCATGAATAGTCGTCATCATGGCTTTTTCAATCCCGAAATGCTCCTGTATTACTTTGGCAACCGGGGTTATGCAATTAGTAGTACATGAGGCATTGCTGACAAGTTTTTCTCCGTTATATGATGTGTCATTGATTGATAGGACATAAGTTGGAATATCACTCCCTTTGGCAGGAGCTGAAAGAACAGCTGCTTTTGCACCGGCATTGATATGTGCCTGCATTTTCTCAGCTGAGGTAAATACGCCTGTTGATTCAATTACTACATCAACTTGTAAATCCTTCCAAGGTAATTTATTGGGATCTTTTTGAGAATACACTGGAATTTCTTTTCCTGCAACGACTAAATGTCCCAATAAATCAGGTTTTGTAGTATCCGTATTTGGTTTTACTGAAATTTCCTGAGGTAAAAATCCATAGACCGTATCATACTTCAGAAGGTACATCCAACCTTTAATATCTGTTGAAGAACCGGCGTTAATTGCAACTACCTCGATATCATTTAGATGCCATTGAAGAATTACTCTATGGGCTACTCTCCCGATTCTACCGTATCCATTAATTGCAACCCGTACCATACTATAAAGTATAACCACTAAACGCAAAGAATAGCAAGAGAGAAAATTCTTTTTCATGCAAATGTCACTCAAAAATCAGTACATTTTTTAAAATTCCTGATATAATGTAGTATTGGTAAAATATGGAGAATAATCCCTGGACTCGAGCAAAGACTCAACTTGAAAAAGTTGCAAAAATTCTAAAAATTAACCCACTTCTTCTTAACACACTCTTAGAGCCAGATAGAGTTATTGAAGTATCTCTCCCTCTTCTTTTGGATAATGGTAAAGTAACAACCTATACTGGATATCGTGTACAGCATAATAATTTACGAGGGCCGTATAAAGGTGGACTTCGTTATCACCCAAATGTTTCAATGGACGAAGTAAAAGCATTAGCATTCTGGATGACGATGAAAAATGCAATTATTGATGTTCCTTTTGGCGGCGGAAAAGGAGGAATTACCATCAATCCAAAAATACTTTCTGAGAAAGAGCTCAAAAAACTTACCGAATTATTTACAGACAAACTCTCTCCTGTTATTGGCCCTCAGCTTGATGTTCCAGCTCCTGATGTCAATACCAATCCTAAAATTATGTCCTGGATAGTTGATGAATATAGCAAACTCAAAGGATCTTATACTCCTGCAGTTGTGACAGGGAAACCGGTTGAAAAAGATGGTTCATTGGGAAGGACAGAAGCCACCGGACTTGGCGGAACGTATGCGCTTTTGGCATTTCTGAAAAAAATTAAAAAAAATCCGAAGGAGTTAACTGTTGCTGTACAAGGATTTGGCAATGTCGGATATCATGTTGCCTATTTTTTACAACAATATGGTTTTAGAGTCGTTGCGGTATCGGATTCAAAAGCCGGGATTTACATCCCTAAGGGTATTTCTGATATAAAACAAGTACAAGATTGTAAGGAACAAAAAGGCACATTGGCTGGATGTTATTGTATCGGTTCAGTTTGTGATATAGCATATAAACAAAAGGTGGGCGGAAAAGATCTTCATCCCGAAGAAGTGCTTACCTTACCTGTTGATGTTATCATTCCTGCAGCGCTTGAAAACGTCATCAATAAAAATAACGCACAAAAAATAAAAGCCTCAATTATTTTAGAAATGGCCAATGGCCCAACCACGGAAGACGCAGATACAATATTTGAGAAGCGACATGTAATCGTTATTCCAGATGTACTTGCTAATTCAGGGGGTGTCGCAGTAAGTTATTTTGAGTGGTTTCAAAATGTTCATAATAAAAAATGGACTGAGAAGAAAGTATTTACAGAGCTTGAAAAAAGAATGGCTAAAGCAGTGGATGAAGTATATATGAGAACACAAGAGAAAAAACTTACCCTTCGTGATGCCAGCTACTTGCTCGCACTTGAACGATTACAAAATGCATGGCAGAAAAAATCTTCTAATCAGTAAATTCCTGAGAATACATCATGCCGTAGATTCCTCCATCCATTACCCCAATACCGACTTTGTTAAAATTTGGGTCGAGAATATTTTTTCTGTGTCCCGGACTATTCATAAGCCCTTGCATTGCCAAGTCAGTACTTGGTGCTAAGGCAAGATTCTCTCCTGCTGCATTAAAACTAATGCCTGCATTTGTCATCCTGTCAAAGGGAGAAAGTCCTTCTGGAGTATAGTGAGAAAAATATCCCCGTAAAAACATATCGCGTGAGTGTTCCCGTCCTACATCACGAAGTGCGTTATCAAAAACTAAAGGTTGCACTCCATTTGCAATACGCTCTTTGTTAACCATTTGAAACATCTCCTGCTCTGCAGTTGGATCTGGTTTTACATCAGCAGTTTTAAAATGCAAGGTAACAAGCTCATTACTTTTTGGTTCAACAGTCATGAAATTCAACGTATCATGCAATGCTCCACCAAAAATATCATTCAGTTTGCTTTCAAAAAGAGAAGTATTGGCAATAAGAACCTCACCGAGATTGGAACCTGTTACCATACCCTTAATAAGTGGAGATGAAGGAAGAGAGACAATAATAGTTAAGATAAATGATAATACAATAAAGGCTGAAATCATTCCAGGAATTAACCCTAAAAATTTATCTATCCGCTTAAATGTTCTGTAAAATGTACTATTGGGAGGAAATGCCGGCACGTACTGTAATACCTTTCGAAAAAGAATATTCAGAAGAATTTCACTGACAAAGGCTACAATAAAAAATCCTAAGGCATTGGCAAACCCTAAAGGCATTGAAAAAAGATAGATAAGAAGCTTTGCAAAAGATGAATAGAACTTAAGCGCTGCAATAAATGAGAGGACAAAGCTTGCAAGGTCTAAACAGGCAAGGGTAAATCCAAGTCCATATCCTTCATGGGCATAAAATAATACAACCGCTACTATCACAACATCCAAAGGATTTATATGAAGATTAGGTAAATGAAGCATTGTAAAAAAACTCATAAGTTGTGAAATAAGTACGCTTACATCTCCCATAGATTTCCTAATCTCTCCATTTTATTATATAATAAATGTCTACCAATACATACGGTAATACGAATTATCTTCCTTTACCTCTCAGTCTGAGAGACAGAGGACAAAACTTATGGCTCAAATACGCCATTATAAAAAAATAATAAAACTAAAACATTTCCCTTATAAAATTCTCCTGGTACCTCTTTTTATGATACTTGCGATAGGAATAGGACTTGCTTTCTTTTATGTCTCGTTTCTAAAGGATCTCCCCTCTCCGACCAACTTAAGCAAGAATACGGGTTCTCTCTCAACTCAAATTTATGATAGATATGGCACACTTCTTTATACTATTTATTCCGATCGTAACCAAACGTTTGTGCCTCTGAGTAAAATTCCTAAAGTATTGCAAAACGCTACTATTGCAGTTGAGGATAAAGATTTTTATCATCATGGAGCAGTTGATTTCCGTGGCATCACACGAGCTTTGTACTCAATTATTTTTCATAAACAATTGCAAGGCGGTTCTACACTTACTCAACAGCTTGTAAAAAATGGTCTTCTTAACTCAGAAAGAACTATCCAGAGAAAAATAAAAGAGGTAATCTTATCCTTTGCAACTGAAACTATGTATCCAAAAGATAAAATTTTGGAAATGTATTTAAACCAAGTTCCCTATGGGGGTACGTCTTATGGAGCAGACGCTGCAAGCCGCACGTACCTTGGTAAATCTGTAAAGGATATTGACTTGGCAGAAGCGGCGTATTTAGCAGGATTACCTGAAGCTCCAAGTACCTTTTCTCCATTTGGTTCTCATCCTGAACTGGGAAAAGAACGACAGGAAGAAACAATTATCAAAATGCACAACCAGGAATATATTACCAAGGCACAAATGGACCAGGCAATGAGAGAGCCACTTCACTTTCAGGAAATTACCAATCCGATTAAAGCTCCTCATTTTGTGTTTTATATCAAAGATTTACTCGCCAAAAAATATGGACAAAATATAGTAGAACAAGGAGGCCTTAAAGTAACGACTTCACTTGATCTTACTCTTCAGGATTACGCTCAAGAAACAGTAGCCAGTGAAGTGGCAAAACTTACTAATTATAAGGTTGGCAATGGTGCAGCTGTTATCACTAATCCTGTAACTGGTGAAATACTCGCAATGGTCGGAAGCAAAGACTATTTTGACCCAAAACACGGCAATGTCAATATCACGATTGCTTCTCTTCAACCTGGTTCTTCAATTAAACCGATTAATTATGCAGTTGGTCTTATGAAAGGATATACCGCAGCGACTCCTTTTGTTGATAAACAAATATGTTTTCCAAATCCAGGACATGAACAATATTGCCCGCAAAATTATGATGGCAAATTTCATGGTGTTGTACAAATGCGTTTTGCATTGGGAAATTCGTTAAATATCCCAGCAGTTGAAATGTTAAAACTGAACGGACTTGATGCCATGATTGCAACAGCCTCTGCAATGGGGATAACAACACTTAAAGACCCAAGTCAATATGGATTGTCTTTAACACTTGGAGGAGGTCAAGTAACGATGCTTGATATGGCAACTGCGTTTGGTGTTCTTGCCAATCAAGGGTATCGAGTGGATTTACATCCTATACTTAAAGTTACTGATAGCAAGGGCAAAATTCTTGAAGAGTACTCTCCTCCACAGAGTCCTATCTTTGGTAAACGTGTCCTGCCTTCAGGAGTTACATATATTATTACCGATATATTAAGTGACAACAATGCAAGGCTTATGGAGTTTGGTCCGGACTCGGAACTGAAAATTGGTAATCAAAGAATTGCGGTAAAGACCGGCACTACCAATGATTTTCGTGATAACTGGACAATTGGGTATACTCCTCAATATGTTATTGCTGTTTGGGTTGGTAATAATGACCATACTCCTATGGCAGGAATTGCATCAGGAGTAACAGGAGCAGCTCCTATCTGGAATAAACTTATGAGTCATGTAATCGAAGATAAAAAAGTTGATTGGCCAAGCAAACCGAATGATGTGATAAGTAGAGCAGTATGCGCTACATCTGGACTTCTCCCTCCACCTGATGGTACAGCAGATAGGTGTCCTGTACGATTTGAGTATTTTTTGAAAAGTACAGAGCCTAAGGCAATCGATCAGCCTAGAAAACCAATTCTTGTAGATAAAACAACACAGGATATTGTTCCCACAGGTCAACCGAATAATACTGAGCCACGAAATGAGGTGGTAGTTACTGACCCTCTTGGTAATAATTATTGTCTTTCATGTCCTCATCCATCTATTCCTCCTACTCCAACGCCACATTAAGTAATGTCTACTTGACAGTCTAAAATTATCTACGTTATTATGGAAAGTATGTTTCCAAAAAGAATTCTGGTCAGTTTTTTTGTGTTTGCAGCCTTTTTCATTGCTGCTAGAACTATTTTTGCCCAAACTTTTGACAGTTCAAACTCAGGTGCTTTACAGATAAATCTTCTTGAGCAAAAACAGATATTTCAGCAGAAACTTCAGCAACTTTCTTCTCAAAAGGAAAAACAGCTTCTTAAAAAAATCGATACAAAGATTGCAAGCCTAAGTGCAAAAAGGGCAAACGAAATGTCCATATCTTTGCAAAAGCTCTCTACTCTGCTTAATAAAATGATACAGAAAGAACATACTTTTTCACAACAAGAAATAGATACTTCACATTTTGATACCGCAAGCATATCTGCACAGACTGCGCTTTCCACTGCACTACAACTCGTACAAACCCAACAGAAAAAAGTATATGTTATCCCTACTGATAATGAGACAACTCTTAAAAGCAGTGCATCTGCAACACTTATACAATTGCAATCAGACTTAACTGCACTTTACACAGCAGTCAGCGATGCAAAACAACAGGTATTACAAGTTGCAAAAGAACTTAGAAATATGCGGAAAGGAGGTAGAGGCCGGACAAATGGAACAAACAATGCCACAAACTCAGCAAACGAGTAATTCTCAAGCGCCAATCTCATCTGAGTTCAAGCCTCAAGGGTATAACAAGGAGTCTGGAAGGAAAACGCTTTTTCTTATTGGCATCCTTCTTATTGCAGTTATTGGACTTTCTCTCTTTTCACTTATTATGATAAGCAGACGATCAGGAACACTATTGCAATCTCAATCGATTCAGCTGTCTCCTTCTCCTTCACTATCAAGAAATGGAAATTCTGAAGAGATAGAAATACAATCAGTACCTGTGTCAACTGACAGTGCAGACATAAATGATATTCAGAAAGATATTGATGGATTATAATATCACAATTCCCACTTTCCAATTGAGAATCGCTTTAGTATAATCTTTCAAATCCTACCCAAAACCACATTTTTGTACTCTTGAAGTACCATTTGTAGTTGGCAGGATGCTCTTCCATATGCGGGTAATTTTACAGGCAATTTTTTTGTTGCTCATCTTATTAGTATATATTGAGGATTTTATTTTGCACCTGATTTCACTTGCCAAAAAAACGCAAAGGAAAGTAAAAAGAAATTTTCAAATGCTGCGAAAAAGCATAAAGAAAACTTCAAATACTTCAATTCTTGCTTTTCAATCGTTCCTAAATCAGATTACTACTCCTTTATTGCAGAGAAAGAAAAACTCAGGGAAGAAGGTAAAAGGAAGAAAAAAAGGAAATATAACTCCTACTGCGCCCCTCCTTTTTGCCTTTCGACTGAAATTAAAATATTTTTTGTTTGGAGTTTTGTTTTCTTTTTTCTTTCTCTTTCTCCCTCTTTGTACGGTTATTCTTCTTCAGGATATGCCAAACCCTGAAGAACTAACACTTCGCCAAAGTCCGCAGACGACGAAAATCTATGATAGAAATGGCATTTTGCTTGCTGAGATATATGCGTCACAAAATAGAACAATTATTCCTTTATCCAAAGTACCTAAGTATCTTCAAGAAGCAACTCTTGCTATTGAAGATAAAAATTTTTATAACCACCCAGGTTTTGATATCCCTTCAATTATGAGAGCATTTAGAAAAAATATCACCGGCGGAAATATTCAAGGTGGCTCAACACTTACTCAACAACTTATTAAATCATCAATCTTAACACCTGAACGAAGTATTACCCGCAAAATTAAAGAAATTGTCTTAGCGTTTTGGGCAGAACGCATCTATACGAAAAAACAAATACTTGAAATGTATTTTAATCAAGTTCCCTATGGAGGTACAGCTTGGGGAGTGGAAGCAGCATCAGAAGTCTATCTCAATAAACCGGTACAGGGTCTGGACTTAGCAGAGAGCGCATTTTTGGCCGGGCTTACTGCAGCCCCGACTAGTTATTCTCCTTTTGGTGCAAATCCTACTCTTTGGAAAAAACGGCAGAAAGAAGTCTTAAACCGTATGATAGCACTAGGATACATTACTAAGACGCAAGCAAAACAAGCTGCTGATGAATCAATTTCTTTTAACGATAAACAGGATACGATTCGGGCTCCTCATTTTGTAGCCTATATCGAAGACCTTATCGCCCAAAAATATGGCGTTGGCCTCCTGGAAAAAGGAGGACTTAGTGTTATCACCAGTCTTGATATAGATATACAAGATATGGCACAAAAAGCAGTTACAGAAGAGGTAGCAAACTCTTCTTATCTTAATTTATCAAACGGGGCTGCACTTGTTACTAATCCCGCAAATGGTGATATTCTGGCAATGGTTGGAAGTCATGATTACAACGACCCAAACGGCGGCAAAGTAAATATTACGACATCATTTCGTCAACCTGGGTCAACAGTCAAAGTAATCACATATAGCGCTGCTTTATCTCATGGGTTTACTCCGGCAACTATCATTGATGATAGTCCAGTGTCCTTCACGTATGCTGATGCTCCAGCGTATACTCCAGTGAATTATGATGGCAAATTCCATGGAAAAATACCTTTGCGTTTGGCTCTTGCCAATTCTCTAAATGTTCCAGCGGTCAAAACTCTTGATAAAATAGGTGTACCAACTATGGTTAATCTTGGTGAGCGAATGGGAATAGACAGCTGGGGAGAGCCAAAATCATATGGATTGTCAGTTACACTAGGAGGAGCAGAAGTAACGATGCTTGATATGGCAACGGTCAATGGCACTTTAGCTAACAGCGGTGAACGGGTAGATTTAAATCCAATTCTTAAAATCACTGATTATAAAGGAACAATTTATGAAGAGAAAAAAAATCCATCCAAAGTACAGGTACTTGATAAAGGGGTTGCATTTATTATTTCAGATATTTTAGCTGATAACCAAGCGCGTGCAATGGAGTTTGGGCCTAATTCTCCGCTTCTTATCCCAAACCATACTGTTTCTGTTAAAACCGGTACTACTGATAATAAGCGCGATAATTGGACGAATGGCTATACTAACAACTATGTAGTCATTACCTGGGTTGGTAATAATGATAACAGTCCCATGGACCCTTCTCTTGCTTCAGGAATCACAGGAGCTGCCCCTATTTGGCATAGGATTATGTCTACTCTTTTGACTTCTCATCCTGAGACAAAACTCTCTATACCTGATGAAGTAATAGCAAAATCGTGTCTTGGACGGCAAGAATACTTTATTAAAGGCACTGAAAATAGTGTGAATTGTGGGAGTTTTCCCTATCCACTAGGACTTAATCCGACTGATGCACAAGACATTAAACAGAATACTGATTATGCAAAGACTCCATTAGGAGATTAAATGCAATCTTTGTATCACCTTTGTGTAAAAAGCTGGTTGCGACAAAACGCTTGGCACCTGCGACATACGCTTTCTTAATTGTCTCATTATTTATCCCTCCATCAACTTCTATTGGAATGCTTGCTTTCTCCTGAAGTGCTGTAACTTTGCGTAGTGCATTCTCTATAAACTGTTGTCCTGAGAATCCTGCTTTGATAGTCATCACCAAAAGCGCATCAAGGTCATCAAATGATACTTTTAGTGCTTCAATAGGAGTTGCCATGTCTAAAGCCAAGACAACTTCACCATACTCTTGCACCTTGGCAACAAATTCTTCCTGGCTTGACATTTTTTCAACATGACCAATAAAACGTCTAAAACCTGCATTTGCCCATGGTTCAACATAATTGATTGGCTCCTCAACCATCATATGCAACTCCAAAGATATATCTTTGGCATATTTGGTAAAAGGCTTGGGGTCAAGAAACGTGGTGTTTTGTGCAAATTTCCCATCAATTATATCAATATGCAGCGTTTTGGCAAAAGGAGAAAATTGAATAATATGCTGTTCAATGGTGTCCCAATCTCTTTCAAGAATTCCCGGAATAATCTCATGCATATAAGTTATCTATTTTCTTAAGTCTTCGAATATGACGCTCTTGACTACTAAAAGGAGTCATAAGAAATATTTCAACGAGTCTTTGTGCTTTCTCCAACGGAGTAAAATCTGCTGCGATTGCCAGAATATTTATATCATCATCGCACCGTGCTGCTCGTACTTGTTCTTCTTCAAAGCCTAAACAGCAATAAATGCCTTTTGTTCTATTAGCAGTAATATCTACTCCTGCTCCACTTCCACATATCACGATGCCTTTTGCTTCTTTCTGGGTAGCTATTTTTTGAGCAACATTTCTGGAAAAATCTACATAATCATCAGTTGGAATATTTTCTCTATCTCCCATATCCTCAACGGTATTCCCCCGCTGTTCTAACCATTCTTTCAGAGATTCTTTAAGCGAGTACCCTCTGTGATCTGCTCCTATATAAATATGCATATTTACTTTCCTACGATAACTACTGCATCTGTTGGAATATCATCGGTTAATGTGGCCGAGATGCTGCTACTCTGCAAATTAGATGTTAAATCTTTTTTAAGCTGAGCTACATATATCCCTCTACTTTTCTTGACTTTTATTACGATATTGGTATAGGTAAAGCTATCAGCATTCCCCACTGTCTGAACATCATATCCTAACTCTTTGAGTGTTGAAGAAACTGAATTAGCAGCGCCTTTTACTCCACTTCCGTTTAATACACTTACTGTCAACGCGCTTCTATCAAGTGCTCCGCTTTCCTTGGTTGGATTTGGCGATAAAGAAGGAGTAGTTGACAGAGTTGCTGTTGTAGTTGCAACTGGTGTTTGAGTTACGGTTGGCGTCGGGTGAACTATTGCAACTTGCGAAGAAGGTTGTTTCTTTTTACTTTGTAATCCAATGAAATACAATACAGCACCTATAAGAAGAACTAAAATTATAATAGAAACAAAAATAATGATAATCCGCGAGTTGCTTTGAGAAGTCTTCACATATGCGGGATATTCATTCATTGATTGCCCCTCTTTCATATAGAACTTATTCTCCATAGGGTATTTTCATAAAGTGTAGCATACTCTGTGCCTAAACACCATGGCAAAAACAATTTGCTATAATAGAGATATGCCAGCCAAAAAAGTCTTAGGAATTTTTTGTGCATTTATTCTTTTTTTTCTTTTTGGGCTATTTGTCTATTTACCATCTGCATCCTCAGATGCACTTGATGATGTCAATAAACAAATATCAGATTTGACCGGTGCACTTAATCAATCAATCAATGCGACGAAACCTTTAGAATCACAACTAAATGCCATGCAACAACAAATTCTTACTATCAAACAGCGAGTGGTAGATATTGAGTATGATATGAGCGTCAAGAAAAAAGAAATTGATAATGAATATAGCACCCTAGCTGAAAAACAAAAGGTGCTCAATGAAACAATAGCAAATTTTTACGTAAAGAGTTATTCTGACTCTCCTTTCCTTATTTTCTTATCCAGTAATAATGCAACTGATATGGTACAAACACTTGAATATGACCAGGCAAAAACGAACCAAGATAAAGCGATTATTGCCAATCTTGCTCTCACCCTTATTGACCTTGAAAATAAGAAACAGCAGCTTGAGGAAGAACAAAGAAGATTGACAAGTGCTAAAGCAAACCTTGATGAACAATCAGCAAAGCTTGATAAAATTGTAGCAGGCGCTAAAGCCTATCAAGCTACCCTTTCCAACCAAATTGCCAGTCTTTCCATTCAGCAACAACAATTAATTGCGGCAAAATACGCTACCTTAAATATTCCTCAAACTGCATATACCATGCAAGGAGGATGCTCCAGTGATTTAACCAATGGTAAAGATCCTGGCTTTAGTCCCCGTTTTGGATTTTTTACCTATGGAGTTCCTAATCGTATAGGTATGAATCAATATGGAGCAAAAGGACGAGCTGAAGCAGGACAAGATTATAAAACAATTCTTAACTCGTATTACAATGCTGACCTTACTACCGGATACAATACATCTATCAACATCCATGTCACAGGGACAAATGAATATGGACAATCTTTTGATGATAATTGGAATATTGAAGACTATGTAAAACATATTTATGAAATACCTACCGATTGGCCGGCAGAAGCGCTTAAGGCTCAAGCAATTGCTGCGCGTTCTTATGCGCTTGCCACTACCAATAACGGCAGTAGTTCTATTTGCCCAAGTCAACAATGCCAGGTTGTCAAACGAGAGTCTAATTCCCAAGCATGGATTGATGCAGTCAATGCAACATCAGGACAAGTGTTAACAAGTGGCGGACAACCAATTAAAGCCTGGTTCTCGTCGACTCATGGAGGATATATCTTTAAATCAAGTGATATTGGTTGGAGCGCAACATCTTATACCAAAAATGCAATCGATGCTTCAGGTTCAATAAACAGTTTCTCTGATTTACAAAGCTTAGCATATGACAAATCTTCTCCCTGGTTTTACTGTGACTGGGGCTCACGTTCTGCCTATGCAGGGACTGCATGGCTTAAATCAGATGAAGTTGCAGACATAGCCAATGTCGTACTCCTTGCGCAATCTGACTCAAGTACCACAAAGCATCTCTCTCAGCTTGATAAAGCTAATCCGGATGGTGTTGATACCTGGAATCCTGATAGAGTGAGACAAGAACTTCAGTCTCGTAATGTAACTCCATTCACCTCAGTAAATAGCATTGGCATTGACTGGGATAAAAGCATTGGAAGAACCACTACCGTCACCGTAACTGGAAATACCTCTCAAACATTTTCTGCTGATAGCTTTAAAAATTTCTTTAATGTCCGGGCACCTGCCAACATTCAGATTGTCGGACCGCTCTATAATGTAGAAATTCGCTAAGGCAAGAGGTATAATCGAGTATATCTTTCTATGCCTGATATTTTTGTTCCAAACCAAGAGGAAAAGAAAATACCTGAAACGCCCCCAAAACCAGAAGGCGCTACATCTCCTCCTGTACCCCAAAAACCATCTCCCCCCCAAAACAATGTAGGGCTTTTTTCAGCATATACCAAAAATCCAACCAATGTCTCCTTTGTAAATCTTGAAGAAAACGAAACGATTCTTCTTTTTTTAAGAGAAGCATTTATTACAAATATCCCTTGGATATTATTGGTTGCCTTACTTTTGGTAGTGCCTTTTTTCTTTATATTTTTTATCCAATTTATTTTTCAGACCACATCTCTTGCTATCCCTTTACGTTTAGTACTTGCACTCTCCTGGTTTTACTATATTATTGTTCTGGGATTTGCGCTCATCCGGTTTATCACCTGGTTTTATACGGTTGGACTGGTAACTGATAAAAGAGTAATTGATATTGATATTTACAATGCCTCAACAGTAACTGTTGCTGCCACAAAGCTGAACAATATTAAGGATGCACAATACTCACAGGGAGGATTCTTCAAATCCTTCTTTGATTTTGGAGATGTCCTAATGCAAACCGAAGGTATAGAGCAAAATTTCAAATTCGAGAATGCTCCCCATCCCTCCCAAGTCGTCAATATCTTAACTGAAATGATTGGAGAACAATAACCTATGGACATTTTTACCCTTATTCCCAATTTAGGCACAAATGTACTCCTTTTTACTAAAGTTGCGTTTCTCATTATCCTTGCGCTCTATGCGATATTTGCTATTATGCTTTTGAATAAAGTCCTTTCTTTATCTAAAGTTGTCTATTTTTTCTCACGACATACTTCTTTCTTTGTTATAGGCATTACAATAGTTCATCTTATACTGGTACTCTCGCTTTTTTTGTTTACTCTTGTTATAGTATAGAAAGAGTAGCATGGCTTTCCAGTTAAATAAACCCAATTTAGCATTTGCAAAAGTAGTTGCCACCCCTACCTCAACCTCTTGGTCTCAGGCATATAATGCAGGGAATGTCTTTGCCGTACTTTCTTTAAGCGTAAATGAAGAAAGCACCTCTTTATCAACACTCGGAAAAGAGATACTGGATATTATTCAGGCTGAGTTCTTCTCGCTTGAGGAAAAGAATCTCATGAGCATCAAAGATGCGCTTATAAAAAGCTATGAGAAAACACCTCCTGATATACAGCTAAGCTTTTGTCTCGCCTTCTATAAAAACAACATCCTTTACCTCTTTGTCTCAGGAGCAGGAAAAATTCTCATAAAAAGAAAAGATAAAATTGCAACACTTCTTGAAGAATCAGCTTCAGGAATGACAGAACGAAAGGTTCTGGCATCTTCAGGATTTTTAGAAAATGGAGATATTGTCCTTCTTGAAACACTCCAATTTGTAGAAAACGTCAAAGAAGAAGATATTATTTCAGCGCTTAGCTTACAACTGCCAAGTGATATGGCTGAAGCATTATCTCCAAAAGTCCATGAGAAAGAAATTGGTGGAGCAAGTGCTATCATTATTACCTATCAAGGGATACAAAAAAGTGATTTTGCCCAGGCTCAGGAGACAGAAGAGAAACAAATGGAGGATGAAAACGAGCAAGAAGAAGAATTAGAAAAAAAAACAAACCGATTCCCAGCAATTTCCCTCTCAGGCCTTACTCAATTTCTTCCAAAATTTTCAGCACCTTCCTTTCCTTCTCTTTCTAAGAAACGAAAACTTTTTTTGGCAGTAAGTGTACTTCTTGTGCTACTTCTTATTGTAAGTATTCTTCTTACTAAGAAAAACCAGGAACTGACCAAGCGGCAAAAATTGTTTGAGCAAGTGTATCCTGCGTCTCAGAAACAATATGATGAGGGGAAAGCACTTGAAAATCTCAATAAGAGTCTTGCACGTAATTATTTTGAAAAAGCCAAGACTGCTCTGAACTCAGCTCTTAATCAATTTCCAGCCAATACCAAAGAACATCAGCAAACTCAAACCTTATTAACTCAAGTTGATACAGAACTCGCCAAACTGAATGACTTACATACACTTACTCCTACAGAAGGAAAATCTGATGCAAGTCCCATTTTACAAATTGAGAAAGACACCCCAGGAGTTATGTATGTGACGCTAGATGATACTGCTCTCTACTACGCAAATGCTATAGGTATTACCAGTATCGATTCTTCAGGGAAAAAGAAAGTAATTATTAAAAACGAAAATGACTGGAAAAATCTTGCCGGGTTTGCTACCTATCAAGGAAATATGTATGTACTGGATACTAAAAATGGAGTACTTAAATATGTAGCAGCGGCATCAGGGTATACAAAAACTTCCTACTTTAAAGGCGCCACCCCGGATTTGTCGCCTGCAGTAAGCATGGCAATTGACGGCTCAGTCTGGATACTCTTAAAAGACGGGAACATTCTGAAATACACTAGAGGTCAATCAAATAATTTAAAAGTTAAAGGACTTGATAAACCGTTTGTCAATCCTACTCGTATCTTCACCAATAAAGATTCAAGTAATGTGTACGTTTTGGATATAGGAAATAGTCGTATTGTGAAGCTTGGGAAAGACGGATCATATGAAACCCAATATACAACTGACACACTTAAAACTGCTCAGGATTTTGATGTGTCTGAGAAAGATAAATTCTTGTACTTCTTGCAAGACAGTAAAATCTGGCAAATCCCTCTCTAAGTTTACATTTCCGCCTGTTTTGAGTATGATTGATGGATGAAAATACTAAATCGCAGAGCATCATATGATTATGAACTCCAGGAGACTTTTGAGGCTGGTATTAACTTACTTGGGGCTGAGGTAAAAGCAGTACGGCTTGGGCAAGCGGATCTTACAGGGAGCTTTGTGCGTATTATTGGCAGTGAAGCGTACTTGGTCAATGCCAAGATATTTCCCTATGAGTATGCACGGCCGGAAAGTTATGACCAAAATCGCACCCGTAAGCTTCTTCTGCACAAAAAAGAGCTTATTGCCTTAAAGTCAAAAATAGAAGGCTCGAGCTTGACAATCGTGCCTGTAGCGCTGTATACTAAACGAAATCTAGTCAAGTTAGAGCTTGCAATGGCAAAGTCCAAACGCAAGTTTGACAAGAAACAAACTCTTAAGAAAAAGGACATTGACAGAGAACTAGAAGAAGCCTTAAAAGGTAAAATGTAATCAATATTCGCTTTTATTTCGACGTAGCTTTTGCAAAGCAAAAAGCTGAGGCGAACTTTACAAGGATAATCCGCCATTACTGACGTTTCGGCGAGATAAAAGGGGATGAATTGATTCGACGAAAAATGATCTTTAAAAACTGCAAGCCGGCCATGATTCAAAGCCGAAAAAGTGAATCAAACTATAAATGCTAACAGACAATCTGCTAGCGCTTATAACTACAATTACGCATTTGCTTAATTGAGTTGAAGCTGTTCATATTGGTCTTTCCTCGGTGAGGCTATATGGGCAAAAACTTAGCTGAGGAAACGTATAAAGATATGGTTAGTCTTTTTACGGAATTTATAACCAACGCTTTATTTATACCTGTCGATTGGCAACAATAAAGTACGTCAAAAAAAATCGACTAAGCTTGTAGATGTTTTATTGAATGTTTATTCGGACTCCGGATCATTCCCGGACATCTCCACACTATTACCCCGCCGCAAGCGGGGTTTTTGTTGCAATTGTGGAGAAATTAACTTTACTGTTTTTTATTTAAGTCTAAAGGTTTGTAAAAATAATGAGTAGCTCACGTAGATATCTCTCCAAATCCTGATACTGAATTGAATTCCTCGTCTACTTCAAACCCTTACAGCATCGGATAACAACACCTCACTCGCGCTTCCTCAAACACCGCTTGCTCGTGAGGGCTTTTACTGAAGTTGAATGGGACGGTACTATTTTACTGTCCATGTGCAAGTGCTACTCCCCATACTTTTTTCACTCCAGCTTTTTTAAGAACCTTGGCAGCCTCAAGAAATGAGATATACGAAAAATAGATGGTACAGATATAACTCCCAAATATCCTGCAGTTAATACAGCGTTTAGGGAATAAAAAATCCAACAGACGCATAGAGAAAGTGTAGCAGAAATAAAGCTACGGATGATATAATGCAATGAAATACAAATTCAGCTGATAGCCAGTTTGGAGGAGTCGCCCATCACAGGACGACACCGCTATAAAAATTGATTTAACAATCAAGGAGGAGTCGCATAGCTGGCCCATTGCGGGGGATTGCTAATCCCCTGAGCTTATAAAAAAGCTCACGCAGGTTCGAATCCTGTCTCCTCCGCAGGCTAGCTAATTGCTATCAGTCATCAGCTATTAGATAAAAATATCATTTTGCTAAAAGCTGACAACTAATCGGGGGAGTCGCCTGTGCCGTTGGCAGAACTTCTCACTACAAATATTAATGTAAGAGTCAAGGAGAGGTCGCATAGTGGCCTAGTGCAGCGGTTTACTAAACCGCCGTTTGGTTATACCGAACCGTGGGTTCGAATCCCACCCTCTCCGCA
>CAZSWA010000016.1:1696-36006 GCA_964610465.1 uncultured Gammaproteobacteria bacterium | reverse complement strand
AGATGGTACAATGTCGTGCAAGAGAAACATTTTCATAGATGCTATAATAACTCCATGAAACCATATATCACCTATGACGAATTTGCCAAAATGGATTTGCGGATTGGCAAGATAATTGATTGTACTGAAAAAGAAGGAAGTGAAAAGCTTCTCAGACTTACTGTTGATTTTGGTGAAGATGGAACACGTACTATCCTTTCTGGAATAAAAAAATATTACAAACCTGAAGATCTAAAGGATAAAGAATTTCTTTTTATCTTAAATCTTGAACCACGCAAACTCATGGAAGAAGAATCTCAAGGTATGCTTCTTGCAACAGAAGGTAAAAAACCAATTCTTCTCAAACCCAAATCCAAAGCCGCCCCAGGAAGCAAATTAAGTTAAACTTTTTTTATGAGAGGAAAAGAACAAAGGTTCCCTACTTTAGAACAGAGAGAAGAGGAAGAATTTAAAAAAATAAAAATTTTTACTGTTGCTTCTATTGAAGGATATCGACAGCTTAGTAAAGATAAAAAAAATATCTTCAAACAGGTCTACATACTAAGTTTCCTTTCTTATATGATATTGTTGCTTCTCAATGCGAACCTCCAGATCAAAACCTAATACATGATATTACTAAAGCGTCTGAACTTTTTGGTGTACCTATTTCTCCTGTTGGACTTACTACAAACTATATTGCAGGGTTGAGAAACGCAAATCATCTTATTGTAGGAGTAAATTGGGACTATATGAGGCATAAAAAAGGTCAATGTTTCTATGCGAAGAAGTTTAAGCGAGGTCCTTCGAAGATTACAGGACTCTGGGTGAATCAAAATGAAAATGCAGCAAATCTATACCAACCAATTGTTACTCCATATGTAGAGGTATTTAATAGCGAAGATAAGAAAATAGAAAAATTAGCAGTGAAAAGACATATATTGCCCTTTAAACGGAGAAAAGAGTTAAGAAAGCTAGAAGAAGAAGTACTTATACATAATGAACATATAGATGAAATTACTCTCGAACAAAAAAGAAGGATGGCATTCTTTCTATGATTATATGAAAAGATTTTATCCTAATGAGCATGATGGGAAAAAAATAGCATTAAATGAAATACTGGCATTTCGAATACAAATATATGAAGGTGTTTATAGTCACGATTTTGTTACTTCATTAATCGAAAAGCATTATTTTCATAATGAGCTCTCACAAGAGGCAATTCAAGATGTAAATGATAGCGTACAATTTGCAACAAAATATTTTGACCCCCAGTATCAAGCAGAAGTATCGTGGAGAGGAATTCTTGCTCCAAATGTTCATTCATTTTTACATCCTTCTGAAGAATTACTGGCAAAAGCAGAACGGTTTGCAAGAAGATCATCTCAAGAATTAGTACCTCAGTATGTAAAAAATTTAAGAGAAATAGTTAGTATTTAAAAACGAAAAAAGCACCTCGAAGGAGTTCATGAAATGAACGACTGAGATCCTGAGGAACGAAGGACCGAAGGATTGGGATAAAATTCCTTTTTTCGGTACGAAAAAAGCACCTTGGGGTTATCCGAAAATTGGAAAACCCTGGTACCTTTTTCGTCCTGCGCTTATGCAGGAATGAAAGTAGAGGATATTCCTCCTTTCTCACCTTACGGTGCTTGTGTTGTTTGCTCTTTGTTACGGCTCTTACTTAGTGTACCTCCTTTTTTCTGTAGTACTCAACTAAGTATTCTGTAAGATCCTGTGTGTGTTCGAGAGCTACTAATAAGTCAGCTCCCGCTAGTAACGCACGATTTACTTCATTATGTTCCGGAGACGCCATCTGTGTGTTGTTGTATTCCGATATCAGATGCCTTAACTCAACAACCGCAGAATGCCGTGCTTTTGCTATGAGCTCAAGTAGCTCTTCTATCCTTGTGAGAGGAGCTCCCTTTGGATCTGCCATCAACCTCTCCTTTGCGTTACTTTTGTACATTCCAAAGACGCGCTACAGGAACTTAAACTACAATCTTGTAGGTCGCTTTTGGTGTCTATCCAGCTCTGCCAAGGATGCTCTGGCATGTGATGTCTCTGCGTTGGGTTCTTCACGAAGACGACGTATGTCTTCTTGTGTGATACCCCACCGCTTCAGCATTACATCATCAAGACCCTTCAGTACCTCTAGATTGAGATACTGAACCGCTAATACTCCACGCTGATACCGGAACTCCAATCTGTAGATGGAGACCTCTGAGATTCCTCGTTCTCCAAGCTTCTGAAGCTTTTCTTTTGCTTCAAGAAATTTTGCCCATTCATCCTGGGCTTCAGAATCACTATCTAGTAACATCCCCATCTCGTCTTCAAATCTGCTGGACATGCCCGCTTGCTCCTTTTGAGCTGTCGCTGCCCTACAAAAAGGCAGCGATCCTTATGACTCTTTCGGAATCACAAGGAAACTGCCTTCTTATCAAGTCAGACTTGATTAAACTTCTACCAGGTCAAACGTGGCTTTACCGGGTTCGACTCGGTCACAACAATATCAAAGTGCAAACTTTGTGATTATATCACAGTCCTATAGGAATTTCTAATTCTTTGAAAACAATCTGCTGATAGCTACGAAGTTTTAGTCTATAAACACTTCATCAATATAGCACCATTTCCAATCCTCTCCTGGTTGAAAGGATTTAATGATTGGATGTTTTGTTGCATGAAAATGCTAAGTCGCATGTTTGTTTTTGGAACTATCGCAGCATCCAACATGTCCGCAGATGAAACAGAGCCTCAAATGCACCCATGTATCACCAATCTTAAGAAACTCTTCACATCCTTCTGGAGTTTTGGGCTTAACGTTTTTTATCTGTTTCAGATGCGTGCACTGTTTGTTCATATTTATATACTACGCTTTTTAAGAAAATATGTAAATTATATTTACTCACTCGGTGTTATACCATAGTAGGTCAGGATGCTTTTGGCTACATTGAAGAAAATTGGCGCTGCTGTTTCTGCTCCATAGATTGAAGTCTCAGGTCTATTGACTATAATTAAACTTATAAATCTTGAATCCTCTGCTGGAGCAAAACCTATAAATGATGCAATAGTTTTAGTCGCGTCATAATGTCCGGCTACCGGAATTTGTGCAGTTCCTGTCTTGCCTGCAATTCTATATCCTTTAGGTTTTGCCCATTTTGCTTCTCCATTATCAACTGCGTTTACCAGAACTTCAGTCATTACCTTGGCAGCCTTTGAAGAAATAGGCTGTCCAAGAATTTTTGGAGGAATGGGAATTGTATCACCATTGGGAGTTTGTATTGATGCAACCACATGAGGTTCCATTCTTACTCCATCGTTGGCAATAGCTGAAAAAGCACTCAGAAGTTCAATAGGGGTTAACGTAATTCCTTGTCCAAAGCTTCCAGTTGCCAAATCAATTGGATACCAATTACTCTTTGGACGAAGCTGGGGCGCAACTTCTCCTTGTAAATCAATACCAGTCGTATCTCCTATTCCAAACTTTTTCATGTAAGCAATCATTCTGTCAAGCCCTAAGGCATGTGAAACAAACACCATGCCTACATTGTCAGAATATTGAATTGTCTGCATCATCGTTTCGTTTGGGTGATACTCATCATTCCATGTTTTGATAGTATAATCTCCAATTGTTGCAGGACCACTGCAGATTGTACAAATACTTTCGGGTTTTAGAAGTTCTGCATCAAATGCCGATGCCATGACAATTGGCTTAAAGGTTGACCCTGGCTCATACGCATCGGTAATAAAAGGATTCAGATATAAATCATCAGTATAGTCATAATAGGTACGCGGGTCATAGGTTGGAAATGACGCCATCGCCAAAATACTTCCGGTTTTAGGATCCATCACTGCGCCTTCTACGCTTTGTGCGCCGTATTTTTCCATCCCTTCTTTAAGTTCCCGCTCAAGAATAAATTGAATGACTCTATCTATATGCATGACAAGATTTCTTCCATCTGATTTGCCTGAAGTATCGGTCATACGAGCAAGAATCGGTTTACCCAATGCATCATGAATTTGAATTGCAAATCCGGCTTTTCCTCTCAATTGTCTATCATAGTATCCTTCTAGTCCAAAATATCCTTGATCCTCACCATCTTTATTTTTTCCTACAAATCCAAGCAAATTTGCAGCCATTGATGCTTCTGGATAAAAACGTACCAATTGACCTTCAAACCCGACTCCAGGAAGTTTGGCATTTTCTACTTTTTCTTTCACATTATTATCAACATGTGATGCGATAGGAACCCAAAGCTTATCCATATCCAAAAGCGCGCTTATAGTTGCTGAGTCTACTTGCAAAAGTGAGGAAAGTGTGTCTGTAGTCTTTTTTTTGTCTTTTATTTCTTTGGGGTCTGCAAAAACCAGATAACTTATTTTGTTTGCAGCAAGAGAAAACCCATCATTTGTAAGTATTTCACCCCGTCTTGGAGTAAGCTTTATCGCACTGCCATATTGAGCTTGGCCTAAAGATGCAAGCTCTTCTGCCCGAACCGTCTGCCAGTAAAATAAACGCAGCAAAATCAACAGAAAAAGAAAAAGAAAGATAAATAAAACAAAACGATACCTCCAGTTCATTATTGATTCAAAGCCAATGGGAGAGGTTCTGATAATACCATTTGTGAATTTGTTTCAACAAATCCTAAATTTTTGGCTTCCTCTGAAATAGTGGTAAGAGATGAAGCTTGTAGTAACTGTTCATGAAGCGCAGTATTTTGTTTCTGATACATTGTTATTTCCTGTTGTATCTTCTCAAGTTCGATGCCAGTTGTCGAGATGCTGTTTGCTACAGTAACCTGTAGTACAGAAAGTACAATGATAGTTACAATAATAACTGTAATAATAACTGATGGTTTTTTCATCTCTTTTCAAATACTCTTAGTTTTGCACTACGGCTTCTCGCATTTTGTGCAATTTCTTCAGCCGTTGCAATAACCGGTTTTTTGGTAACAACTTTTCCTAGCCCCTGTTCTTCAAATATTTTAAACGTATTTTTTACTATCCTATCTTCCAACGAGTGGAAAGATAGTATTGCGAGTCTCCCACCTCCTTCAAGAAGAGATATACTCTTTGGCAACGCGTCTTTTAGATTTTGTAATTCATCATTTACTGCTATCCGTAATGCTTGAAATACACGGGTGGCAGGATGAATCTTTTCCCATCTATTCGGCACTGCCCGTCTTACAATTTCCGATAATTCTTCTGTTGTTTCTATCGGTTTTATTCGACGGGATCTAATAATACTATCCACAATGGGGTGAGAAAACCGCTCCTCACCCAATTTAGTAAAAAGTTCATATAATTCACCTTTCGATAACCCATTTATCAAATCTTTTGCCTTAACTCCAAGATTCGTATCCATCCGCATATCAAGAGGCCCAGGCTTTTGAAAGCTGAATCCTCTTTCTGCAGTATCTAATTGATGGCTGGATACCCCAAGATCAAGAAGTATCCCCGCAACTTCTCCAAATCCGTTTTCTTTCGCAATCCTATCTATATCTCTAAAATTTCCATGAGCCAATAGTAAATCTTCTCCAACCCTTGATTCTTGTTTCTTCGAAGATCCCCGTGGGATGCTTCTTAATTCTTCTTTAACATACTCCAGCGCTTCTTCATCCTGATCTATTCCTAAAACAACTCCTCCTCGCTGCAAAATTTCAAATGTATGTCCTCCGCCACCTAGCGTTCCATCAATATACTTTTTACCAGACGTTACTTGTAACGCATCAATTGTTTCCTGTAAAAGAACACTTTTATGAAAATCACTTTTGTCCATCATCTTGTTTGGACAGTTTTTCAGCTATTGAACCAATATTTTTTGACAAGCCCTGTTGATACTCATCCCATCGTTTTTTATCCCATACCTCAACGTACCGTGACAATCCCAAAAATACTACTTCTTCTCCCAAACCTGCATAATTTCGCAAATACTCAGGGAGTATAAATCGTCCCTTCTCATCAAGCTTTACCAATGTCGCATTACCCAAAAGAAAACGCTGCATCTGTCGTGTTTCGTTGCCGATAAACGGCTTTCCTTCCGTCCCTTCAAGAAGCGCTTTCCACCCAGTCTCTGACACTACTATCAATGACCCTTCAAAGCCTTGAGTAATTATCAACTTGTCGCCCAGAACATCCCTGAATTTCCTGGGAAAAGCAATTCTAAATTTCTCTCCAACTTTTCCAGAGAATTGTCCAAGCAACATATTTTTAAATAACGTCCCACTTTTTCCCACTCAGCACCACTTCTCCCTATTTTGAATCACTTTTCATAACTTGTCAACAGGTGGCTAACAAACAATAGTGGATGTCATCAATAAAAAACACAATAGATAGTGTTTTGCTCTGCAAGAGATTTGTAAGAAAATGGATAAGGTAGGATTTTAACTTTTTTGGAATTGTACTATCCACTCAACAAGAATGTCTCTATTGATAAGTTCACAACCATTTACTCTTGCCAATTGCTTTGCCGCTTCTGTAAAATAACTATTGGTAATCACCATACAGGTATGTGCATGATAGTATGCTTTTGATGCAACCGCTTGCTGCACTACTTCAATTCCCACACTTCCATGATAGCGCTTGAGTTGCATGACATACTTAATCCCATCTTTTTGCGCAATAATATCACTTCCAAAGTCACCTGAAGTTTTGGTAAATGCGATATGATATCCTTGAGACCGTAAGATTTCTCCTACATATTGCTCAAACTGAACTCCAATCATGATATCAATTTCTGAAATGTTGAGCGCTTTTTGTCTTTCTCTTCTGCGATGAGAGATATACCATAGTACAGCAACTGCAATTATTATTGCAAATATCCCAACAGTAAAAGTAATGATAATAATAGTATCGAATGGTATTTTTTGTATAAGCACAGGCAGCAGTAAAGCAATAAGTGCGCATCCGAGTAGTGCAAGGAGTAATAGATCACTTCCTATTCCTTTTCTTCGTCTATAAGGCATAGATTGATTATAGGAGAAAATTGTGTATTATTCATTAACGATATACGCATTTATTCTTCGAAGGAGTTCTCCAATGGAGAATGAGTCAAGAAGCCTTGTAGTCATTGGTTCACTGTTCTCTGTTCATAGAAAAAAAAGGATAACCGTACCATAAACTGTGAACTCATTTTTAGCTCTTTACGGAGCATTTTATGTAAGTCGTATTTAATTCGTTAATCCGTTAATACTTACTAAGCAATAATTGTTAGAGGTTTATGGAGTCGTTTGCCTGGTAGATTTTGCCGTCGTTCTTGGTGATTTTAAGAACAAGCGAAACAGATTTTACTCCGGTATCATAACGGCAGACATTTTTGGAACAACTTCCCAGATCAAGATACTGAGATTCATAAGGTGTTCCAGTTGTTAGTGACTTTGCAGTACCAGTAACGCCTCTTTGAATACGACCGGTGGTATCTTCTCCTTCATCACTACCATCTTTTGATGCATCTGCTTCATATGTTAATTCATAATCAATTGACTTTATCCCATTGGTTTTTGCTATTGCGAATTTTACTTTCTTTTTATCAGGAGTTGCAGACATAGAAAGTCCAATCTCATCCTTACTTATTTTGGGGAATACCTGCTCCGGAGTACCAATCATGTCTTGTGAGTTATCAGTAGAAGCTGCTTTTTTTGCAAAAAGGTAATATCCGCCACCTGCAACACTAAGAAGAATTACCACTGCAATTATTATTGCTAAAATTTTCTTGCTCATGACTTATTTATTGTACCAATTTCTGAGTTGTTGTCAAATGTAAGCTGTTGGATTTTTGACACACAACCTATAATATGCTAGACTTCGTCTTGTTTGCTCATTGATAGTTCAGTTGTAAATCTCTTTTTTTGGCTCTGCCAGAGAGCCCTGAAAGCTATTGCTTCCAGGATTGCCTGGCAGATTAACGGAAAGTATGCGACACGAGTTGCAAACCGTTAATGCCAACTGAGAGGTAACACGATGGACGACGTAAAAACGTACAGGAAGTGGATGAACCAGAGAAATCTGTTTTGGGAGTTGTTTTTCCAACTGCTAGATAAGCTGGAACCGCAACTAGGACATGAAATTGTCTACAGAGTAGGACGTCAAGGCACTGGTGGACATACTGCCAGGATATTTTGTTGGGAACGAATCCCCAACAAATGGAACTTTCTGAGACTTAGATGGTTTGATAAGTATCACCTCCTTTTCTCAGTAGTGCCAGATACTGCCAGGTATCATATCCTTGATGTCAGAGTACTCACACAAGTACGTTTAATGGTTCAGCAATACGCTCAGGAGGTAGGCTTGCAAGCCTACTTGGAAAGGTAGTCGCCTTTCACAAACACCGTCGAGTTGCGGACATTATACTTATTATAGCTTGTAGTGCGTTCCGCGACTTTCGCGGCAAAACAAATCTGGGGAGGGCTCTCTTGCCCTCCCCAACCATTACTCTTATGGCTCCTAAAGCCTAGGTCCAACTGAAAGGAAAATATCTCATCTTTAATTCTTGCTTCTTCGAAGATCCCTGTGGAATGATTCTTAATTATTGTGTAAATTACTACTTGTAAAAAATTTCCCATTATATTACTCTAATAATAGGTTTTATTTATTTGTAACTTTGACAATATGAGACGTATATTTGCAAAGTGATGCGCATCGAAACGCAATATTATCTTGGACAGGAAAAAGAAGAAAAAGTCCAGGAACATTGCGGAGTAGTAGCAATCTATAACCCCACGGATAATACACCCCAACTTTTACATAATCTGCTTATTGCCGGGGAAGGTGTACAACATAGAGGTCTCCATGGTGCAGGCATTGCAACATATAGTAAAGAACGAAAGATTAACTCTTATACTGGAACCGGATTTATACAACATATATTTAAAGAAGACGTATTACAACGTTTTTATACTCCGGATGCTACCTATGCAATGCTTCAGACCCGATATGGTACATCAGGTGATGATAGCGAAAATAATCTCCAACCATGCAGAGTAACTGCACCTGATGGAACCCAAATTGCCCTTATCCATAATGGTGAATTTCCAGCAAAGAAAAAAATGCTTCAAGAACTTCGTAACAAACACAATATTGACCTGCCGGAAGATGTAAGCGATACTTATGCATTTACTCAACTTCTTGCACTTGAACAAGGAGATGGATATGAAAAAAAACTTGTTTCAATTTTAAAACGAATAAAAGGAGCGTATTGTCTCGCAATTGGCATTAATGATTCATTATATATTGCACGTGATGAAACCGGAAATCGCCCTTTTGTTCTTGGAAAGTATGAAGACGGCTGGATAGGAGCATCTGAAACATTTGCACTTGATCAGCTTGGTATCACACCAGAACGGGAAGTCTTAAGAGGAGAAATCTCAAAACTTGATAAAAATGGATTAACAATTATACAAGAAGGACATTTAGGTGCTGGATGTTATGATACGTTAGAAGCTGCTTATTTTAGTAATAGTAAATCCAAATTCCCTATTTATCAGTCTTCTGATGATGGACTGTATCCCAAACGCTGGAAACCGTTTTATGAATTTAGAGAAGAAGTTGGTAGAAGACTTGCTGAAGAAAAACCTGTTAAATATGCAGACTATGTAATCGGTATTCCTGAATCCGGGCTTGACTATGCCAGAGGTTTTGCAGAAGTTTCAGGCATTCCTCTGTTGGAGAATGTGATTCACAAAAAAAATAAAATTCGGGCATTCCAGATGGTGGATAAGGTACATAGAGAAACAAATGGAAATGAAATATATTCTGCTAATGCAAGCTCTTCTGCCTACGGAAAAGTTGTGGATGATAAATTAAAATACCACGAAGAATTAGCGCATCAAGTGCTGTCTGGAACTGTAATAGTTGGTATCGATGATTCAGTAGTACGCGGTCCTACATCAATAGGAATCATTGAAAGATTAAAAGAGTTTGGGGTAAAAGAAGTTCATTGGAGAAGCGGACACCCGCAAATACTGTATACAGATCATCTGGGAACAAGCATTCGTACCCGACATGAATTAGTTTCTTTCCGTTGTAGTAGCGATGAAATAAAAATCGCAGAAGAAATAGGAGCAGATAGCGTTGGATTTATAAGCGAAGAAGCATTTATACACGCCAGAAATCCTAATAGTCCTATTGAAATTCCTGAGAATAGACAAGAACTATTTCTTAGGAACGGGTTTAATGGAGGAATCATCAATGGTGAATATCCAGTAAGTAAAGATGGGAAACTGCATCGGGTAGTCTACGATATGTCAGCAGGAAGAAGAGAACATGCAAACGCAGGGAGAAAATCTTCTAGAGAAGTTTCCCTTGTAGGTAGTTATTAATTTCTGATACCTTTATTCGCTCCTGCCTGGTTGTATCTCTATCCCTGATCGTCACTGTATCATCCTCAAGCGTCTGAAAATCTACTGTCACACACCAGGGAGTACCTATCTCATCCTGATACAAATATCGTTTGCCAATATTGCCTCTATCATCAAACGCAACCATGAAATTATCTTTCAAACTTTCATATATACCTCGTGCCTTGCTCACGAGATTTTCTTTATTTGCAAGAAGTGGAAATACCGCAACTTTGTAAGGTGCTAATTTTGGATGCAATTTCAAAACAGTTCTTGCTTCTTCCTGAGTATATGCATCAATGAGTACCATAAGAAACAAACGATTAATACCAACCGCCGGTTCTATGACATGTGGAGTTATTTTCCGACCTGTCTGCGGATCAACAATATACAAATCTTTGTTGGAGAATTTCATATGCTGTGTAAGATCATAATCAGTTCGATATGCCAAACCCCAAAGTTCTTTAAATCCAAATGGGAAATTATATTCCAAATCTTCTGTTCGCTTGCTATAAAACGAACGTTCTTCATCGGTATGTGTTCTCCATCTCAAATTCATCTCTTTTACTCCAAGTTTGTTGGTAGCAAAATCCCACATGGTTTTTTTCCATCTTTCAAAAAGTTCTTCCCAATTCAAAGTCTCTGGATCAAAGAAATATTCTATCTCTCCCTGCTCAAATTCTATTGTTCTAAACACTGAGTTGCCGGGAGTAATTTCATTGCGGAAACTTTTTCCAAGCTGTGCTATACCAAACGGCAATCGCACTCGAGTTGAATCAACGACATTTCTAAAATTGATAAATATCCCCTGTGCTGTTTCTCCACGCAAGTAGCCTAACCCTTGTTCACCTTCTACAATTCCAAGTTGTACAGGAAAAAGCAGATTGAATTTGCGGATTTTGGTCCAGTCATTTTCACCACAATTAGGACAGACCAGTGGATTTTCAAAAAGGCTGCTGAAAGTGGCACGGATAAATTCAAGAGATTCTATGGACAATCCTTCTACTTTGCCTGTCTGTAATGCTTTTACCAAATCTTTGGCAAGCTTTTCATCTTTTGTTTGATAAGAATGAATAAGCTCTTCCCGTTGTTCTTTGGAAAGAGATTCTATGTATCCTTCAAGCAAATGATCAGCGCGCATGCGGGCTTTGCAGTGTTTGCAATCAATCATTGCATCAGCAAATCCTGAAACATGACCTGATGCTTCCCAAATCTTGTGATGTGAGATAAGACTGGCATCAATGCCGACAATATCTTCCCGCATTTCTACAAATGTTTTCCACCAAAGTGTTTTTATGTTTTTCAACAGTTCTGCACCAACCGGACCATAATCATAAGTATTTGCCAAACCTCCATAAAGTTCAGAACCTGGGAAAATAAATCCTCTGCGTTTTGCGAGAGATACTATTTTATCCATTACATTTTCATCCATGAGCGTATGATAGCAAAAAAGTGAGTTTACTGAAAGAGGTAAGAAAATTTTTTGTTATGATTTTTTTGGTTTGTGTTGTGTAACAATTTGTCCAAGTTGCCCAATTGTCCATTGAAGCGTATCTTGTTTACCAGGTGTATTTTCTTCTCCTATTGCTTTTTTCATAGCTGCGAGAAGATTTAAAAATTGTCTGCGATATTCTTTATAAAAATATTCAATACTTCCTATATTTGTTCCTTTTTGAGAATTAAAATAGTACCCGTAAAGAAAATCATTTGCATCTTGTTCTTGTTCAGATTTAGCTCGTTTTCCCCATTTATGTTCTATCATTAATAAACCTTTTTTATAAGTAACAGTAGTTTTTGATGCAAATCTGTCTTCGAGTTTGGACTCATAAGAAACAGATGGATATGCATCATCATCAATTTCTTTTTTTGCACTTTCCAATTTTTTTGTAAGCCTATTCATTGTGTATTCTGAAGCAGCAATACCTCTAAACACTGCGATATCTCTCCCTAAATTATCCTGAAAACTCTCTTCGCGAAATATATTCCGTTCTTCTCTTGCATATGTATAATGAAGAGGTCTCCCTTGAATACGTTCTGGTGGTAGGATAGGTATTATAGTTGGAGGAATTTCAGGTCTCGCAAGTCTTACTCCATTTTCTTTTTTGAGAATTTTTTTTACCTGTTTGAATTGATTACGTTCACATGTTACCGTAAACCTTATCCTTTCTGAAGAGTTTATTTTCTCCTTCATGGAAATGATAGTAATGGATAAACAAATAAAAATCAATACTGGAGCTTCAAGAAAGGAATTTTTATGATTGGAGTTTTAAGAAGAAATTTTTGCTGCGGAGTTTTCTCTCCAATATATTTTCTATAAAATTATGCATATCAGCTTTTTGGAATGCTTGCTGTTCTTTGTCCCAATACCCAAGAAGTGTCAAAAGTTCTACTTCAAATTCGTGGATTATAGAAACAATATCCTCTTCTATTGTTAAACGACTTAATGTATCTTTCAGGAGAAAAAAGACTCTCCTGTTTTCCTGATTTTCAGGACACAATCCTTCAACCAGTTCACATATGTGATAAGCAAAACCTGTTTTTTGTAAGTCATTCTTAATCATATCGTAATTTTCTATAGTTTGGGCTTCAATAAGAACCGGAAACCCGCTTCCTTTATACAGACCAAGAATCGAATTATTGAGGAGTTCCACATGCGGAGACCGACGACTGGCAATACGCCTGATGCCTGATGCTTTAATGGTAATTTTACCTAACTCTTTGGTAAAAACGGTAAGTAATCTGTCTGACTCACCAATATCTTTTCTTTTGATGATAATGCCGTCTATTTTGAAGTTTCTCATAGGCAGATATCATTCTATTATATCACTCAGCGGGGTAATCTCAGTTTTTCTTCTTTATCTGCATAGAGATTAAAAGTATCAAGGATTCTTCCTTTTGAAGTGATTGTATATTGCATTCCATCTGTACCAGGCTGTTTCTGGATAAGCAAAGGCAGAGGAGAATTTGAAGTAAGTTTAAACGGTAATTTGTACGTCAAGGTATAGGTTGCGATTCCTTGCGGACGGACAGTAAGGAATCCATCAAACACTGTTTTTCCCAAATTATCATAGCTTGTGACTTTGACTTGTGAACCTTTGCTATCTACAAGTTCACTGCCTTTTGGAACATACACGCGTATCCAGTCTCTATATTCTGCATTAAGACAAAGCCTTCCTCGTTCAAGATTACAATCAGATGGAGGATATGGATCTTTATAATTGATGGTTATTGTTTTTTGTACTGTACCATCACTTGCTACTGTGTAATCTGTGGTCACATTTTCTTGGATGAAGAGATTGGTTTTTGCTCCTGCAAAATTTACTTCATTGATATGAAGATAATCTCCATCAAATGGTTTTATCCGTCCTGCAGCATTGAGTGCTTCAACTCCTTGCTGTGCATTATCATCAAACAAATAGAAAAGAATATGTTTTTGATTGGTTTGCATAAGCATCGACTGGAAAAGCGGTCCCCAATAGATTTTTGGGGATGAAGAAAGCGCTTTCTGCATAATTGCATATAAGAGTTGTCCAAGAAGTCCTTTCCGCTCAGTTTTAATATAATTTACGGGGCGTGAGATATTGTCTTCCAAAGAATAAATAACTTGCGGACAATTACAGTTTACATCGTTTTTGGTAGTAAAAGTAAGTCCGCCCGCACTTATATTATCATCAAGAATTTTGATGGTTGAGACCAACACACTAGTATCAATCGCAATAATTCCATCCACATTTACTTTCTCTCCTGCTCTGTTATACATAGAACGGAATGTTTTCATTGATTCAATAAAATCAGGAGAAAGATTGGAATCTCTCAAATTAAATGTATATACTTTGGGAAGATATTTGAGAATTGGTGCCGGTGCTGCCGGTTTATTTGGAATTGAATCATCCAGAGTATAAATATCATCTGATTTTTCGGCACGGATTACTCCTTTGTCTATATCAAATATAGAATATGCTGTGATAAAACCGCCTGTTGCACGTAATTCTTTATCATTCTGGAATAACACAAGATATTTTTTGGGAGATGTTTCTCCAAGAAGAGCTGGAAGTACTTTAATCAAAGGCCGTGCGTCATTTACAAACTCAATTCCTGTATCAGTAAGGTTTTTTAGTTGAGAGATTTGACTATTTACTTTTGAACCAAACAATAATGCTGGATAATGTGAAGGATTTACCTTATCAATCTCACTCTTGACTGATATGAGAGAATTGGCAATATCATCAATGCGTGGAGTTATCTTCCCTGCAGTCATTACTGCTGTCTTTATCCGCTCCTCAGCTGATCCTGATACAAAACTTCCTTGTCCCTTAAGTCCCAATACATCAGCATAAGGCTTGAGTGACTCAATCAAAATGGATGCGGTACCAAGGCCAGATGCACCAGCATTAAGCAAATGGTTGGCATCACCATAGTACCAGTTAGCTATTGGAATAAAATTGAGAATAAACATTTTATGCAAATTATTTTGCGTTTCGGTAAGGTCTGCTTTTGTTTTTCCCAGTTCATCTGAGGCAAGCGCAATATTTTCTTTCTTTACTGCATCTTCCAGTACCTTTGCTTCCCGATACATTTTAATTCCTGACTTATATGTAGCAACTGCAGGCAATCCAATTGCAAAAAATCCAATAACTCCAAGCAGGATGAGAATTACAAGAGCCAGAACAAGATATTTTCTGTTTTGTTTTCGTTTTACTGTCATAACCAATTGTTTCTCTTTATGAGCGATTACCTTTTGTGTTTTTTTGATAGCCTTATTTAATTCAATCTTTTCAAATCCACCCATAATTTACATGATACTCAACTTAGCATAGTACTGTCAAACGGCAGCTGATAGCTATTATAGCGCGCCTTTCCCTGATATCATTGCCCATGGAGTTTTGGCAATGATGAGAAGGTCATCAAAAATAGACCGATTTCTTACGTATTGAGCGTCCATCTGGATACGCTTATCAAAATTAATTTCACTTCTTCCTGATACTTGCCAATAACCAGTAAGCCCGGGTTTTACAGACAGCACGACTTTCACTGCATCTTTGGTCAAAGGATATTTTTTCTGCTGTTCCTGTAATTCATCATAATGGTAAGCTCTTGGACCAACCATGCTCATATCACCTTTTATAATATTGATAAGCTGGGGTATTTCATCAAATGAATGTTTGCGGATAAATCCTCCGATTCGTGTAATTCTTGGATCTTTTTTTAATTTATAACTACTCATTTTATATTCCTGATAGAGCTTGGCAAATTGTGGATCCTCGCGTAATAACTCATGTGCATTTTTAACCATTGAACGAAATTTGTACATTTTAAATAATTTTCCGTTTTTTCCAACTCGTTTGGGTGTATCTGCCAGAATTGGTCCTGAAGAGTCAAGTTTAATGGCAATCGCTACTAGTATTACTATCGGAAAGAAAATAATTAACAAAACCACAGCACAGAATATATCTATAAATCTTTTTGTGATTTCGTAATAATTGCTTTTTTTTACTTCCGTAGGCTGCATTTTATACTAAATGCTCTTTGTTCGTACCGCTTAAGCTTTCCACAAATTTTTTAATTTTTGGTACTGAGTCTTTAGGACACATCAGTATTACATCATCTGTATTGATAATAATCATTTCACTCAAATCAATTCCTATGCAGAGTTTATCAGTATAATTAAAAAGCAGTGTATCATTGGTATCCTCAAGTACCACATTACCAAGGGTAATATTTTCTTCTTTTCTCTCAGAGAGTGCTTCTTTAAGAGCATCCCATGTCCCAACATCACTCCAACCCAAATCTGCTGAAATAACACGAAGATTATCAGGTTCAAGCTTGACGAGAATTGCATCATCAAAACTTATTTTCTCAAGGGTTGGATACACTTCACTAAGCGTCTTTTCAAATTCTGCTGTTTGATAACTATGCTGGATTTTTTTCAACTGTTCGTACATATGTGGAACGTATTCTTTATAAAGTGAGGTCAAATAACCAGGAGTAGTTACAAAATATCCTAAATTCCAGACATAATGTTTATTTTGAAAGAATGCCTCAGCTTCTGAAGATTTTGGTCTGTAACACAATTTCTTAAATGAATATATATTAGCATCATTTTGTTCATCAAGTCTTTCCCCAAGTTCTATCCATCCGCAATTTTGATTTGCAAAGCGGGGTTTCTGACCAATAAAAACAAAATGAGAGTCATGAGAAAGTATCTGCTTCTCAGCAAGTTGTAAAATTACTCGGAAGGTATCTTCATGTTTGACCATATGATCACTCCAAAGAATTGCAATTGGCTCATTGCCTATTTTTTTTTCCAGGAGAAATGAAGCAAGACCAATGGCCGGACCAACGTCCCGCATCATCGGCTCAAAAATAAAATTCTCAGAAGGTATCATATTGAGCTGCTCTGTCACAATGTCTCTATAATGGAGCCCTGTTGCAATATAGATATCTTCAGGTTTGAATGTTGGCAAAAGCCTTTCAATTGTTTGCTGAAGAGTTGATTTATCACCAATTATTTTGCCAAACTGTTTGGGTGTATTTTTACGTGAAAGAGGCCAAAGTCTGGTTCCTACGCCTCCTGCAAATACAATAATCTTCATACTTATCTGTATATTATAATATTAAATGTGATTATTCACAAATTTCATGAATTTTTGCTTAAAGTTCTCAAAAGAAAATTTTTCTGCATGCGTTAGAGAATCTACCGGATGAAAGGATTTTGTTTCAAATTCTTTAATGATACCAACCAGAGCCTCTACGGTTTGTTCCTTAAAAAATAAGCCTGTCTTCCCTTCAATAATGGTTTCAAGCGCGCCTCCTGCTTTATAAGCAAGTACAGGCCTGCCATACTGCTGCGCTTCTATAATAGTTAATCCAAAATCTTCAAACCCAGGAAAAAGGAGAGCCTTACAATTTTTATAATACCTAATCAACTCATCATCCGTCAAGTTTCCCAAAAATTCTATTGTCTTCCCGGCTTTCGCCTTAAGTTTCATTTCCTCGCTCCCTGTTCCTACTATTTTTAAGGACACTTGAAGTCTGTTACAAGCATCAATTGCAATATCAATTCGTTTGTATGGGATAAGACGGGATACAACCAGAAAATATTCTTTTTTCCCTTTGTAATCAGTATCTTTTGGAAGTGTATTTATAAGAGTTTTTGGTGGATAAATCACTTCTGCATCTTTGTCATAAAATAACTGTATTCTTTTTTTGACTTCCTGAGAAATTGCGATAAAAAAATCCGGACGGTACGATGCTGTTGTGTCCCATTTTCTAAGATATGAGACAGCAGGTGTAGCCAAAAATTTAAGACCGGGGTTTTTAAAATATTCATTGTATCCGCTCCATAGATAGCGTGTGGGAGTTAGACAATAACAAATATGTACTGTGTTTGGTTTGGTAATAATTCCTTTTGCTGCTTCACTGGTTACTGAAATAACAAGGTTATACTCGTCAAAAGAGAAACTTTCAAAGGCAACTGGCATAAGTACAGGGTACAAATCATGCCGCAAGGTGGCATAGGGGAAATTTTGCAGGAAGGAAGTTTTGATATCAAAAGACTTAGCCCACGGTGCAGATATGGGATTATATACTGATGTATAAAGAGGAGCATCAGGGAATAACTGATGAAGCGCCAAAAGAACTCTTTCTGCACCTCCCCATTTATTAACTCTATCGTATACTAATGCCACTCTCATATAGTTTAAGTGTCTCCTTGGCCATTGCTTTCCAGGAAAAGTGTTGTACTCTTTGCAATCCTATTTTTTTCTTTTCTTTATACTCTTCGTTAGGGCTTAAGTAAACCTCAAGAAGTTTGTCTGATATATTTTTGACATCTTCTGGTAAAAAATACACTGCAGCATCTCCGCAAATTTCTCTGTGTACCGGGATATCCGATGCAATCACCAGACACTCATTGGCCATTGCCTCAACTGTTGGCAAGCTAAACCCTTCCATAAGGGACGGCATCACAAGACCCAATGCATGCCGGTACAAATCACCCAGCTGTTCATCTGATACTTCTCCCATAAAATACACGTTATTCTCAAGTTTTTCATCTACGACTCGCTGTTTAAATCGCCTATAAAAGAAATCTTTCTTCCCGACAATGACGAGTTTTACCTCAAGAGCTTTTTCTTGAGTTACTTTTTTGAATGCTTCCAGAAGTTTTTCCATGTTTTTGTGAGGATAGAGATTGCCTACATGGAGAAAATAAGGATATTTAAGATTTTCCAGTTTGTTTTTGTTTCCTACTATCTGTGCATCTACTCCTTCATAGATAACTTTGATTTTTTCAGGTTCAACGCCCAAGTGATCAATAATTTCGTCCTTGGTTGCGTGGGTTACTGCGATAATTTTTTGGGCTTTTTGTGCAGCACGCCGCATCACAATCTGGTAGCTTAAAAGTTTTAAATAGTATGCAATAGGCGACCTGGTAGTTGCCTTACCTGTTGCAAAGTGGTGCAAGATAAGATCATGAATGGTAACCACAAATGGTTTGTTATAAGAAATCGGCACTGAAAAATACGGGAAATGCATGAGATCAAGCTTTATTCTATAGAGAAGAAGAGGATATTGTATTTGTTCTTCAACACTATGCCATTTGATATCTGCGACTTTTTTTTTCCAGTTTTTGCCAAAATCAGGAATAGTTTCAAAGTCCTTTTTGCTCACAAAAAGAACATACTGATTTTTCTCATCAATTTTTGCAAGTTCTGCAACTAGATTTCTGATATATCTTCCAACACCTGATTCATTCCAAAATCGTGCATCAATTCCAATTCTCATATATGAAGTATAGCACAGCAAACTGATTTAGATAATAAAACCTATAATATATGAGCGTTTTTGCCAGCGCTATGGCTTTTAGCAATACGTCAAACTTGACAATAAACCTATAGTCTGATAATATTTACCAGTTTGCTCTTTGATATTGTTGCGGATTTAATGTCTTCTTCCGGCCTGCCAGAGAATGCTTCATCCAAAAGGATTCAGCATTGTCTGTCAGGAAGTACCTGTCACATTGCAGGTATGCGGAGGAAGAACGATGTTTCGGCAGCCACAAGACGAGACGAACAAGTACGTGAGTCAGTGGAGGCTCAACTCAGAAGACAGAGGCAGATTGAGGAAGAGGCACGTAAGGCAGCAGAGCGAGAGCTTCAGGCTAATCCTGCCTTTTCACCGGATGATATCCGGATTCTCAACCGTCCTCACGTAACTGAGGCTGAGCGAAAGCTCCAGCAGCAAGCCGAAGAGGCAAGGAAGCGGCAAGCCAGAACGCAAGCCAAACAAGCCAAGAAGGCTGACAAAGCCCGCAGAAAGCGACAGCGACAGAGGTATGGTTCAGCTCTCTGAATGAGAGTTGCAGCCGTTATCGGAGTCATTTTTGCACTCCTGAGTCTTCCTGTCGTGTGTCTTTGGGGTTTAGTCGGCGTAGGCTTCCTGTACTGGGACCTGTATAGCGATAACATGTTCAAGTGGGATGAGTTCGGAGACATGCTGATGGGCATGTTCTTTGGGCTCATGGCGCTCTTCTTGGGAGCGGTATGTATCTATTTGGCCGTCCTAATGGCGGTGGATTTCGTACCCATACCATTTACCATCGGAGGAGGTGTCAGCTTCGTGCTCTCAGTGCTTTCCTTCTGGAGGGCAAAGACACTGGAGCCATAAGCACCGCGACGCAACACAAAGTTGCAAAACACCCGTTTGACGGGCTGGAGTCGAACATGCTGTTCGATACAACCCAATCCGTCATTCGGACATTCGAGGGGAAACCCTCATTCCCCCGTTTGGGAGTGGAAATATCCATTCTCAGCGGGGGTTTTTCATGACAAAATAATATATAAATGTAGTAAGATGTATCATTTTCTGAAGATTTAGTGGAGTTTGCGAAGAGCGAGTTTTTTTCTCACCTCTATCCCCTTAAGCACTAATGAAGTTAATAGGCTTGGATACTTTCCTACATAGTTTTTTTTGTAAAATATTTTCATCGCATCAAAACGGGCTTTTGTAGCCTGTATTCTGGTTTCAAGACTGGCTTTAGTAATCGTCTGTGATTCTTTTTTGATACCGCCTGAAACTCCTTTGTAGTGCAATATCTCAACTGTTGGTACAAAATAAATTTTCCATCCATGCTGTTTAAGCTCAAAACAGAAATCAATATCCTCTCCATAGAAAAAATAATCTTCATCCCACCACTTTACTTGCTCTCCAGCTTCTCGCCTGACCAGCATAAACGCTCCAGCCAACGTATCTATCTCATGAACTTTATCCAAATCTTTCCATGCCATATGATACCCGTTGAAAATCATACTATGTGGGAAAAGGGCTGATAGTCCTGAGAAATGACAAATCGCATTCCAGGGAGTTGGAAAACCTCTATGCGAGGCATCATCAAGTTCTCCATTGGACATACGTAAGAAACACGTTGAAGCACCGGCATCCAGATGGTTATCCATAAACTCTACCATTGTTTCCAACGTGTTTTTATTGACGATAGTATCTGAATTAAGAAACAATACGTATCTTCCCTTCGCAAAAGGGACTCCTAAATTATTGGCTTTGGAAAACCCGTCATTTGTTTTATTGGCAATAAGTTTGACATCAGGAAATTCTTTTCTGACCATCTCGACTGATGTATCAGAAGAAGCATTATCAACAACAATTACTTCATAGGTTATTTTATCGGAGATATTGTGTTTTACAGACTGCAGGCAATTGCGCAAAAAATCGACTGTGTTATAACTTACAATGATTATTGAAACATCAATTTTTTTCATCTTTCTACTGTACTATTATATATATTCTCAAGCGTTTTCCCAATTGTCGCCCATGTATATTTTTGTTCAATAAGGTGTCTGGCATGGCGAGCAAACGTGAGATATGTTTTTTTGTCTTCAAGTATTGCATGTATTTTTTGCATGAATTCTTCTGGTGTTTGTGCAACGAGAATATCTTTTCCATCTGTTGCATCGATTCCTTCAAGCCCCAAAGGTGTTGTAATGACAGGAGTACCAGTTGCCATGGCTTCAAGTATTTTATAACTTGTCCCTCCGCCTACCCGTTTTGGTGATAACAGGATATCTGAATTTTGAAATATCTTGGCCGTTTCACTTGGCGCGTTCTCATCAAACACTACATTTTCTCCTCCTAATTGTTTTAAAGAATCAGGAATATGTTTCCCAACTATCCACAATTTTAATTTCATCCCTGATTCTAATCTTGGCCATATCTCCTTTAATATCCATCTGGCTGCATCCTGATTTTGAATCCATTTAAAATCTCCAATATATAAAATCGTTTTTTCTTTTTTATCAAAATTTATATTAAAATCTTTCATAACAAATTGATTGATATTTACTCCATTTGGGACAATATCCGCATGAACACCTTCGTCTTCCATTATCTTTTTTTCATCAACAGAAACTGCGACGCATTTTGTTGCTTTTTTCCAAAAAGCTGTTTCTTCTCTTTTTATTTTTGCGATATCAATTGCTAAAAATGGTTTTAAAAATAGTGGAGCAGTTTTTAAGAAACGATCATACACAAGGTATTCTATATTGTGTTCAACAAGTAGTATTGGCACATTGGTTTGAGGAAGATTTTGCATGATATAAAATGTCTCAACATGAATAAGATCATATTTTGTGTTTTTTAATTCCTCTTCTATCAATTGTTTCATTTTTGACAATGTATGACCTGTTACAAGAAAAGAAGATGAAGAAAAACCGGAACTGATGATATTGGGAATTGACCATTGTTTTTTTCTCTCAACTGTTATTACTTTCTTGCATATTTTTTCAACTTCGTTGATATCAGATTGTGTTTGAAATGGCCTTTTCTCACAAATCAATGTGATGTCATGGTGTTGAGAAAGATATGAGATGAGATTGTATAAACGGATATGACCGCCTGAAAATAAGGGGTATGGGAGATACGATGAAACCATTAAAATTTTCATGGTCTTTGATGTAAATCAAAAATAACATATTGTGGTGTTTGCGCCAGTATTTTATATGTGTTACCAATTCCTAAATCTTTTGCTGTTGGATTTGCCAAAACTAAATAATCAGCACCCATTTGTACCATCTCAGGAAGCGGTTTTTCAAAGCTTGCCCACCCTTGCCGTTTGGTTTGATAGAGAAATGATGTATCCCCGTTATAATTGGCAATTACTTTGGCCGTTTTAGGAGTCAATCTATCAACTGCAACTCCAGCAGCAATGATTGATGAATTATTGATATTAAAATAATCGCGGACGAAATACCATCCAAAAAACAATGAAAACGCAGTGAATATAATTAAAATTACAAATCCCCACAATGTATTAAAATACTCTTTGGGAAGAGCAAGAAGAAAACTTGCTCCAAGTCCCAAAAAAACTGCCAAACTTGGCACCACATAAATTTGATAATAATCATGTTGTACATTTCCTCTTGCAATAGCTGTTACATACAGTAATGAAGAAATTAAAAAAGACAGAAAAAACAGTGCATTACTCGTAATGTGCTTTTTGGCAATCATAAGAAAACCGCATAAGTAAATTCCAATTCCCCAATATCCCAAAATAAGTCTTCCAACCCTATCAGCAAAAATCCAATAAAAAAATGCTCCTTTAAATCTGATATTTCCTCCATTAAAAAGCCAATCACTTACCGGAATACCTACCGGATATTGTGTCATCCAAATCCTCCAACAGACAAACGGCAACAAAGAAAGTATAGCAAAAACCCAAAGTTTCCATTGGAACAAGAATTTGTAACTCCATTTTTTGTAAATCAGATAAAACATCGGTACTGTAAAAAATATCGTGTAGGGTTTTAGAAGCAGTGCTGTAGAAGTAAAAAGAATGGAAAGTAAAAAATATAAATTATTTATACTTACTACTTGATATTTCGAAGATCCCCATGGGATGATACTTGATACTTTTTCTTCGAGGCTCTTATCAAAAAAATAAATCGCTCCCAGTATCGCAGTTACTGCTGATGGATCAGGAAGTATAGTTCGTCCATAATAGATATTGTAGGGAAGAATTACATAAAAAAATGCAGTCAAAAGTGCTGATGGTATGTCTGCATATTTTTTGACAAGAAGAAATAAAAATACTGTTGCAGCAAGTGTCGCAAAAATAGTTACCAGTCTTCCCCATTCTTCAATTGTCAGAATACCAACAAATTTAAAAAGTCCGGCTTGGAATATATTATAAATTGGAAATTCTACAAATCGATAGCCATTGGGGTTATCAAGACCTGATGGAACATTGGATAAATCATCAAATCGAGGATGCAACACATCAAAACCAAATTTGATAAAATTTCTTGAAACCGCTGAAGTATCAGCTTGACGCCAACTATGCCAGTCAGCAATGGGATTGTTAAAACGGTAGAGTCTTACAAAAAAACCAGTGAGTAAAATAAGTACGAGCAATGTATATTGGATTTTTACAAGTCTGAGGTTAGTGAACATCGCTCATCCTTCCTTGATTATCAAACTGAAATATATATCCGTTATTTCCATTTTCAAGATTAAGAAGTTTTGCTTCACTTATTGTATTTACAGAATATATTTTTGGCATTTCTTCACGATAAATAAACCATAATGCATCATTCATACCAAGCGGAAAAACCCATGTATTGTGGTAGCGTACAGGTGTATTCACAAGATAAATAGTGTCTGTATTGGTAAGACTTTCATAACCAAGACGAAATGTAGTTAAAGCATTTTTGGTAATATTGCCAGCTTGTTGCCAGTTGGCATTTTCTGTTTTTATTTCAAAGTTACACACAAGATAGGTACAAACAAGAAGAAATACAGCGGTAAGAGAAATAAGTTGCATGTTGCCATTGAATAACTTCACAAGTAATTCTTTGACTGCGACAACGATAAAAATTGAAAACCCGACACCAGCAAGATAGAGATACCTTTCAGCAATATTGCCAAGACCCAAAAATGGTAAAAGTGCGACAAAAGCAAACAGGATTCCGTATACTGCAATTCTTGCTGTTTCATTTCGAAGAAGTGAAAGTATTTGTTTTTTATAATTAATTCCAAAATAAATGGCTGTACTAATGAAAATACAAATTCCAATAGCTGCAAGTATCCATTCATTTTTAAGATTTGTTCTAAGAAAATTGTACCAAAGAAGACTTCCCTCTCCCCATACGTAGAGTCCAAAATATCCAATAAAGTTTCCACTCATATTGGGTATGAAATGAAACAGGTTGTAAGCATAATCTCCTCCCCCGCTAAATGCATGTGCCAGACTTCTCACAAGATAGTACACAGGAATAAGTGCAAAGAATGGCAGATACGGAATCCATGTTTCTGTTTTTCTCTTTGTCTGAAGAATCATCATATCCGTAAGTACGATAAGGAAAGGTACAACGACTGCCATTTCATATGATAAGAACGAGAGAATCGCCAGGAAAAATGCAACAATGTAATACAAAATAAACTTGGTCCTTTTATATTTGACAAAGGCAATAAGTATAAAAATAATAAAGAGTGCAGAAAGGGTTGTCGAAATAGTTGAAAACCAGAAAATAATTTCTCCAAATCCTGGATTGATAAGAAATACAAACGCAGTAATAAATGAAAGATATTTATTTTTCAAAATCTGCTTTGCAAAAATATACACCCCAATTGTCATAATAAAATGCATAAGAAGTGAAAAGATATGATAGCCATTGGGTTGGAATGAAAATAATGTGTAAAGATAAAATACAATTGTTTTATCAAGTGGTCTATAAAAGAAATTTTGAGCATTTATAAAGTATTTTATTACATCAGATGTCGTAGAATTGGCAACCCATTTAAGCCAAGTAAAATCATCAGCAACAAAGAAGTTCCCAACTGTTGGCAGAAATACGATAAGAGACAGAACCAGCAAATAAAAACACATAAAAACTGGTGAGGTAACAATGTTTTGCAGCGCAGTTCGATAATCAATCGTTTTTTTCTGATATAGCAGCAGTACTCCAAACCCAATTCCCAAAAGAATCCACATATTTTCAGCAACTTTTGACGCTTCAAAGACATCAATAAGTCCCGCATTTATAAATAATCCAACTGTACCGCCCGCAACTCCATACACTATACTTTGTGCCAGTTTGGATTCAATATTTGGACTTACTTCTCTTATTGTTATTCCAAATACGATAAAGATAAGAAGAAATGATAATAACCCGACAATCCCTGACTCACCAAGTGCTCTGAAATAATCATTATCAGTTGCCAGAGTAATTGCAGAAAATCCACTACCAAGAAGCGGGTTTCTTAAAAATGCTTTCCAGGCGTTTGGCCATTCTGCCTGAAAACGGGTGGTAAAAGATATGTCATACACCAGAACTTTACGAATCAAAAAACTTCCTGAGACAGTTGATATCTCTATACTTCCATTGGCAAGTTTGAGTCGTCTGGCTTCATCAGGACTGATTACTTTTTTAAGCACCGCAACACTTGTGGCAACTGGAGGATTGTTTTGTGGTAATCCAATAAATCCTGACCCTTCGGGTAAATTTTGCGGCGAGACAGGGTTTTCGGTAACTACATTTTCTTTGGCTATTTTGTTTTTTAAATTTTCAGGAAGGCTTGAGGTTGACATTCCAACCAATTGTCCTTGAGAATTGGTCACAACTGATGCAAAACGGATAGTTGAAAGAAAACGTTTGGCAGTAGATCCACTAAACAAGAGAAGAAACAGGATGCTGACTACAAGAACTGGCGCGATAAATTTTTTCTTTTTGAAAATAATCAGCATAAAAACAACGCCTATAATATACGACACAAATGACACACGTGACGCAGTAAGGATAAGAAGAATTAATGAAATAATAGAAAGTCCCAAAAATAAAATTCGTGTTTTCCATCGTTTGACTGTCACAAGAAATGCTGCAAAAATTGGTATAACGAGTACCAGGTATGCTGCTAAATCATAATGTCCGCCAAAGGTTGACGTGATACGTGCGTCTGAGGGGAGACAGAGTGGCAATCCTTTGGCAAATTCTTCATTGCCTGTTTGAAATGAGGGGAAACAAAACGGATATTTTTCAAAAAACTTTGGTGCAAAAGCCCAAAGGGAAATATAAAACTTCTGACCAAATCCATAAAGTGCAACTCCTACTACCGTAACTACCAAAATCGCAAGATATTCTTTAACATCCCGAAGACTTTTTATTGTCGACAAGGCAACAAAAAATAAAATCATATATTCAATGCGTCGCAGGTAATTCAAAGCTGCAATATGAGGGAAAAAACTAGTCAGATGCGATCCAATAAAAAGAACTGAAAAAATAAGAGACGCAAGCCCTGCTATCCAGTAGAGAAAAATCGGCCAGGTGAAGGAAAAGTTTAATGAAACTTTTTTTCTCAAAAGCTGTATAAGCCAGATAAGAACAACAGCTAAAATAAAAAAATCTTCAAGCCGTATATACACCCAGGTTCTGACAATGTGAACACTTGGAAGTTTAGGGTAAAGTGCTGTGAATACCAGCAAAAATGCTACACCGATTTTTAAACTGTAATTATCGAGAAATTGTAGAAGCTTTTTCATATGTTTGAGTAAGATATATATTATGCAATATTTTTCCAAGAGTAAAGAGAAGAATTGCTTTTGTACTAAGTGCAAAACGTACCAAATTGTACTGCCATTGCGGTTTGTATTTTTTGTAAAAATAGAGTATACCCTTATAAATATTTACAATTGCAAACGTTCTATTGCTGCTGCCATGTTCTTGATGTTTGATAGTTATATGAGGATAAAAATACGTTAGGATTCCTTGTTTTTTGGCTCTAAAGCAGATTTCCATATCTTCCATATACATAAATATCTGTTCATCAAATCCGCCAAGTTTTTGGAATGTCTGAGCTCCCACCATCATACTTGCACCGCTTACCCAATCAACTGATTGAATATCTGTAGGACTTGAGCGAAGCAACCCAAATCGTTCAAGTCCTAATAGCATCAGGAAAAAATTTATCAAGGTATAAAATTTTCCTGCTGATTTTTGAGGTGTACCCTTGGTATTAAGAAGCCTTCCCCCAAAAATTCCAACTTTGGGATGTGTTTCCATATACGCTATCATACCTCTCAACCCTGTATCCAAAACTTCTGTATCGGAATTTAAGAAAAGGAGATAGTGCCCTTTTGCATGTACTGAAGCCTTATTGTTGCCTTTACCAAAACCATAATTTTCTCCGTTTTCAATTACTCTAATATGTTTTTGATTTTTGAATGCGTTTTTTATAACCTGCACACTATCATCTGAAGAGGCATTATCAGCAACAACAATTTCAAATTCTCCGCTTTCCAGTTCTTTCAAATATTGTGTGAGTAATGTATTCACACAATCAATCACCATCCCTTTTGTATTGAAATTCAGTATTATAATTGATAATTTTGTCATATGGTTGGATTTTATCGAAACCATGCTGCGCGCCCCAATCGATAATGAAGGTTTTTTTGTTTTCTTTCTCCAATTACTTTTGCAGGTACTCCACCAACTATTTCAAAAGGTTTTACATCTTTGGTTACTACCGCACCTGCTCCGACAACTGCGCCCTTCCCCAAAGTAACACCTGGCAAAATAATTGCCCTAGGTCCTATAAATACATAATCTTCAATATGTACCGGCTGCTGTATTGCATGAAAATTTTCACTATGCACATCATGTTCTGCATTGTAAATCATAACTTCAGATGCGATATCGACATGATTCCCAATAAATAGTGTATCGCGTCCATCCAGTACTGCTCCTTCTCCAACAATGCTATCCTCGCCTATTTTGATATTGGCGGCATTATAAAATCGTGCACCCATATGGATGGTTGACCTTCTTCCAATCTTTATTCCTCCAAGTCTATAAAAAAGCCTCCGAACATGATGCAGCGGAATATATCCGACCACATGAAGAATAAATATTTCAATCTCCCGCTCAACTGTAGTAATTCTTCTTGAAATTTTTGCTATCAAATCTTGATTATCAGTTCTATTCTTTTCCATATCGTTTTAATTTTTTAAACTATTTCTAACTCCCCTTTGCTACTTGCTCTAAGATTTCCAGTGTTTCCGTTGCTGTATTTTCCCAGCTGAATTTTTCGATTTGTTTTTTGCCTTTTTGTATAAGTTCTTTTCGAAGACTTTCATTGGTCAAAAGCATCTTTATTTTTTCTGCAATATCACCTGCGTCCTGTGGGTTCACATAGAGCGCAGCATCTCCTCCAGCTTCCGGTAAACTACTCACATTGCTGGTGATTACCGGACAATCATATTTCATTGCTTCTAGTACCGGCAATCCGAATCCTTCGTAGAGACTGGGTAGAACATAACACACTGCATTTTTATAAAACGCTACCAAATCCTCATCTGGAACAAAATCGAGAAACTTTACTTTTTCCTCTACTTTATATTCAGCAGGCGCTTTATAAATTTCATCATACAACCATCCTTTTTTACCTATCACGACAAGCTGAAGACTATTCTGTTGTTTTGTATATTGTACGAGTTTGGCAAAGGCTTCTATGAGTTTTGCGATATTTTTTCTAGGCTGGATAGTACCGACAAAAAGGATGTATATACCAGATATTCCATACTTTTTTTTCAGTTCATTCATACCGTAAATCTGCACATGTAAATTGAGCGCTGGCTTTACGCCAGGATAGGTAACTGCTACCTTATTTTCAGGCAGAGAATACTCTTTTATTATATCATTTTTGCTTGAGTTACTGATGGTAAGTATCTTTGAAGCCTTTTTCACAGAGTATGCTGTCCAGCTCTTGAGTTGATACAGGTCTGACTTTTTAAACATCTCAGGAAAATAAAGATAAGACAAATCCATTATCGAAATGACTGTAGGAACAGGTGAAAAACGCGGCGCATAGTGTGACGGCGAAAAAAAAACTGATGGTTTGTATCGCTCAGCATAGAGATGCATAGGAAGTGCAATTTGCGTCCATAAAGGTCTTGGTCCAAAGGTCGTGTAAGTCCAATGGATATTTCCTTTGGGAAGCTCTTTACGAGGAGAATTTTTGAGATATATGCGAAAATCCAACCCTTCTTTATGAAATTGAGAAAAATAATAAAGAAGCTGATACGCATATTCGCTTATACCAACTTTTCTTTCTACATTTGCTTCATTCCCATCAATACCGATTATCATAGTATTATATTCCCGGATACACTACCTTCAACCTTTTCTCCTCTATTCCTAAAATTTTAAGCGCATCTTTTTTTGTCGCCTCAGAAATACACAAAATCACATCTGATTTTTTCTTTACCCATTTCAGGCGTCTTTTTTGTACCTCAACAATGTTTTGTGCTGTCTCCTGAGGAAATTTATATACTATTACATCATAAAGGATTGTCGCTTTTTTTGCTTTTACAGTTGGCGGTTCTGTCCAATCAGATGAGATAAAGATATCAACTGGACCAATCAAATATTCAACCGGTAGTATATGTAACCTATTCCAAAGAATATCCAGAACAGTCGGCGGAAATTTAAAATGTTTTAGAGTCACATTTTTCTTGTTTAGGAAAGGGAGAAAAAATTCATCAAGACTATTTCGTAACGAAGAAAAAAATAAAACATATTCGTTTTTTGTATCACCTTTTATGAGATGCTCGACCAGTTTCCTGGTGAAGTTAGCAACCCCTGTTCCCCGGTAGGCAGTTTGAGAAATATCTATCGCTATTTTCATTTTCTGTCAGTTGAAAATTTCACAGGAAAATGCATATTTTCCTCATCTGTAAAACGCGGATTATGAGAGATATTGATAAGAAGGTCTGCCAAAAAACCGGTAAAAAGTACCTGAAACCCTGCAATGACAAAAAGCACTCCAAACACCAGAAGCGGTCGTGTCCCAATAGTTGCTCCCATAAAATGAATTATACTCAAATAAAGTAAGATGAGTATCCCGATAAAAGCCATCAATCCGCCTACCACTCCAAAAAAATGAAGCGGCCTCTTACTATATTTTGCCAGAAAAACCATGGAAAAAATATCAGGCAAATCAGTCCAGAGTTTTGAGAATCCATACTTGGAAATCCCGAATTTCCGTTCCTCATGCTGCACCGGTACCTCATCAACAGTAAATCCTTGCTGGTAGGCAAGAAGCGGAATAAAACGATGCAATCCCCCATAAAGACGTAAACTCTTTGCTGCATCTTTTGTATAGACCTTAAGTCCACAATTATAATCATGAATTTTTACATCAAAGAGATATCGCAACATCGAGTTGAAAAGTTTTGAGATAAAAATCATTTGTTGTGGACGCTTTTGGTTTTGCCGCCAGCCGCACACGACTTCTACTCCTTCATTGGCTTTCTCAAGAAGTCTTGGAATTTCACTTGGTTTATCCTGCAAATCCGCATCAAGAGTAATGATGAAATCTCCTTTTGCTTTGGCAAATCCAAAGGTCAAAGCTTCAGATTTCCCTAAGTTTCTTCTGAAGGAGAATACGCGTATCTTGTTATTTGATTTGATAAGTTTTTTAAGTACCTCAAGCGAGGTATCTGTTGACCCGTCATCAATAAAAAGTATTTCATACGGCTTTCCCATAATATGAAGAACTTTCATAAGCTCTCCCATAAGCGGCCCAATACTTTCTTCCTCATTGAGAACAGGTATTATGATACTAATCATATGTGTGTTTTAAAAGACAATAACAATGAGATCATACCAAAATACGCACAATATTACCAACTTTCTCATAATGTACCTTGTAAACTATGAACTGTAAACCATACATTATGCACTTATCTCTGTATACGTATCTTTTCTGAATTTTTGCTGAAGAGATACGACATAAGACCTTCCGTTTCCTGCTCTAACTCCAAACATGTGATATACTTTCGATTACTAACCCTGCCTTGCACTATATGATAGAAAGTATGTATCTTAAGGCAGGATTTCTTCTCTCACTTCTTTTCAATTTTATTGTTCAGATTAAAAAACTCATAGTGATTCGGCATACCTTTATGCCTTATCTTTTCCTTATGTTGACTATATCTTTTACAGTATTCGTCTTTCTTTTCATGTTGAGAAAAGTGGTAGCTATAGTACTATTTTTCAGACAAAAAAATGTGTTCCTTGAACTTACGCCTCCTGCCTTTACAGAAAAAACTGCCTATACCACCCAACAGGTATTTTCAGTCCTCCACCATGTCGGAATGCAACGCACTTTTTTTGAGAAACTTTTAGGCAAGAAAATTCTCTATTCCCTTGAGATAGTTTCGACAAAAGCCCAAGGCATCAGGTATATCATCAGAACACCAAAAGATGAGGCACTTATAGTAGAAAGAATAGTTATGGCTTATCTCCCACAAATTCGAGTAACGCAAATAGACGAATATCTGCCGGAAAAAAATCTTACTCAGAAAGCCAAGGTCATAGAATTTACCCTCCAAAAACATTTTGCGTTTCCTTTAGCAACGCAAAACATTCTTACCCAACATGATCCTATTGCATATATTACTGGGATGATGACAAAACTAAGTAGCACTGAAATGATTGGCTTGCAAATTGTTGTTTCTCCTATCCGAAAGAAGGAGACGCAGCTTTTAACTCAGAAAATACTTCGTAATGAGGATGTCGTGGAATATCTTAATAAACCGCAGATTCCCGTATATATAAAGCTATTTTTTGTCTTAGTGATAGGGGTTATAAAACTTATCCAGGTTGTCACAAAAGAAATCGGATGGGCTATTACAGAAGTTGTTCATGGGTCCCCAACCCAACAGCATTATGCCTATTCTCACATGCAGCAACAAAATATACTTATTTCCCAAAGAATAAAACCTGCAAGGGTTTTAACTACATTTGAACAAGAGATAGTAACCATGATACAGAAAAAAATTAATCAAGACTTATTTGAGACGAGCATCAGGGCATTTGTGTTAGTAAATAAGAGAAGAGATAGAAAAGAAAGAATACGTGGTTTGCAATCATCACTTGCACCGTTTTCTGTACCCAAATATCAATCACTAAAAGCCGTTTATACCTTTCCACCTGTACTCTCTGATAAATTGCGAGTATTCGCTTTTAAACAGAGAGCAGTATCCCTATTCCAAAGCAAAAGTTCCTCATTGCTCTCTGTTTCGGAAATCTCAGATTTGTATCATTTTCCCTATACTCGGACCACCAAAACCGAAAATATTGTCAAAGTACAAAGTACTTATTTACCAGCGCCGCTGTCTTTAAAAAATGGGAGAAACTTACAAGTAGTATTTGGAGAAAATACCTATGGAGGAACTATTACTCCTATTGGCTTAACAAAAGAAGAACGGGAAACGCATATGTATCTCATCGGAAGAACCGGAAGTGGAAAAACAACTCTTATGTTTTCAATGGCCAAGCATGATATTGAGAGAGGTGAAGGTATGGCCTTTATTGATCCTCATGGAGATGTATCAGAAGAACTATTAGCTTGTATACCAGAAGACAGAGCAAATGATTTGATTTATCTAAATCCCATTGATTTAAAACATCCTATTGGAATCAATCTGTTAGAGCTTACTCCAAACCTTGAGGAAAACGAAGCAGAGTTAGAAAAAGAACTCGTATGTGAAGGCGTTATATCGCTCTTTAGAAAGGTATTCTCAAGTGATGAGGAAAAGAAATGTTGGGACGTTACGGAAGAGTGCGATTTCTTCATAGGGATATTCCCGAAATGACTGAAACGCAGAGAGGACGGTTTGGAATAACACCTGAGTGAATACATTCCTCAGGAAAATATTAGACCGAATACAAGACAGCATACTATTCACAAAAAATAACATCCCCACCATTCTCTCTTAGATTTCAATAGTGACTATTGTTGATGTCGCTACTACTTGCCTAACACAGCATCTTCATTTTTATCAAGGGATTTTTTGTGATGTTCTGATAGAAGGAGAAAATCATTTTTTATAATCTTGGTTTTTCTACCCGCTTAATCATAAACGCGACTGGCTCGACCATATTTATAGCCTTAATTTCTATCTCAGGATGTCTTGATTGAAAAACACGAAATATTTCATCTGCAAATGCCTGTCCAACAGTTGGTACTTTATCAAAGTCAAGAATTATTGTTTTAAATTTTTCTAAACCTGAAAGAATTCTACGAGCTTGTGAACGTGAAATATAAATAGTTCCCATAGTATACAATTTTACTTTTACTTCTGTTTTATCAAATGCATACTCATTTGGATTTGTTTGATACTCTTTAAAAATGTCATTCAGATGTTTTTTTGAATCAGCTAAGAGTTGGAAGATTACTCGAGTTCCTTTTTTTTTGCTTGGTATGTTTTCAACAAAAACATCTGGAATTTTATTATCCACTCGTAATCGATATCCAAAACTTTCTAAGATAAAAACATCTGCTATCTTCGATGTAAAAAAGATACCTTCTCCACTATGTGCCTGAGGAACTGTAGTGGTTTTCCCTTTTAATAAATCTTGTATTGCTTCAAGCTCTGATTTTAGCTTCTTTTTAATCATTATGTTCCGAAATACTCCAACACCAAAATCTTCTACAATAAATTCAATAAGCCCATCTTTATTATGTAATTCAACTACCATATTTTTAGAGTGAGAATGATCGATAGCATTATTCAGCATTTCGGTAAATGCATAAAAAAGGATACTAGAACTATTTTCTGGAAGATTTCTTATTATTGGTGATTGATTCTCTAATTCTTGAAAAACAGTATCTTCATTTACTGTTCCATTTTTTAGTTTTTTTGTAATCGTGGTAAATAATACTGACGCTTTTTCGGGCAATGCGTAATAAATAAATTCTCCAGATCCTGCGCGAACTAAACGACCAGTATGAACCATTCCACTTAAAACACTACTCACATACTGACGGGATACCTTAAGAGATAACCTCTTCATAATATCTGATGTCCTAAATTTATCAGTTGATTTTGCAAATTTGAGAATTTGTTGTTGAATATCCATAAGAGTAGTATAGCCTGCTGTCAACTACGCTGTCAAGTTGCTAATATCGTGCTGTCAACTACGCTGTCAA
>CAZSWA010000016.1:0-1596 GCA_964610465.1 uncultured Gammaproteobacteria bacterium | reverse complement strand
TGCTGTCAACTACGCTGTCAAGTTGCTAATATCGTGCTGTCAACTACGCTGTCAACTACCAACCTGTCGCTCGACTGGATTTAGACTCATTATTATGATAAACAAACTATTTACTTTTTCAAGAATTTTTGATATAAGTTTTAGCACATCAATAGGAATCTAAAACTGCCTCAATGGCAGTTTTTTGTATAGAAAATAGGAAAGGAGGTGACCTATGAGAAAACTTCTTGTTATTGAAGCTACATTTGCATCATTATTTATCGCAACTCCAGCTTTTGCTGCAACAGCAGATATATCACAAATCCAAAACTTTATTCAAAATGTAATACAAGTTTTAGTTGGATTAGCTGGATTGACAGCTGCGGTTTTCTTTATTGTAGGAGGTTTTGGATATATTACCAGCTCAGGCAATCCAGAACATTTAGATAAATCAAAGAAAACCATTATTTATTCAGGTGTTGGGCTTGCAGTTGCTCTTGGTGCTATGGTCATGAGTAATATCGTAACCCAGATTGCAACATCAGCGTTTGGAAAATAAACCAATATGAATTTATTTTTTTATCTCGTTTTAGGAGTAGGATTAGTACTTTATTCTCCAAACGTAGCTTTTGCAGCTACGAATAATGACATTGGACAATTTACAAGTTCTTCACTTAGTGTTCTTATCACATTTGCATCATTGGCATCAGCGTTTTTTCTCATTCGTGGCGGTTTTCAATACATAACCTCAACAGGAAAACCGGAAGAATTAGAATTTGCGAAAAAAATTATTCGTAACTCTCTCATAGGTTTAGTCCTTGTCATAGCTGCAGGAATCTTTTCGGCATTATTGCAAAATGTATTCACAAGTCCTAGTACTGATTCGGGAGCTACTGTACTTTCTCTAAAATCAATTCAACCCGTAACTCCTTCAAATGGTCTTGCGCAAACAATTATTGATGCAATTGTCGGTTTCTTACAAGCAATTATTCAAAGCGCAACAAAACCTGTACTTGACATATACATGCTATCACCGCTTGTAGCATGGTTGCTTTGATAAAGTGTTATGTTGCATCATCTTTTGCCGTCACTGCGTTCTGAAAAACGTCTATATTCTCAATGTTATGGTATAGAACATTGGCACGTAAGAGGGCGAAATTTGCAGCGGAAGCCTCGATAGCATATATGTGCTTAGCGACATTGAAGAGGCTCAAGGTAAAATTACCAACATTGGCGCCTATATCGAGGAATACCTTGCCTTGAAGCTGATCATGCAAAAACGTATAAAGTTTGGGGTCATAAATGCCATCCATAAACATCCAATATTGGATGAAGTCCCCAATATTGAGAGGAATCGCGAGAACCTTTGAGCTTGGACACTATCCAAAGTGGCCGGTTTTTAATAAGCATATAACCGGCATATTTTAATACTTTTGGCAAGTTGAGCGATTTGGCTAAGGTGAAGAGAACACGAAGCAATTGATAGTCATTGTCTGATAATTTCGGCTTCATCGCTGAGTAGGCTTTTGGATGTACTTTTTCTGGCAGGAGAAGGTGTAGAAACGGTATGTACACTTAAAAATCCGGCACTTGTTTTAAAAACTCATTAGGAGTTAG
>CAZSWA010000015.1:0-37711 GCA_964610465.1 uncultured Gammaproteobacteria bacterium | reverse complement strand
AATCGACTACAGCCCCGGGTTTACACCCGGGGAAATACGTCTGTAAATATTATACTCTTATGTGTCCAAGTATATGAATTAAAGATAGAATTAATCAAACACTACAGTTTTATTTTCATATCTTAGTATACGATTTTCAACATGCCATTTTACTGCTCTTGATAACACAATTTTTTCAATATCTTTTCCTTTTTGCACCAAATCTTCAACACTATCTCTATGAGAAACACGAAGAGTATCTTGTTCAATAATAGGTCCACGGTCTAATTCTGCAGTTACATAATGTGCAGTTGCGCCAATAATTTTTACACCTCTTTCATATGCCTGATGATAAGGTTTTGCCCCTATAAATGCGGGGAGAAATGAATGATGAATATTAATAATGGGTTTACTAAGTTCCTGTATAAAATGTTCTGAAAGAATCTGCATGTAACGAGCAAATACAACTGTCTCAATATTTTGTTTTTTTGAGAAGCGTGAGTATCTGTTGCTCTGCGTTCTCTTTTTTTTGTTTTGAAACTTCTATTTCAAAAAATGGAATTTTGTAAAAATCAGCAAGAGGTTTTGCATGAGAATGATTGCTAATAATAAGTGCAATCTTACAAGAAAGTTCATTATGTTTATATCTGTATAATAAATATGCAAGACAATGTTCTTCTTGAGAAACAAAGATAGCAACGTTTTGTTTGCTATCAGAGTAAAATACTTTCCAATTCATCTGAAACTCAACAGCAAGAGAAGAAAAGTGTTTTGCAAATTCTTTTTTACTTAACGCAAATTCGCTTAAATCCTATTCTGTCCGAAGAAAAAATAAATTTTTCTTGATATCCTGATGCTCATCAGCGTGAAGAATATTTGCGTTGTTCTTGTACAAAAAATTGGCAACACTTGCAACAATGCCTTTTTTATCAGGACAACTAATAAGAAGTGTGGCTGTATTTTTCATCGGTAAATTATAGCATTACTAACAGTATCAATTCTAATCGAAAAATTGGAGGAAGTTACAAACCCACTATCTCATATGCACATCATAAATTCTCCATTGAACAAACCAAGTAAGGTAGTTAAATTCCATCCATTATATTTTGCCAAAAAGAGATGACCGCATACATTTGTAGGGCCTCCATTTGAACCTGTTAATGAAATAACTTTTTTATAATCAACAATTGCTGCCTGTCTATCAATTGCATAATAATAATTGTGAATATCTCCACGATTCATAAGGACTTGATCGTAATTGGGATTAAGTGCAATTGCTTTGTTTAAATCAGGCAAGGCAGTTTTGTAATCTCGCACTTTCATATAAGTATATGCACGGTTGTTATATGCTTGGGGATAATTTGGATTAAGAGTAATTGCCTGAGTTTGTTTTCAAAACAGTAGCTCCTGCTGCTCCAACTAGCATTGCGATGGCGACTATTGCAGTTAGTACGCCTTTTTTACCGATTGCTTCACTATTCATTGCCTCACCTCCTTTCTATAAGTAAGTTATCATTCCTATCTGAAAAATCGCTTAATGCGTTTACCTTGTGTTATTAAAGACATCGGAGATAACAGCACTTTGTGAAGCATTCACTGTCAAAGAAGGAAGATTCCATTCATTTTCAATAGTGTGCAAAAGTGAATAATGGGTATATATCGTATGCGATACAAATCTTTTTTTTACAGAATGCCCAATAAATAGTGTAGGTATTTTGTTATTCCCTAAATCTTCTCCTTCATCCCATGTAATCACGAGAAGTGAATTTTGTTTTGTAAATGCAGGTGAGTTTAGAATATCAGAGACATTCTTTGCAAGCCATGTATCACCAGTACTTACTGAACAATTATGCATATCATTACATAAATTCGGAGTTATCCAAACGAAATTGGGAGTTGTAGATAATGATTGAAAATCAGAAAATAGTTGAGCATAAGGAACAATATTTTTACACCGATTCTTATTATTTCTAATGTCATCAAAATAAATAAAAGGATTATGTTTCTGTGCGTATTGCCCTGAGCTACCCATAAAGCAGGAAGAAGGTATAGATTCCATATAGGCTCTCCACGTTTTATGTGCTTTCTCGAGTTGGTCTACCAAATTAGTTGAGTTAATAAAACAGTCAGTACAGTCTTTTTTTATACCAAAAGTACTACCTCCTATAAGCGCAATATAGTTTGGTAAGCTTGGGTGCGCAACTGCAAAATAGTTTGCAGCAAAACTGTATGTATGAATTAGTGAATTAATATATGGAGCATTCGTGTTCCCAATGATTTCATTATACGATTTATTTTCCATCATAATTATCACAATCGTATTTAACATGGATGAAGCAATAGGTTTTATAGGAGTTTGTGTTAGTATTTTTTGAGAATTGAGTAGTATAAGTGGTTTTTTATTCAAAACTGATTTATAAAAACAGAAACCTATACCAATTAATATAAGTACAACAATTGTCATGGGAATATTTTTTTTATTCTGAGACATACCTAGAAAATTATACCGCGCAACAAGTTTTTATAAAAGTACCTTTATAGAAAAATTCTACCAATACGATATGATATATTGATAACTTTAACGTGAATATGATTTTTAATAAATACCTTACCGGGAAAACAGCAAAAAAAGTCCCGGAAGTTATAGCGTTATTCTGGATAAGTAAGTTACTGACAACAGCAATGGGGGAGTCAACTTCAGATTTTCTCGTTCATCATATCGATTCAATTATTGCAGTTCTTTTAGGAGCAATTGGCTTTATGATTGCAATTATTCTTCAATTCCTAGTACGAAAATATATTCCTTGGATTTACTGGCTTACTGTTACTATGGTTGCAATTTTTGGGACAATGGCAGCAGATGTAGTACATATCGTGCTTGGTGTCCCATATTTTGTTTCAACAGTATTTTTTGCAATCGCTCTCACAGTTATCTTTTTTATTTGGTACAGAACTGAAAAAACTCTCTCTATTCATAGTATTTTTACACCGCGAAGAGAAGTATTTTATTGGGCCGTTGTTATTACAACCTTTGCTCTTGGAACAGCAGCAGGCGATATGACCGCAATCACTTTGAATTTAGAGTATTTGACTTCAGGAGTTTTATTTGCTGTATTATTTGCAGCATATAAACTATTTAGAGCCAATGAAGTATTTATATTCTGGACAGCTTACATTGTGACCAGACCGTTTGGTGCATCATTTGCAGATTGGTTTGGAAGAACTCCTGATACAGGTGGAATAGGATTTGGTACTGGACAAACAAGTAGTGTGTTAACTCTCCTTATCATTTTCTTTGTCGGAGATCTTACAATTACTCACAAAGATATTAAAAAAGGACAAGCTTAATATCTTACATTGACTTCTTAACAGGAAAAGTATATAAAAAGACTATGCCAAATCGAATTGTACATTTTGAAATTGAAGCAAAAGACAAAGAACGTGCAAAGAAGTTTTATTCCCAAGCCTTTGGCTGGCAAATGCAACAACAAGGAGAAGAGTATGGAAGTTATATTGTGGTAATGACCGGTACTCCAAATGATACAAAAGATCCAGGCATTAATGGCGGCATATTTGAAGGCGGTCAGAAAAAAGAATTAAATGCGTATTCTTGCACCATTGGAGTTGATAATATTGATAAAGCAATTAAAGATGTCAAAAAAGCAGGAGGCAAAGTATTTGGTGACAATAAAACTCCTGATGGAAAAACATTAGGGGAAAAAATCGATATCCCAGGAGTTGGAATCTATGCAAAATGTGAAGACACGGAAGGCAATCGTTTTACACTTCTTCAGCCGTATCCTGGCGAATGGATGCCGAAATAATAAAAATATTCATTGTACCTCTTCTCAATTTGAACTAGAAATTATAATGGTATAATATACTTATGGATACTCATTTTTCTGATTCATCTCAAAACCCTAAAGCTTTATTTACAACAGGTATTTTTCAAGGAGATAATAAATTATTCATATTATTGGGAGTAATTTTTTTTCTTATCACCATTAGTTTTGTCGGATTTTCTATGATCGGTCCATCCGGAAAGAAAACTCAAGTATTATCAGCAAGTGCAACTATTACACCAACACTTACTCCAACCGATACCCCTACGCCTACTGATATACCAACTCCTCAAATAAAATCAACTTCAATTCGTAAGACTATCATATATCCCACCAATACTCCTGTTCCAAGTGCAACTGCAACACCAACGCAAACTCCAACCCCTACTATGTCACAAACACCGACTGACACACCAACTCCGACTTCTAAAATAACGCCAACTGATACTCCAACAGAAACTCCTGCTCCTTCTGACACACCTGCGCCAGAACCTTCTGAGAAAAATAAAAAAGCTTATGTGTCTTCAGAGGTTTATAAAACAAACTTGCTAATAACTTCAGCAACGCCATCTTCATCAACTGTAGGTGCGACATAATCAGCAATCGCTTTCAGTTCCGGTACCGCATTTCCCATTGCTATTTTTAATCCGCATCCCAGAAGAAGGGGGAAATCATTGTATCCATCTCCAACACCTATAATTTCATTTGTGTGAATACCAAGTATTTTTGCTACTTCCAGTATTCCATGTTGCTTGGTTGCATGAATATTGCTTACTAACATCCACACTTTACCTGCTTCATATCCTGGAATTTTCGTCAAGGAAATTGTAGGAATGTCGGAAAGTTTACTGATTAGTTTATCTGCCATTTCATGAGATAGTTCTTTGCAAAAAACCTGTATTATTTTTTCGGGGATGTAATCATGAGTATATGGGGTGTCATCAACTTTTCCTTCTTGAATAAAAAACGGTAAATGGAACTCTTCAATTGTTTCACTAATGTTTTGGAAATCTAAGAGAGAAATTGTATGCTCAACAAAAATTTTTTGAGAAGTAACATCCAGTATTTGTCCTCCTCCTGCAAAAATTGATGGCCCTGAAAGGCTCAAATGTGCAACAATATTTTGTGCGATAAGATATGGTCTTGATGTAGCAACTCCTATATGAAGAACTTTGCTAGCTTTAGCAATTGCTTTGGTTACTTTCTCTGATGGCATACCTCCAAAAGTATTTGGGATAGTTGTTCCGTCAATATCAAGCATGAGCGCTTTATATTTCATCGGTAAATTATACCATGATTCTCATGCCTATACTTCTTTATAACGGAAGCAGGTGATTTGATGATCATTGACCAAACCTGCTGCTTGCATAAATGCATAACAAATTGTTGGCCCCACAAAAGTAAATCCTTTTTTTATCAAATCCCTGCTCATCGCTTCTGATTCTTTTGTTTTTGCTGGATACTCACTTAAACTCGCTAAAGAATTTTTGAGAGTTTTGTTATTTACAAATTGCCAAATGTAGCTATCAAAATTTCCAAATTCTTTTTGCACTCTCAGAAATGCTTTTGCATTTTGAACAGCTGCATTGATTTTTAATTTGTTTCTGATTATCCCGGCATCAGCAAGTAATGAATTTATTTTTTGAGAATCGTATCTAGCAATTTTTTGTGCATCAAATGAGTCAAAAGCTTTCCTATAATTTTCCCTTTTTTTAAGTATTGTCATCCAGGATAAACCTGCCTGTGCAGCATCAAGAACTAAAAATTCAAAAAGTTTTGTATCATCATGTAATGGAACTCCCCATTCAGTATCATGATAGGGGATAGAAAACGCGTCTTTTGCCCATTTGCATCTAGGTTTATCAGAATTCATAAGACTTAAGAAGTGTAGCAAAGATGGAAGAGGAAGTACAGTTAAATTTACGATTTCTGTTATATAATAAATGAATGAAAAAGAAAGATTATCAAAATATTACTGATAAAATTGCACAGGATAATGGCTTACAAATTGATAATAGACAATATTTTGATCCAATCTACAATGCTTGGATGCAAGGGAATTTTTTAAGAAAATTAAAATATTCTCACCGTCCCTGGGTAAAAATTGGAGTGAGTGTATTATTTTTTTTTATTCCTTCTTTACTATGGTTTTCTTTTGGAGTACTTAATACACATACATATGCGATAGCTTCATTCTTTTTCTTTTTTCTTATCATTATATATATGTCAGTTGGTATTAGAATTTTTATAAGTGGCATACTAGATAAAAGGAACATCAAAAAAAAGTATGAATAGCAAATAATTTTTTCAGTTGCATCTTGTGTGATCCAAATCAATTCTCAATATACATTTTCTCTTTTATACTAAAAAGGAATTTAGAAAAGATACATGCATGTAACTGAACAAGTCTACCAGAATCCAAGATTTAGAGAAAGAGGTACGCCTTACCAGCATAAACTCTATAGAACACTTAATGCTCGTTATCCAGGTAATCTTTATGGACTAAGTGTAAACAGTGTCGCCGGCAAAATACTTATGTATCTACAAGCTCATAAGAGGCATGTGTGCATACAAACTGAACTTATTGAATGCTTCCAAATTCGCTCAGTGAAAACTCTTCGTACTAATATCCAGGAAATTCGTGAAGTACTTGCAGGAAGTATAAGTAAAGAAGTTCTTAAAACCGATACGCACGGATATATTCTTGATGATATATAACTCCCTAACTTTCTATGATAATTTGTAGATAGTGTGTTATAGTAGAGTCATGCCACAGACATTGGATTCTGAAGCAAAGAGACGGGAAAAAGTTCTTAGAATTATTGAACGGCTGAAAAAGGTATATCCGGATGCCAAAATTGCGTTGGATTTCAAAAATCCGTTTGAGCTTTTGATAGCGACAATTCTTGCAGCACAATCAACTGATGTAGGAGTCAATCAAGCAACTCCTGAACTTTTCAAGCATTATCCAACCCCTGAAAAAATGGCAAAAGCAACACGCGAGGAACTTGATAAATATATAACCAAAGTGAACTTTCATTGGAACAAAACGCGGCTTATTAAAGATACTTCACAAATGATTGTTGATAAATTTGGCGGAAAAGTTCCGGACAATATGAAAGATTTGGATTCTTTGCCAGGAGTCGCCCGAAAAACAGCCAATGTCATTTTGAGTTGTGCATTTCATAAACCCGAAGGAATTATCATTGATACTCATATGATCCGTATGTCCAATAGATTGGGACTTACTGATTCGAAAGACCCGATAAAAATTGAACAGGATTTAATGGCAGTTGTACCGAAAGAACATTGGATAGATTTCCCACTTATGCTTATCTTGCATGGACGACATTTTTGTATAGCAAGACCACATATGTGTGAGAATTGTCCGATGGGTGACCTCTGCCCGGATGAAAAGAAACAATAGTTGCGAATTTTTCTCAAGAATGCGATTATATATATAGTATGCATTCAATCTGGTCAGGTGTTTTGAGTTTTGGTCTTATCAATATTCCCATAAAAGTCTACAGCATGCGACCCCAAAGAACGGCCGGGACTTGTGTATCTGGATTATTTACAAAACATCAAAAGTCAAACATTGGCAAGCGTCTATAGCCTAAGACCCCAACCCGGCGCAATTGTCTCAACTCCGCTTCTCTGGTCTGAAGTAACGGAAAGCTTACATCCATGGCAATTTACGATAAAAAATGTCCCAGAAAGAATTCAAAAACATGGAGATTTGCTTAAAGGAGTGTTGGGAAAGGGGATTGATATAGAAAAAGTATTAGAGAAAATGAGTAATTTCCTTAAGAGCTAATTTTCTACTTGTTAAATTTTGATACTGCAGTTATGTGGTCACTATATAATTTTTCTTCGCAATCTTTCTCCATAAAATTTTTTACTATTGTCACTTTATATTGTGCTTTCAAAATAAATTCTTCAGATGTAATTGAAATAATAGTTGATGAAAGTTTATCAAGAGATACTCCATAGACTATTTTTTTTACTTTTGCAAACATAAAAGCAGCTAAACACATAATGCAGGGTTCGCATGTACTATAAACAGTACATCCAATTAAGTTCTTATTTTTAAAGTATTTTCCTGCTTTTATAATTGCTTTTATTTTTGCATGTGCAGTTATATTTGTATCTTTACGTTGAGAATTATATGCTTTTGCAATAAGGTTATTATTTTTCACTATAACAACGCCACATTTCAAAGGCTCTTCTGATTTAAGAGCTTCTTTTATTGCTTGTTGCATAAATTCTTTATCACTCATGAATTAAGCAATTATAACAAAATTGAAATTGGAAGTTTATGTAGTAACTGTTGATAGTAATTTTTCAGAAATTCTATTTGCAAACCTACATTTTGAGAAGTTCAAAGAGTTTGTAGATAAGAAAAGCCGGCCAGACAAGCGCTTTTAAAATTCCTATTATTCCAAGCCAAAGTGTTGTTGCATGCTGCAAGTAATATATAAGCGCACCAATCAAACCTAATCCATACACGGCTCCCCCTCCGCCACCTACGTGTTTGTTAATAATTTTTACTTTCTTCTCCATAGATTTAGTCTAAAACATTTAAAAATAGTGTCAAGAAGGAAATAAAAAATCCAACTTACTACTTTAACCAGTCAATCCAATCACTGCAAGCATAGCCTGTAGGGGAGCGGCTTTATCTCTCCTGTAAGAATAATACTTATCTTTTTCGCAGAAAGTGCACAAGGGGCTTATTTCAATGTTGTTCTCTTTTATACCATTTCTTATAAGTTGCTGTTTTGCAATCTGTTTTAGATTTAAAAAAACCTGTGTATTTCCTTTTTTGACTACATTGGTGTAATCCATAAATCTGCTTAAGACATCATCCTTCACCGCAAAATGACATACATCTATACCAGGTCCTACTCCAACAATAAGATTTTCTGATAAGGATGTAAACTTTTTTTGCATTAGAGCTACACCTTTTGTAATGATATTGGAATCTAAACCTCGCCAACCTGCATGTAACAGACATACTACTTCTTTAATTGGGTCATATATAAAGATAGGCAAACAATCAGCAACTGTTAATGCAAGAAATAAATTTTTTTTGTTCGTAATAAGCCCATCTGTTTCTTCAATAAATCGACCAGCTTCATTTATATCTACTATTGTTACAGTATTCTTATGTACTAATTTTGCACTAACTACCTGAAAATTGGTAATTGATAATCGACTAAGAAATTGTTTTCGATTGGTTAACGTCTCTTTATCAGTCTCCAGCTCGTAGCGTACTTTCATTTGTTTGTCTTTTTTTGTTGATACTGCAACCACGAGATGTGGATATTTCGAAAAGAGAGAGAATAAAGGAATATCCGACTTCATACTATATATTATACCAATAACACTCCTACAAGTAATTTTTCATTTTTTTCTTAAAGTATTCAGAGGTAGTATACCGCTCTGTTTTAATACCAGATACTTTTGCGGCTTTTATATTTTCGAGCCTATCATCCCCAAATAACATCTTCAAAAAATTCTTTTGTCGTTTCTTGACTTATTCCATATTCTTATTCTAAATAACAGGTGACGTATTTCTCGCTAATTAATACCGTATGCATCGAAAATAACTATTTTAACCCTAAAAGGATTATAGTAAAACTGAAGCTATTAGTTCTAACAAAGTACACCAGGGTATGTCTTGTGGGCGAAAAAAGCTGGCACTATTGAACTATGTGGGAACTTTTTATAATTCAGTCTTTACTATTGCATAGAGGTAGTAAGGAATAAATCTTCTTTTTTCATATGCTATGTATCTTTCTCTCCATTGAGGAAAAAATTTATTATTAAATCGATACAAACTATGGGTTTTATATAAGTAGCATAGTCCTTTAAAAAGAACTGCTACGAATAACGCGTGGAGATTTTTACTTCTTATCTGAGGTTGCTGATAAAAAGTTGTAAAATTAAGGCTTATTGTATTAATGTTTCTGTTCTTAAAATATTCGAATGCTTGCATTAATAGAAACTCTGTTAATCCATTTGGAGTATTTCGTTTTATTCTCATTGCATCCAGAGATAAACTTTTCGAAGCATATACCGGCACCAAAGTAAGATAACCGAGGACGTTATGGTTTTTGAGTGCAAGTACTATTTCACAATCAGCATCAAGCTGTTGAGGGAAACGGCCTAAAGTCATGCAGTATCCTTTTTCTTTCTTTCCTTTTCCCTTAAGCCATTCTTCTGAAACCCTTTCAAGTTGATTCAGATATTCAGCAGGAATACTACTTCTCTTATAAATTTTGCACGTAATTCCAAAGCGTAATATATACCTTTCTGCTCGTCTCACTTTCTTTTTTAATAGGTTTTTGTTAAAGAAAGGAAGGAGTATTTCTGCTTCATTTCCAATCGGTAACGTCTTATGTCCCTGCTGCATAAGGCGGGGAAGCATGCTTTGAGTAATGCCCACAAAACAGCTACTGTATTTTGCTCCTTTTGTAAAATAGTGGAATTCTTTAAGTAACGGTGATATATCTTCAGGCGGTCCTATTGGATCACCACTTACTAAAGCTACTTTCCCTTCTACAGTATATGCAAGAAAAGATTTTCCTGTTGATGAAAAGAAAAACTTCTTTTTTTCATGTAAAGAAAAGTATGACAATGAATCAACCCCATATTTCTCCAGTAATAATCGGGCTGCATTAATACCCGTTTTGTTTATTCTCACAATAGCCATTATACAATGTTAAGAAACGCGAATACAGCTGAAATATTATTCAATGTGTGTTACAATGCAAATCGTAGAAGAAGAGGGTATTAGTCAGGAGACAAGAGAGAGAGTTTGAAGAAATCACCAAACATATCAAGTCACGTGGAATAGGTATCTTGCATTAACCAGCGCAATCATTACACTATTTGCAGCCATTGCATCTTTTCTATCTGGTAGTTATTCGAATGAAGCCGTACTGAACAAGAACAACGCCTTTTTATTTCAAAAAAAGCATCAGATCAGTGGAATTATTATCAGGCAAAAAGAATTAAGAAAAACCTGGCAGAGGCTTTCTATCAACAATCGTCTGATAAATGATTTAAAAATAACATCAGCAAATATAGTAAAAAAACAGCAGGCTATTCAAAAAAAGCGCAAAGTTTTGAAAAACAAGCTGAAAATCAAAATTCTATTGCAAAAAGACTACTTTAAAAACACAATAATCATACCCTTGCAGTTACGTTTTTTCAAATAGCAATTGCGCTCTCTGCAATGAGTGCTTTACTTGAAAGAAAATCATTCTGGTTTATTTCACTTATTACTGTAATAGCTGGTGTTGGGTTTTTCGTACAGGGAATACTGTAATTCAAGTTGACTAACTTCCTAAACTTGCTATAATGCTGAGTTAATATGATAAATGATAGGGTAGCAGCAAAAGCTAAAATGCACAAACATAAATTGGTAGTAACTAAAAGCGTGCTCTATAAAATCCATGGGGATAATCCAATTGGCCATTTTAATACATTTCTCGCAGTACTTGTCACTAAAGTTGTTGGATCCATGTGGTGTGCATATGTATTTGCACTTCTTGCGCTTATTTCACTTCCTGCAGCTCTTAAATCGCATGATCCAATTATCATTGTTGCATGGATAGCGCAAACCTTTTTACAGTTAGTGCTTCTACCAATTATCATTGTTGGACAAAATGTACAAGCTGCTGCAAGCGACGAACGTGCACAACATGATCATGAAACACTTATGGCAATTCATACATTAACTGCTGAAATTTACAGAATTAACGAAAAACAAACAGAAATACTTGATATCCTGAACCAAAAGAAATAATCCACTTGAACCTTAGTATTCTATTTTCAAGGCTAGCGGACATAGATGCTACTTGAATTTTTTGGAGAACTTCAGAAGAAAAATTTTATATTCCCAATTATATATAATGCAGGTATTGGTGGAGTACGTCAAAATTTTTATACCAAGTTGCGCTCTGTTATAACGATTGATACAATGGGCGTATGAAAATCCGACACATAGACCATGTAGGTATCAATGTTGAGAACCTTGAAGCAACAAAAATATTCTTTACTGACCTGGGCTTTAAAGTGAAGGGTGAAGCTGTAATGCAAGGAGACATGGTAGAGCGGGTTACAGGATTAAAAGACGTCAATGATAAGTTAGTCATGCTTGAGGCACCAGACGGTCAGTTGAATTTAGAGCTCGTGAAGTTCAATCATCCCGTGGATGAAGCAGGCATTCAGCCTTCTTCAGCGAATACCCTCGGCTTACGTCATCTCTGCCTTGAGGTCGAAGATCTTGAAGGCATCGTGACTACGTTACAACAAAAGGGACATAAACTCGTGGGCGAAATCCAGACCTACGAAAATATGTGGCAATTGTGTTATGTTCGAGGACCGGAAGGAATTATTTTAGAGTTGGCTGAACAACTCAAATAAAAGATTAATAACGAATCTTCTATTTCAATACATTGTATCTGATATGCGTCACTAGACTGGTTCCGCCTACTTCAACTGGTTCAAACTTGAGATTGGACACTCCTTCAAAAAGCCGCGAGCCTACTCCAACGGTTACGGGGACAATATGCAACCACAGTTCATCAATCAGTCCAGCCGCTAAATACTGATTAACCGTATGTGCTCCTCCCATAATCTTTACATTTTTATCTCCTGCCGCTTCTTTTGCCTTTAAAAGTGCTGATTTAATACCATCCGTCACAAAGAAAAATGTTGTTCCTCCTTCCATCTCTATTGGTTTTCGCTCTTTGTGTGAGAGCACAAAAACCGGAGCATGATAGGGAGGATTATCACCCCACCATCCTTTCCATTCAGCTTTGTCTCGTCTATCTTTGGGACCAAACATGTTGCTACCCATAATGAACGCACCTGCATCCAAAATAGCGTCTATTTCCTTTTTATGTTTATGCTTTTCCGGCTCTTTAAACATCCACCTGTCCAATAAGTCAGAGCTAAAGTTATCTCCAAATGGTTTTTCAAAGCTTTGATTAATGCCGGCCCCAAACCCATCAAGAGATATTGTCATTCCACTCGTAACTTTTGGATTACTCATAGTATTATTTTATCAACTCTTCTACTGAAATACTTAACTTGTTATTTAACTCGCGTATATGTCAATTGAAGATCATTTTCCCAAGCCCCTCCATCTCGTGACATTTCTCCTTTACTGACCAATTTATTACCCTTGTCTTCTATGGTCATAGTGTAATGCTGGGAAAAACCAGGTTCATTACGCCACCATTTCAATTGATTATTATCAACAGTCACATCGAATTTTCGTGAAATACCACGTGCATCGAAATGAAGCATAAAGAATTTCTTCTCCATGTCATCACTTCCGAAAATTTCTATACCATGGGGAAAACGAGGCTCATCAATTTCAGAGTGCATAATTAAAAAAGCACCACCCTCAAGCCATTCAAAAGATGTACGGCCATGAAGAATAGTATCTGGAAGGAAAGGATGAAATCCGGTAGTTTTCCATTCTCCTATCAAGTGCGCAAAAGGTTTAAGTGCCGGATTTGGTATTAATGCTTTAATTCCAATTTTTGTTGCCATATTTTTATTATTGCATACGATACTTGAAATGAAAAGGCTGAAGCTAAACTTCGGTGCTGGTCATCCTGGACTACGTTCGAACTGGTTTTGATTATATGTACTATTTGGATTCTATTGAATATGTTGGGTAACTAATGATAATAGCTCTTCCAATTCAAATGGCTTTGACAAGAAAGCATCTGCTCCTGCTTCCAACGATGTTCTTTTTGCGTCTGGCCGGGCAGAAAACATAAGAACCGGGATATGTTTTGTTTTTTTGTTATTTTTAAGATTTTTGCAAATTGTCCATCCATTTTTTCCAGACAGAAGTACATCAAGGATAATAAGATCTGGCAAGTGAAAGTTCGTATTATAAAGATTCTCAGCATATTCTCCTTTCTCAGTGGTTGCTACCTCATATCCAGCATCTTCTAAAATAAATTGAGCAGCAGTAAGAATATCTGGGTCATCATCCACAACAAGAATTTTTTTACTCATAGATATAAATCATAAACGAATATACCATTTTTTTCAGTAAGAAAATAGTAAACCCTAGTGTTTTGGATACGGAAGAGTAAGGCTAAATGCTGAACCTTTTCCTTTACTGCTTTCAACATGCAATATTCCACCATGTCTCTTAACAATTTCACTGGAGATATAAAGCCCCATACCCAGACCTGGATATGTTTTCTCATCCGCACTAGCTACCCGGTAAAATGGATTAAATATTTCTTGTTGATGCTGCTTATCAATCCCAATGCCAAAATCTCGAACTGTCACCACGGCCACATCTCTTTCAGAAGTAAGCGTCACATCTACTTTATCAGCATCTGGTGAATATTTTAGAGCATTAGTCAAAAGGTTTGTAAGCACCTGATAAATCCGATATCTATCTGCCTGCACTTTTTTCGTTATTTTCCCTTCAATACGTATGGTATGTTTTTTGGCTGTTTCCTGTATTGTATCTACCGTTTCTTTTACTACCTCATTTAGATCCACTGCTTCAAAGTTAAACTCGAGCTTCCCATGCTGAATTTTAGAAACATTAAGCAAATCGTTAATCAAGACCGCAAGTTTATTTATTTGATCATCAATTTTTGCGAAAAAATGTAACGTGTCATTATCACGTTTTTGTTCAAATCGCTTTTGCAATCCCTGTAAGTACATTTTCATACTGGTTATTGGTGTTTTTAGCTCGTGTGAAGCAACTGATATAAACTCATCACGAAGAGCAATTGCTTTTTTTTCTTCTTGAAAAAGCCACGCATGTTCTATTGCAAGAGAGGCTCTCTTTGCCAATTCCTCTGCTATTACTAAATCTCTTTTGTCATAATTCCTTTTTGTTTCTGTGGTAACAAAGGTGATGCCACCAATACATTTCCGATTCCTGAAAAGAGGGACTACCATTACTGAAGTAAATCCAAGTTTTCGCAAAAGCGCCAGTTCTTTTTCATCTTTCGCTACTTGTACAAGCATCTTATCAGTAATAGCAGGATAGAACTCAGATTTACCTGTCCGCAAAACATGTGGCAATCCTGTTGGGGCGTTCATATCAATAGGAGTTGTTTTGCGAAGTGTTTTTGCCCATTGAACCTGTTTTGGGTCTTTATGAGCAACAGCAACTAGTTCAAGCTGCCCTTTTTCATTCAAAAGATCTACTGTACACCAGTCTGCGATATGTGGGACTGCCAGTTTTGTGACATTTGTCAATGTCGTTTTGTAGTCAAGCGTTGCCGATAACGTTTTGCTTGCTTGAGAAAGAAAGGTCAAATTCTCTTCTATCTGTTTTTGTTCACTAATGTCTCTCGCAATTTTTGATGCACCGATAATTTTTCCTTCTGCATTTCTAATTGGAGAAACGGTAATTGAAACAGGAATAATTTTCCCGTTTTTCGCCATTCTTTGCGTTTCATAATGTTCGACTCGCTTTCCTTCTAGAAGCTGTTTCATAATTGTCGAAAAGTCATTTTGTTTTTCAGGAGGCATGAGGACAGATACCGGCTTGCCAATAATTTCTTCTGCCGTGTATCCATATAGCCGATGAGCTCCCTTATTCCAGCTCAATATTATCCCATCGATACTTTTACTAATAATCGCATCATCGGAGGAATCCACAATCGCAGCAGCCCTTGCTAATTCTACTTCTGTCTTCTTCAACTCATTGATATCGACAAATGCCATGATGACACCTTCGGTTTTATTCTCTTGGGTTTTATAAGGTAATACCCTCATCAGATACCAATTTCCCTGCTTGTCTTGTATCTCTAGCTCTTTTGTTAAATCACGATGAATAGCATCTTGCAACAACTCTTCTAAATCCGAAACACTGATATTTGGCTTGATGTTACCGATTGGTCTCCCTATATCGGAGGAAATAAGGTTCATGACTTTTTCTGTACCTGGAGTAAACCGGCGGATATATAATTCCTTATCGAGCATAATTATCGGAATATTTACACTCATTAGAAGGTTGCTAAGGTCATTATTGATTTGATTGATCTCGTTATTTTTGTTATGAAGCTCTTCAATGAGCGTCGTGAGTTCTTCATTTGCAGATTGCAGCTCTTCTTTTGATGTCTCAAGCTCTTCATTGACTGATTGCAATTCTTCATTGTTAGAAAGTATTTCTTCATTAGCTCCTTGCACTTCTTCATTCGTTGCTTCAAGTTCTTGAATTGCAGATTGTAAGTACTCCCGAGTTGCAGTTAGCTCTTGTTTCAGATAATCAACTTGATCGCTTTGCTCTTTTTGAGTACTCAGCGATCCTTTTGTCTGATGAGAGATAAACTTGCTCTTATCTTTCATATCGGAGCGCAAAATATCTTCAAACAAAATGAGGAAGGTTGGTTCATTCCCTTCACTTACTTTTATAGGAATTACTTCTAATGTAATAAATTTAGATGTGCCATTCTCATCAATCTGCACTCCTTCTTTTCTGACAGGTTTTCCTTCCAGTCGCGCTTTTTTAAGGGCAGTATTTAATACTAAAAATAATCCTTCACGAGCCATTTTGAGCAGATTAAGGCTTGCTTTACCAGGAGAAGGTTCAAGAAAAGGACTAGTATGCCCTTTAAATTGTATAATTTCCAAGTTATTATTCACGACTACTCCAGCCGGAGCATATTTACTAACAATAATTTTATCTACTTCTTGCTGTAGGTTTGTCATTCGTGATATTTCTTCATTAATTACCGATGATGATTTTTTTTCTTTGGTTTTTTTGAGGATTGGTTGTATTGTCCCATAGAGTTGGAAACGCTGTTGTGGGACACTGGATTTCTTCACGTAAATTTTATTTTTTTTATCTTCTGGATGAAACAATTCAGTAAAGTCACCAATAGTTTCAGAATTACCCAGGACAAGATATCCATGCGGTTTAAGTGCATAATGGAAAATAGGCATAACACGTTTCTGCAGAAACGGTTCTAAATAAATTAACAGATTACGACAACTAATCAAATCAATGTTTGAGAACGGAGGATCACTTACGATGTTTTGCCTAGCAAAAATACAAATTTCCCGTATTGTTTTATTGATTTGATAATATTTTCCTATTCTTGTAAAAAATCGTTCTAATCTCTCCGGAGAGATATCTTTCTCAATATTTTTCCCGTATAATCCAGCCCGGGCTTTTTCTATCATGTCATCACTAATATCTGTACCAAAAACTTGTATAGGAATCTTTGTTTTTGCATGCTCAAGAAATTCCAATAAGCTCATCGCCATTGAGTATACTTCTTCTCCGGTCGCGCAACCCGGCACCCAAATTCGGATTGGATTATCAGGAGATTTTTCTTTGATAAGCTGAGGAAACACTTTAATACTAAGGCTAGTAAATACTTGTGGATCGCGGAAAAAATTTGTGACATTAATAAGAAGATCATTATATAAATCATCTATTTCTTGAGGATCATTTTTCAGGTAGGCAAGATATTTCTCTAAAGAGATTATTTTATGCAAAGCCAAGCGCCGCTGTATCCGTCTTTTAATTGTACTTTGTTTATAATAGGTGAAATCAACGCCTACCCTGTTCCTTAGCAGTTCAAAAATTGTATATAGTTCTTTTCCATCAGGAATATCTATTTGTGTGGAAGAATTCTCTGTCATGCATGCTCCTTTCTATTAAATTACTATTAATTTTATTCGTATAATAACATATTTTAAAGAACACGTACAGAAATTACACTATTATAGGCATTCTTCATTACTTGACAATCCTGAAAGTTTTTATTCTTTGTCATCTAAAAGTATTTTTTATCTTAATTACTAGTGTTGTTTTTCCTCTATTTTTTTCTATATGCTTTATAATGAATAAGATCTAAGAGGTATATATGCTTTATCGATAGGTTTTTTCCGGTATTGTGGAAGTAATTCGTTGTTTAGGTCTTTTGAGTAATCAGGGAAATAACTACCTGCCAAGTGCAGAATTGTGCATGGGTGAGTAAGTTAGGTGGCACTGTAGACTCGTGGGAACTTTTTACAGCAATAACATGTTTGCTACCAATTAAAATAAAACTATTTATCTTGGCTAGTCCTTTTGAATAGATAGTTCACAAGTAGAAAATATCCTACCATTATTGAAAGCTGAATTAGACTCATCTGTCTTTCTATCCCAAGTAAGTTATTAAGTACATGCCCAAAAACGGTGCTTTCACCTGGTAGAAATTGGAGAGGGAGTGTAATAAGTGTATCTAAGTGAATATGAAAATAGTTGACAGACAAAAAACTAATACCATTTTTGACCATTGCTGCACCAATAATGATTATTCCATATTCAGTATAAGTGAAAATTTTTTTAATTGATATCTTGCTATATCCTAGACTAGAAAGAATTCCAATTATTCCAGCACTGCTAAAACCCAAAAGCAATCCTTCAAGATTTGATGCAAAGACAGAAAATACTGAAGTTGCTGCAACAAGCAATGCAACTTCAAATCCTTCACGAGCTACAAAAAGGACAATTGTCAAAAACAATGAGATATCAAACATCTTCTGCTCCATTTTCTGCTTTGCATACTTAACTGCTTTTTGACGATAACTACTCATAAATGTATGAAGTGTAAAAACGACATAGACTAAGAAAAATCCTGAAAATATCAAGAGATATCCTTCTAAGGTATCCGTAGTATTTTCGTTTAATACAGCTTTTACATCTTGTCCGAAGGAAAAAACAATAAGCGGCAGAATTAAAGATAATGTTATACCACAGAGCGAAGCAAGAAGTATTTCTTTTCGTTTTCCTAAGTTAAGTTTTTTATCTATACCAATAAAAATTCCAACTAATAGAAATGCTTCAAAAAATTCTCTAAAAGCGATAATAGCAATTGTAAGCATATTATTTACTATGAACGTAATCTGTTAACTTAATAAGATTTTCAACTGGCGTTTGTTGAAGCACTCCATGTCCCAGGTTTAAAATATATCCTTCTCGTTTTGGAAGAGTGGTAAATATTTCATCAACCCGTTTCTTAATAAATGAGAACTCACTAAGCATCAGTACTGGGTCAAGATTCCCTTGAATTCCTTTTTCAAATCCTATTTGTTGCCAAGCTTTATCAATTGAGATAAGCCAGTCTACGCTAACAACTTGGCACTCAACGGAAGAAAATGATGAAAGCATTCCAGCAGTATTTGTTCCAAAGTGAATAGTGGGTACAGAAAGATGTTTAATATTCTCAAAAATACTTTTGGTATATGGAAGGACAAATTCCTGATAATCCTGTTCACCTAAACTCCCTACCCAGCTATCAAATAATTGCAGCACCTGCACACCGTTTTTGACTTGAGAAGTAAGATATATAATAATCATCTCACTTAATTTTTGCATAAGTAAGTTCCACGCTTTTGTATTTGTGTACATAAATGTTTTTGTTTTAATAAAGTTTCGCGTTGGTTTCCCTTCAATTAAATAACTCGCAAGAGTATATGGAGCTGCAGAAAACCCGATTAATGGAACTCTGTTCGACAATTCTTTTTTTAGTATCCTTATTGTTTCCAATAAATAGGAAATATCATGCTCCGGCTCAAGTACTTTTAGTGTTTGTATTTGTTTTAATGATTGGATAGGGTTTTTTATGACCGGGCCAATATGTTCAACAATTTCCAAATCAACTCCTATTCCAAGTAATGGAATCATAATATCTGCAAACAGAATTGCTGCGTCAACTCCCAAAATATCTATTGGCTGAAGCGTTACTTTTGCAGCAAGCTCTGGGGTTTTAACAATATCTAAAATAGAATGAGATTCTTTAAGCTTTCTGTATTCCGGTAAGTATCTTCCTGCTTGCCGCATGTACCATACTGGTGTATAGGAGGTTTTTTTACCGTAACAAGCATCTAAAAAAGTACTGTTCATACAAAGTTCATAGTTTCTTCGGGCGTTTTATAAATACAGGTAAATATTGGCGTATCTTTTAATGTATATTCCCGAACTTTATCAGAGCGAAGCTCAATTACTAAACTTTGGAATGCTTGTAAATCATCCATTTCATACGAGACAATAAATTCGCTGTCATCAATTCCATAAGAATACAAAAGAAGTTGTTCTATTTGTCCATGATATTGCTTTCCAATCTTTACATGTCCCCACATTAAGTTCCGTCTTGCTTCAAAATCCAACGAATACCAATTCTGCGTTTTGGTAAAAGGGTAAATAACTAAGTATTTTCGACCTTTTCTATTTGTTTCTAAATGCCCAGTAGATTTAGGAGAATATTGGGTCGGACGAGTCATACCAAAAAGTGTATGCGTAATTTGTACATATCTTCCTAATTTTGTATGCAGTAATTTATTAAGATATAGTTGGATTTCATCAATTGTTTCAGCTTGCAACCACATAAGGATGGTTGTGTTTGCTTTTAGCCCAAGCGTAGCAAAGGTATATATGACTACTTTTTTTTCACTTGTGATTTCTTTGAGAAAGTCTTTTTTGTAAGTCATTTTTGTAGCATTTGGTAAATCAAGGAAAGATGGAGAAATAGTCAAAAAAATGTAATTATGGTAAATCATATTATGTATTATAGAATACTTTCTTTTAATTTATCTAACATTCCTTTTGTTGTATACCTATCAGCTGTAACAATATGCTTGAAGCCTTTTTTTGTTGCAGTAGATGTGGTTACTGGCCCAATAGATAAAACAGGTATGGTAAGTACTCTATTAAGAGTAGCTTTGGGGATACTTTGCAAAAACCCTTCAACGGTTGAGGGACTAGTAAAGGTTATCATTTGTATCTTTTTTTCTTTAACAAGTGAGGCAAATTCAGTATTTCCTTCATAAAGGTACTCTGTTTTGTAAATTGGTATGTTTATGACAGCTGCACCTTTTTCTTCTAAGATAGTAATTAACTTTTGATTAGCTATATTTGAACGGGGTAATAATATCTTTTTCCCTCGTACATCTTTAATCTCTTTACCTAACATTTCTGTAGTAAATCTAGAAGGGATAAATTCAACTTGAAAACCATAATTTTCTAATTCTTCTTTAGTCTTTTGACCAACAACTCCAATGTGCTTTTTTTTGAGTAACGATATATCAATACTAAGCTCATTTAATGCATCGATAAGGAAAGTAACCCCATTATGACTTGTAAACAATATCCAATCAAATGTATCAATGCGCTTTAGTTCTTCTTTCTGAGTAGAAGAGAGAAGATTTTTCTCAATTTTAATAGTAGGATAAAAAAAAGTTTGAAAACCTAATTTTTCAATTTGCGTTTTAAGTTGCTTATCTTCTCCACTCGGTCTTGTAATGACAATATATTTTGAAGAAAATGTTTCTGTTGTTTGATACCATGGGTTACATACTTTTAAAAGCGTTATTGCAAGATGTAGGGCAACTGTATTAGCATTAGCTATTTCTCCTTTCACAGTCTTTTTTTCAATATGCTTACCATCTAAAGAACCAATAACTGCATGTATTATAATTTTGTTATCTTTGACTTCAGCATAAGCACCTACAGGCATTTTACATCCTCCTCCAATTGCCTTGGAAAATGCACGTTCAGCATGAACTGCAATTACTGTATTTGTATCATTAAGTTGTTTAAGTACAGACAAAAGCTGAGTATTTGCTTGGTTGATAACTACAGCTAATGCCCCTTGTCCAGGAGAAGGGATAATATCTGTTAGTGGAAAATACTCTGAAATTCTATGTTCTAGACCTAACCGTTTTAAACCAGCTACAGCTAAAAATAATGCGTCGTATTGTCCATTATCTAGTTTTTCAAGACGGGTGAGTACATTTCCTCGTATACTTTCAACTTGTAAACCAGGACGTTTATAAAGAATTTGCGCTTTCCGCCTTGTACTATCAGTACCAATAGTTGCCCCCTCAGGTAACTCCTTAAATGAAAGATTATTTTTTGCAACAAGTGCCTCTCTTGCATCTTCTCGTTGTGGAATTGCAGCTATGATAAGTTCTTTTGGTAATTCTTCTGGTAAATCTTTTAAGCTATGTACCGCAATATCAATATCTCCGTTTATTAGCGCCTTGTCAATCTCCTTGGTAAACCAGCCTTTACCCACACTATCAAGTGGTACTGGACTCATGTTTTTATCTCCTTTTGTAGTAATTATTTTTATTTCAATTAAAGTGTTAGGAAGCAGTTGCTGAAGTTGCTTTTTTACTATATCTGTTTGGATAAGAGAAAGTTTACTACCCCGAGTTCCAATAATAAGCTTCTTCATAGAATTACTTTGCAACTATACTATAGAAATGGACATATTTAAAGCATGAAATTAAGTATGATATACTTTTATCGCTCTATGCCGACAAAGAAATCGCGAACTAAAAAAGTAGGTATCATATTAATGACATATGGTTCTCCTAAAACACTTGCAGATGTCCCCCAATATCTTAAAAATGTCTATGGCGGTCGTGATGCAGATGAAGAAAATATTAAAGAGTTTCAAAGACGTTATGATATTATTGGTGGTTCACCACTTATTCAAATAACAAAAGAACAAGCTGCTGCACTTGAGGAAGAGCTTAATAAACAACATGTAGGTATTGAGTTTCATGTTGCTGCTGGTATGCGTTTTTCTCATCCTTTTATTGACGAAGTAGTTCAAGAGCTAGCTAAGGATACTTCAGAAATTATAGGAATTATTATGTCTCCTCAATACTCTCCAATTATTATGAGCGGATATATAAGAGAGCTAACAGAGGCAGTAAATAAATTAAAAAGAAATGATATGCCACTTAAAATCGCAACTGATTGGCATCTAGAACCGTTCTTCTTACAAGCATTAGCAGAACGCGTTACACAGGCACTTGAGAAATTTCCAGATGATATAAGAAATAAAGTTCCTGTTCTTTTTTCAGCACATAGTATGCCAAAACGAGTAATTGATAAAGAACCTAATTATATTGATGACTTAAAAGAAACTGCTTCAGAAGTTGCAAAACACGCAGGTTTATCAAAAGATAGATGGTTATTTTGCTATCAAAGTGCTGGACATACACCAGAAGAATGGTTAAAACCTGATTTTGCTGATATCATGCCAGAACTTGCAGCTAAGGGACAAAAATATGTATTAATAGCTCCAGTTCAATTTTTAGCTGACCATTTAGAAATTTTATATGACGTTGGTATTGGAGCTAAAGAACAAGCAGAAGAGCACGGTATAGCATTTGCTCGCACTGAGTCATTGAACAAGTCTCCGCTTTTTATTAAGGCCTTAGCAAATGTAGTTAAAAAACAACTTTAGATTTTAAAATATCAAGTAACTTCTAAATTCTATCTATTCAAGGGATTTGTTTATAAATATTGGTTCGAATCCAAAAGAACTGTTTACAGCTTTTGGAGGCAAGTTGTGGTAGGCTGTCTTAAACTATGTGGGAACTTTTTATCAAAACTACACGTCAGACGTTTTGACGTCTCCTGAACGTTTGTAGTATGCAAAAATGATACCATTTGAGGAAATTTTCGAGTCGAAGAGTATAAAGGAAACAGGAATCGTGCCTTTCTCAAACAACTTTTTTCCACTACCAAGAGTGAGAGGAAATATTTTCAGCCAAAATTCATCAACTAAATCATTCTCCATAAGGGACTGAATAAGATTTGCACTTCCATAGATTTGAAGGTCTGGACCATCCGTGTCTTTGAGCTTTTTTAATGCATCAATATCTTTTAGTACAACAGTATTTTCCCATGTAGGGTTTTGGAGGGTTTTTGAGACGACATATTTAGTAATTTTGTTTATTTGTGGCCACCCTTCGGCTTCTGTTGCATGCTGTGGCCAAAATCCTGCAAATATATCATATGTTTTGCGTCCAAGGAGCAGTGCAGCAGTCTGCTTCATTTGTTTAGTCATTTCTTGACTTGCAACATCATCTTTCCCAAAGAAGGGACCCATCCATCCGCCATATTTGAAACCTTCGGCTGCATCTTCTGTGGAGCCTCCAGGTGCTTGGATAACACCATCCATCGTCATAAATTCAAGGACAAAAATTTTTCTCATTTAAACTATTCTAACATAATATTGTGATACAATGGGCGTATGAAAATCCGACACATAGACCATGTAGGTATCAATGTTGAGAACCTTGAAGCAACAAAAATATTCTTTACTGACCTGGGCTTTAAAGTGAAGGGTGAAGCTGTAATGCAAGGAGACATGGTAGAGCGGGTTACAGGATTAAAAGACGTCAATGATAAGTTAGTCATGCTTGAGGCACCAGACGGTCAGTTGAATTTAGAGCTCGTGAAGTTCAATCATCCCGTGGATGAAGCAGGCATTCAGCCTTCTTCAGCGAATACCCTCGGCTTACGTCATCTCTGCCTTGAGGTCGAAGATCTTGAAGGCATCGTGACTACGTTACAACAAAAGGGACATAAACTCGTGGGCGAAATCCAGACCTACGAAAATATGTGGCAATTGTGTTATGTTCGAGGACCGGAAGGAATTATTTTAGAGTTGGCTGAACAACTCAAATAAAAGTTCGAATTCAGGATAACTGATTACATCTTTGTGAAGCTAGCCATGGCTGGTATTGTTGGGATATGTAGGAACTTTTTTCAGCAATAATAACTATTTAATTCTATAACTATCTCTGGTAAATACGTCAAAGAAGCCTGACCACTGATTATTATCTTGGGTGATTAAATCACTTATTATCATCCCTGCAGCTGTTCCATTTGTCATACCCCAACCACCAAATCCAGTTGCAACATAGATGTTTCCCATATTTTTTGATAATCTCCCTATATTGGGGACCCCATTGTTTGTTCCCATATCAAAGGTATACCATTTGTATTTAACATCTTTGATAGTAAATTTCTTACTATATTTTTCCTCTAGTTTTTTGTATGCATCTTCAGAATTTCCAGCTTTTGCTTCATCAGTACCTTCACCACCTACAATAATAATATCTTCTTCATCTGTTGGTTGATACCTAATTGAATATGGATCTTGTCCAGTACTATAAAACAGTCCTTGTGGCGTTGGTTCTTCAATCAAAACTCCTAAAGCATAATCTCGAAAGGCAGATAAATCCTTATACTGTCCTTCAGGGTCATAAAAAGGTCTATGTGATGCTTGTACAACATATTCTGAAGTAATTGTTCCTTTATCAGTTATCACTTTATACTTATTTCCGTCTTTTTGAATATCTTGTACTGTTGTTTGCTCAAAAACACAACTACAATCACTGTGTACTACTTCTGCAAGAGCAAGTAAATATTTTCTGACATGGAATTGTGCTTGATTAGTAAATTTAACTGCGCCATATGTTTGATAGGGAAGAGGAACATTTTCTGTAAACTCCGCAGGTAATCCTAAACTCTTTGCTGCTTGCGCCTCTTCTTGGACCTGCTTTGTATCTTTCTCGTTCTCAGCATAGGTATATGCAGACGTTCGTAAGAAATCACAAGTAATATGATATTTGTTTACTAGTTCTTCAATTTTACTAATTGCTGCTTCATTTGCTTCTCCATACATCTTTGCTCCTTCTTCACTAAATTTTTTGAGTAGTTTTGCGTAAATAAGTGAATTAAGTGAGGTAACTTTTGCTGTTGTATTACCGGTTGTTTTTTCAACAATTTTTCCTTTTTCAAAGAGGGCAACTTTTAACCCTTTTTCTTTGAGCAGAAGGGCACAACTCAACCCTGTTATACCACCACCAACAACTACAGCGTCAACTACTATATCTTCCTTTAACGAAGGATAGTTTGTTTGTGGAGTTGTTCCAATCCACACTGATGTATTTTTAGCGTTTTTTTCCATTCTCTACTGTACTTAAGAAAGAGTAGATAATAAAAATAATAAAAAGACAAAAATGTTGTAATAAAAAAGGAAGAGTTGGTATACTCTTTTGTTATTGATAAGCTTGACTGGTACTAGTTGACTTTGTCGGAACTTTTTATGCTAATGTTTCTTATTATTGACTGGAAGGGTAAAATAAAACGTTGAACCTTTTCCCTCATCACTTTTTACCCACATTTTTCCTTTATGTCCTTTAATAATCACATAAGCTATATATAAACCTAGACCTTGTCCTTGAATGTTTTTCTCTTCTTTACCTTTTACCCGGAAAAATCTTTCGAATATCATTTTTTGTTGCTCTTTAGGTATACCGATGCCATAATCCTGGACACTTATAAGAATTTCATCACTATTATTTTCTAAAGTTAAAATAACCTTTTCTGCATCAGGTGAGTATTTAATAGCATTGGTTAAAAGATTTGTTATTACCTGTGCTATTCGAGATTTATCTGCGTATATTTTCTTTCGAGTTTCCCCAACATAGGTAATAGTATGTGTATCAGTAGTGTATTGAAACGTTTCGAGAATATCCTTTATTAAATCGTCCAGAATGAAATATTCCTTATGATACTCAAGTTTTCCTGTCTACACGTTATAGACGTTAAGGAAAGACTGTATCATATGTTCCATTCGGTCTATTTGTCTTGCTACTTTATCTAACATGAATACATTTTTCTTGTCTCCAATTTTCTTATTATGCGCAAGAAGTATTTGGACAAATGTTTTTATACTTGTTAAGGAAGTTTTTAGCTCATGTGAAGCCACGCCAATAAAATCATCCTTCTGTTTGTCAATTTGTTTTCTTTCGGTTATGTCTTCAATCGCTAAAAGTATAAGCTCGGTTTTATGACCTTCAAGTACAATTCTTCTAGCGTTTAATACCATCGTTCTTGTACCTATATCTTCGAAAGTATGAGTAACTTCAAAGTCATCGAAATGCGAGTTTTTGGGAAGAATTTCTGTGAGCAATTTTTTCAGTTGCGGTATGTTCCATTGGCCATTTCCTAATTCAAATAAACATTTATTATATGTTTTTCCCTTCGTTACTTTAAATGTATCAAAGAATGATTTATTTGCAGTTTTGATTCGGAGGTTTCCATCAAGAATAATAAGTGGTTCTCTCACCGTCTCAACAATCGCTTCAGCATATGCATACATGACTATTACGTCTTCAACTGTTAAGTTTTTTACGTCATTAAGTAACTCGACCGGGTCAACTTTATCTTCAAGAATAGATGCAGGAATCTTCTGACTTTTCTTATTTTTCATCTGATTTTAATAATAGTTTATGCATACTATATTAAAATATTTATCTCAAAACAATGAGGCTAATGTAAAAAAAGGAATATAATTTATATTAATGTATTAATGCTGGCTCTAATAGACTATGTAGAAACTTTTTATAAAGAAAATTATTATTCTACTATTTTGTAGATCTAAGATTAAATGGATCTCTTTCAATTTTATTCCAAGGTGCAGGAATGAATCCAGTACCTCGCACTTGCATATCAAAATGTTGTCCACTTACATATGGCATCTCTTGAAATTGCATCTCTTCTCCTTGAACATACACTATACTTCTATGTGGTAATGTAAAATGTCTCTTTTCCCCTTTATCGGTATGTATTAATACATGCCAGTACCTTCTATCATTAGGATCTCTCTTAACTAGCTCAACTATACCTACTGTCTTCGGTCCAAAGACGACTCTTGAAGCAATTTCACCAACTTTTCTTACAGCTTCCTTTCTATCCATAGTAGTAAATTTACTAATGAAATTATAATCAATTTTCTATAAGTTTGCACTCATTTGTGCAGGCTCCCTAGATAGAGAACGGTTTTACTCCTTTCTCTTTAAGATATTCTAACACAACTTTTTCAGGTGTTTTGTAACCCAGACTTCTATGATAACGTTTAGTATTGTATTTGGTATTAAAAGCCATACATTATTCTCTCATCTCTCAGTTCTGCCTGAATCTCATATTTAGATTTTTCTAAGTCAGCAAGTCGGATATCATAGATTCTTTTTTGAATCCATACAGGAGTTGTCATTCCCCTCACTTTCTTTGGTCTTCTTGTTTTGGTATCAAATTCCAATATTTTAAGATGAAGTAGATTGAATCTATTCTTCCAGCGGTAAAAAACGCTTTTGGAAATACCAAAATGTCGGCAAGTAGCTTCTGCATTCTATTCATGGGAATAATACCAGTCTAACCAGATAAGACGCTTCATGGCGTCTTTTGACAATGATGCTGATTGAACAATATATTTTGGAACAATCTTAAAGCTCGCATATATGAACCATTATATGACCCCTTCAATTCTTTTCAACCGTTCTGTATCTATGGGAGCCTAGACATCATTTTTAGGCTACCGGTTCGAATCCATACGAGGTTAAGCCATTTTTTTGCTAGTTTTTAGAAGATTTTGAGGCTAAATTGGTGTCAATTTTTGAGCTAGCTCTAGTTGATAATTTCCGAACTTTTGAGTGGTACGAGAAAATAAAGTAGCCAGAGCTTGTTTATCAGAAATCGTTACAGTTCTTGCAGCTGTAAACTTACCTCCGGACAACTCACTGTATCTCAATCTTATTTCTATATCCATCTACGTACTTTGTGTTTATAGCGTCTCCACTCTTGCCCAAACTCCCGTTCTAATTGTTTTTCCTCACGGGGTATCATCCAAAAGTTTAACATAATAATATTGAGAATAGTAAGCACAACTGCCATTGGTGAGCCAAGAACTAACGATGCTCCAAAAAATATAAAGACATTTCCGCCAAGATAAAGAGGGTTTCTTGAAAAGCTGAAAGCACCTGTAGTTACAAGTTCCTTTTGGGGCTTAAGAGAGACTACTCTCATATGCTGCTCATAAAATTGGAAAGTAGCCCACACCCGTATGAGAAATCCTATAATTAATAACAACAAGCCTGTGCTAGTTATAAACAATATATGAAATTCAGTATTTCCTAGAAGCGAGTCCAAACCCTTACCTATGAAAGCAAAAATAAATCCTACTATTAGTACTCCAACGTTATGTAGTATGCTTTTGAAAAGAATTACAAGCATTTGCTTTTAGTGTAGCATAACTGGAATAATTGCTGGTTATTTTGAACTATGTGGGGACTTTTTATATTCCGATTATTTGAATTTTATTTTACCTATTTATGACTTTTTCGAGATTCCACCAAACCCCGAACGAATAGCATTTATTATCATTTTTGCTGTACTTCATATTGTTTTACCAACCCTTTTTATTCAAGGGTATTTTATAAGTTAACAAATAAGTATAAAATAATAAGTAACTATGGCATTTATAGAAATACAGCGTGACGAACAAGCAACGCATATCCATATCACCCACAAGCATTTATATCTCCTTCTTGCTTTTATCTTACTTATAATAGTTATTGCTGGTGGTATTTTCGGATACAAATACTACTTAACACATTTCTATGACTCTTCTACAGCAAAAAGTGAGTTGCTAGATTTTAATCCTCCTCCACCACCTCCAGATATTAAAAAACAAATTCAGGAAATAGCAAAAAAAAAGATGTCTCAATCAAACAAAGTGATTAATCCAATAACGACAAAAATAAGCACTGCAACTGTTTCTGCCATACCTCAGTATGCTTCTATCTCTGCAACGATTAGAGTACCAATTATTATGTACCATTATGTTGAATATGTACAAAACAAAAATGATAAAACACGAATTTCACTTAATACAACTCCGTATGTTCTAGAAAACGAAATTCAAACACTCATTGCATCTGGCTATACCTTTCTAACCAACAGTGAGCTTGCTGATGTGTTAGACGGAAAAACGAATCTTCCTCCAAACCCAATACTACTTACCTTCGATGATGGATACAGAGATTTTTACACTGATGCATACCCAATACTTAAGAAATATCATGTAAAAGCAACGAATTATGTTATTACAGGATTCTTAAATAGACAAAATCACCTTTTAACAACACAATTGCAAGAAATCGCTAATGATGGTTTGGTCGAAATTGGTGCACATACTGTTGGTCACACATGGCTTAAGGGATTACCTCTTAAAACAGTTAGTGATGAAGTGTTTCAGAGTCGGGAGATTCTTGAGCAACTCATCCATAAGCCAGTTATTTCATTTGCCTATCCCTTTGGTGCGTTTGACGATCAGGCGATTCAAGTAGTCAAAGATGCAGGATTTCGTTCTGCGGTTTCAACGCTTCCGGGAGTTAATCAAAATCAAGTTAACAGATTTTATATGTTTCGATTAAGACCAGGGGGACTTACAGGAAATGGATTTCTTTCCCTTTTGCGACAGTCAACTTTTTGAAGACTTAAAAATATTGATTGACATACAGAGAATTTCGATACATAGTTTAAGTATGAGGTTTTTCTATCCGACAACAGCAAAAATACTTTTGACGCTTTTAATTGTCATTTTAACTTCACCCTTGTATTTTCACCACATAAATTCTCTCTTTAATCCTAACCATCTTCCTTCATGTTGGTATACGCTGCCAGATGGTAGTATCCCTCGCCCTTGTGCCTCACCATTTCGAAGCTTCACCTATGGAGTACCAGTAGCAATAGTGACAACCTTTTTTTACTATATTCTCGCTTGTACAACAATTTTTTTCATTCAAAAAAACACCTCCCATAAACGTAAAAGAAAATAAAATTCTATTTTTCTTGTAATGCTTTCAGATAAAATCAAAAGTCCACCCATTTAAAACAGTGGACTTTTGATTATTTGCATTATAATGAAAACAGTTAATGCTTTTTCTTTGTTAACTTCTTAACCACCTTTTTTGCAACAGCTTTTGGTTTTGCTGCCGGTCTTGCTGCTGGTCTTGATGGTTTTTTTAATGTTGCCATATGTTCACCCCCTTTCGTAACTACCAATTGATCAACTATATTTCAGTATAAAAGACTTTTTTGTCTGTTTACAATACCCTTGTTTTATTATTGTTTATTTTAATTGATATAGGTTAACCAGTCTTTACTAAAAGATTATAATATTTTGGATGCTTCAATAACTCGTTATGCTTTCCTGTGTGGATGATTCTACCCTCATTTATAACAATAACTTGATCAGCCTTAGATATGACATCCATTATATTGGTGACAATAATAACAGTTTTCCCCTTTGCATACTCCTGAATATTTTCCCATACTTCTAGTCTCGTTTTTAAATCAAGAAAAGAGAGCGGTTCATCAAGGATAACAATCTTTGCTGATTTGACAAAGGTTCGTGCAAGAAGAATTCTTTGGCGTTGCCCACCTGATAGAAAATTTCCTCCTTCCCCAACCATAAAATTATATTTCAATGGATGTTTTTCAATGAATTCATGTGCACATGCTAGTTTTGCAGCATTAATCACATCTTGTCGCGTTGCTGCTGGATTGCCAAAAATAATATTGTTATAAATTGTGTCATTAAATAAAATAATATCTTGTGGAGTATAGGATATTGTTTCCCGTAACGAGTGCACTGAATATTCCTTAATATCATGTTCTCCAATATAAATTGTGCCTTCACTTGGATCATTAATGAGACGAGGAATAAGAGAAATAATTGACGATTTTCCTGATCCACTTACACCAATAAAAACAGTAAGAGTATTTTCTTCAAGAGAAAATGTAATATTTTTGAGAATTGGCTCATTGTGCTCAGAGAGAAGGGTAACATTATGAAAATAAATACCAGACTTTTGTATGTCAGTAATTGATCCATGATCTATTAGATGAGATTTATCCGCAAAAAACTCATGCATGCGTGATATTTTTACATGAGTTTGTTTAATTATGGAGGTCGCAAAAATGATGGAAAGAATTGGACTTGTGAGATTATCAAGGTAAAAAATAAAAACGACTAAAAGCCCAGTAGTAATTGCACCTATATGAACATCTGTTATTCCATTCGCAATAATAATTGCATAGCTTAGTGCAATAATAATGCCAACCACTAGATTTAAAAGAAAATTAAGTTTATACATGTGTATATCGCTTTCAAGGGAGGTATGCAACTTACTTGAGAATTTTTTCCCTGTTTTTTTCTCTTGAGTAAAGGCTTGAATGATACGAAGTTGACTTAATGCTTGATCAATATAGGAGAATACAGAACTGTTCCATCGTTCTGAGTATTTAGTTGCGGTATCCAGTTTTTTATTAAATAAGTATAGACCTATTGTAAGAAATGGAAGAGCGACGAGAGAGAGGAGTGTTAATTTCACACTAATAAGAAACATGATGATTGTTGTTACAATAAGATACAAAGAAGAGGTTATAATGGGAAGTATTCCGTCTTCAATATATTCACCTAAAGCATTCACATCATAACTAAGGCGGTAAATATAATCCCCTATAGATTGCTGCCTATAAAACCCAATATTAAACGCTTCAAGATTGCTAAAAGCTGCCTTTGAGAAATCAAAAACAATATCACGAATAACCTTCTTCATAATCAATGACTTAAAATACTCAAAAACACTTAAGAATATTTCAGTCATGAAGTAAAGAAATACTACGAAAAATCCAATTGCTATAGGGGCATGCAGCCACTTCACCAATATTTTTCCGATAGAATCACTGGTAATTGGTTCGTTACCAAGTACATTATCAATAAGAAATTTATATGGCCATGGAGAAAGTGCTTCAAAACCGACTATAAGTAACATGAGGATAACGACAAAGAGCAAATGTGCTCTATGTGGTTTAATCTCTTTATAAATGACTTTATCGATAAATTTCATTGCTACTTTTAGCGTAAAAGAATTCCTAAAACAAGTCAATGCTAATGATACTAAAAGTTTAGTTTAGCCCGATACTATTGACTTGGTTATTATTCGCTGTTATGGTAAATGTATCTAGTAATATGTTTTTAAAACGATCTTATTTTAGAAACAGCCTTATTCTTCTCCATATTATCTTTGCAATTATTGGTTTTTATATCTATATTTTTAACTATGGTCTATCAGAAAACCTTTTGATTCAAAGAACCCTCGCGAAACAACTTATTCTTGCAAAATCCGGATCATTATCTGTTGAAAATCTATTAAAAAATGTTCAAAGTGAGCTTAGCTCCTTTGTGTTTACCTTTGCAAAAATCGATAGCTCTGCTTCCATCGATAAAGATACTACAAGAACAGCATTTATCTCCTATATGAAGCGTGCGTTACCACCAGTGAATGGCATTGCGTTGTACGATGAAACCGGAAAACTCGCTATTATTGAGAACAGATACGATATTCGAATTGGCGAAAATCAGGACTTTTCAAAAACTGCACTTATCCTTTGGTCAAAAAAAACCTCAAATAGAGACAAAACATTCATCTCAACCCCATATATTAGTACAGTTGGTTCGTCTGTTGGAAAAATTATACTTGTCATTGCAAAACCTATTTACTTTGGCACTTCATATAAAGGTACACTTGCTATCCGACTGTTAGTCAATGACTTTAGAAATGCATTTGTTGCCCCACTTACCGTTGATTCTGATGAAAACAGTTTGATCATTAACAGTAGTGGAGTCGTACTTGCTGGAAATACATTGTTACTTAATAGAAACCTGTTTACGTATGCTCAAAAACAGAAATGGACACAATATAATGACTTTACCAATAAATTATCTCTTGCCTTAAAAAAAGAAAACAATACTACAGAGACGACATGGACGTTTCAGAATCCAAACGAACAACCAAAAGTCTCCTTGGTGGGAATAAGTAAAATTAATATTCCAGATAGCGACGAAGACTTATATATGATTGTAACAACTTCAAAAGATGGTGTTCTTACTTCTCTTCTTCCTATACGTGGTTATGGACTTGCGTGGCTTGGGTTTGGATTATTCGCGAATATTATAGGTGGTGCTATTATACTCCTTTTACAGTCTCACTAACTACATTTTCTTGCGTAGGTATGAGATGCAGTCTTTTTAAAATTATTGCAATTATCATAGAACCAATAGCTGAAAAACAAAAAGAGATAACAAGGTCAATAGGTTCAATATTGCGTATATCGAAAAATGCTCTTATTTGCAGCGTAAAGAGGCAAACAATAAAAAGAGAAAAAAGTCCCATAAGTAAACCAACTACAATCTTTCGCTTTAGGATTTCTCCAAAAGAGTAATGTTGCAAGTAAATAAGAATAATATTGTTTAACCCAGTAAAAATGAAGGAAGTTAAAAGGATACTTTGCGAGTAGAACAACATATTACTCGTAATATCATAGCTAGTATAGAGAATTGTAAACATTATTGCGTTGCCAAACCCTATAATTCCTGAAAATAGGAGTAGCCTTTTGATAAATCCCTCATCGGTTGTTGAAAAATTATGTTTCTCAAAAGCGAGTACAAAAGAAGGAATGCCAATAATTAAAAAGCTTGAAAGTTCAACATGCTTTGGATCAAAAGGGAACCGGAGTCCTATAAATCCAAGCATAAGAATAGCAGTAATAGACGAAACGTTTTTAATGAGGTAAATATTTGCAATTGTCTGAATATTGGTGATGATTCTTCTCCCTTCATAAAGAAGCAGTGGGAGTGTTGAAAATGAATTATTGAGTAAAACAACATCGGCAACGTCTTTTGCCATACTTGATCCGCCATTCATTGCAACTCCTAAATCTGCTTCTTTGAGTGCTAATACATCATTTACGCCGTCACCGATCATGATAGTAAAGAGCTTATTTCTCTTGAGTATTCTCACAATCTCCTGCTTCTGTTGAGGCTTAATTCGTGCAAAAATATTATGCTCTAGGATTGCTTTCTCAAGCGCATTTTCATCTAACATAGCAAGCTCGTCTCCGCTTACTGCGTTTGCTGGGTAATTTTTATTGATTTTTTTTGCAATTGCGGTAACAGTATCGGGAGAGTCTCCTGAGATGATTCTATATTGAATGTTTTCTTTTGTAAGCTGTTCAAGCGTGCTAGGTGTTTCATCCCGAATTGGGTCATCGATAGCTATAATAAGCAGTGGCTGAAATTTCTTTTTCATATTTCCATCTGCTTCTTTATATTGCCCTATAATTTTACCGAATGTGACAACTCGATATGACTGTTGTGTGTATGAGTTAACAAAAGTATATGCTTTTGCATCTTTTTCAAGAAGCATTTCAGGTGCACCTAGCACCAGAGTTATTTCGTTGTAAATGCAGGCACTATATTTTCTTGAAGAAGAAAAGGGAATTTCTTTAATTACTTTCATTATCTCTATCGCCACAGTATCTTTGAGATATGTTTCAAGCGTTTCATTCATTTTATTTTTTTGCGTAACATCTCTTAGAAACGTTTTTAATAGCTGCCGTGAATTATACATGTGTGTTTTCATATATTTTTATACTTCCGTCATTTCTTTTACTTCAAATGCATTTTTCGTGAGTGTTCCGGTTTTGTCCATACAGACAACCTTTGTATTTGCCATTGCTTCAATTGCCGAAAGTTTTTGTACTATTGCTTGATTTTTAGCAATTTTTGCTGCGCCATATGCAAAAGAAATGGTTGTAATAAGAACTAAACCCTGCGGTACAAGAGAGCTTATTAGTGTTGAAGCGTTTATAATAATTTCTTCCTTTTGGTTCTCTTGTACGAGTCCTTCAGCAACAAGAAGCGCAATAAAAAAGATTGTCATGTAGGTAAGTGCTTTAATAATCTGGTTAATTTGGGATTGCAATGGAGATTCTGTAATACCTTGTTTCGCAATTTGTTTTGTGAGGGTTTGGATATATGAATCTCTGGTAAACTTAGTCATTTTATAGAAGCAGCTTCCCGCTGCAATAAAACTTCCTGCTCTAATTTTGTCACCTACTTCTTTTTCAATATACTTTGACTCACCAGTTAAAATGCTTTCGTCAAATTCAGCATATTGTGACGAAACGACTTCGCCATCAACCGGCACACGATCACCTGACTTCAAAGCAATAGTATCACCGATTACAAGTTTTGTAATGGGACGCTCTTGCTCTTTTCCATCTCGTAAAACCCTGACTGTTTTTTGTGTCATTTTGCTTAGTTTCTTTACAATAAGTCGTGCTCTGATTTCTTGAATAAGTTCTATTAAAGTGTTTATCGCTGCAACTATTCCAATAAATTGTGCTGAGGATTTCTCGCCAATAAGAAACAGCACAATGATTAACACAGCCATAACGATGTTGAAGATACCAAAGAGAGTTTTGCAAATGATTTTCAGCGTTGTAAAGTCATGGGTTTTGTCAACGTTTACTCCATACCTTCTTTTACTCTCAGCAACATCTGCTTGAGTTAAACCACTTGGAGTATCGTGTTTTATTTCAGTCATTGTGGAATTACTGAGTTTTTGACTGTAAAGCAAGAGCATTGCTTAATCTGTAGTCAGGATCAGTCGGACGAACTGGTTTATCAGGATATACGTATGACAATTTGTTATTTTTTATCTCATAGACGATTCTTTTTGCGAGTATGCCATTGGCGTATGTGGCAACTCTCCATTGACCTTCTCTTGTATTGACAAATAAACTATTAATCGTCCAATTAAACAAAGTACTTTTTGTATTATCTTTTGGCAATGTTATTTCTCCATGGTCAACATACCTTCCTTTTTTATACCGTATATAGTCTATTACTGTTCCTTTAGGGGCGCTATTAAAATCAAGTTCCAAATAAACTGTTTTATCTGTTGGAGCAAAGATACGTGCTGCTGCAATAATTTTTCCGGTATTGACATCAACTGCTTTTCCGGTAAGACCTCGATTAATAATTCCTAAATCTATAGAACGTTTTACCAATGTTTGTTTCATAATAGTTTTTTGAATAGTTAATGGCTGTTTTTGCGAAGGCTTATACAGCTTAAGACTTAGAGCTCCCAAAATAACAAACATAAAGAACAGAAACAAAAGAGCAAATTTTTTTTGGTACAGTAAAGATGCAAATGATTTCAAAAAACTATTATCTGAGGTATGCTTCAATTTATTTGCTCGTTGGTAGGTCTGCTGTAGATTTCTTTTATCCATATTTATTATTTTATCGCATGCGGCTTAGTTAGTTTCCTCCTTTTACTATACTAATAATCTTATTCCAAATTTGTTGGAAGATATTCGGCTGTCGTATTGTAGATGCGCCCTGAACAGAGCTATCGCTGTCATCCGTACTACTGTTATTATTATTTGAGTCAATGTTTCCTGAGTCGTTTGATGCTGGTGGATTTGCTTGCTGCTGCTGATCAGTATTAGTATTATTATTTCCTGAAGACTGTGAATTGTCTATTGATTGAGATTGTTGTTGGGAAGAACCATTATCAGCATTTGCAGGCGAGTTAGTTTGTTGCTGCGATTCCAAAGGTATACTCTGTTGATTTTGCTGTGAGTTATCAGCTCCTTGCGTAGAATTTTCTGGTTGAGCATTATTGTTTCCTGAAGTGTCAGCTGGAAGATTTGGGTTAGTGGAATTATCTGCAGGCGCAGCATTATCATCAGGTGCAATGACATCTGTACCCGGAACAACATTTCCTGTTCCAGTACCATTCTGATTGCTTGACGTACCTGTTACATTATCGTGTTGATTGACAGATTCATTGTTTACATCACCATTTTGAGACTGTGTAGCTGTGTTTTGATCTTGCGTCTGGTTGTCTCCAGATGGATTTACTGGCACGTCAATAATAACAGGTGTTGTTACTACTTGTTCTGAGGTTGTTTGATCAGGGTGAATAGCATCTTGCGTTGATTCGGTTTTAACTTGTGGTGCAACAGTATCCTGGGGCTGAAGTGTCGTAACCGTACCAGTATTCGTTACAATCTCTGCCTTCTTAGTTTCCGAACTTACAATTGTTTGCTGATCTGGTGCAGGATTTTGTTGTGCTAATGTTAAATCAAGACTTAAATCTGAGGGGATTTGGTTCTCTATTGACGGTTGTTGGGCCTGTGTACGATTAGGTTTAACAATAAAAGGAAAAGCAACAATGAGTACTGCTACAAGTAGGTAAAATCTTCTCTTATATTTCATAATAATTGCACTATACACTTATCGTAAGTAATAGAGAATCATCTGTCAAGGGGTTATCTAAAGGAGTTGGCACATATTCAGTAAGATATGAGTATGTATCAA
>CAZSWA010000014.1:0-40445 GCA_964610465.1 uncultured Gammaproteobacteria bacterium | reverse complement strand
CAAACTGCCCATTTATCTCTATTGCTCCTCCTCCCACTCCCGCTGCCTGCTGCCGGACTGTCTGACGTTGTTGAAGGACATTAATAAGAAGTGATAAAGATAAGGAAATAGCTACAACTGCAAAGATTTGCCAATTTTTAAAATTTGTTCTATTTTTTTGTCTTCTCACTTTTCTTTTTCTCACAGTTATTTTAATAATAAAACAACTTTTACCTTATGTGCAATAGCCTATTTCTTTCCAAAGAAAGAAGGAAGCATTTGAAGAAGTTGCAAAATAAACTGAATGAATTGTAAAAGAATATTTGATTTTTTGTTTTGTCCTCGAGGATTTGGATTACCATTATTGCCTGGGTTGCCAGGATTGGTGGTTGGCACTTGACTAACAGATGCTGAAGTTGGAGTTGGATTCCCATTATTTACTGGTTGCGTTGGAACTGGTGTGTTGTGTGGAATTGAAACAGTTGGTAAAGGTGTTTCTGTTGGGACACAGTTTGTCCCTCCTGCACAGAAAAAAGTGGGAGTAGCAACAGGTGAAGTTGGGGTTGGAGAAATCGCAGAAGTTGGACTTGTAGTATCAGAAAGAGAAGGAATAACTGTTGGTCCTTGAGCAGTGGGAGCAGGAGTAATAGAAGCAAGCTTGTTGAAATACCATATACCATAAGTGGTAAGGGTTTTATCATCACTATTTAATAAACTCGCTGTACCAAAACCTGAATTATACGTCCAGGCAAGATAACCTGCAATACCAGGATGAGCATCTGCCCAGAAGAGCAGAGTATCTCCCCAGACAGTATCCAAACTATTATTGTATGGACCAAACTCTCCCATAAGAACTGGAACTTGTGCGGCAACTGGTGCGATCTGAGCATCATAACAGTTCGTACTGGCACATCCATTAAAAGGATACACATGGAGTCCTGCTACAAGATTATTATCAGGGTCTATTGGTTTATTCGCAAGCCAACCAGTCAAATCATTCGCCCACCCCAATCCATCAAGCACTATTGGTTGATGTGCTCCTGCATTTCTGATTGTAGTTACCAATTGCTGAAACCCTACTGCAGTATATCCAAGTCCACTACAGGAACTTCCGCCATCCTTCCAACAACTCCATGACACATCATGCGGCTCATTCATCACATTAAATAGTACTCCTGGATACCCCTTAAATGTTACTGCCATTGATTGCCAAAAGGTAGTTGCATGATCTGCATCTGGCATTGGCTCAATATCTGTTGCCTGATTACTCCCTGCAGCTCCCCACTGCATCTCAGGCTCTGCATATATCCCCTGTGCATTCAATCGTGACACAAAACTTACTATCGCTTGCTGATAGTTTGTCCCACCATAACTTGCTGACACTCCATTTATCCCCAGCCAACAATCTTCATTCAAGGGAATCCGCACTATCTGGATATGTCGAGCCACCATTTCCTGGATAAACGTATCATCTGACGGCCCTGAAAACATTCCCCATCCCTGAATACATGCATACTCACTCCCTGATTTATCCACACCATGCAGAATCACCTGTTGACCTTGTGCATTGACTAATTTATTCCCTTGCACACTAAGACCAACTGTTGCTTGTGCTTCAGAATTTATTTTTTGCTCTTTTGAAGATTGGAAGATTACGAGCCAAGTTGAAATCAATAAGACAAAAAGAACTAGAAAGGTTAGTTTTACTCTTGGATGTAAGAGGTTAATACCAGATATTGAAGTTCGTGCGGGTCGGAGGTGTCTTTTTGGTTTGCCCATACGTTTTTTCATCAAGGTAGTCCTCTTTTAAGTAGAGCATATTTCAATAATGAGTGTCAACGGGGAAGTTACATTTTTCTTGGTGCTTCAATCCCAAGAAGAAACAAACCTTTTTTAACCGTTTGTCCTGTTGCAGAAGTCAAAAGCAAGCGAAGATTTCTAACCTTCCCGTCAACCTTCAAGATAGGAAATTTTTGATAGAAAAGATTAAAGGTTTGGCACAAATCAAAAAGATACATAGCAACGATATGAGGAGCATATTGTTCAGCCGCCTCCTCTACTACATCTGTAAACTGATTCAATTTTCTGAGGAGTAAAACTTCTTCCTCCTGCAAAAAAATATCTTCCACATTGTGAACTGTGAACTGTGAACTATGAACTTTTTCCAGAACGCTCTGCGTCCTCACATATGTATACTGTAAATACGGCCCTGAGTTACCATACATATTCAAAATATCTTCCCAATCGAAAACGATATCTTGTTGAGAGCTTCTTTTAAGATCATTCCACTTAAGTGCACCGATTGCCACTTGTTTGATAACTGCTTTACGTATACTATCTCCATCAAGCATAGAGTTAGGTTTAATAAAAACTCTGTCACTATTTATTTGCACTTCTGCAACTCTCATAGCAATATCATGAGCTTTTTTAATCGCTTCTTGAAGTACGTCCTCCAGCCAAATAACATTTCCTTTTCTCGTTGACATTTTTTCATCTTTGAATCGATATAATCCATGCTTCAGATGGACTCTTTGACCTTTTTGGTACCAACCAAGCATCTCTTCGAGCTTGAATAATTGATAGAAATACAATGATTGCTCTGCTCCAACTTCGTTAATGACTATAATATCTTTTCCATACTTTTCCAATCTGAATTTATCTGTTGCTAGGTCGCGGGTCGAGTACAGTGTGCTACCATCTTTTTTCAATATCATAAGCGGAGGATATTGATTATTAGGAAAAAAGACGACTTGCGCTCCTTCGCTTTGTGTAAGTAATTTTTTTTCTTTCAGCTCTTTGATTACCGCCTCCATTTTGTCTTCAAAGAAGGACTCTCCATATCCTTTACCATTGTTATCAAACTCTGCTCCTTTCCAGGAAGGAACTCCAAGTTCTTTATAAATTGCATCAAATTCTTTCCATGACCAGTCAATACATTTCTGCCAAAGTTTTCTTGCTTCACTGTCGCCTTCTTCAAGCTTTTTAAACCATTCCCGCGCCTCATCTTCCATCTTTGGGTTTTGTTCTGCTTTCTCATGAAATTCAACATAGAGATTTACAAGCTCTTTAATAGGCCGTTCTGAGTGTTCAATCTTCTCCAAATTCTTTTCAAGACTTCCTTCACCTAAATGAATAATACTATAGATTTGTTTGCCGAACTGAGTTCCCCAATCGCCTACGTGATTATCTCGATAGACTTCCCAACCTGTTGACTCAAGCAAATTGGCAATTGCGTCCCCTATGATAGTTGAGCGCAAATGTCCTATTGTAAAAGGTTTGGCAATATTGGGAGATGAATATTCAACTATTACTCTTCGTCCTTTCCCTGAATGAGAAATTTGCATAGTTTCTTCTGTCAGTGTCTTTTGTAACTCCTGAATGAGAAATTTTTGAGAAATCCAAAAATTGATGAATCCTGGTTTTACTACTTCAATTCTGTCAATAAACTCAAGATGTTTTTCTTCAAGCTGTTTTTTAATTGTTTCAGCAACTTCAAGAGGATCTTTTTTAAGTCTCCCTGCAGCTATCATTGCAATATTAGTTGTGTAATCACCATGTTTTATGTCCTCAGGTATCTCAATATGGACCGCAAGATTTTCTAGTTCTAGGCTCTTTATTGCTGAGTTGAGTTGTGTGGTAATTTCTTTTTTCCTCTGCATTGCAGAGTAATTATACATTATTTGGACAATTTCTGTTTCTGCTCTTGCATTTTATAAAAAATGCTGATAGCGTAATAAGTAGGTATGAAAGTACTTATTATAGATGATGATGAAATGATTACTACACTATGGGATACTATCCTTGGTAGGGAAGGTTTTGAAATAGTAATAGCTCATGACGGTAGTACCGGTGTCAATACCGCAAAGACTCAAAATCCGGATTTTATCTTGCTTGATCAGATTATGCCGGATATGAAAGGGAATGATGTATTAAAAATACTAAAATCTGATTCCCAAATACAAAATATTCCCGTTGCGATGATTTCAAATTATAGCGACAGTAAACTTATGCAGGATGCAATTGCGGAAGGCGCAATGGATTATATCCTCAAATATCAAATTGAGCCACAGGATTTAGTGAATAAATTAAAATCTCTCTTACAGGAAGCAAAAACTAATAACACTCAAGTAGGTATTTAACAATTGATAAAAATATTTAGGTAAGTAGTATGACTCTGCCCGTTATTCTTTCTATCCTTTCAACTCTCTTTTTTGGCATGCTTGCTATACTCTATGCCTGGCGTGAGGAAAGAAATAATAGACTGCTTTCTGAATTGCAAAAAAAACAGCTCATCAATCAAACTGCAGATACGCAATCTCGTGAAAAGAGTGAAATGGCTGAAAATGCAAAAATTACCGCACTTATGGAAAGTATTACCGACCCTGTATTTATAGTTGACTTCCAAAACCAGCTCGTTGCCATTAACACTCCTGCCAAAAATGTACTTCATATAAATCATGAGCACCCAACTCTTATGGATGTCTTAAGTAGCCTTCCCAATACCTACAATTTTGGCGGTAAAATTCAAACTGCGATTACCCATAATACTCCAATTGAAGAAACAGAACTTGTATCTGACGACACAACTTTTCAAGTTATTATTACACCAGTGGTTGACACAAACTCCACCTCATCCTATAAAGTGATAGGGGCATCAGTTTTGTTACATGCAAAAACGCAGGAAAAATCAGTTGAGAGGATGAAAGAAGACTTTACCAATATTATTGTACATGAGCTTCGCAGTCCGTTAACATCCATAAAAGCAAGCACTCAACTTCTTTTGGACGGCAATGATATGTTTCAAGCTGATGAGAGACTAAGACTCATCAAAATTATTCATGAACAATCACAAAAATTGCTTACCGAAGTCTCATCAATTCTTGATGCTGCGAAGCTTGAGGCAGGCTTATTTACGATAGAGAAAGTTCCCGCTGATATAAGAAAGGTTATTGAAGCAAAATTAGAAGCATTTCGACAGCTTGCTGAAAATAAACATATTACGCTTTCTGCTCAGTTTCCTTCGCATCTCTCTCCTATTTCTTTTGACCTGCGTTATATTGGTCAAGTCATAACTCAACTACTTTCCAATAGCGTTAAGTTTACTACGGATGATGGTTCTATCATTGTTTCAGTCAAGCAAAATCCGGATGAATTAACTATTGCAGTTTCAGATACCGGCATAGGAATTGCCAAAGACAAACAAGCAAAGCTTTTCTCTAAATTCAGCCAGATTGCAAAACCGAGCGCCAATGTTGGTACTGGAATTGGACTTTACTTAGTAAAAGGCATTGTAGAGGCACATGGAGGAAACATCAACGTGATTTCGGAAGAAACACGTGGCACAACTGTTTCTTTTACTCTCCCGATGGAAGAAACAGACAAACTCCTTTCAAACACCTCCCAGATAAAGGAGATGATAAGCCATACAAGTATGCAAATTCCAAATTAGTTGTAAGTAGACACATTCCAGGTATTTCCGTCGGTTACCATTTCTATTTCTCCATTGTTACCAGTACGAAGCATTTTTATCCCTGCAGTTTTAAGAAGAGTTAGCGTTTTTTCTGTAGGATGACCGTACTTATTATACTTTTCTACTGAAATAACAGCTAGTTTTGGATGAATCGTATCAATTATATCCTCAGCAAGCCCTGTTACTGATCCATGATGAGGAACTTGTAACACGTCAACTGTTCCGGAAAGATTTTGCATCGCTTCTCTCATCTCCTCTGCTTGACTATCTCCTGTCAGCATTACTGCAAAGGAACCAAAAGTTACTTCGTTAATAGCTGATGCAAACTCTCCGCTTTCTTTGATAAACCCATTAGGACTGGTATATGTAAGAAATTCTTTGCTTGGTGCTAAAACATGAAGTACTACTCCATCGGATGTTTTCCATTTGTCTCCTGCAAATACAATTTGTGTTGGGATTTCATTGTGCTTTACGCTTGCTATAAGCTTATTTTATGTATTTGATGTATTATACAGATTAATTGATGCAAAACCTAAAATAATGTTATTATCTACAAAGTACTGTAAACTAACTAAATGGTCTTGATGAGGATGTGTAAGAATTATAAGATTAATTTTTATATCCCAGAATGACGTGTGATTTTTGACGCAATCTACTACTTTTTCATCCGGTCCTCCATCAATTAAAATATGTTCATTCGTAGGAGTTTTAAGAAAAATTGCATCTCCTTGACCTACGTCACAAAATATGACATGGAGTTTACATCATAGTATTTTAGATAGTCAACTACTGCATAACCCACCAAAAAAATACTAGAAATTAGTAACAGAAAGAGCATCTTTTTCATCTCTTTTTTGTTTTACAAAGAAAACGGCTGCAAAAAGATGAGAAAAGGCAAAGACAGATAGAGAAAACCCTGACCAGGCGGTACAATAACCATACCTAGTACCGTTCCTATTGTTTCACATACCATAAGCACTGGTATCATCCAAAGAACTAATGCATTCACAAGTATTAACAGTAAGTTATATTGTCCAAAGTTGGCAAGAATTATAGGAAGAGTTGCCAGCTGAGCAGCAATTGTTGTAGTCACATCATCTGAAATAAGCGCATGTTTCCCTGATGGCAACACAGTTTTTATGAAAAGAATACCACCGTTGCAAGAAAGGATAATTGGAAACTGATACTAAAAAGAACTGTTGGATCAAACAAAAGCATTACATATCCTGTCAGAAAAAGAGAAAGCAAGACAAAATTCTGCCTGCCAAAAAGATTTGCAGAGAAAGCAATAATTGCCATTATAGCAGCACGTAGAATTTATGGTTCAAATCCTGCAATGCAGGTGTAAAATACTACCAGCATGCATGTTGCAACTACAGCAATCTGACGTTTAAGAAAGCCTCCGAGTATTGAAAGCAGCGCGCCGGCAATAAAACTTACATTCATACCAGATGCTGCAACAACACGCATTACCCTGTAGTTTGGAGGGATTTTATAAAATCCTGCGGCATACCCTCTTTCCCGCCAAACACGATTCCTATAAGAAGACTTGCTGACACAGGAGAAAGTGAATGCTGAAAGAGATATTCAGGTCGTTGTCGTATGTAGGCAGCTAATTGTGTTATGAAAGTAGTTTGTGTATTCACTACAGTAATTTTGGGAAATTGCATGGTCAGGATTTTTGCTTTATCTGATTGTTGTACTTCTTTTACTTTTCCTTTCACGAGAAGAATCTGGCCATTTTTGTACTGTATCATAGTATTTATAGTAATGGTAATTGCAGTTTGTGAATTCACATGAAGCGTAAATACTTGCAGTCTATTAGTGTTTTGCGGTTCTTGAGTAATTTAGGAAGTGAAACTTATCTCATGCCCATCTGTGTACTGAAGGAGTGAATGGGAGAAGATAAAAAAAACGAAAGACTAACAAAAACAATAAAATAATCAATATAGAACCTATCTTTAGGTTAAACATACATTTATTTCATTGATTCTTGCTTCTAACTCTAAATACTAATAGATGATTATCTTGTCCTTTATCTCTTCAAATACTTTCTTATTCACAATTTTTTTGCTTTGTAACTCATCAACGGTTTGATATGGTCTGTTATCAATTATTTTCTGCGCGCTGACCTTACCTATCCCTGGTAAGTCTTCCAGTTGAGATTCTGTTGCGTCATTGATATTCACTGTTCCAGAAGTGGTACTACTTCCCATGACAGTTTGGCTTGCAGTAACATCCTGTACACTGGGAAAGTAGATTTTAGCTCCATCAGTAAGTTTTGCTGCAAGATTTATTGTCTTGGCAACTTTTCCTCTGTCAGCATCTGCTGCTAATCCACCTGATGCAACTAATGCATCCTGCACACAGGATTCCTCAGGCAATATATACACTCCTGGTTTCTGTACTTCACCTTCTACATCTACCTGAATTGTTGTTTTTGTTGCTATAGCTTTTGTATCGCTTGCTCCTTCAAACAGAATATCCTTTTTTGTTTGTTGCACGGGTCTCAGAGAAGGTATCAAACCATACCCAAAGAATATCAATCCAAGCAAGGTAAAAGCAATTGGGATACGGTATTTGCTAACTAAGGGAAGATATTTTTCTTTGAGTTCCTGACTGTTCATTCCATTACAAAATTAAGGATTCTTCCTGGCACATAAATAACCCGTTTGACAGTTCCCAAAGTAAGATATCTCTGCACTTTTTCACTTTCTCTTGCAAGTGCTTCTATACTTTTCTGGTTTTGTACATTTTCTTTTTCAATCTCTAATGTATCACGAAGCTTTCCATTGATTTGCACTACAATGGGAATCCTCTCTTCCTGGGTAAGAGATGTATCGTATACAGGCCAAGAACTGGTATGGATAGAATATTGCTCCCCTAGTCTTTCCCACAGTTCCTCAGCCAGATGCGGTGCAAAGGGAGCAAAGAGTTTGAGAAAAGTTATTGCTTCCTGCTTCTCTATTGAACCCTTTTTGTAGAGAAAGTTGTAATAAGTCATAAGTTTGGCAAGCGCAGTATTGTAGCGCAATTGTTGCATATCCTCTGTCACTCCTTTAATTGTCTTATGCATCATCCTGATTGCTTGATCATTCTTCGTACTTAGTTCTTGATTCTTAGTTTGTTGAAACATCGTCCACACCCGTTTCAGAAATTTGTGCATTCCTTCAATACCACTGTCCCGAAAATCTCCGCCTTCATTAAATGGTCCCAAAAACATAAGGTACGAACGAAGACTATCAGCACCGAATTTTTTGATATACGTATCAGGAACAATGACATTCCCTTTACTTTTGCTCATTTTGGCGCCGTCCTTGATGATAAGTCCATGAGCATAGAATCTTGTAAATGGCTCATCAAAACTGATAAGTCCGCGGTCTTTGAAAAACATAGTCATAAAACGAGCATATAAAAGATGCAATACTGCGTGCTCAGCCCCTCCTATGTACATATTTACTGGCAGCCATTTCTTAACTATTTGTCTATCAAAGGCAACATCATCCCGTTCAGTTGAGGTATACCTGAAGAAATACCAGGCGCTATCAAGAAATGTGTCTGAAACATCTGTTTCGCGTCTTGCTTTTCTGCCGCAATGAGGACATGTAGTTTCGTAAAATTCAGGATAGCTAGCAAGCGGAGCTTTCCCAGTGCCAAGCGGTTTATAATTTTTAACAAAAGGCAATTTTACCGGCAGATCTTTTTCTTCGACAGGATACCAACCTGCAGCATCCCATGCTGGACTGTGAACTTTATTATTCTTATTATTGTTAGTTCTTTGTTCTTTGTTCTTTGTTTCATTTGTAAACCATGACTTTCCTTGTTTTGCGCAATCTTCACAGTAGATCATAGGAATCGGCGGTCCCCAATACCGTTGGCGAGAAATAAGCCAATCACGCAAATGGTAGGTTGTTTCTCGTTTCCCAATTTCCTTCTTCTCTAACCAATTAATCACTTTTCCTATCTCTTTTGGCATTTTCCAACCATTCCATTCTTGAGAATTCATGATTTTCCCTTCGCCTACAAATGCTTCTTTTTCAATATCTAATTCTTCTTCTGATGCAATTACTTGTACAATTGGCAATCCCTGTTTTTTTGCAAACTCAAAATCTCTCTCATCATGAGCTGGAACTGCCATGATTGCTCCTGTTCCATATCCCATGAGTACGTAATCAGCAATCCAGATAGGAATTTCTTTGCGAGTTACAGGATTTAAAGCATACAAGCCGCTGAAAACTCCTGTTTTTTCTTTACTTTCGCGCCTCTCCTCTTCTGATGTCACACATACATGCTCGACATACTTTCTTACTTGTTCTAAGTTCTCTGTTCTTAGTTCTTTGGTAAGTAGCTTTGCTACTAACTCGTGTTCTGGTGATACAACCAAAAACGTCGCTCCATACAGTGTATCTGGCCTTGTTGTAAATACCTTAATTCTTGATTCATAATTCTTAATCCTAAATGTTATTTTTGCTCCTTCACTTTTTCCTATCCAATTCTTCTGAGCTATTTTTACTTTCTCGCTCCAATCCAGTTTCTCAAGATTATTTAATAATTGCTCCGCATAATCGGTAATTTTGAAAAACCACTGTTCAAGATCCTGCTTCTCAACGACTGTTCCGCACCGTTCACATTTCCCGTCAATTACCTGTTCGTCTGCGACTACTGTTTTGCAGTGTGGACAGAAATTCACAGGAGATTTTTGTCTATATGCCAAACCTGCTTTAAAAAGCTCAGTGAAAATCCACTGTGTCCATTTGTAATACTCAGAGTCATAAGTCTCAATCCGTCTGTTCCATGCAAAAGAATTTCCAATAAGCAGCATTTGAGAATAGAAATTTTCTTCTGAGATTTTTGCTTGCTCCATGGGATGCCTGCCGACTTTGAGCGCATAGTTTTCTGAATGAATTCCAAACCCGTCAAGTCCAATCGGCTCTACTACATCATGTCCTCTCATTCTTTGAAAACGTCCGTACAAATCAGCACCAGTCATTGCATACATGTTGCCTACATGCAATCCTTCAGCAGAAGGATATGGAAACATCATTAAATTATAATAGTTTTTCTTAGCAGTCTCTAAGTCCGGCTGATAAATGCCGCCTTCTTGCCAAATACGTTGCCATTTCGGCTCAATCTCATCAAAAACATATCGATTTTTTGTTTTTTGTGCTTTTTTAGCTTCATTCTTCTTCATATTCTGAAGTATATCATATAAAAATAGCAGCAAAAAGACTTTCTTAGTCTTGATATATTTTGATATTTTTTAATCTATTTATCTAAAAGTTTACCATTAACTAAAGAAATACTTTTCACAAAATCACCTTCATTTTTGGAAATAATTTTTTGTGAAAAGTAGAATTGACTGACAAAAGCTTATTTTTTTGCTGGACGATAAGCGAACTGTTGACCAAAGAAAAATTTAAATTTGTCTTTTTCTCTAAAATAAATTACTATGTATATAAATCTCTATGATGTTTTTTTCGGATTCTCCTCTTTAAATTTGTTACAAAATTCAGAATGAAAACAATAAATAAATATCACATAATTGCTCTTTTTGTTTTTAGTACTAGTCTCCTGCTTTTAAGTTTTAAACAAGTATCAGCCTTTACCATGTCAGACAGTAATTGGATATTACAGGATGAAAATACTGATCTTTTCTCTATACCTATCCAAAAAACAGGAAGTAGGCAAAAAGATCCTGATTCAGCTCCTGGCGTCTCAACCGGCACGAACTATACTGTTTCTACTTTATATCCTTATATGTACTCACAAAATACCGTAAATAGCTCTAAGCCTGAAAATATCTTTTTTTCTTTTCTCATAAGTCCAGTCTTTATTGATTTTGGGCTTTTGTCCCCTACGAACCCAATCTCAAGAACAAGCAATTTGACTGTAACATCTAATAAAGTACCAGGCTATACCGTTTCTGTAATTGAGAACCGTCCTCTTACTGTTAGGAAAACCCAGGCAGTTATTCCTGACACTACATGTGATGATGGTGCCTGTAGCCCTGATATACCAAGCCTTTGGCAAAATACCTTAACGTATGGATTTGGCTATCGCTGTGACAATCAGAATGGTAACTCATGTGATATTCAATTTGCATCAACTGATTATTACAAACCGTTCCCAAGCACAAACAATAATAATACGCCTCAAATAGTCATGTATAATACAAAAAGCATGAATGGAGATACCAATACTTCACAAATCACCTACAAACTCAATATCTCAGGTACACAAACTCAAGGATTGTATGAAAATATAGTTACTTTTATTGCGGCGCCAAGCTACTAACAGTAGCTATACTATACGTACTCATATGAAAAAAAAATTGCTTGTGTTCATTTTCATGTCTCTTATGAGCCTTGTCCCAGTCAAAGCCTTCGCTTCACAACAATTTGCACTCAAGATTGACAAACCAATTATCCAGATTACTGCGATTCCACCTGCAAAGATACAATCTCCTCTCACTCTTGAAAATACAACAGACACTTTATTGAATGTTACAATTTCTCTAAAACCTTTTAAACCTTCAGCTAAAGAAGACGGCGAGGTTGTCTACCTGAGCGACAAAGAGGCAACAACCTCAGCTGAGGCTTCATGGCAAGACAAAAAGCTTTTTGAAAAAGTAACGGTTGAAAATGATGGCGGTCCTATCACTTCCCTTACCCTTGGTCCCAAACAGAAAAAAACTCTTAAGCTTGTTATTGATTTACCACAAGAGGAACCGGCAGATGATTATTATTTTTCTATCCTTTTTGTCAGTAACAATACTTCTCAGCAAGGACAGAATGTTTCCTACATCCAGGGAGGAATTGCCAGTAATGTACTGCTCTCAATTGGACCTATGCATACACCCAAAGGCTATCTTGAAGAATTTTCTGCCCCATCTTATGTCACTGCTGGACCAATTGCCTTTACCGTCAGGGTCTACAACGCAGATACGCATGTGATACGGCCATTTGGTGTGATTCTTATTAAGAATCTATTTGGACAAACTATTGGCAGAGTTGATTTGGCATCCATGAACGTACTCAAAGACAGTATTCGCGCCTTTCCTGATATAAATCAACTTCTCCATTCTGATCAAAGAGATACACTTACTAAAGAACTGCATTATCAACTCCATGAGGATAATGTATATGCATTCTGGCCTGAAAGGTTCCTCATCGGTCCTTATACTGCCACACTCACCCTTGCGCTCTCAAGTAAAGGTCCTGTATTCGAAAGAACTATTCATTTTTTTGCCTTCCCTTATACGGCAGCAGCTGGAATTTTCGTGGTATTATTTGGTGCGGCAATAACATATCGCAGAGTCAAAAAAAGAATGGGATGAAATCCGAGTAAGTTCGTCTTTCACTTGCAAACGCTATTGGCATCAACTAGTATTAAATGAGAAAGTACTATTCTTATGATAAATAAGCGCTTGACGCTTTCTACTCTTATTGCAATTACGCTTTTTTTGGGAGGAATTATTATCCTCTTTTCTCATATTACCTTCTGGTCATATTTTTTAGGACTTCCTGCAGTACAAATTGGTATTATACTTCTCATCTTAACTTTTGAAGAAATATCCAAAAGAAGTTTACGTTCTGAAGCAGAAGGAGTAATGCATGAGGAAGAAATGGAAAAGCAGGAAGATGAAGAAGCAATTGAAACCGGGACAAAAAAATTAAAAAACAAAAAAGAAGAAAGATAATTATTTATTTTTGTTTCTCCGTTCATATTCTACCCCTCTTTTAAATCCTTCTTTGTGTGACACAATATCCATAAGGATAAAAAGAATACCGCTGAGAAGCGTAGCAAGCGCGATAGAAACAACAATCAAGGAGTTCAAGAGATTGCTCTCTTGTGAAGCAGAAGAAAAGATACTATCTTTTTTTAGATACACCATGTATCTCAGGGATGAGGTTCCGATAAGAAGAATGAAGAAAAGTATTCGTAAAATGGAGATTTTTGCTATTTTTCTGATGGCAATTTTTAACATTTTTTTAATCTTTACTCTAGTGTACGCTGGATTTTTGAAGAAGTCAACTGATGATTCAACTGTCGGCTATTACTGCCTAGCTTGTCGTAGATTGTAATACCTCATTTCCTGGTTTTTCTTTCACATCCAAAACAAAGCTATAGGCAAACCACCAGTAGACAAAAAGCCAAAGTACAATAACCAAAGCAGCTAAATAGTTGTGATAGACAATAGCATAAAGAGGCCTTGCATAAGAAAACAGCAGTACAATAAAAGACAAACGAATAAGATTTACCCAAAAAGTTCCCAGAATTCCAAGAAGAATAGTTTTAAGAACTGAAAATTTTGTATAACTTCCGCTACGTAACCCAACCACAAGTGAGATACCCAACATAAAGATACTTTGCCAGCCAATACAGTTCCAAGTCATCTCAAGAAATACTCCATGAATAAGCATCCCATTTTCATAGGCTTGAAAATGAATACCAAACAGTGCAATAATAACGCTCACCAGTCGAATTTCATACGGCACGATGAGTTTTTGGATAAACATATAGGCTCCTATGCGTTCGACAATTCGTGTTAAAAGCTCATCAAACGTTACAAGAAACGGCAAGGTCATAAGCAGAATGACAAGAAGAAGAAAAATTGTGCTGAAAACTCTTTTTTGTTTCATAGATACTAGGCTTTTATTGCTTTAAAATATACTGCCATACCAAGCATTCCTTTTTTCTCTTTTATGATGGCAAATCCGCTTGTTTCTATCAAGTGTTTGAGTTTCCGACTGGTAAATGTGTGCAGATGCGAACCTCTCCATACTCTTCCCCTGCCATATCGTATCCAGAGATACCAAGCCAATGCAAACAAAAGGCTTCCGCTATCCATTGAGATAAGTATTTTGCCATTTTGTTTCAAACACCTCTTAATCTCACTCATTACTTTTCCAGGATCTACCACATGCTCTAACATTTCCGTGCAGATGATCGTATCAAAGCTGTTATTGCCAAAAGGCAATTTGTGCGCATCTGCAATCACAAACTTCACATTAGAATAGTTCTTTTTTGCGAAATGAATAAATTTGTCAGAGACATCAATCCCTGTAATCGATGCTGAAGGTAAATATGTTCTAAGCCTTTCTGTAATATGTCCTGAAGCACACCCGACATCCAGTATCTTTTTTTCATTCTGCTCAAGCAAACGTTGAAGTACTCTCCACTTGTTTCCGTGCCAGATTTTTTGTAAGAAATTGGTTGTCCAACCTTTTTCATAGTAATCTTCCGGGACCTGATTCCAGATTAGCTTAAGCTTTTTCGTTTCCATAGATAAAAACCAGTAGAAAGCAGTAAAAGAATACCCGTGCCAATAGAAATGAGTATACCAAGCTTGACTGATAAAGGTTTATAAACAAACTGGACAGTATGCGTTCCTTTTGTAACTTCTACCGCGCGATATGCGTAATTGGCTTGCAAGATTGGTACCTCTTTTGCATCAACATATGCATGCCATCCTGGATAATACGTATCTGAGAGAACCACATACCCTCCTTTATCTGAGGTAACAGAAAGATGGACTTCTTCGTCCTGATATGAACGTATAGTTACTTTGCCCTTTCCCTGAGTATCAATGTTTTTGGAAATTGCCTGCAACAACACTTCTTGTGTTGGAGAAAAGCCGGATGAAGCAATTACCTCTGTAAGAGATTGTGTATCAGAAAATGGAATTGCTTTCCCGACAAAATACGCTCTTTCTAACCACTTAGTGTTTTTGTAAATATACACTGGGAAGTCAGGCTGAGAACTATCTGAATACGCAAGTGTAAGATGCGGCAGAGAAATTTTTGTTGGTGAAAGGATATACTTTACATTTTCCATTGCCAAAAGCCCTGCTACCTTATCTGGTGACTCATGAGAGATATCTAAAAGGAGATTATCAAGTTCTGCAGATTTTTTGACAACGAAATGTCCTGATAGCTCATAAATAATACTTGGAGATGCAAGTAGAAAGGCTAAATTTAAATCGGGCTCAAGATATACTCGTTGCTTCATATAACTTGTCACTCCATTTCTCCAGCCATGTTCTTTACTCCATGCTTTCTGCCAAAAGGCAAAACTTGTTTCAAGACTTCGTATACGAAAAAGAGTGGCATCTTTTTTCAAAAATTTTACTGATGAAGGAGGAGAAAAATAAGAAGCGGGTATGACATTGGTAAAGCTATATCCAAATCCCCACAAATCAATAAGTGTCAGAGAAAAAATCCCAAGCGTAACAATACCTTTTTGTCTTTTTTTAAGATGTGAAAAAAGTGCTTGCAGGCCAAACGCAGCAAGAAGACTTAAGAACATAACGACGGCAAAAAGAAATCTACCTGGAATTCGCAGGAAACCAAATCCTGGAAATCCTTCCCATAAGAGATGAAATATTGGGGTATTTTGTCCCAGCACAAGAAGAAGTGCAATTACAGTCATACCCCCAAACAGAATAATGAGTCGTTGTTTTCGCTTCCAATAAAAGACTAACGCAACCAAAGCTAAAAAAAGTGCCGAAATACCAACATACCCAATATTTTCCCAATAACTTCCTTGTCCAATATTCCATGTTCCGCTTGAAGGATCGCCAAAAATTGTTGGATTTAAAAACATCAAAAGATACGACAATTTATACACTGGACTAATTGCTTCTGTAAATTGCGTTGCTGAACGTGTTGAGTACCCAATAAGTTCAAGGCTTGGAAGAATTTGAATTGCTGCAAGACAAAGACCAAGGAATAATCCTCCCAGAAAGAAAAGGATTGGTTTTAGTGATTCTTTTTTGCGTTCTTTAAAATCCAGAAAAAGACGCAAGAAAAAATTGACTACAACAATAAATACTGCCGCATATGTAGTAGTCAAATGACCGGCAAAGAAAGAGAGTGCGACTAGAATTGCAAGATACAAGGTATAACGCATACGATAAGTTTTAATAAGCCTTTCCGTTACCACAAGCGCAAATGGCAGAAATACTAAAGATGTGAGAATTGGCACATGCCGGATGCGCGCTACCATATATCCTGAAAAACTAAAAAGAACACTTGCATAGAATGCTGATAAAGGCAAAAGTCCAACTTCCAGAGCAAACCAATACATTCCCAATCCTAAAAGAAGTACGCTTGAAATAATAAGTAAATTAAATGCCAAAGGGTCCGGAAAAAGCAAGTATAAAATAATTGCTGGAGGATACAGAATACCAACTTGAGCCTCAGCAAGAATTGGCAATCCGGAATCTAGATATTGATTCCACTCCATAAACTTGCCTTTATGTAAATATTCATCAGCCCAATATTGATGGTATGGATACGCAAAATGCAAAAGGTCTGAAGCAATTTCATCTGCCTGAAAAAAAACCTGATTACTGCTTAATCCCCGATTAAGAAAACCCAGTATCAAAAGACACAAAAGCAAAGGATACAAAAGTTTGTTATTCAATAGCTTCATAAGTTCTTATTTAAGCCCAAGCATTGTCTTAAGCTCAGTATATCGCTTACTTGCTAACTGATTGGTTGGGTCAATCAACAGTGCAAGTTTATAGGCATAATATGCTTTATCAAAAGCTCGTGTATCAACATACGCCTGGGCAAGATTCTCAACTGCGATAAGATTGTGAGAATCAAGAAAAACTGCTTTCTCAAAATCCAAAACAGCAGCTTGCAGATTCCCAGCTTGCACTTGTTTGAGACCGTCTTGATTGAATTCTTCAGCTGAGTTTTTGGCAATTGTAGCCATAAAACTTTTTTTATATTCATCAGCGATACTTGGGTCATAGTAACGGCTAATTACATCGTAGTTTTGTCTAGTATCTTTGACAAAAACCACGTATTGGGAATCAAAATATAAAAGCTTCCAATCTTTTCTTCCCAGTAAAACTTTGGTGATAGGTGTTGTAGCGTAATTGAGGAAAAAATTGACATGGTATTTATCAAGTACTTTTTCCCATCCAGGCCGGGCCTCAAGGACTGTCAAGTAATCATCACCTGCCTGACCTAAATACATCTCAAGCCTGCCGTCAATAAACACTTTGTATCCTGGCATTTTCCAAATCAGAAATCCGCCGTAATTGTAATGATTAAACATGTTAGGCTCAATATGGTTTCTCAGAACAAAGTTGGCAGCATCAACGGGGAATCCGCTCATATCAATCCCAAGTCCAAACGGCACTTGTTTGGTCTTATACCAAAACAGAAAACTTAAAATAAGAACTATCATCAACACATCTTTTATCAAGCTTCGTGCTAGCCATCCCCGATACTCACGAAACCAGATAGACGCATATCGTACAAAAAGTGGAAGCGCAATGAGTGAAAAAATCGCTAAGTGCCGGAAAGCTCTAAAGGCAAGATAAGAAAAGAGCATAAGCAAAATCACATCGATGGGATTTACCTTGTTAATTGAGAAAAGCATAAGAAGGACTACTCCAACAAACAAGATAATGGAGAATGAAACAAGATAGGAGCTTTGGAAAAAACTCACATAATTTGGGAAGGAGATATATTCATTCACATAGGTGGTTGAGAACTTAGCGCCTGAGATGATAAAAGGATAGAGCCATGTATTGTAGAAATTGGGAGAAAAAAACGGCATAAGGAATGCGACAAAAGTAGCAAGTCCTGCGTCTCGTATTTGTTTTAGGCTGAATAACCCATCCCAAGGAGAGAAACCTGGGAAACGTTTTTGAAGATAACGTCCTATAATTGACCCTACTATATAACTTATAGTTATTCCTTCCAATAAAAAGAACGATGCATGCGAATTTGCCCAAAGCAAAGAGAAAAAAGGAATTACAAAAGGCCACAGCCTAAATTTCCCTTGCCGATAGAGCTCCATACAGTAAAAAGCAACAACTACAAAGAGATACTCAAATAAAGACGGGAAAACAGACCAATACCCTCTCGTATTGACCATTGCTGCTAAAAATAATGCAGCTAATGAGAGATAGAGATTGATTTTCATTTTATTAAGAATATGGAGCAAGATAGCAAAGGCTGTCGTCACAATCACTGCTTTAAGAAGAATAAGTACCCACCAGCCAAAATAGGTCTGAAGAAGATAAAATAGTACCTCAACTGTCCATTCCTCAAGCGTCCAGACTGCGTTTGGATTGGTGAAATTGTAGGGGTCTCTAGTTGGAAAAATATGGTATTTCCAGATTGACTCTCCTATTTTAAGCTGCCAGTAGATATCATTTTCAGGAGAGATATTGCCAATTGCCATACAAAATATTGCAAAAAGCACGAGTCCCTGGATAAGACGCCTGATAAGTTTTTGCCTTCTGTTTGGTGTATTAGTTATTTGCTTTAATTTGCCTATCAACTTCTTCATAGGTTATCTTGGAAATATCTTTAATAACTGATGCCAGCTGGCTAAAATGAATTCCCCGTGTCATCACACAAAGAAGATACGGATGTTTGGGATAATATACAATCCCGCAATCATGGAGCTGAAGCTCTCCTGTTATGTTGCTATTTCGCTCACCGAATTTATGCGCTACCCTGATATTTTTAGGAACGCCTGCAACCAAACCATCTCTAAATTGCACCTGACTTAAGAGTGAGAGTGCTTTTTCGGAGTAGGCTTTACTAAGATACGAAGCGTTATAGAGTATTCTAAAAAATGTCCCATACTGCTGGACTGAAATAAAATCATCAGGAGTTCTGAGTCCTGGTACCTCAAACCCTAAATCTTTATACGCTTCACTGAAGGTCTCATCATCTGTATTCATTACCAAAAGCGCATAGGCATTATTTTCAGAATATGCAATCATATACTTGATTAATTCATCAGCTGTGTACGATTTATTGAATTCAAGCCGTCTGGAGGGTTTAAAGTTTTGAGCTGTATCATTGTCAGGTACATTGGCATACGTCATCTTTTTTTCAAGAATTGATGGATTTGTATCTGCTTCTTTATAGTAAGACATCATAAGAGGCACTTTTAAAAGGCTGGCTGGCGCAAAATTTTCATCCTGATTTATTCCAATCCATGGACCATTGTTTAGGTCACGAAAATATATTGAGACTTTTGTCGCAACACCTGCTGCCAGTTTTTGATTAATGCTATCTTGCAGTTTATTCTTAAATGGGATAAGTTCTGTATTGTCTTCTGAGATGTTGCATTCAAGAAGCGGATTTATGAACTTGTATCCTCCACTCCTAACTTCACTATTCTGAGCTTGTAGATTAACTCGCGGAATGAAATGTGGTATCCCAATACCTGCCAGAATACCACTAACAAATATACACAAGAAGGTAATAAATAATTTGGCTATTCCTCCTCTTTCCCATTTGTGAGTCTGCATAGTAAGTTTCATGATTCTATACTTCTGCAATAATCTGCGTCAATACTTTTATACATCAAGTTCTATATAATCTTTTCTGTAGCCTGTGAGATTTCTAAATAACCATTGCCAGTCATCAGCAAGCTCTTCCCAGATATGTTTCTTCTTCTTTTTCTTCCTCTCTATAAAAGCGCGAACAAGCGTTGGTAATGTCGGAGTGAGAATATAAATTGGAATTGCAACAACCTTGAGAGGAATTTCCGGTACCTGGAATTTTGGCATAATGACCACAAAAGGCGCTGATGAATTATTCACAGCCAAATTGGTAAAAGTATTTCCATCATTGGTAGAGTTTTTCCAGAATATTCTAAAGCCAACCCTTTGCTGGTTGCTTGCCGGAATATTGTAATTACTTGTCATATTACCGATGTTAAACGATAAAGCTGTGTAATTCCCGTTTGATCCAATATTGATACGTGCTGTATTTGCCATAAGTTGATTCTGGGCAGCACCATTGGCATTAGAAACAAAAAGCTGTATACCAAAATTAATAATACGGGCAGCAGCAGGTCCTCCTGCATTTTTAATGATATTTACTTGATATTGTCCTGTTCCTAAGACTGCATCATCTGCTCCGCTTGGCAGAATCTCAGAATACCAAGTGTAGTTGAGCGTTCCTGAATTCATATTGTTTCTCTGTGCTCTCATTTCAACTCCGGCAGATGATGCAGGTACACTTGAATTCATATAGTTAGATGAGGTTGGTGCAGCAGGAGTCCCTGGTGCTATACCTGTATGCAAGTAGTAATCTTGTGTTGCTGCCAAAGCCTGCGGGACTCCATAGGCTGAATAAGAAATGGTCATAGTGCAGATTAACAAAATTACAATTACTGAATTCACAAGTCTTCCAAATCTTCGGCGCTTGATATGAAAGCTGGAGAAAGTGTTATAGGCAGTCTGGATTGCTAAATAAGGATTATTGCTCATTGAAAAACCTGAAGCATGAGATTTTTTACCCAAAACTCCTTTGACAAATCGCGACAATCTTCCAGGTATAAAGGTATCAGTAATATGACCAGTTTTAGGAGTTCTAAACCAGGGTCCTTCTTCTTTCTCAATGAATCCTTTCACTGCCGCATAGGCTTGAAAGGGTGCTAAGATATAGGAAAGTGCAGTAAATGAAAGTAATCCCAAGTAATCCTTTTCCTCTGACTCCTCCATAAAGAGTCCTACCATATTCATCAATGGCAAAGCAAAAAGATTGGTAAAGACCAAAGACCATCCCCACACTTCTGTCCAGAAAGAAAGTCTGACTCTAAAGATTGTCTCAGCAAAAAACCAGGCAGCAGTACCAACGATAAAGAATGCAGCCTGCAAATAGTATGGAGCAAGATAGATAAACTCAAACTTCTCAGAGGAAGAAAGCTTGGGAGACAAGAGAAGTCTTACAAACATTTTCTTGACATTATGCGAATGTCCTTCAGCCCAACGCATGCGTTGTCTGATAAGTCTTTTAATGGTAGAAACTGCCTCAGCTGGTGCCTGGATATAAGGAGTGTATAGAACTTTATACCCTTTCTCATACAGCTTAAGAGTTAATTCAAAATCTTCAGTAATTGAGGTTCCCCACCTTATTTGCTCAAGTACATCTCTTCGTATCATATACACAGAACCTGAAATTTGATTGAGTCCTCCATAAAGCTCTGTTCCTGAACGTTCCATAACATAACTCCCTGCATACTCACTCCGTACTCCTCGTGTTATCCAATTCTCTGATTTATTCAACACATGCCACTGGTATCCTTGCACTGCTGCTACCTTACTCTCTCGTATTCTCTCCTCTTCCAAACTCCCAACCGTTGCTTTAATATACTTCAAAAACTGGGAAATGCTATCAGGATACGGGATAAAGTCAGCATCAAAAACCATCACATACTCTGCTTTGGGGTCTGTAACTCTCAAAGCCTGACTTAGTGCTCCTCCTTTATATCCATCTCTTGTATCTCGATGCGATATCTTTATGCGCGGATTATGTTCCCACTGCTTCAAAAGCTCATACGTTTCATCATTGGAATCATCTGCTACCACGATTTCATAATTGTCATATTCCATACTCGTCACCGCAGTCAAAAGCCTATCTATCACCCTCTTCTCGTTATACGTAGACACATGGATTGAGACGAACGGATGCTCTTGAAGAGTAGTATGAGCTATATCTGTAGATAAACCGTTCCTACCAACTTTTTCTGTAGTAACATCGAATGAAAACCCAAAAATATTCCCAAATAAAGAGCCTAGCCCTTTGCCTGACTGCTCTCCTTTCCTTGAAAAGGATAAAACAATCGCAATTGTGATGTAGTACTTGGCTGAGTAGATAAAGAAAATAATACCCATTACTAATGAGAAAAATGCAGTCAACTTGCCCATGAAGATCCATAAAGGAATCACTTTAAGATATTCAGATACAGTAGTTATACTAACGATGGAGACAAAAAATGAAATGATACAGAGAACAAGGTACAATTTTATTTCTGGACTTATCCAGAATCTCAACGGAGGCGATAAGAACGAGCTAAACGAATAGCGTAGAACCTTTGGCACTTGTACCTCTTCAATTGCTGAAATTTCTATCTCTTTCTTCTGCTGGGAAGTGGCAAATGTTAATCGTCGTTCATAGGTATTAAGCTCTAACTTCTTAAGAATCTTATGAATTGCGCTGTGCCCTATAATCTTTTTTCCAGTTTTTGCTATAAGATATTTTTCTATCTTCTGTGCTGAGAAATCAGGATGGCCTATAACCACATCTATTACTCTTTCTTCAGCCTCAGGAATAAATTTCCAGTGTCTTTGTCCTTCCGGTCTGTTACTTTCAAGAGAAGAAATTCTTCCTCCGGCTTCATTATATTTTTTCAGCCAACGATAAAAAATAGTTCGGGATACTCCGAATTCTTTGCAAATATCTGAAACTTTTTTTCCCGCTTGAAAGTGGCTTATCATTCCTAGCTTATCTGAAAAAGATAATTCTTTTACAACAATTGGCCCGAAATTTTTGAGATGAAGTTCTCTTTGTCTTTTAGTGTTAAAATTTTTTCTTTTCAGCACTCTCCATGCTCCGTTGCTACTTATTTTGAAATGTTTTGCTATTTTTTCAGAAGAATAAGAAGGATTTTTAAGAGCAAACTTGATAATTGCATTTTCTGTTTTCTTATCAAAGGCTTTCCAATGCCTTTGCCTCTTTATAATAGTAGTGGCAAAAATTTGAGATTTTCCATTGGAGCCGGTTGATTGATATCTCCTTACCCATTGATAAAGAATTGTTCGAGATAGACCTTGTTCTGTACTAATTTTTGTAACGGATTCACCGGACAATATTCTTTTTATGAGGCTAATTTTTTTATCAGGCGTAAGCTTTTTATACATACAGGCAGAGAAAATGGCTCTACAAAAATGTTAACAATGTTGTGGATTTATTGTCAATACTCAATATAGGTTTAAATAAAAACAGCGTAAGTATTTATTTAAAGCTAAAATCAAAACTATCTTTTGAAATTACTCTCCCGCCCACAAGAAAGTTATTGTCTTACGAAGCTAAAAAATCTAAATAAAATGTAAACATCTTTGGTGATAATAGGTAAACTAAACAAAAAAGATTTTTTTGAACAGTGGTCTTCAATATGCAAATCTTATAATTTTTATAAAACCTTATGTTTTATATTCCAAAATAGATAAATGGTTTAATTTAAACATCTCGTAAGAAGATCTTCTTTTCCTATTAATTTTACTATGGGGAAAATTGAATAAAAATTCGTTTCATCTTTCAAAGGACTGTAATCTTTTTCCAGAAGAGTAAGAAGTTTTAACAACTAATTACAACTAATTTTATTACTAACTAGTTTGACAGGTCTTACAAGTTACTACAAAGCTTTATTCATGTATTGTGAATTTATAGACAAAAGACAATTTATGCAGATTAAGGATGGCAAATACTAAAAGATTTTGATCATGATAAAAACTATTGAGACTAAACAGAATAAAAAAACCAAGCAGAAACGAAAATATAAACAGAATAAATGATAGCAAGATATAGCTTCCAATAGTTTTGGGGGAAGGAGAAATATTTTGAGCCAAGGGGTAATTGACTTTTCCTACTACCCTTACTTCAGGCATTTGCTGCTTCTGACTAATACCGTTCGTTTGAGATTTTAAATAAGTTAATCGCTTCTGATATGTATTTAACTGGTATTTTTTCAGAAAGTAGTATATGCCTGACGCACTTATTATTTGCTTTCCATTTTTTCTATAAATCTCTAAGGCTATTTTTCTCGCATCATACTCTGGATGTTTATGTATGACTGTCAAAATTGACTCTGGTGCCCCATTGATAAACTTCCAATGAGTTTCCCCTTTTCTTCTTAACGACTCAAGACTTTGAAGTCTATTCTCTTCTTTCGCATTCTTATATCGATTAAGCCATTTATAAAACACGGTCCGCGAGATATGATACTCTTTGCAGATATTGCTGACCTTTTCTCCTCTTTCAAATTTCTCTATAAATCTAAGTTTATCCTCAAAAATGGTAGTTCTAAACAATCTCATACCAATTGTATTTTTGTGGCTGCTTCTTAGCTGACTTTTACCTAAATTATGTTTCTTGAGAAGAATTGCTACATATCCTGTACTTACATTATTTAGCTTTGCTATTTCCTCAGCATTATAAAAAGGATACTGCAATGCAGTCTTAAACACCTTCCTCTCAATCTCAGGAGATAACTTTCTCCAATGTTTTTTGGGATGAAGATTTTCTAAAGTAAGGTTTTTTTTGTAAATGTGTATCCAACGGTAGAAAATGGTTCGAGAAACACCTGTCTCTTTACTCACTACAGATATTTTCTCTCCTGATAGTACTTTTTTTATAAGTAATACTTTTTGTTTTGCGGAAAGTCTTTTAGCCATAAAAATGTGTAAAATATTATATGAATTATACTTATTTAAATTTATAGGACTATATTTTTATAATTCTCGACGCTGTATTTTGTGCGTAAATTTGTCATGCATCTCTAATCTTCGTATTATTTGCTTATTTATCTGTTCTAAAAAAATGTTAACTTTAATCTAATCTAGATGTCAATACTTATATAAAATTCTTACATTAAAGAACCTATAAGTAATTTTCTTCGCTAGGATTATCTAGCGTCCATTTTAGTGAGTTATAGGAAAAACTGCGCTCGGAATTTGCTTATTCTTGCATAAATTGAGGTCATATAATCGTTTTTGAGGCTACTCCTTTATAGATTCGTTTAAATTATGTACTTCCCTATTTTCTAATGCATATTGTTATTAACAATATAAACCTATAATTTATATTAGGCTTGATAGCATTCGTTTTAAGGGTAAACTATGAGCTTAAACATCTTGGATGCTATTAATTTTGCTATAAGCTTCAGATTATACTATGAGGTTTATTCGGGATGTTTATTTAATAATTAGCCTCAATAATTTATTCCATTAGGAGCTTTTCAATTTTTATTACCTCCATTGATTTAAAGGTATTTTTTGATGCTACCCAATGGTTAATTTACAATTTCTCCTCTAAAACGATTACATGACCTCATCTTTTTTGAGAGTATGCAAACCTTACCTTTTTTCATATTAAATTTTATCATTTTATAATGTTGGCTGCTAATACATTCTTTTGCTTTCCTAAAATGAGGCTAAAATTTTAATCCTTCGGTAATTATATTTCGTATTATTTTTAATTTTCTAAATTTTAGATTCAATAATAAATAGTTTTACCATTAAAATGGCTAGTTTTCTTATTTCGTTAATAAATTATAGGTATATTATATTTACCGATTTACATATAGGTAAATATAACTACAGGAAAATTACTTTTCTTTCTAATTTTTCGGTAGAAAAATCTCTCAACAAAACTGGAAGTAATTAATTTCCAACTCGAATTACTCTTAATGCACTTGAAAAAAGACCATATTATCAAGCTAATCTTAATATAGAGTCTTGTAGGTCATTTAAAAGGCTTTCTCTATTCTCAAAATATGATATAATAAAATAGTAGCCAAAATCTTTTTAAAATATAAAACTATCTCCTAGGTTCATTAACTTATAAAAAGCTTGAAATATATTTACTCTCTTTATTAAGAGTTTCTTTAGATTTGTATGACAGCTTATTTCTTACCAATTTCTATCATAATCCAGACATATTTCTTGTAATCCTCTTTATATCAATCCAAATTTAATATTTAAATTCTTAGCATAAATATTCTATTACTGCTAATTTTAGCCCCATATTGTAGATGTTGTATAATTAAACTCTCTTGTTATTTTGGCGTCTAAAAATTAGCCTCAAAATCGTATGGGCACATATTCTATAAATTCATCCTATAATTACTATCAATCTTTATTTTTAAGCATACTTTTAACCTGCGTAAATAAAGACTTAACTTTTTGTGCCCAAAATTATTAAAAAAACTTTTTTTGCTTTTCACGATAAATTTTGGTATTTCTATAAGGCTATCAAAATCTATCATAAATTTTTAAATCTAAATGATTTATTTAATTATACTTTGATATTTTCAAAAATCTTCTTCTGCGTTGCATGTTTTTTAAAAATTATTAGAAAACATGTCTTTTCACAGCTCTATAAGGTGTTTTCATGAATAAAATAGTCCTCCTTAGAATTAATTTAATGTATTTTAATATAACAAAATATATAAAATTTTAGATGTAAATAGCTATTGACAAGGATGCTCATCTCATCTACTTTATTATTAGTAGTATATTTCATTTGTATAAAATGTATAATCTGTATAATCTCGAGGCTGCGGAAAAAAGTACAATAAGATAAATACTCTATGACAATTCTTACTAAATATACTAATAATTTTATATTTTCACAGAAAAGCTATTCTATGGCTTTTCTACCATCTTCCCTATCCTTCAGGCAGGAAATTGAGAAGATATGGAACTTTTAGAACAGTTTAAGCACTATTTACTTTCACAAAAGAATAGGCCTTCAGATATAACCATTAAAAATTATCTTGCTGATACAAGAAAATTTATTAATTGGTTTGAGAAGAAATCTCAGCGGAGCTTTGATGCAAAACTAGTAAGCTCTGAAATAATTGAAAGTTATAAGAGAAATTTACTAAGCAAATCAGAAACGTTGCCAAGCCAATTAAATAGTGAGCAAGCATTTCCTAGCATATCAGCTGAAAGTTCGCTAAAACGATATCTTTCTTCGCTCCGTAAGTTTTTTGAATTCCTCAAACAAAACCGTTCTATAGAGATAAATCCATTTGAACAGGCTTCAATCTCTTCACAAAACCATGAGTTAAAGGATCCATATCATATAAAAGAGTTTAAACATTTCCTTATTGAAAATCGATCTTCCTATCTAACTATTAAAAACTATATCATTGATATTGAACAATTCCTTTCCTGGACAGCAGAAGTTACTAAAACAGATATTGAATTGACAAAAAGACAAAAGCACGTATTGGATTGTATCTCAAGCGAGTTAATTGAAGAATACAAAATGAGACTCCTGAACGATGCGAAGTTCTCACCCGCATCGGTGAACCGTAAACTCTCTTCTCTTAGGAAATATACCTCCTGGTGCATTCAGAAGGGCTATATTAGAAATCAAATAGATATTAGGATAATCCAACATACGAGCCAGGAAGCACAAACTACACCTTTACCATCAATTAAGCTAGAGCAACTTACAACTTTTGAGAAGCAGCTTTCTCAAACAAAAAGCCAAGAACGTGCTTTTTACTCTCCTTTTGCTCCTATACGAATGTTTCAAAAGATAATAAAAGCTATCAATTTACTATTTGATGTAATTACAATAAATCCTCTCGTAAAAAGCATTGAAGGACTAGAGTATCTTATATGGAAAATAAAAGGAAAGAAAGTTTTCATACCAGTAGATAAAATGCTTAAAGAATCTGACTTTACTTCTTATTACCCTATCAATAAAAATCAAATACTAACAAAATCTAGCACTGGAAATATAGCCAATGTTATTCCTCCATTTTTTCCAGGCATTCTAAGGCTTAAAAAAAGTAATCAAAATATAAAAATCCATAACATTTCAAAAAGTCTCTATGCCCCTCTTGCAAGTTCTACAAAAAACTATCCATGGTATAAAAAAGGAGTCTACTTATTTTTATATAAACAGCCTGAATGGTATAAAAAATATCAAAAGTATACATTTTTTCGCTATATCCGTTTTGCGGTTTTATTCATAACTATCTCTAGTCTCGCTTTCATAAGCTATTACTCTTTATTATTGCCATTAACCGCTAAAAAAATTCCTTTTCTTCAGTTACCACTTTCTCCTCCGCGGATTCTCTCGTTTGAAGGACGGCTTACTAACAAGGATAATTCTCCTATCACAACTGCCCAAGAGTTGCGTTTTGTTATTTATAATGACCAATTTGCAAGTAATTCAGCAAGGCTTTGGGAAGAAGTACATACCGTAGTTCCAGATGGGAATGGGAACTTTTCTATATTGTTAGGTGCTGATAACAAAGGTCATGCAGGAAAATTCTGCAATAATGGCACTCCACCACTATCACCTGCTAACGATATTTGTGCTATCCCCCAAAGTCTTTTTGCTAATAACCCAGCTCTTTGGCTTGGAATAAGTATCGGTGAAAATCCAGAGCTTGCTCCACGTCAGCAACTAGCTAATGTAGCAAAGGCAGTCTCCGCCCAAAGTCTTGATGGGCTTAGTCCAATTACTCAAACTGCCAATACTTCAAATGTAGTACTGGCATTGGATTCTGCGGGTAATTTAACAATTGGAGGCACTGCCACTCCGACCTTTCAGGCAATTGGAGGACAATTTACCCTATCAGGGAAAACGCTTATACTTAATACAACTGCAGGAACCAATTCAAATATAGAACTTAACCCTGATGGTACGGGTTTTGTAGATATTCAGAAACCAATAAAAAACACATCAAACAATAACAATATTCCTTCCAGCCAAGGAGCTTTAGAAATTGATGATTTAGTAGCTATTCTTGCTACATCGAGTGGACAATCAGCCTTAACTCTTAATCAAGACTCAACAGGTCCTTTGATTAGCGCTTCTGTTAGCGGAATTGCTAGATTTACTGTAGATAACTACGGTACAGGCACATTTTCCAATAATCTGGGTGTCAATGGCAATGCACTTACTACAAACTCTTCTGTTTTTAATCTTGTAAACACAAATGCTGAAAACCTCTATATCGGTGGAAATTCTTCATTTATTACTATTGCAAGTACTTCAGGAACTACTATTATTAATAACTCACTTTCAGTTTCAGGAACCACCAGCTTGAATGGCGGAGCAACTATTCCTGTTGGGCGAAATTTCATCCTTAACGGTACAATTGCCTCAGACATTGTTCCAATAACTACCGGAAGCTTTAACCTTGGTTCTCCTTCTCTGCATTTTGCTAATGCCTATATTGACAATCTTTTCCTTAGCAATTCTGCAACTATTAGTGGCTACTGGCAAAGAAGTAATGGAATAATTTCTTCTTTAATTGCATCAGATAATATCTTTCTTGGCAATATAGCATCAGGAGCAGGACAATTGCAGATTTATGGCAGCAGTGCTACTTTACCAGTTGCCTCAATTTCTGGAAGAACAACGAATGCGGCATTTGTGGTTGATACATTAGGAAACGGTGATGTGTTTGCTGCTTCCACTTCCGGAAAAAATCGCTTTGTCATTGCCTATAACGGAAATGTTGGAATTGGCTCACCTGTTCCTTCCTTTAAGCTAGATGTTGCAGATACGCAAACCGCATCTGCAGTCGCACAGTTCTATAATAATAGTACTGCCACTACTGCTGCTGGGGTAGTAGTAAAACTGGGAAATACATCACATACTACCATTAATACATCAAATCACTTTGTTAGCTTCGAGACTGCAGGCATTGGCATCGTGGGCTCTATTCAAGGTAACGGTGCAACCGGTATTCAACTTGCTCAATCAGGTATTGCTGACTGGGCTGAATACATAAAAAAAGACTCTACAACTCAAATTCCTTTTGGCTCGCTGGTCTGTCTAAATCAAAATGGGAATGCGCAAGCATGCCAAATTTCTCAAGCTATTATAGGAGTTGCTTCTTCTCATCCTACAATAATTGCAGGACAAGATCAGGGAAACACATCAATTGCAGTAGGGATGACAGGGATTGTCAGAACATATGTTTCAACTGCTAATGGAACTATTCTGCCTGGAGATATGATAACTGCTTCAACTCTGCCAGGAGTTGGAGTTAAGGCAATAAAAGCTGGACAAATTGTAGGACGGGCAATTGAAGGGTTCTCAGGCAAAAATACCACTGGTAGTATCTTAGTTGAGGTAAATCCAGGCTGGTATGATCCAGATGTATATGTGACAGATACAGGAAATCTCAATCTTTCAGAAGATTTGAACCAACAATATGTTTTAAAGGACTCACAGAGAAATATTATAGAGCGCATTGCTGCCTTTGCCAAAGAAATAGTTGGGAATATCCAAGCCGGAGCAATTGAAGTACAAAGTCTCTCAACCTCGTCTCTCTTCGTAGCAACTGACAATATTACAATTGGAGGAAAAACTCTAAAGGATTATATTGCCTCAACTCTTATTAATATACTCCAGAACAAATACCAGCTTCCCTCCCTTAGCCTTACTGCTAATTCTCTCCAAACCAATTTTGTCTCTCCTATTGCTTCGGATTCTGCAATTGCACTACGTCTTACTGAAGGAAAGCTTGCAGTACTCAATAGCAATACCGCAAGTTCTGCAGCAGTCGCAACTATTGATAATCAAGGCAATGCCAGCTTTAGTGGACAGCTTACTACAAACGGGGTAACCACAACAGATGCTACAATAAGCGGCACCTTACATGCCAGGAAAATTATTGCAGATGATATTGAAAGCCTTAGTCTTAAAGCAGCTACCCTCTCTGCGAATTATATAACTAATATTTATAACATCATACAATCTGTAACTGCATCAGAGAGTGCGAATGCTAGCAGTTCAGCTGAGATTGCTTCTTTGTCTTCTGCAACTGAGAGCGCAACTCTTGCAACTGAATCAGGCTCGCTTATTGCTTCCTCTTCTGCTTCGACTTTACTTACTAATAGCAGCTGGCAATTAAAAACTCAATATTCTAATATCTCAAGCTTTTCAAGTGTACTCACCAATGTTCCAACACTTAGTTCTGATTTCGCACAATTTAATCAAGGTCTTATGGTATTTGGTTCATCAAGTCTCTCAGATGTATCTGTCTCAGGAAATCTCTATATTGGCGCAAGTATGACAATTGCTGATAATGCCATAAATACGCTTGGAGGTGATTTATTGATTGAACAGCTCCGACAAGGCAATGTACAGTTTGAAAGTGGGCTGGTAGCAATTGATACAGACGGTAATCTGAGTGTTTCAGGTAACGCAACCTTTATCAAAGATATACGGGTTAATGGGAAAATTGTTACCAATATCCTGGCTCCTCACTCCGATTCAGACCTTATAGTGAAACTTGGAGAGCAAAATACTTCTAATTCTTCTCTTGTCGTGCAAAACGCATCACAAAGCGGAATATTTAAGGTAAGTCAGATTGGCGATATTATTGCATCAGGGAGTGGAACTTTTTCCCATATTGTTGCTAATGGTTTACAGATTGTCAGAGGGGTACAAGCTGATACTTCAATGACAGAAACGGTTGCAAGCAGTTCAGCAGGAACTGCTATTGTTATTGCCCATGAGACAGAGAGAACAATTCTCTCTCCTTATATAACAAAATCATCATTAATATATCTTACTGCAGCATCAGATACCCAAGGAATTACCCCATATATTGCACGGCAGACAGAAAATAATCCCAATACAGGTGAAATGGGTTCATTTACTATTGCAATTCCCTACCCGCTATATCAGGATATTAAAGTCAACTGGTGGATAGTTAATTAGATTATTTTCCTCAAAGGCCGAGGAACACATTAATAGTATTTTTGTAGACTTTGATTATCCCTTGTTCTAATTTTATTTCCTTTTTTGCTCCATCAAGATGATGAACTATAAGGAACTCTTTAATAAGGGATATAAAGCTTTCGTGTTCTGCAAGTACGTCAAAAATTCCTTTTTCATTGCGGGAGGTAACAGCTTTAATACTTCCTTCAAAAAGGATATTTTCTCTATCACGTATAATAATATTAAGCTTTCCCTTGCGTTTCTCCTGCATAGCCAATATCAGAAAGACTACCGATATACATAAATTTCCCTTCACTTACAGTATCTATCTTCCCATCCAAAATAGTCTTGACGTCTTGTATAGTTGTTTTGAGGGGCACATAGGTTCCTTTTCTTCCTGTTTGCTTCTCAGCTACAAAAAAGCTTTGGGTCATATAATATTTGAGTTTTTTAGCTCGTTGATAATATATTTGATCTTCTTGAGAAAGCTCTGATTGTCCAACCAATGAGACAATTCTCTCAAGAGATAATGCCTTTTTCAAAAGCGCTTGTGCGTCTTCTGCAGTACTATAATGCTCCTCTCCTACTAAATCAGGATTTAGTGCTGATGAGAATGTAGAAAGCAAATCAATAGCAGGTAGCAATCCTTCCTGGTAAATATTTCGAGAAATTACAAGAGATGAATCTAAATAAGGTAATACAGACTGGACTGCCTGGTCTAAAATATCATCATTTGGAATATAGATTGCCTCAATACTAGTGATTGAGTTTTTGTGAGTTGAGATGAGCCGTTCATGAAAAGAAGCCATTTCAGAGGTAAGCGTTGGTTGATACCCATCTTCAGAAGGCATAGTATTCATAAGAAGTGAGAGTTCGTTCCCAGCTTGGACAAAACGGAAAATATTATCAATAAAAAATAAAACGTCTTTATTCTTTTCATCTCTGAAGTATTCAGCAAGTGTAACACCGGCAAATGCGGTTAAAAATCTAATAACCGGATTTTCACTCATTGGACCAAAGACTAACGCAACTGAAGGCAATACTCCTCCTTCTTCAAGAGACTCATATAACTCATACCCTTCTCTAATACGTTCTCCAACTCCTGCAAATACAGATACAGCAGGGTTCTTCCCAAGCATAACTACATTATGAATAATCTCTGTCAGAAGGATTGTCTTACCAACTCCTGCTCCTCCAAAAAGTCCAAGCTTACCTCCTTTAAGGAGTGGACAAAATAAGTCAATGGCTTTAATTCCAGTCTCTAGAATTTCCTGCTTTGTGGCAATTTCATTATATATAGGTGCTTCTTGATATACTGACCGTTCTTCAATTGAGGTAAAGTCTTCTTTGCCATCCTGCGGGTTACCAAACACATCAAGTGCGCGTCCAAGCATTTCCTCTCCGACTCTTATATGCGCCAGCTTACCAGTGTCAATGACACGGCTTCTTCGCGAAATATGATATGACGGAGTTAAAAGAAAGCAATAATAACTTGTAGGAGTTGCTGATGCGTAAACTTGCATCTTGACTTGCGTGTTTTCCTCAAGAACCAAAATCGTATGGAGAGTTGGGTTATGAAAAAGAAATTCTACCTCAATAATTTGTCCTTTTATGCTTTTAACTTTACCTGTATTTTTGTTCATATACGTTTTCTCCACGCATAAATAGCAGTAACTGTTCCTTGCTGTTTTTTGTTTATTTCCTGATGCAAAAGAATTCTTTTTTCAAGGCCAAGATTCTTAAGGTTCGTTTTTATATTCTCGCTTGCTTGCTCAAGAGATATCATGCGTGAGGCAAATTTTGCCAGCTCAGACTCATGAATAGCCTGTTCAAAAAGTGAGGCAAAAATCTCTTTTTCAAAAAATTCCATTATCTTATCAAGGTTAGGTTCAAAAAAATACTTTATTTTATTCTCAACGACTTCAGCAATGTTGTCTCCACCGGATAGTAGATACGACTGAGGTTTTTGAGTGAGAAGACTTTGGAATTGCCCATGGAAAATTATCACTTTTTCAAACTCAACCAGACGCACAACTATGTCCCTCAATGCTTCTATATCAAGCATAGAGTCAGAAAGATCAAAGTAAGTGTATCCTATGCCAGGATTAGCTGTTTCAAATAATTGTTTGCCTATTCTCCCTATAATAATTGGTTCACCATTATGTTTGTGAAACTGGTCATTAAATAAAGTAAAAGTCTGCTTAACAATAGTCCCGTAGAGACTTGCATTTGCAGAAAGAAAAACTAACGCTGTTTTATTGTTATGCTTAATAAAGGAAAAATTCACCTTATGGTGGGATTTTGCTGACTTGAGAATTCTTTCCAATTCTTTTTTATAAGAAGCACGAACTTCGTTGTAAAGTTTGTTTATTTCCGAAAGGAAATCCCTTTTCTTAACTACTGAATTTCTGATACGCCTCATATTATTTGCCGCTATCTCTTCATATGTAACAATAAGGTTTTTTAGTGTACCAACTGTTTCAATTTCGTTTTCTACTGCTTTTTTAGTTGCCATATGAAAGAAAAACTAAGTTTATAGGGACTTCATTACTCCATCAAGATAGGTTTGATTTTTTTCAAGGTTACCTAAAAGAATATTAAGGGTGGTTGCTTCACCTATAATATTTTTGACATCTTGCTGTAATTTTTCGCTCGAACTATATAAATCAATAAGTCTCAATATATCTCTTTTCATATCAGCAGATGTTATATGTTCCCAAAATCCACGCCATATAAATCCAAAAAAAAGAATCTGTAAAGCAGGAGGAACAGTAGTATTTGATGCTTGATTAAAAAAAGTCATAATTCTATCTCCCATATTAAGAATTCTTCGTGAATCCTCATTAAGCTCATTTCCAAAGTGAGAAAAATTCTTTGATTTTTCATAGTATGTTAAAAATGAATTTATTTCTCTATTAATATCTCTTCGTAGTGGATGTTGTACCTGTTTTCCCACACGGGTAACTGACAGACTGGGATTCACAGCAGGTTTTCTTCCTTGAGTAAATAATTCTGCATCAAAAAAGATATGTCCATCGGTCATTGACATAAGGTTTGTAGGAATATATCCTGAAAGATCACCTTGTGCAGTCTCTGCAATTACCAGACTGGTAATTGATGCTTCTCCTGTACCCTTATTGACTTTAAAATTTCCTGCTCGCTCCAGCAAATGTGAATGCGCAAAGAAAATATCTCCTGGATAAGAATTTCTCCCTGGAAATCCTCCACCAAGTAATGCTATTTCACGGTAAAATCTCGCATGAGTCAATAGATCATCAAGCGTCAAAAAAACATCTATACCTTGATCTCTGAAATACTCTGCAATTGACATAGCAGCATACGGAGTAAGATATACCATTCCTGCAGCTTCATCAGAAGATGAAGCAACAATCACTGTTCTTTCTCGGATACCATTACGCTCAAAAAACTCTTCTATTTTTTTAATATCAAGCTTTTTTTTACCAATACCCGCATAAATACAAATAGTTCCTTGTTTTGCTTGGTTGAGAATAGTTTGTAAAATGAATTGAGTTTTTCCAGTTTTTCTATCTCCTACTACCAACTCCCTTTGGCCTTTACCTAACGGCACAATTAAATCAACTATACTTACTCCTGTTTCAAATGCTTTGTTTATACGCTTCCTGCTTGCAAGCCCAAGGGGTTCTGCAAATATTGGACGGTACTCAGATGCTTGTAGATTCACTGTTGTTTCAAGAGAATTACCTAATGGGTCTATTACTTTTCCTAACATTCCATTTCCCACATTTATTTGAGGAAACAGGCCTGTTCTGGTAATACGTGTACCTACTCTAATAGTGACTTTTGAGAAAAGAAGAATTTCAACTTCTTCATCATTAAGAGAAAGCACTTGCCCAAATCCGCCAGCCTCAAAAATTACTAGTTCATTGACCTTCACAGAAGGCAAACCTTCTGCAAATACAATAACCTTATTTATACGCTGTACGATCCCTATTTCTCCTAATTCTTGTGTATAGGCTTCAAAGCTTTTCATGAAAGTAATTTATGCATCATATTTGAAAGAGCTATGCTCTTTCCTCCAAAAAATTTGTCCATGGCAGTCTTAAATGAGTAATCCCAGTATTTCCCTTCGTAATTAATAGTCGCTCCTGCAATAAGCGTCTTATTTATCACAATATCAAGTATAATTGTATGTTTAATGTTGCTTCGAACCCATGATGAAAAAGTAGTAACTGTATCATCACTTGGCTCAAAACCTATCGTAAGATATATAACAGGCAATTTGTGTAACAAAGAACTGATTTCATCCAGTAAGCTTTTCACCCCTTGTTTATTACCAGAACTTATCCCTTCCTGCTGCATTAGATGACGTATTTCTTGAGCAATAGCTATTCGTACTTGTGAAGAAAGTGTTTTGTTAAAATTTTCTTCATCAACATGAAACAAGCTTGCGAGAAGTATATCAACCTCAGTCTCAAGTATATACAAATCATCAGTCGTTCTAATAAGCTCTATAAGAGTAGTAAATTTGTTTTTTGCTTCCGCTTCCATAGATTACATATGAACTGTTATATCTTGTTTTGCCTCATTTAACGCCCGTAGGACAAGTTCTTTATGCGTTTCAAGAGTTATAGATTTTCCAAGCACATCTTTTATTATTTGATTTAAGAGTTGATAAATATTTTCATCTATCTTTTTCAGTTTCGTATCTCTATACGCTTCGATATCCTTATCAAGGTTTTTATAGCGTTCTTCAAGCTTTTGTTTCACTATATCTTGAGCATGAATAGTTTCCATCTCAAGTGACTTTTGAAAATCTTCAACTTCTGTAAGCGCTTTCTTCTCAAGTTCCTTTGCTATTTGGGTGAGAATAGTATTACTATCTTTTTCAAGGTTTTTAAGAAGTCCATCATAACTTCGCATAATTTCATCTGCTTTTTGTGCAACTAACTGTTCTTGCTTTACCATTAATTTATTTATCTCTGAAGCAAGATAGGTTTTTGATTCATCTGAAAAGTTTGTGGTACTTGCCAGTATTTCCTTTGCCTTCTCATGAGCCGAAGCAATAACCTGAATTGCTTCCTTATGAGCATTATCTAAGAGAATTATGGCATTCTGCTGCATTTGATCCTTAAGAAGTATTTTCTCTTTTTCTCCGTGTTTAAATTTAGTAAGAAGTAAAATATAAGAGACAACAAGCGCTGATATTGTCATGGCTAACGCAATCAGTGCGCCAATAAGAAATAGAAATACATTGGGCAGTATATACATAAGTATTATAGTACTAAAATTAAGTACGCCATCACAATTCCTGAACTTATCATGACAAAAGCAAGACTAAGATGCAATAATACACTTAGAATAATTAGTCTGCCTGCAAGCGGATTTCTGCCAATTGCCTCAATTCCAGTATTGGAGGCTCTGCCAAAAAACCACACACCAATAGTAAACGACCCTAATACAAGTAAGGCTGCAAAAACATATCGCAACGAGTTAAGAGGGGTTATATAGGTAGCAGACAAGGCAAGTTTCATAATATTTAGTAAATTTGTTGTTGCGGTATTTACAGGAGGGGTATGACCAACATCAAGTATTACAAGAATCTTCTCTATTTTGCCTTTTGGAATATTGAGGTCTTCTGTTGCTGTGCCGATAATAAAACCATTGTCTATTGCCTTTTGTCCCACTCCCGGAGTAGTAGAAGTCGTGATGAAATCTCCTTCTTTAATTGCACCGTTATTCGTTGATACACGTACATATACCTTGCCTGCTGATACTACTGGATAGGTATTTTTCTGGTTAGTAATTTCAAATGCAATTGCAGGCTTAGTAACGACAACTCCAAAGACTGATGAGTCATATGCAGTTTTCGTCAGGACATATCCACCATGGGTAACACTTACAATACTTCCCTCTTGCACGTTGTTATCTTTAATCTGAACATATGTTGCGATACCAGAAGATAGTACATTCTGTGCATAAACAGTACGTACTGGAGAAAAACTATTGGTAACAAACGCAAAAAAAAGTAAAAATATGAGTTCTATTATCACTATCTTTTTCATTTTTGTAAGGCAAATAAGCCTGCAAGCAGCTCTGCTTCAGGTTTAAATTGTTTCTCTTGTTTTATTGTACATATCTTCTATTCAAAATAGAAGATCTCTTTACAAGATATTTTTTTTATGTCTAAATAAATTATAGTATCTAATAAGATACTAATACATTTTCAACATGTAATCTATGGATACGTAAACATGACTATAACATAATTAACTTTTTTCTTTACACGATGAAGAATGCATTCATCATTTTTAGTGTGGTGGGTGTGCTGCTCGGAAGTGTTTCTGTTGTGGCAGTTCTTTTTGTGGTTACGAACAGTACAGCACTTTCTAAATTGCAAGGACTTCCTTCATCTAAAGGGGTCGGAGATCTTACTGTTCACAATAAATCAGTGTTAGGAGAAAATGCCAGTAATCCTCATTTTATCTTTAACGTTGACGTTCCAAGCTTTTTTAATGACGACGCGTACTTTGGAAAAGATGTCACTGTCAGCGGAAGACTTACTGCTCCAAATATTGTTTATCGAATAAATCCTGGACTTGGGATTAACGTTGCAGGGCTTCAGACTCTAACTGTTTCAAACTCAGGAGTACTTTCACTAGGAGGAAATACTGGAGATCTTAATCTTAAAGCAGGAAGCGGTATTGATGTGAATGGACTTACTATTACTAATACTGATGCGGGATCAGGTCAGAAAATTTTCAAAAATTTTATTATTGGCTCAAATACTATTTCAGCAGGTTCAAACACTGATAGTTTTACTTTTAATGCAGGCTCAGGTATCACATTAAGCTCTGATACGACAAATAAGCAGCTTACTATCTCTTCTCAATCCCAAAGTCAATGGACAACGAGTGGTAATGATATTTATTACACGACAGGTAACGTAGGTATTGGAGCAACTTCTCCTCTTGCCAGACTTGATATACGGGGGCTTTCCGGCACTACACCTCTTGCTTCTTTCTCAGGACAAACCTCTTTTGCAGGTCTTGTAGTTGACAATAAGGGTGCTGGTGATCTGTTTACTGCCTCTGTTTCAGGCCTGCCCAAATTTACTATCTTAAACTCCGGCAATATCCAAATCGCAAATTTTACTAATACTAATGGTATTCTCTATACTAATGCTTCAGGAGTTTTACAACAAACCGCAACTGGTGGGGTAGGGACACTGTGTTTTCAGGAAACAAATGGAGGTGCACCAACTTTTGGTTCTTGTGGCGGAGCAGGAAGCATTACCTCCTCAGGTTCTCCTGCAACAGGACAAGTAACTTTTTGGACTGGCGGAAGTATTATAAGCGGTGATAACAATTTCTTCTGGGACAATACCAATAAACGTTTTGGTATTGGAGTAAACACAAACCTTTTAGGTACCATTGATGTCCGGACCACTTCTGGTACTACTCCTGTTGCCTCTCTCTCTGGCAAAACCTCCTTTGCTTCTCTTGTGGTTGATAATTCAGGAGTTGGTGATCTCTTTACTGCCTCTTCATCCGGTCTTAATAGATTCGTTATCACACAGAACGGTAATGTGGGAATTGGTACAACTACTCCTGGAGCTCTCCTGGATGTGAATGGCACTGCCAGAGCAACAACACTCAATGCAACTTCCACTATTCAACTCAATGGCACGACAATTGTTGATGCCAGCAGAAACCTCAACAACATTGCAGGAGTCACTACTTCCCTCACCCCAACTGCTGCCAATACCTACAGCTTAGGTACTTCCACTTCCAACCAATACAACAACATCTATGGCAACGCTATCTTCGAGAATGGAAATCAGGTCTGTGATTCAGCCGGCAATCACTGCCCTGCAAGCAATGGATCCTGGACACAATCCAGTCCTTACCTTTATGCCACCCAATCACTCTTTCAAATTGGCATAGGAACAACCACCACTGCCAATATGATTTCAGAACTCTATGTCACACGGACTTTAGCAGATGGTGCACTTGGCAAAGCTCTGGCAATTCTCAATCAAACAGAATCCCAGGATATCCTAACTGGTTCTTCCTCCGGTACCACCAAATTCAAATTTGATACCAATGGTAATCTCTTAGTTGCTACTTCCCAGGGACTTGATACATTAGCAGCCGGTACTCTCAATATCGGTACTGCCAATGCCAATGCACTCTCATTTGGCAGCGGTTCAGTCAATCCAACTTACACCTTCAATGGCTCTGGAACCTTCCAGACTTCAACTGGAACCAATACCCTTGGAGGCAATACCAACATCAATGGAACTACTCTTCAGATTGGTAATGGCTCAGCAGCAACAATCCAGACTCCTTCAGGCAATGCCAACTTAACTATCAAAACCAACAATACCGGAACACTCACTCTTGACACAGGAGGAGCGGGAACCATCAATCTTGGCAACACCAATGCAACCAGCCTTGTCTTTGGTAACACTACCAGTAATCCATCTTTTGCTTTCAATGGCACAGGTTCCTTTACTGTCAATAGCGGTGGAGGAAACAATATTACTCTTGGTTCTTCAACAGGAAACGGGACAGTAGTAGTACAACCTAATGCTGGCGGACAGGCATCTCTCATTATCAAAAATCAAGGCTCAGGTGATCTCTTTACTGCTTCTGCTGGTGCAACCACTAAATTCACTATCAACAATAGTGGTGATATTGCTCTTGCCGGTTCCACTGTCTCTTCTTCCAATTACATCACTGCTCCCAACTTTGTCCTTA
>CAZSWA010000013.1:0-42818 GCA_964610465.1 uncultured Gammaproteobacteria bacterium | reverse complement strand
GCGAAGCTTGAACTCCAGTAATCCATGGGCGTTAGCCCATGGTATTTCAATAAAAATAGGGTTGACAGACCTTTGTGTAAATGTTTTAATAGTGAGGCAAATTACATTCAATTTCCTTCTTTTGTTTTATTATAAGTTATTGACATTTAGCAGAAGGTGTGATAGATTGCTAACATACAATTATGGAAAAGATAGTACCAATAATTCCTATTCGAGATGGAATAATTTTCCCAAATACAGATTCAGTTTTGACATTTGGCAGACCAAAAAGTTTGGCAGCCCTTGAGTCTTCCTTCCAAAACGAACGTATTGTTTGTTTTGCATTACAAAAGAATCCACGACTTAATGATCCAGCACCTGAAGACTTATATTCGATTGGAACACTTTCACGAATCGAGCGCATGATTCGTACTGATGGAGAAATCAACGCACAGGTAAGAGGTCTCTCAAGAGTCAAAATTCTTTCTTATGAAAAACATGAATCCTATTTTTTGGCAAAAGTACTTGAAGTACCAAGTGTCATTGAGGATTCAGAGGAAGTACAGGCTCTCTGCAATCATTTAACCAATGAATTCAGACGCGCAATGAATTTTGGAAAATCAGCAGATTTTCTTCTGTTCATGAATATTATGTCTGAGAATTCTCCTTCAGAATTATCAGATCTTATTGCATCAGCCTTAGATCTCAAACCTCAAGAAAGACAAGAGCTTCTTGAAATGACTGATGTCAAAAAAAGACTGCAAAAATTAACGGAACTTTTGGCAAAAGAAATAAAAGTACTTGAACTTGAGCGACGAATTGCTTCCAAAACCCAGGAACGATTTGAAAAGGGCGCACGGGAAGCCATGCTTCGTGAACGACTTCGAACAATAGAAGAAGAACTTGGCGAGAAAGAAGAAAATTCAGAAATTAAGGATTTAATTCACAAAATAAAATCAGCAAGAATGCCTGAAGAAGTAGAAGAAAAGGCAATGAAGGAAGTAACGAAACTGCAGAATATGAATCAATTCAATCCTGAAGCAAGTTATGTGCGTAATTATCTTGATTTGGTGGTGAGTCTTCCTTGGAGTAAAGAAAGTAAAGATATCACAGATATTAAAACGGCTGAAACTATTCTTGATGAAGACCATTATGGATTACAAAAAGCCAAGGAAAGAATTACAGAATACCTTGCAGTTCACAAACTCTCAGGAAAAATGAAAGGTCCAATTCTTTGTTTTGTCGGACCACCCGGTGTTGGTAAGACATCTATTGGAAAATCCATTGCCCGTGCACTTGGAAGAAAATTCGTACGTGTATCCCTGGGTGGTATACGGGATGAAGCAGAAGTGAGAGGACATCGTAGAACCTATGTTGGCGCATTGCCTGGAAGAATTATTCAAGGTATAAAAGACGCAGAGACCCAAAATCCTGTTTTTATGCTTGATGAGATTGATAAAGTAGGTTCAGATTTTAGAGGAGATCCATCATCTGCATTACTTGAAGCACTAGACCCTGAACAAAATTCACAATTTTCAGATCACTATCTTGAAGTGCCATTTGATCTCTCAAATGTCATGTTTATTACCACTGCCAATGTGTTAGATACTATTCCTCCGGCACTTCGTGATAGGCTTGAAATAATTCATTTTGCAGGTTATACACATGATGAGAAATTTAAGATTGCCAAAGATTTCTTGGTCAAGAAACAACTTGAAAATCATGGACTGAAAGAACAAAATGTTGAAATGCACGATGATGCCATCCAATTTATTATTCAGCATTATACCCGTGAAGCTGGTGTTCGTAATCTTGAAAGAAAAATTGCAACCGTATTTCGAAAAGTTGCAAAGAAAGTTGCAGAAGGGGAGGAAAATAAAATTATCATTAAAGGATCGGATGTGCCAAAGTATTTAGGTCCAGTCAAATTTACCGCCCAAATGATAGAGAAGAAAGATGAAATCGGTATGTCAACAGGACTTGCATGGACTGAGGCAGGCGGCGATATCTTATTCATAGAGGTTGCTCTTATGCCAGGGCGGGGAAATCTAATGCTTACAGGACAGCTTGGAGATGTTATGAAAGAATCAGCTCATGCAGCAATGTCTTACATTAGAACAAGAAGCAAAGCACTTGGTCTTCCTGAGAAATTCTATCAAAAAATTGATGTCCATATTCATGTACCGGAAGGCGCTGTGCCAAAAGATGGGCCATCAGCCGGTATTGCTATCACAACAGCAATCGCATCAGCACTTACCAAGATTCCAGTAAATCGAAAAGTTGGTATGACAGGAGAAGTAACCCTTCGCGGACGTGTACTTGAAATTGGTGGCGTCAAAGAAAAAGTGATTGCAGCGCATAGGGCAGGACTTAAGACTATTATTATGCCAAAAGATAATAAAAAGGACCTGGAAGATGTGCCACAGGAAGTATTGAAAGACTTAAAATTCAAATTTGTGGAGCATATGGATGAGGTGTTAACTATTGCACTTGTCAAACCACTTCCTAAAATGGCAAATGGTAGTAGAGAAGACAAACCAGAATCCCACCATCAACCAATAATGCACTCACCTCAGGCATACTAATACTGTTTTTTTGAGTATCTGCATTTCTTAAAACGCTGCTTTTCGTGCTCTCTTGACTTTTATTCTGCGTTTATTTTATTCTTTATTTATACATGAAAAAAAGGAGAACAAGGGCACGTTCAACAAGAAGAAATAAGCAGCAGACCTATCTTCACTTACGATATATTCTTATTCCTTTATCTGTTCTTCTGGTACTTTTCATTGCACATATCTCATACAAATATACAAATAATCCGCATGTGCTAGGAGCAAGTTCTTTACTTCTGACTGATAATGGAAGTCAGTCATCAAGTGATGATAATGGTGGAATACCTGGAACTCCAGGAAGTAGTGGAACTAACTATCAAAATGTTTCAAGCGTAGTGATTAATGGAGCTCCTCCACAAGAAGGTTTTAAATCTTCAGCGCCCCCACTATCTGGAGTACATCAGAATAGCAATATAGATATAAAGCAAAATGATACGGAAATTGAAATGCATAATAACGGTATTCTAAGAATGAAAGGGGAAAAACCGGATGAAGAACAATTTGATATTAATTCTGAAGAAGGTATGGATGAAATGCATCAAATTTTGCACGATAAAGGAATTGAGATAAGTTCAACATCAGGAGGATTTATGATAAGAAGCGGTAGTATTGCTGCCAACACTAAATTTCCTATTTCAGTAGATCCAGTTACAAAATCAATAACGATTACTACTCCTGCAGGCATAAAAACAATACCTCTTCTTCCGGATCAGGCGATAAAGCATCTTTTAGATAATAAAATTCTCTCAAATATCGCATCTGGTTCATCACAAGAGAGTAGTAATTCTGCAAATCCCAGTGTAACACTTACAGAGCGCGATAATCATCCTGTATTTCTGGTAAATGGAACAGTGAAGAAAAATATTCTTGGAATTATTCCTGCAACATTTTCTAAGAAAGTTGAAGTCTCTGCTGAGACAGGCCAAGTAATTGATACCCAGCAAAGTTTCTTATCCAAACTCCTTGAAACGTTATCCTTCTAAAAATATTCCTCAAATAAAACAACAAGTAATAATATGCTACAATGAATAAAATTAGTTTTTAAACTAGATAAAATATATCCATGTATGGCGCTTGATAACGATACAAAAGATTTGCATTTTGGAAAACGAGAGATTGAATATAATAAAGAAGCATTTATTACAAGGTTAGAGCAGATGCAGGCGTTTCTTGATGAAGATAAAGTTTCCCTCTTATTAACATATATAGGAATGAAACCGGCAATGTTTACTGAGCATATACGCAGTCTAGAAGGTGGAGAGTTTGAAAAAGTAGAATGGGAAAAAGAAAGAGCAGAAATTTCTCAATTCTTAAAACAAGCAGGCCTTCCTTTTATACAAGAAGTAACTGAAGTGGATGAAGATGGATACCAATATGCAATTTTCATTATAGGAAAGGATAAGGAAGGTCTTAAGAAATTAGAAGAAGCAAGACGAATCCAGACTATGGATAGAAGAGATATTGCAATGGGAAGAGTACTTGGCTACCCAGAATCTGCTATACAGGCATTTGTTAAAGGAAAATCACTTATAAGAGTACCGGAAGAAATACAACAGGATGAAGGGTATAAATTTCTTGGATTTCGTTTGTCAAAAGAGAATTGGCAACAGGAGTTGGAAGTAGGTAGAAAAAACGCACAGGCAATTAAAAGACTAGCTCCACATTTCTACCAAAGGGTTATGCAACAAGACAGATAAAGTTTTAAAATTTAAAATACAAATATGTATGCATAGAAAGAAGAGTATAAAAAGTTTTTGAGAAATTCATCAAAGAATTCCTGAATTTATGATTTTTGAAATTAGAAACAGATAAAGATAAGCTTTCCTTATCACTATCAACAATATCCTGTTTTTAGTACTTTGGTATACTCATACTATGCATTTTCTGCAGCTCATTCTTGAATCATTGAAAATCGCGTTTTTTATGTTTTGGCAAGTTTTATGGCCTCTTGTTCTAGGATTTTTGCTTTCTGCAATTGTTCAGGCATTTGTTTCTCATAAAACAATGGCAAAGGCACTTGGCGGTGATTCACTAAGAAGCATAACTCTTGCCACATTTTTTGGTATTGCATCATCTTCCTGTTCATACGCTGCAGTTGCTTTGGCGCGTTCTATTTTTCAAAAAGGTGCGTCTTTTACATCTGCGATGGTATTTGAACTTGCATCAACAAATCTTGTTATTGAACTTGGAATCATACTTTTTGTCCTCTTGGGTTGGCAGTTTGCGCTTGCTGAATGGATAGGAGGAATACTCATGATAGTATTTATTGTTGTGATTTTTCGATTTACACTTACCCAAAAATTAGTTGCTATGGCTTACAGACAAGCGGAGAAAGGGTTGACAGGACGTATGGAAGGACATGCAGCAATGGATATGAGTATTCAAGGAAATAGACAATTTCTCTCAAAATTAGTAAGTAAAGAAGGTTTGACTGCTATCTCTCATTTTTTTGTAATGGACATAATGTCCATATGGACTGATTTGGTGATTGGATTTCTTATTGCGGGAGTGTTGACAGTATTTATTCCAAATTCATTTTGGCAAACATTTTTCTTTACACGCAGTTCTACTCTCAGTTTTCTTATCGGACCGCTTGTTGGACAATTTATTGCAATTATTAGTTTCGTTTGCTCTATTGGGAATGTACCACTTGCAGCGGTATTATGGCGCGGTGGAATAAGTTTTGGAGGAGTAATAAGTTTTCTATTTGCTGATTTACTAGTTCTTCCAATTTTGGATATCTATCGAAAATATTATGGATTGAAAGTGATGGCATACATTGTAATTACTTTTTATCTTGCTATGGCATTCGCAGGATATAGCATAGAGTTTTTATTTACAGCTTTTCATATAATTCCATCGGATAGAAATATTTCATTATTTTCAGAAACTATTTCTTGGAATTATACGTTTTTCTTAAATAGTATATTCCTTATTGTTGCAGTAGTTCTATTTTGGCGATTTCTCAAAACTGGAGATTTTGAATAACTAAGTAATTTGTTTCCATGCAATAAGTTTGGTAGAATTAATTCAAATTTATGAGCCATTCTCCGGAAACAGTTTTGGACAGAAAGGGAGTAAGTAAGGACGGCCAAAACGGTATAAGAAAAACATCTGTTAATGTATTACATAAGTCTTTTGTAGTATATAAACCTGAAACCACACAAGAATTAAACGGACACAGAAATGGACATAAACCAAAAGAGAGGAAATCATTTTTTCGTAAAGCAAAAGAAACTGCCAATACAATTCGTGAAACAGTAATTTTTGGAAAATGGGCTATAGAAAAAGCAGCAAAAGTCCGTAAGCATATTGCAGAAAATCAACCATATATACAAGAACTTCGTGAAGCGAGACACGCTATTGATGAAGCGGAGAATAATCCTTTTGTGGGAGAAGTAGTACTTTCCAAACAAGATTTAGTAAAGCATGGATTAGCACTGTATTCTTTTGGAGCGAGTATGCAAAAGCTCAATGAAAATGCAGCGCAACGACAATGGTTTGGATTACGATATAAAGATGAGAAATGGACACACGAAGGTGCTGTGCCGGATTTGATTGCTCAGACTTTTAAAAAAGCCGGCTTTGAAGTCGACTCTCATTATTTGGCAAATGAGGGTGATCCTACCTGGCGAACAAAAGAAGTTTTAAAAACACAAAAAGAAAATATCATAAATGATTCTCATGTCGTTATCATGCTTGATTTCTGGAATTTTAATGGCGCCCGTCGTGCAGTTAACAATCCTTTACAGCTCGCAGCAAATGTATATGTTCCGCATGTTGCTAATCCAAAAGAATTTGTAACGCAAGCAAAAGGATTTATTGCAGAATATACACAAGACAGATTAGAAGGATTGGAAATAGAACAAGAAATTTATGAAAAAAGAGCGCAAGATGGAAAAAAAACTATTATTATTGAACAGACTCAACCGCATTTTGAGATGCAAAGAAAATGGATGCCACTCTTTACCGTCGGACAAAAAAGTGAAGAAGATAAATTTGCTGGTTTTGCGCCCAATACCAGAGGACTTCGTCTCATTGGAGAAAGTGTCATGGCTGGTGAAGCTATGGGGCAAAAAGTAGCTCATGAAGTGTTCATTGCCAAACATCTCGATAGTCGTATTCCAATCATTGTTGTGCCAGGTAATAAAATTGGAAGAGTTGAAGGTAAAACGAAAAATGAAAGAAAAAAATCAAGAAATGAAGCTCTCAAAAGACGTGATGGAACATACCATTTAGGTCCTCTTGGTCAACAAGAATATGCACAGGCTATAGCAGAAAAAATTATGATTTGGGATGAAGAAAGTGGGGAAAAAGAAAGTTTAGCTGATATTGCAGGACACAAAACCGAGCATAACAGTACCCGTGAAGGTAATTAACTAAATGATATAATCCGCATAGAACAATGAAACGATGAAACAATTTAATTGGAAAAAACATATAGATGAGGCACTGCAAGCAACAGATTATTGCGCTCTTGCAACTGTAGATAAAGAAAAAGGTGTATGGGTAAATCCTGTGTATTTTGCTTGTGATAATGAATATAACCTTTACTTTATCTCTTTAATGCAATCTCGTCATATGCAAAATATTGCAAAAGATAATCATGTATCAGTAGCAATCTATAAAACTGAACAAAAAGGTGATGTGATTGGTATTCAGTTACAAGCAACAGCAACAATTCTTACTGACGAAAAAGAAAGAAAACACGCGCATCAAATATATTATGCAAGAACTGGAAGCTTAGAACAAAATGAATTTGCTATGCATGACCCGCAGTGGATCTTTGTCAAAATAACTCCTATAAAGAAGTATTATTTTAATAGTAAAGTATTTGTTGAAGGTTTTCTATACCGAAAAAGTTTCATACTGTTATAACCATTGTGTTACTCCACCATGATGTGAACAAGTACCGCTATGACTCTGTGAGAAGCTATACGTTCCATCAGCACATTTTGCCGTCGCTCCTGCAGGTACGCTTCCATTATTTGAGTATGCAGGAGAATGAACAGTATTCCCTTGAGAGTTGGTGTAGTAATTATCGTTACTCAATCCTTGTTGTGTAGTAGATGTAGGCTGTGTGTATTGTGATGTATCTTGAGTAGGAGCTATATATACTGTTGTTAATGGAGTAACCGTTGGTTTTGGAGTTACAGTTGATGTGAGTGTTGGAGTAGGAATTTTAGTTGGCATAATAGTAGGTTTTACTGTAGGTACATTGGTTATTGTAGGAATTGACGTTTTTATTCCTTTTATTGCTGTATTGGTATGGTTTGAGCCAAGAACTAAAACTTGTCCAAATAGGAAAAGTCCTAATCCTGCAAGTAATAATTTATACTTACCTTTCATACTATGCGGAGTATAGCAAATGGATGAGTAAAATACATTAAAGTTTCATGAAACGGTAATGCAATTATTTCTCCTTGAAGACAGATGCTTGGACCCTAAAAAGTAAAAAGTATTTATGTAGAATAGTAACTAGGAGAAATTAGTAAATGATAGTATCCCTTAAATGAAAGTATATACATTTCTTGAGTCTACCGTTTATCCCTGTTAGAATTGGACTATGCAGGGTATCCCAAACGGTAACTTTTCTTTGAAAGATTTTTTTACTCCACTAACTAATAAAAAGACAATAGTCCTTATTTCTCTTGTTGGGTTTATTGTTTTCTTCAATATGCTGCTTAATGGATTTGTATGGGATGATAAGTCATATATAGTAAACAATCCAGAAGTACATACAATTTTAAATTTTTTCTATTTATTTAAAGAAAATGTATTTAATAATGCTGGGCAATATAGACCTCTTGTTGCAGTTTATTTTTCTCTACTTTATACTCTTTTTGGTCCAAACGCATTTTTTTATCATTTTGCCCAGATATTTATTCATATTGCTAACGCAATACTTTTATTCTTTTTCTTCTGTTTTTTCTTTGATAACATAGTAGCATTTATTATAACTCTTATCTTTCTAGTTCACCCAATACAAGTTGAATCAGTTTCTTTTATTGGTGCGTCTACGAGTGTACTTTTTTTCTTTTTTGGTATTTTAGCATTACTGATTTTCCAAACTATTCAGAATAAGGATAAAAAGCTTTCCCTTCTATTTATACCTTTGTTACTTCTCTTGTCTCTCTTGACGAAAGAGACGGGGATTGGGTTTTTGATAATGATAGTATTACTTCCAATCACTTTTACAAATAGTAGTATTTCAAAAGATAAAGTCAGGCTACTATTATATATAGCTATACCAGTCTTACTCTATACAAGTATTCGTTTTCTGTTTGCTGGGATATACTTATCAAATAGGATAATGATGCCTATTGCCAGACTATCTTTTCCTCAAAGGCTTCTTACTATTCCAGAAGTTTTTCTTTACTATATAAAAACTTTCTTTTTCCCCTTTCGTTTGTCTATTGATCAACAATGGATATTTCCCACCCTCTCTTTTTCACATTTTTATATACCCCTTATGCTTGATATGTTGTTTCTTGGACTAATTACTCTTTTTGGAATATATGTTCTAAAAAAACAGAAAAAGAGATTTGCAACTTTCCTTTTCTTTTATATATGGTTTGTTATTGGAATAGGGTTCCATCTACAAATTATTCCTTTAGATATGACGGTTGCTGATAGATGGTTTTATTTCTCTATAGTTGGTGTATTAGGACTCATCGGGATTGGTTTACAAATATTAAAATCTTCTTTCAATAAACAAGTATGGAATATAGCAGTATTTTTATGTATTGCTGCAGTAGTACTTTTTTCATTAAGAACCATACTAAGAAACGCTGATTGGTATAACGGCCTTACGCTTTTTTCTCACGATAGGATATATAATGACAATTTTGATATAGAGAATAATCTTGCGAATGAGTATATAGTTAACAAGGATTATCAGAAAGCTATAGATACAGCAAAAACTTCAATTCATTTTTTCCCAATAGATTTAACATATTACACTCTTGGAAATGCGTATGAACAAAAAGGAGATATTGGAGATGCAAAAAATGCGTATTTTGCAGCAATAAACGCGAAAGATTATGTTCCGTGGCACCATTATCATTATGTTCAGATTTATACTGCACTTGCGAGATTGTTAGTCTTCTTTGATACACCATCAAAAGCCAAAGCATCAATAAAAATATTCTTACAAGATTGGCCAAATAATGCAGACCTTTGGCTCCTTTTGGCAATCGCAGAAGATAAATCAAACAATCATGAAGCTGCATTTGATGCAGCAGAGAAAGCATATATGCTTTCTTCCAATAGTACTACCAGTTATGTATATACAACGTTAAAGGCAAATGGAAAACTAAATCTTTCTTACAGTAGAGATGGATTATCATTAAACTAACAGACTGGTAGCAAATATAAAACTCTCTTTTTGTGATTTAACAAATATTTAACATTTGCCATATTTAATAAATACATGAGGTTATCTTTAAAGCTTTTTATCTCCTTTTCTATAGTGTTTTTGTTTGGATTTCTCTCAACAAAAAGTGCCTTAGCTGTTAACTATACTCTTTCAGGAAAAGTTTCAGATAATTCAGGAACAGCGATTGTAGGTGCTACTGTTAATGTGAATGATGCTACTTCTGATAGTACAACAACTGATAACTCAGGAAATTATAGCCTTTCAATACCACAGGGTACCTACAATGTCAAAGTTACACCTCATGCTGGCAGTAATTTTTCATCTGCTATTGCGTTGAGCCAAAATATTTCTGCAAATACCGTTTTAAACTTTATTCTTACAGCTGCTGGAGGAACAGTTACATTAAATGGACACATATATGATTCTCTAGGTAATCCCGTTTCTAACCAGATAGTAGATTTATACTTAAATGGTTCTCAATTTAGAGCAACAACAGATAGTACTGGTAACTACTCTTTGTCAGTATCTACTGGTACCTATGAGTTAGAAATATTTCCCAATAGTACAAATACATTACCAATAAATGTCCCCACAGTCATATTTTATTGATGTCGCACAGTACTCGCTTACTCAAGATACAATAGCAGATTTTACAATTCCAGCAAAAAAGGTTAATATCCATATACAAGATTCCGTTAATAACGCTATAAGTAATGTAGCAATTAAGACACAACCAGCTGATACAAATGTAAACAATAATCTTTCAATAGGTGCTGGGATAACAAATGCCTCTGGACAATCATCCTATGGAAGTAATGGGATAATGCCAACTACAGATAGTTCAGGAAATACAACTATATGGCTTTTTCCAAATGACCCTAATATTCGAACATACTCTATAGTTGCTACTCCTCCAAATGGGTCTTCATTTGGAAGCGCTACAATTTCAAATGTTACAGTTACAGACACTACATACGAAACATTTACTCTACCGCAGTCCATTACACTAAGTGGTCATGTGTATGATTCATCTGGGAATCCTTTGTCTAATCAAGTAGTTGATTTATTCGATGCAAACGGTACTCAGCATAGAGCAACCACTGATACTACAGGTGTTTATTCTTTACAGGTTACTTCTGGCACCTTTGAAAATCTAGAAATTTTCCCAAATAGCGAAAATACCCTTTTGTCTAATGTCCCAGAACATTATTTTCTCAATGTTAATTCATATTCCTTGACACAAAATACTGTTTTAGATTTTACGTTACCTGCAAAAAAAGTAACTGTACACGTACAGGATGCTTTAGGCAATACAATTCCTAATGCGCAGATTAAGACATTACCTAGTGACAACTTTGTAAATAATAATTTGACAATTAGTAGTAATATCTCAAATGCACAAGGAGTTTCATCAAATGGATATAATAACGAACCTGCTCCAACAACTGATGCATCAGGTAATGCAGTAATGTGGCTTTTCCCAAATGATCCTAATATTCAGAAATATTCTATTATCGCTACACCCCCAACAGGTAGTGTTTATGGAAGTGCTACAATTTCAAATCTAACGATTACTACTGATACGACTGAAACTATTATATTACCACAATCAATAACATTGAGTGGTCATGTTTATGATTACTTAGGTAATTCCATATCCAATCAAATAGTTGATTTATTTGATTCGAATGGAATTCAACATAGGACTACAACTGATTCTTCAGGATTGTATTCGTTATCAATCTTAAGTGGAAATTATGAATTAGAAATATTCCCAAATAATCCTAATATAATGATTAATAATGTTCCAGAAAGCTATTTTTTACATGTTGGTCAATATTCACTTACACAAAATACAATTGAAGATTTTACAATTCCTGTTAAAAAAGTAAGTGTACATATTCAAGATACCTTTGGAGTAGGAATAGGTAATATCCAAATTAAAACCTTACCGGCCGATACAAACATGAATAACGTACTTTCAATTGGGACAGGAATTTCCAACGCTTCTGGACAATCTTCTTATGGAGGAAGCTATCCTTCACCTATAACAGATGCATCAGGAAATGCAGTTTTATGGTTAATTCCTAATGATCCATCTGTAAAAACCTACTCTATAGTAGCAACACCTTCAAGTGGCAGCATATATTCTCAATTTACCATAAACAATATAACTGTTTCCGACAATCAAACTGAACTCATATCCCTACAATATTCGCATAATCCGCCAGTTACAACTGCCAATTTGATAACCCAGCATTCAGATGGAACCTACTCTGACCCAACAACAGTTACTTTGTCTGCAACAGCAGTATCAGGATATACCATAGCTAATACCTACTATACTGTAGATGGAGGAGTACAGCAGACATATACAGCTCCTTTTACTGTTTCAGGAACTGGCAATCATACTCTAACCTATTGGTCAGTAGATAACAGTGGAGTACAGGAAACACATAACACGAAGACTTTTACTATCCATACCAATCAACCGCCTTATGTAAATTCTTTAAATGGTGCTGCTATTAATGCAGGTGCAACGTATACAGAGAATGGTTCATTTACTGATGCTGACTCAACCTCATGGACTGCAACAGTAGATTATGGAGAGGGAGCAGGACCTATTTTTCTTTCTTTGAATTCTGATAAAACATTTTCTCTTTCCCATCAATACAATACAGCAGGAACGTATACCGTTACCATTGTCGTAACAGATAACCAAGGAGCAACAGGAACAACTATGACTTCAGTTACAGTCAATGCTCAGCCGCAAATAACTGGTCTTACTAATACCTCAATTAACTATCAGGATGATTTTATGGAGAACGGTACCTTTACCGATACAGACTCAACATCCTGGACTGGAACAGTTGATTATGGAGCAGGTGCAGGTCAACAGACTTTGTCTCTTTCTTCCAATCATAACTTTACTCTTGCATATCTTTATCCAGCAGCAGGAGTATATATCGTTACAGTGAAGATAACCGATAATCAGGGAGCGGTAGGAACAGCAAGTGTTACTGTAGCAGTGAATGCTCCACCTCACATAAACCAACTTACTTCTGCAACAATAAGTGAAGGACAAACCTATATAACTACTGGTTCATTTGCTGATACAGACTCTACAAGTTGGACTGCTACTGTTAACTATGGAGATGGTACAGGTTCTCAGGGATTGAATCTTAACGCTGATAGGACATTTTCTCTAAGTCATCTCTATCAAGAAGAAGGAACATATACTGTAACTGTCTCAATAACAGATAACCAGGGAGCAATAGGAACAGGAAATGCTACAGTAACTGTGAATAATGCACCATTTACAGTAGGAACAATCAGTGCATCTATCAATCCAGTTCAGGTAAATACTCCAACTTCTGCATCAGCAAGCTTTACTGACCCAGGAGTTTTGGATACCCATACTGCTTCCTGGAATTGGGGAGATGGAACAACAACTACAGGAACTGTAACAGAAAACAATGGTTCAGGGAGTGTGTCAAATAGTCATACCTATACAACAGCTGGAGTGTATCCAATTACTCTAACTGTTACAGATGATGATGGAGTAAGTCAGACTTCAGTATTTCAATATCTTTCTGTCTACAATCCAACTGCTCAGGGTCTTTTCTCAGCAGGGCAACACTTTACTTCACCTGCTGGTGCATACCTGCAAAATCCAAGTCTTACCGGTACAGTAAGATTTGGACTAAGCTACAAATATCAAGGAACAATGCCTGTTGGAACAAGACAATTTAGTATGGATTTCACTCAAGCTAACCTTCAATTCAATGCAACAACAGTGAATTCTCTTGTTATCGCAAATGGTACGGGAACTCTAACTGGCACAGGAACAATAAATGGTGCAGGAACCTACAATTTCTTAGTGACCGGAAATGAACAGAATACTACCATAAGAATCCAAATTACTGATGCATCAGGAAATGTTATCTATGACACCCAACCTGGTACAGCAGGAAATGCTACTCCAACAACTTCTGTCACTGGTAATGTCTTAGCTCATTAATTGTTTTAGGCTCTTAGAAACTATTGGAGAGGCTTAAAACCCTATTTCTACAGGAAGTGTTAATCTACTCGGCAAGAGGATTCCAATAATACTCCAATAATAATCTATATTTAGTTGAGGGTGAACTATTAGCATAGATAATTACATAAACGGAAATAATCGCATGTACAAGATTACTGAAACTGAAATTCCACCAATTAGATCATAGAGCGTTCTGATATCAAAATAGAACAATATGAAACTGAATCAGTAAGAAGTTTTACTGAGAATTTCTTAATCATCTTGATAAATTATGGATAAAAATGGAACTGCCTCAGAAACAGGCCCTTCAAAATGAAGTTTTCGCTAAAGGTGTGTTAGTAGATAATGGAAAAATTCGAACTATGATTTTAGCAGTACTTTCGAGCTAATTGATATATTGAAGAATGAAAATTCCAATTTGGTTATCCACTGGAATTCTCCTCAGCATGCTCACTATATGTTTTTATATTTCAATTTTATAAGTATTTCTTTTATAAGTATTTCTTTTAATTGTACTTTTATTGCAATTTTTCCATTTCCACCTTTTAAATATATTTCTCTTCTTCGTGCATCTAGTTCTTGAGTATATGCTTCATAATAAATAAGTTTTAAGGGTTGTCGATGTTTGGTGGCCTTTACAAAACCTTCGGTGTGAGCTTTGAAGCGCGAACGTAAGTTGTTAGTAAAACCGGTATAGAGTTGTTTATCATATTCTGAAAACAAGATATAAACGTAGAACATCCTCTTTTGATAATAGCAAAAATGATGAGGAGTTGTTAGAAAAGGAGTGAGTCCGCTTAGCGGACTATCACCCCGCTGAGCGGGGTGACCCCACTGGAATTCGAATCCAGGTTTGCAGGATGAGAACCTGCCGTCCTAGGCCACTAGACGATGGGGCCTTGTTTAAATAATTTTTAAAGTCCTATGTACAAGCATTTATACTTGAGGTTGTACGCTTCTATTTTATCGTACTGAGGCTAATAAGGCAAATTCCAGCCTCAAATCCAATTTGTTCTCTCTGCTCATGTGTAGTATAATTTTAGGGTGGAGAAAGTATTTCTGTCAGTTGTTATCCCGTGTTTTGATGAAATGGCCAATCTTCAAAAAGGTGTCCTTGAGAAAGTAAAAAGCTACCTCACACGTAAAAAAATTTCATATGAAGTACTTGTAGTAGATGATGGTTCATCAGATGGAAGTGTTGAATTTATAAAAGAATTTATAAAAAAAAATAAAAACTTTTCTCTTATCCAAAATCCGCATTTCGGCAAAGCAGGTGCAGTCACCACAGGAATGCTAAAAGCACAAGGGGAATATATATTATTTACCGATATGGATCAGGCAACTCCTATTGAAGAAGTAGATAAATTACTTCCTTATTTTCATGAAGGATACGATATAGTAATCGGTTCACGAAACGGTGAAAGAAAAGGCGCTCCGATAACAAGGATTGTGATATCGAGAAGTGCTATCTTTTTAAGACGAATGATAGTTGGCCTTGAAGGAATCTCCGATACGCAATGCGGATTTAAAATGTTTCGTTATGATGTAGCGCAAAAATTATTTACAAAAATAAATACTATCCATAATGGATTTCATAAGATTGACGGGTCAAGTGTTACTGCCGGATTTGATATGGAACTATTGTATTTAGCAACAGTATTGGGTTACAAGATTAAAGAAGTTCATGTAAAGTGGTTGTATGTTGAAACAAGAAGAGTAAATCCGATTGATGATTCTATAAAAGGATTACTCGATTTACTGCGGATTAAGAAAAACGCTCTTTCCGGCAAATATTCATAACAGATGAAATCTGCAAAATCATTTTCAAACTACTTAGTAATATCATATATTTTTCTTATTGTATTAGTATTTCTCTATTCGTTTACCCAAATTGATTTAAGTCTCACTTTTTCAAGAATTACTTTCTTAAGAAATTTAGTCAAATCATTTCAATATATAGGTTATTTTAATAGACCGCTTTCAACATATTTTTATTGTGCATTACTTATTTTCTTATTTGGATTTTATACATTCTTTCTTTATTTTGCATACCTAAAAAAAATTGATAAACATTTCCTTTGGAAAATAGTAATTATTACCGCAGTCATTTTGACTTTTTCCTATAATGCATTTTCTTATGATTTATTTAACTATATTTTTGATGCAAAAATAATTACTCATTATTTTCAAAATCCCTATATGCATAAGGCGCTTGATTATCCTCATGATCCAATGCTTTCTTTTATGCATTGGACACAAAGGACATATCCTTACGGCCCTGTCTGGCTTCTATTGACTGTGCCATTATCATTTTTGGGACTGCAGCTTTTTCTTCCGACAGTTTTTCTTTTCAAAGCAGTAGCATCTCTTAGTTATCTAGGAACTGCATATTTTTTGGGAAAAATTGTGAAGAGATTTTTTCCGGAAAAAGAATTATTTTCAATTATCTTTTTTGCACTAAATCCTTTAGTTATTTTAGAGAGTCTCGTTTCGGCACACAATGATATCGTTATGGTATTTTTGGCTGTCATATCTTTGTATTTACTTCTGAGCCGAAGATATATGGTTTCGATTTTATTATTTCTTGCATCAATAGGTATCAAATTTGCGACTGTCTTTTTAGCACCTGTATATATAGGTATTCTATTTTTACAAATAAAGAAAAAGCATATAAACTGGAAGGAAATTACCTTAAGTATACTTATTTTTATGTCTATCGCATTAGTAGTTGTTACTATGAGAACAAATTTCCAACCCTGGTATCTTTTGTATATCCTTCCTTTTGCAGCATTTCTTTCATTTGAATACTACATTTTTTTACCCAGTATTATCTTATCTTTTTTTGCTTTACTAACCTATGTACCTTTTCTTTATCTTGGAAATTGGGACAAACCTGTCCCTCAAATCCTTACTGATGTCTATATAATAGGACTTATAGCTTCTGCAATTAGTGTTACTATTTTTTTCTTTTCAAAACTTTTTTTAAAAAAGATGTAAGTTTCTATTTTTCAAAAGTAAAACTTTTGAAAAATTAAAAATATATGACAATAAAAAATATTGCATTTTATTTATTAGTATTTCTCGGAATAGTGCATGTTATGTTTATTATTTTTTCTTATAAAGATGTGTATCTTAGCAAATTTAATGCCGATTATTGGAAAGAAAGATATCTACATTCACAATGGGTAATTCCAAAATCAAAAACTCCAATCGGTGATGACGGATTATATTCATATGCAGGGTGGCAATATATCAACGGCACAGACCCGACACTTATTAATGGAGAAATGCCTCCTTTTGGAAAATATCTTATTGGTTTATCTATTCTTCTTTTCCATAATGAAAACATTTTTGCATTATTTACAGGTATTTTATCCCTTGCAACGTTTTTTTGTTTAAATATGGTAGTTTTTAAAAATAAGATACTCGCAATTTTACCTGTTTTTATTTTTTCCTTTGAGCCGCTATTTTATACCCAGCTTAAAGCACCATTTCTTGATTTATTATATTTGTCATTATTATTTCTTACTTTCATTTTTTTTCTCAAAGAAAACTATTTAGTTTCTTCACTTTTCTTAGGACTCATGATGGCGACAAAATCTCCCTCATCTACATTTTTCTTGGTAGTTTTTACAGAATGTATATATATCCTTTTAACAAAACAGTTTACACTTTTTAAAAAATATCTACTTTCGCTTTCGCTTGTATTTATAGTCTTTTCATTTGTCTATATTGATTATTTTTTTCATGGTCATACATTAAAACAATTTTTAGGGGTACAGAAATATATTATTATATTTTACGCAATTGGAGCAAAAGGCAATTTTCTTAGCGTATGGGAAATGCTTATAGCCGGAAAGTGGCTTACATGGTGGGGACAAACTTTACCAGTTGATGAGTGGAGAGTTACCTGGCCTGCTCTTCTCTTATTATATATAGTATACCTGGGTACCGTCGTGTATAAGAAGCAGGTTAATACCCTTGCCCTTTTTGGCATATGGGTAATTATCTATTTACTTTTTCTTTCAATTATTCCTGTGTGGTCGCGCTATTTGCTTCTCCTTCTTCCCTTTATGTATAATCTTGCTATATGGGTTATATCAAAAAGTATTTCCTATTTATTGCAGCGGCGCTAATCGTCATTGTCTATTTTATAACCAGATTCTATCATTTGCTTTCTCTGCCTATTTTTACTGATGAAGCAATTTATGTCCGTTGGGCGCAAATTGCCAAAAATGACGCGTCATGGCGTTTTATTTCTCTTACAGATGGCAAACAACCGCTTTTTATCTGGTTTATGATGATAATGATGAAATTTATTCACGATCCGCTCCTTGCAGGAAGAGTAGTCTCAGTATTTACAGGCTTTTTTACCCTAATCGGTTTGTTTTTGTTGACAAGAGAAGTATTCCGCAACCGTTATACTGCAATACTCTCATCATTTTTTTATCTGATATTTCCTTTCGCGTTGGTTTATAACAGAATGGCTTTGTATGATAGTCTTGTTGCAACATTCGCAGTTTGGAGTATTTATGTGGCAGTGCTACTTGCTAAAAAAGTAAGATTGGATATTGCTTTTATCTTAAGTCTTGTGATAGGCGGAAGTATGTTAACCAAAACCAATGGGTTTTTTAATCTCTATCTTCTTCCGACAACACTTCTTATATTTGACTGGAAGCAGAAAAAAACACTTTCAAGAAGATTTTTGCTTTGGTGCGGTTTTGCAGTTTTGACAGCTGCTATTTCTTATCTTTATTATTCAATACTTAGACTTTCCCCGTTTTTTCATATCATTGATGAAAAAAATACCATTTTTGTCTATCCTGTGAAAGAATGGATTCACCACCCATTCACATATTTTATAAGCAATTTACGTGCGTTATGGGATTGGTTTATTACCTATCTCACCTGGCCTGTTTTTGTAGTACTTCTTGTATCTTTCATCATAGATAAAAAATTTATCAAAGAAAAAATACTTCTTGCAGTATGGTTTATAATCCCGTTTCTTGCGCTAGCCTTTTTTGGCAATACTATTTATCCGCGTTTTATTCTTCCTATGATGATGACACTTATTCCTTTAATTGCCTATACGCTTTATAACGTATATGTCATACTTAAAAATAAAACAGTTGCTGCATTAGTGATTTTTATTTTGCTTTTGGCACCTCTTATCTCAGACTATTTCATTCTTACTAATTTTGCCAAAGCGCCTATCGCAGGACCTGATTTAGGACAATTTATAAGAGGGTGGCCATCAGGAGTAGGGGTGAAAGAAAGTATTGATTTTTTCAATGATCAATCTCAAAATCAAAAAATCTTTATTGGTACTGAGGGGACATTTGGTCTTATGCCGTATGCATTGGAAATGTATTTAGTCGATAATCCAAATATTACTCTGAAAGGCTATTGGCCAATTAACATGGAAATGCCAAAGGAGGTTCTTACAGCGAGCAAACATATGCCAACGTACTTCGTATTCTATCAACCATGTCCATCCTGTGTCCAGCCTGGTCTTGCTCCCGTTACCTGGCCTGTTCGAATTGTAAAACAGATACAGAGAGCAGAACCGGGAAGTTATTATACTCTTTACCAGGTTATTAATAGATGAAAAAAGAACGCGTATTTATCTTTGGTATATTTCTTATTATTACCTCTGTCTTTTTTTTTCCTATTTTCAAAGGGAAAATTCCGTTCCCAGGTGATCTACTTGTTTCAGTAAATGCTCCCTACAACGCGTACTCCTATTTGGGATATGCTCCAGGAGGTGTCCCAACCAAATTTCAAGGGCCTGATGTAATAACAGAATTGTATCCGTGGAAATATTTTGTTATTCAAAGTTTAAAAAAACTTCAAATACCTTTTTGGAATCCTTATAACTTTTCCGGCAATCCGTTAATGGCAAATTTTCAAAGCGGCACCTTTTATCCATTCAATATCATTTTCTTCCTATTTAATTTTAACACTGCATGGGCTATCTATATTTTCCTGACTCCGTTACTGGCAGGATTTTTTACGTATTTCTATTTAAGAGAAATACAAATTAGCAAAGTAGCAAGTGTATATGCAGGAATAGTTTTTGCCTTTTCTTCTTACATGGTAGTATGGATGGAGTATGGAAATATCGGACATACATTACTTTGGTTACCACTTGCATTATTTATCACAGAAAAACTTCTCAAAAAATTCGATTATAGATATTTCTTTCTTCAAATACTCATATTTTGGTTTGCTCTCCTAGCAGGATATATTCAAGCGTATTTCTATATCATAAGTACACTTGCATTCTATTTCATTTTTAAATTCATTCTCACTAAAAAGAAAAATATGATGTACATTGCATTATATCTTTGTGCATTACTTCTGCCTATCCTGTTATCACTTTTTCAGATTTTACCAACACTTGAATTATTTAAATATTCAACACGAGGAAATTATTCACTTACACAAATTACGAATTTATTAAATCCCTGGTGGTATTTAATTACAATCATTGCGCCAAATTTCTTTGGACATCCTGCAGCCCAGAATTATTGGTTTAATGGTACGTATATAGAAAGAGTAGCATATTTTGGTCTTATTCCTCTGGTTTTTGCATTCACGAGTCTGGTATATTACAAAAAGAAAAAAGAGGTTTTTATCTTTGGAGTTATTTTTTTTCTTACCCTATTTATTTCAACAGATTTACTTATTACAAAATATTTTTATCTCCTTCCGATTCCCGTTATCTCAACAACAGTCCCGACAAGAGTTCTTGGCCTCTTTGTTTTTTCCGGAAGCATCTTATCTGCAATAGGTTTTGATTTTTTTCTTCAAAAGAAAAATAACAAGTCGCTGTTTATTGTAAGTATATGTATAGCGCTAATTCTCACAATTGCTTTTGTAGTTCTCCTTGTCACACCAAAGAACTTTGGGATATCTCCAAAAGATATATCAGTTGCAAAAAGAAATTTAGTCCTTCCATCTCTTATGCTTTTCATGTTTTTTATTATTTCAGGTCTTTTCATATGGAAGGATCGTTTTCTTCCTTTGAAAAAAAATATTCTCTTTGTAGTAATAGGAGCGATATATCTTATTACAATGGGAGACTTATTTTATTTTTTTCATAAAATTACTCCTTTTTCACCTAATGAATTTATCTATCCCACAACAGATGTAGTTTCATATCTTAAAAATAACGGCTCTATGAATCGTTTTTGGGGATATGGAACCGCATACATAAGTAGTAATTTTCAGACAGTTGATGGGACATATTCACCTGAAGGAAATGATCCATTGCACTTAATAAATTACACTCAACTACTTGAAACTTCAAAAGATGGAACAATTCCACAAACTTTGCCAAGACCTGATGCAAATGTCTATAAAGGATTTGGACAGGACGATTTAAAAAATAATCTCTATCGTCAAAAAATTCTCAATCTGCTTGGAGTAGATTATCTTCTTAATAAGAACGGTGGACTCACTGATTCTTATACTCCTGATACTGCAATATTTGATGAAAAAACTTATAAATTGATATGGCAGAAAGCTCCCTGGCAGGTTTATAAAAACTTACACGCGGTACCTCGTTTTTTCTTAACGTCTAATTATATCATCATAAAAGATAAACGAACATTTTTTAAAACTTTTTTTGATAGGAATTTTGATGAAAGAAAAACTCTTATTCTTAATCAAGATGCAAATTTTTATTTGCAACCGATGCATAAATCAATTGTCAAGTTACTATCATATAATCCCAATAATATAGAGTTTACTACCAGTACTGATACTTCTGCATGGTTATTCCTATCTGATAACTATTATCCGGGATGGAAAGCTACTATTGATACAACTCCGACACGAATTTATCTTGCAGACTATAGCTTTCGGGCAGTACTAGTCCCGTCAGGTACTCACACTGTTACTTTTTATTATGATTCACCTACCTTTAGAAACGGAGTAGTTGTTTCAGTGAGTAGTGCATTTCTGCTCTTTATTATTTTTCTTAGCATAAAATATAAAACGTATGAAAAATTTAAAAACAAAAAATAATTACATCTTGTTATTGTTCCTCTTTCTTGCAGTCATCCCTGCAATTTTCCCGTTACTCCATAAGGGCTTCTTTGTATCAGATGATGGAGAATGGATGATAATACGTTTTTCTGCATTTCATCAGGCAGTTGTCCATGGAGAATTTCCTGTACGTTGGCTTGGAAGGTTAAATATGGAATACGGATACCCTGTGGCAAATTTTTTATATCCTGGTTTTATGTATCTTGGTGAGTTCATACATATAGCGGGATTTAATTTTATTGCAACTTTAAAAATGATTTTTGGTTTATCAATAATCTCTTCAGTTTTATTTACCTATCTTTGGTTATCAAGACTTTTTAGTAAATTTTCATCTATAATAGGAGCACTTATCTATGTCTATCTTCCTTATCATTTATATGATGTGTATGTAAGAGGTTCTGTAGGAGAAATTCTCGCACTTACTTTTTTCCCTTTTATTCTCTGGTCAGTGGAAATGAACAACACACTTCTTGCAGGACTAGGAATTGGAGCGCTTATCCTTTCCCATAATACGCTCGCTTTATTATTTTTGCCTATTGTATTTCTGTACATCCTTATTCGAAGGTATATTCATTTTAGTCTTTTTTCCCCTTTTCTCATAGGATTTGGAATAAGTGCGTTTTTCTGGATTCCAGCATTGTATGATCTACAATATACTGTTTTTACTACGACCAAAGTATCTGAGTGGCAACACTATTTTTCAACTTTTCAAGAAATAGGATATATACCGTTTATTGTTATTGTTTGTATAACTTTATTGTTATTGTTTCAGTATATATTCAAAAAAACAAAAAAAGTCAAAGTACCTGATAGTATGAAAAAGTATTTGCTGCTTTTCTATATTATAAGTATAGCATCATTATTTTTTGCAACAATTCCTAGTAAAATTTACTGGAACATTTTGCCCATTTCATTTATTCAGTTTCCGTTTCGATTTTTATCAATAACTCTTATCGCAATAACTTTTCTTTCAACATACTTTTTAGATATCGTAAAAAGGGAATATAGATATCTTTCGATTGTAATACTATTCGTGTTACTTTTTACTTCCTTTTTTCCAATACTCACTCACATCCAATATACTGATAAAGGAAACAGTTTCTATGCAACGAATGAAGATACGACAACAGTCAAAAATGAATACATGCCAAAATGGGTTATCATATATCCAACAGAACGGCCTTCTCAAAAGGTTGAAACCACCACAGGATTTATACAAAATATACAACAATCATCTAATGTAATAACATTTATCATAAATACACAAAAACCAGCAAAAGTAACGATTAATACCATTTACTTTCCAGGGTGGAGGATAGAAGTCAACGGGAAAGAGATACCAATATTCTATAATAACGAGAGAGGAGTTATGCAATTTTTTGTTCATGAAGGAATACAGAAAGTGAGGGCAGATTTTTTTGAAACTTTTCCTAGATTTATTGCTGATATGATTTCTTTATTCACAATACTTACAGTGCTTTTTTGGTTTATAAAAAGAAATATATTTTTGTATCACAAAGTATGAAACAGATTTTACGAATACTACCATTTACGCTTGTTATTCTTTTATCTTATTGGGCAATACAGCCATTGTTAGTCTCAGGCTTTTTCCCAATTCATGATGATACTCAGGTAGGGCGAGTATATGAAATGAGAAAAGCTCTTCTTGATGGGATGTTTCCCGTACGTTGGTCCACTGATTTAGGATATGGATATGGATATCCGATTTTTAATTTCTATGCACCATTTGCCTACTATGTTGGCGGGATAATAAATCTATTGGGTGTAGATTCACTTCTTGCGACAAAACTAATGATAGCAATAGCGATACTTTTTTCAGGAGTAACAATGTATCTATTGGCAAAAGAATTTTGGGGAAGAATAGGAGGTATAGTATCAGCGCTCTGTTACATTTATGTACCCTATCATGCTTTAGATGTCTACGTACGGGGTGATGTTACAGAAACCTATGCCTATGCGTTTATTCCTCTTATTTTCTACGGCTTTTGGAAGTTATATAAAGAAAAAAAATGGAGATATATTTTGGTATCTTCTATAAGTTTTGCTGCACTTATTATTTCCCATAATCTGACAGCCTTTATGGTTACTCCCTATATTATAGCCTTTCTTGTATTCTTACTAGTGATAAGTCAGAAAGACGAACGGAAAACTATTTCCTTCAATTTTATTATACCTGTCATTATTGCGTTCATGCTTTCAGCATTTTACTGGCTTCCTGTTTTTACAGAAATTCATTATACCAATGTATTATCGCAACTGGGTGGGGGATTTGATTTTCATAAACATTTTGTCTGCCTGAATCAATTGTGGGATAGTCCTTGGGGATATGGTGGATCAGCGCCAGGTTGTATTGATGGGTTATCATTCAAAATAGGCAAGCCTTACCTTATTTTTTCTGTTTTAGCACTTATCGTATCCCTTTTCATAAAAAAAATTGAAAAGCAAAAACTATATGTTTTATATTTTGCCCTTCTTGCACTTATCATATCTACTTTTCTTACACTTCAAATATCTCAGGGGATATGGGAAATAGTTCCTTTTATGAATTTTTTGCAATTTCCATGGAGATTTCTTCTTATGATTGGATTCTTTACCTCATTTAATATAGGTTCACTTTGTACATTTATTGTAATTTTTATAAGTCAAAAACAAAAAAAAATACTGGAACTTATAGCAGCAGGAATTTTAATTGTACTGATAATTCTTTTTGACACTAAATTATTTAAACCGCAATTTATTACCCACAAGACCTCAAGTGATTATACCAATAGTATATATCTGAAATGGAATACTTCAGCCATGACGAATGAATACATGCCAAAAGGTTTTACAATTCCTCAGAATAAAAATGAAATTCCAGCAAGCGCATTTTTTATAGAAAAAGGTACAGGAACAATTAATCCGCTCACTCAAAAAACTCAGGAAGTTTCAGCCCGCGTTACTACCCAACAAGATTCAGCTTTGCATATCAATATTGCGTATTTTCCTTCCTGGCATGTCTTTTTGGACACACAGGAACAAAAAATAACTATATTACCCAACGGCTTTCGTATTACTGTTCCACAAGGAATACATCGGGTAGATGTGAAGTTTGTCCAAACTCCTTTTGAAAGGATAGGAAACCTTTTAACTTTTGCTGGCATAATAACTCTTATAATTGGTATAATCACATCTAGAAAGAAATATAATCTATGACAAAAAAAGTTCCTGAGCTTTCCATCTTTTTTCCATTTTGGAATGAAGAAAAAAATATTGAAAACGTTATAAAGAAAGCAATTCCGGTAGCTAAGAAAGTTGCTGAAAAATGGGAGATACTGATGATTGATGATGGATCTTCAGATAATACACTCAAGATTGCTGAGCGATTGGCAAAGGATGATAGCAAACTCAAAATTATCTCTCACTCACCAAATAGAGGGTATGGATCAGCGCTCAAAGAAGGGTTCGACCATGCGCGTTATGAGCTTATTGCATTTAATGATGGTGATGACCAATTTGATCTGTCAGAAATTACAAAGTTCTTAGATAAGATAGACAATGTAGATATTGTAATCGGCTATAGAAGGAGAAGACATGATACACAGGCGAGACATCTACTTATGAATATGCTTAAGTTATGGGATTTAATATTTTTCCATTTTTATTATCGCGATATTGATTGTGGATTTAAGCTTTTTAAAAAAGAGGCAATAGAAAAAATCCTTCCGTTAAAATCAGAAGGTGCAATGATAACAACCGAAATTCTCGCAAAAGCAAAACAGAAACATCTAAAAATAATCCAGGTTGAAGTCAGTCATTATCCCAGAAAATTTGGTGACCAGACAGGTGGTAACCCACGAGTTATCATACGGGCGATTTTAGAAAGCTTCATATTATGGTACGATTTAAGATATGGAAGAACTTGATATCGCTGCAGTTACGAAGCGTTCAATAAAAGCAGTTTTTGCGCTTGTTTCTCGAACGTTTTTTATTGGTATTTTTAACCTCATTATTAATATCTTACTCACTATTTACCTATCCCCTACCGCTTTTGGTGTGTATTATGTAGTAACAGCAGTTATTGCATTTCTGCAATATTTCTCAGATATCGGTCTTGCAGCAGCACTCATTCAAAAGAAGGAACAACTGACTGAGGAAGATTTATCTACTACATTTATTATACAACAAGGATTGGTGATAAGCGCTGTTATTTTCGCACTTTTTATATCACCATTTCTTGGAAAATTTTATCATTTTGACAGAATTGAAATGTATTTATTGCAAGCACTTATCATTTCCTTTTTTTTCTCTTCTCTCAAAACAATACCTTCCGTTATTTTAGAGAGAAATCTTCGTTTTGAAAAGCTTGTTATCCCTCAAATTACTGAAACCATTACATTTGGCCTTATTGCATTCCTTTGTGCAATGTTAGGATTTGGTGTAAATAGTTTTACCTTTGCTGTATTAGCAAGAGGGATAGTAGGATTAATTACAATCTATATAATATGTCCTTGGATACCTCACTTGTATTTCTCAAAAAGTATTGCCAAAAAACTTCTCTCTTTTGGCATGCCGTTTCAACTTAATAGTTTTCTTGCACTTATTAAGGATGATTTATTTCTCGCATATGTTGGGAAAGTCTTACCGCTTAGTCAAGTTGGATATATAGGTTTTGCGCAAAAATGGGCATATACGCCACTTCGTCTTATTATGGATAATGTCATTCGTATCACATTTTCTTCTTTCTCACGACTTGCAGATGATCAAGAACACTTAAGCAAAGCAATAGAAAAATCATTATTTGCAAGTGTATTTTTGATATTTCCAGCCTTAGTTGGAATGGTAGTGACTGCACCATATTTCATTCTTTTTATTCCAAAATATCAAAAATGGGAACCGGCATTATTATCTCTTGCATTCTTTTCCATTAATGCAGGATTATCTGCAATTTCTACACCGTTGACTAATGCATTAAATGCCATCGGGAAAGTCAAAATATCCTTGTATCTTATGATATTTTGGACTATAGCAACATGGGTGTTAACTCCACTTGCGATATTCTTTTTCCAGTTTAATGGAGTAGCAATCGCATCAGCTGTTATTGCTACATCTGTAGTTGGAGTAGTATATATCACGAAAAAATATATTCATTTTCATCTAGTTAATGTGATTACTACTCCAATTATTTCATCTTTGGTAATGGGAGTAGTAATATTTTTGCTAAGTCCGCTTCTTGTGCATAATATCATTATTCTCTTTTGTATGATTGCTCTTGGTGCCGGGATATATGTAGGGATGATGTATGCACTCGCAAAAGACATAATTATATCGGATTTTCAAATGATACTTAAAAATTTAAAGAAATAATATGGCAAAACTTTCAATCGTACTTTCAGTATATAATGAAGAAACAAAAATTAAAGAATGTTTAGAATCCTTATCTACGTTAAGAAATATACCAAGTGAAATTGTAGTAGTAGATAATTCATCAATAGACAATACTGCAAAAATAGCCAAAAAATATACCAACAAAGTTTATACACATAAAAACGATCCAAGCGCTATTGATATTCAAAAAAATTTTGGATTTGAGAAAGCTGAGAGTGAATGGATTTTAAGTATTGATGCTGATGAACGAATAACTCCTGAACTTGCAGAAGAAATAAAATCAGTAGTATCAACTGAAAATAAATTTGCAGGATACTGGATACCAAGAAAAAATATATTATTTGGAAAATGGATAGAACATACCGGATGGTATCCTGATTATCAGTTACGGCTCTTTAAAAAAGATATTGGGAAATTTGAAAAAAAACATGTACACGAGCCGTTACAATTGAATGGTGAAGCAGGATACCTAAAAGAACATCTCATTCATGAAAATTATCAAAGTATTTCTGAGTTTCTTAGAAGAACTACAGAAATCTATGCACCGAACGAGGCACAGGAACTACTTGAAAAAGGATACAAACTTGACTGGAGAGATGCAATACAATTTCCTGTAAAAGAATTCTTAAGCCGCTATTTTAGTAGAGAAGGATATAAAGATGGATTTCATGGGCTAGTGTTATCAATGCTTATGGCTTTTTATCATTTTGTCGTATTTGCCTATCTTTGGGAAAAAAGTAAATTTATACAATATAAAGAAGCAAATCTGGAAAATACCGAAAAAGAATTTAAAAAAGTTGAAAAAGGTATACGCTATTGGTTCATAAACGAAAAAATAAAATCAGAGAAAAATCCTATTAAAAAAGGTATAAGAAGGATTATCAGAAAATCGTTATCATAGTAAAAAAAATGAAAAAAATATATATTTCAATTATAGATTATAACGGTAAGGAGAATACTGTTGAATGTCTTGATTCATTAGAAAAAGTAAAAAAGGACAATTTTTCTCTCCATATAATCATAATCGATAATGCATCTAAAGAAAAATTTACATTAGATAAAAAATATGAAAATTTTGAAATTACTCTCATTCATAGTGATGTGAATACAGGATTTTCAGGAGGGCATAATATCGGTATCAAATATGCACTTGCACACAATGCAGATTCCATCATTATATTAAATAATGATACCTATGTGGATAGAAATTTTATAGTAGAACTTGATAAGGCTATGCAATCAGATAGTGCAGCAGGTCTTGTTGGTCCGAAAATCTATTTTGGGAAGGGAAACGAATACCATAAAGATAGATATACAAAAGAAGAACTTGGGAAAGTCATCTGGTATGCAGGTGGAATCATGGATTGGAATAATGTATACGGAATTCATAGAGGAGTTGATGAGGTTGATAAAGGGCAGTATGAAGACCTGGAAGAAACAGATTTCGTTTCAGGATGTTGTTTCTTAATAAATAAAAAAACTTTAGAAAAAGTTGGATTATTTGATGAACAATATTTTTTGTATTATGAAGATAGTGATTTAAATCAAAGGGTAAAGATGCATGGGTTTAAAATACTATATGTACCAAAAGCTGTAATATGGCATAAAAATGCAAGTTCAGCAGGAGGTTCTGGGTCACCATTACAAGATTATTTCATAAATCGTAATAGACTTTTATTTGGATTCACCTATGCATCTTTCAGAACAAAATTCGCTCTTTTTCGAGAGAGTATACGAGTATTGTTCAATGGACGGAAATGGCAAAAAAGAGGAGTAATCGATTATTATTTGAAAAAATTTGGAAAAGGAAGTTATAAATAGTGAATAAAATTTCAGCTGTTGTTATTGCAAAAAATGCAGAAGGAGTTATTGCAGATTGCATAGATTCATTGTCTTTATGTAATGAAGTTATTGTGATAAATGACGGCTCAACTGATAGAACAAAAGAATTAGCAGAACATTTTGGTGCAAAAGTATATGACCATACATCTGAAGATTTTTCTGAGAAACGGAATTTCGGATTAAGCAAAACAAAAAATGAGTGGATACTGTATCTTGACGCAGATGAGCGAATCTCAGATGGATTAAGAAAGAGTATCCTGGAAGTGGTAAAAGAGGACAATAAAACTATTGGCGCATATCAATTATTTAGAAAGAATTATTACTTAGGAAAACATGAATGGCCGACCATTGAAAGACTGGAGCGCTTATTTAGAAAAAGTAAATTAAAGGGGTGGTATGGAGAGCTTCATGAAACTGCAAAAATTGATGGAGAGATAGGATTGTTAAAAGGATTTATACTTCATTATACTCATCAAGATTTAACTTCAATGCTTGAGAAAACGATAATATGGTCAAAAGTAGAAGCAGATTTGCGTCTTAAAGCAGGTCATCCTCAAATGACCTGGTGGCGTTTTCCAAGAGTTATGTTTTCTGCTTTTTATGACTCATATATCGGGCAACAGGGTTGGAGAATAGGCACTCCGGGTCTTATCGAAAGTATGTATCAGGCATTTAGTATGTTTATTACCTATGCAAGACTTTGGGAGCTTCAACAAAATAAAAATACCAATGAAAAAGATAAAAGATAACATTTCTTCTTATTCAACAATACTAGGGTTTATTGCTATTTTTCTTCTTTGGTTTGTGTTTGGAAGTCCTTATTTTATTAAAGGCTATGTTCCTTATCCTTCTAAATATCAGGTAAATTTTTTCCATCCCTGGAGCGATTATCCAAGTTATTGGGGCCCTTATAAAAATGGTGCAATGCCAGATATAATTGATCAGATATACCCCTGGAAACATTTTACTATTGAGACTTACAAAAAAGGACAAATTCCATTGTGGAACCCAAATAGTTTTTCAGGAACACCGCATCTTGCCAATAATCAATCAGCAGTACTTTCTCTCTTTAATCTCTTATTTTTTGTCTTTCCGTTTGTCGATGCATGGAGTATCTTGGTGCTTTTGCAACCATTGCTCGCCGGAATTTTTATGTATCTATTGCTTCGAGAATTTAAAGTTTCTGTAATAGGTGCATTGATGAGTGCTGTGAGTTTTATGTTTTGCGGATTTATAGTTGTCTGGATGGCGTATGGAACGTTAGCTATGGTGATAACCTTTTTGCCTTTAACTCTTTATGCGATAGAAAAATCGTTTAAACGATTTTCTTTAATTCCCTTACTCATTCTTACCGCGAGTATTCCTATATCAATTTTTTCAGGACATTTTCAAATAAGTTTCTATTTCATTTTATATTCTCTTGCGTATCTAGTATATAAATATTTTGTAACAAAAAATCTAAAAAGAGCTCTCATAGTTTTATTATTTTATATGTGTGGATTAGGTATTGCGCTCTTACAAATTATTCCTTCTTTTCAACTTTATGCAAATGCAGCTCGTAGTCAAATCTTCTCAAACAAAGGAGCTATTCCTTTTCAGTATCTAATTACCATCTTCGCACCTGATTTTTTTGGAAATCCTGTAACGCGTAATGACTGGTTTGGATTTTATGCTGAATGGGCAGGTTTTATTGGAATACTTCCATTCATATTTGCAATTTTTTCTCTTTTTCAAAAGAAAGAGAGAAAAAATATCTTTTTTTTCTTCATAGCAGGATTTATCTCTCTTCTATTTGCAATGTCTACTCCTCTTAATATTATTCTTCCTCTATTAAAAATCCCTATCCTCTCAACGAGTATTCCTTCCCGTATCATAGTACTTTTTAGTTTTTCTTTTGCGGTTCTTTCAGGTTTTGGAATTGATACAACTCGGGAGATTATTGAAAAAAAACAGGTCAAAAAGATGATAATAACTCTTCTTGGCATTGGAGGAATGATATTTGGTATATGGGCCATTCTAGTGCTTTTTAAACCATTTCCTAAAGACAAGTTACTTATTGCGATGAAGAATCTTTTTCTACCCACTTTGTTTTACCTTTTTGCATTGATAGGATTATTGGTTTCACTAAAAATCAAAAAAAAAGCATTTACAGCATCAATTCTTCTATTTCTCGTGTTGGTTGCAATGTTTGATAACTATAGATTTGCTACAAAATGGATGCCGTTTGATCCTAAAAACCTTGTCTTTCCTGATGTGCCAGTAATAAATGCGATGAAAAAAAATATTGGAAATGGCCGTGTATATGGAAATTTAGGAGCGTTTGTAGATACTTATTATGATATCCCATCAATTGAAGGATATGACCCATTGTATATTCGGCGCTATGGAGAATTTATCTACGCAGCAGAAAAAGGAGAATATAATGGAACTGAAAAATCGGTAGTATCTCTCAGCAGACGTGCAAAATATACAGATAAAGTACTTGATTTATTGGGTGTAAATCTTATCTACAATCCGATAGGTGATACCCATCAGTCCTGGGCATATCCTGTATGGGATAAAGGAGACAGGTATTCTGCCATCTATCAGGATGATAAGTTCCAATTGTATAGAAATAATATGGCGCTTTTCCGTGTTACTCTTTTTTATCGTTATGAAGTAGTTCCTGATAGTAAACAATTACTCAAACGCTTTTATGCAAATAATTTTGATTTTAGAAATACTCTTCTTCTTGAAAAAAATCCGGGTATCCCGCTTTTTTCTAATGGTGCAAAACAAACTGCAGGTACGGCGAAAATTACTTCTTATACTCCAAATATGATAACAATAGAAACAAATACCAATTCACCTGCATTGCTCTTTTTATCTGATACTTATTATCCTGCCTGGAAAGTAAAGGTAAATGGGAAAGAGGAAAAAATTTATAGAGCAGATTATGCATTTCGAGCAGTGAAAGTTCCAACTGGACAAAGTCTCGTTGAGTTTTTCTATAGTGGGATACTTTGAGCTTATTTTAGGAGAGGATTAGTCTGGACGAAAAGGAAGGATATTCGCAAGCCAGCTTTTAAGTTCTTTAAAGGTGAGTTTCTTTTTAGCAAAACCAAATAAATAGACTATTTCTAATATTCCTGCAGTATTTACTATAAGAAGTACTATAAACCAGTTTCTTTGATTCTCCTTAGCACTACGCCACAAAGCTATTCCTCTCCAGAAAATTGACCAGATAGAAAGAAGAAGTAAGAAAACCACTTGCCATGATTGTAAGTTCATGTCTCTATAGTATCATCATACTTTATGATATGCAAGAGCTTGAAAACTTGATAAAATTAACTTGTGAAGATTGGTATTTACGACCCATATCTTGATACGTTAGGAGGCGGTGAACGATATATGCTTACTGCGGCAGAATGCCTTTCCTACAACCATAACGTATCTGTTTTCTGGAATGACAATACAATACTTACCAAAGCAAAAGAAAAATTTGGAATACAAGGAGATAAGATTACTCTTGTTAAGAATATTTTTTCTCAAAGGACGAATTTTTTACAGAGATTACAGGAAACAGCTTCTTATGACTCACTTTTGTTCTTAAGTGATGGGAGTATCCCATTTACAATGGCAAAAAAAACAATTTTACATTTCCAATTTCCTGTAGAGTGTGTAAATGCTGATACTCTTGCAACAAAAATAAAACTAAAACGAATTGATTCAATAATTGTAAACTCAGAATATACAAAACAATACATTGATAAAAAATTTCATTTAAATTCAAAAGTAATTTATCCTCCATGTCCGATGGCTTTAGAAAATAAAGAGACAAAAACGGATAGTATTTTGACAGTTGGAAGATTTCAAAAAATGATATCAGGCGATGATTTTAAAAAATTCAAATTTTTAATAGAGACATACCTTAAGATGAATGCAAAAGAATGGAAATTTGTCATTGCAGTAAGTGTAAAAGATGAAGATCATGACGCAATCCAGGAGCTTATTGAAATAACACAAGATACCCCAATTGAGATAAAAATAAACACATCATTTCGAGAGCTTGAGAAACTCTATTCACAAGCAAAAATTTATTGGCATGCAGCAGGATTTGGGGAAGATATCCTAAGATATCCTGAACGGGCAGAACACTTTGGTATATCAACAGTTGAAGCAATGTCATATGGAGTAGTGCCTGTGGTAATTGATAGAGGCGGGCAAAGAGAAATTGTAGAAAATGGTATATCAGGTTTTTTGTGGGATACACAAGAAGAATTGATAGGAAAAACCGAAAATCTAATGAAAAATCTTTCAGTCTGGAATACAATGTCACTACAGGCAAAAGAAAGAGCCCAAAAATTTAGTGAAAATAATTTTTGTAAAAAAGTAAATACTTTATTTATATGAAAATAAAACAGTTTTTTCCTGCTCTTTTTATTTTAGTGAGTGTCATTATTGGATTTTATCCGATTTTTTTATCAGGAAAACTTCCTATTCCTGCTGATACTATTGTAGGATTGTATCATCCTTACCGGGATTTATATGCTGCCGAATATCCTAGGGGAATACCTTTTAAAAATTCACTGATTACAGATCCTGTGCGTCAACAGTATCCTTGGAAAAATCTGGCAATTTCAATTGAGAAACAAATGCAAATTCCTTTATGGAATTCTTATACATTTGCCGGTTCACCTCTTCTGGGAAATTTCCAATCAAGCGTATTTTCCCCATTTAATTTATTATTCTTTCTTATGCCTTTTTCATATGCATGGAGTTTATTGATTTTTTTTCAACCCTTATTGGCAGCGGTGTTTTTATATTTTTATCTTATACACCTCTCATTAGATAAAAAAGCCGCATTTCTTGGAAGTATTGTATTTGCTTTCTGCGGATTTTCGACATCTTGGCTTGAATGGGGAAATATAGTACAAACAGCACTTTGGCTGCCGCTTATTTTACTTTCCATAGATAAAATTTTTATCCATAAATATAGAGAAAATATATTTATTACTTCTTATTTAATAAAATGGTATGTCATTTTTTTAATGAGTTTGTCCTTCGCTTTTTTCGCAGGTCATCTTCAAGTGTTTTTCTATCTTTTTGTTTTTTCTCTTACTTATTTAGTTGCACGCTGGTTTCAATATGGACATACATTAAAAAAACTAGGAGTATTCTTTCTTCTGTATTTTTTTTTCTTTCTTATTACAGCAGTTCAATCAATTCCTACACTTCTGTTTATTATGAACTCAGCACGTGCAGTTGACCAAACTCACTGGCAGGAAGCCGGATGGTTTCTCCCTTGGCAAAATCTTATTCAATTTGTAATTCCTGATTTTTTTGGAAATCCTTCAACGCTTAATTATTGGGGTATATGGAACTATGGAGAATTCATAGGATATATAGGAATATTTCCTCTTATTATGGCGTTATATGCCCTATTTTTTAGACATGATAGAAAAACACTTTTTTTCGGATGTATAGTTTTTATTTCACTCATTTTTACATTACCTACTATTTTTGCTAAGATTCCCTACATTCTATCTATTCCATTTCTTTCTACCTCTCAACCTACGCGTTTACTCTTTCTTATTGATTTTAGTCTTAGTGTATTAGTAGCGTTAGGTTTAGATATGTTTCTAAAGAAGAAAGGAAAAATTATATTCATACTTCTATTTTTAGGTTTTGTGTATTTCTTACTTTTTGCATTTATTACTCTTTACCCAGGGTCTCATATTTTGCCAAAAAATAACCTGTTGGTTTCCAGACAAAATAGTATTTTGCCAATTCTTCTTTTTGCAACATTTGCTTTTATGATAGGTATAGAAATATTTTTGGAAAAGAAAGAAAAAATCTACTGGAACATATTGACAATCATCCCATATGTACTAATAGTATTAACAGTTGCTGAATTACTAAGATTTAATTGGAAATATACGCCTTTTGTAGTAAAACAGTATCTCTATCCTACAACTCATGCAATAGAGTTTTTAAAAAATCATTTAGGTAATAGCCGTTATATGTCAACTGATTCACGTATTTTCCCTCCTAATTTTCCAGTAATGTATCAGTTGCAAAGTGTTGATGGGTATGACCCATTGTATTTACGTAACTATGCAGAATTTATGGCAGCATTAGGGAGAGATAAACCTGATATTAATCCTCCATTTGGTTTTAATAGAATTATTACTCCGCAAAATTATAAATCATTTTTAATAGATATATTGGGAGTAAAATATATTCTCAGTTTTGATGAATTACATGATACAAAGTTAACAAAAGTATTTCAGGAGGGGAAAACCAATATCTATGAAAACACTGATTCATTTCCAAGAGCTTTTTTTGTAAATACAATAGAGGCAGTTCACACAAAACAAGAAGCAATACAGTTAATGTTTACCTTAAATAATAACCTCATTGACTCTGCTGTGATACAAATATCTTCAAATGAATCATTTCCCAGTACACAAGTTATAAAAGGAAATGTAACAATTGTGAATTATGCTAGTAATAATATTACACTAAAAACTGACAATGCAGGAGATGGATTTCTCGTGTTTACTGATAATTATTATCCTTCATGGCATGCAAAAATATGTTCGATAAATAGTACTTCATGCAGTGATACGAAAATATATCTTACTGATTATACATTCAGAGGTATTCGAGTACCAAATGGAGAACATACTATTGTGTTTTACCAAACTTTATTTTAATCTTAAGAGTATGCAGATAAGTATTGTAATACCAAACTATAATGGAGTTTTGTTACTCAAAAAAAATCTAAAAAAAGTTTTGGATGAACTGAATAATTACACCAAAATTGCGAAAAGTAATGCTGAGCTTATTATTACAGATGACTACTCATCGGATAATTCAGTGGAATTCTTACATGGTTTTTCTCAGGAGAATAAAAAAAGCAGTATAGAAATTAAAATACTCACAAATTCGAGGAATTTAGGATTTTCATCAAATGTTGATAGAGCAGTTGAATATGCAAATGGAGAAATAATTATTTTGCTTAATACTGATGTTGTCCCTGAAAAACATTTTCTTTTTCCACTTCTTACTCATTTTGATAACGAAAAAGTATTTGCAGTAGGTTGTATGGATAAGAGTATCGAAAATGGAGAGACAGTATTAAGAGGAAGAGGAGTAGGGAAATGGGAAAAAGGGTTTTTATTACATAGTCGAGGAGATATACAAAAAAATGATTCATTATGGGTAAGTGGGGGAAGCGGTGCTTTTAGAAGAACTACCTGGGAGCTGCTTAAAGGATTGGATACTCTTTATGATCCGTTTTATTGGGAGGATATCGATCTTTCATATCGGGCATTGAAAGCTGGGTTTCAGGTTATATTTGAAAAGGAAAGTACTGTCATACATGAACATGAAAAAGGTAGTATTAAAAAAAAATACACACCTTATCAAGTAAAAAAAATTGCGTACAGGAATCAATTTATATTTGTCTGGAAAAATATTACAGATACAAATTTACTAATTTCTCACTTTATATGGTTACCTTATCATATGATAACTGCCTTTATGAGAAAAGATTGGGCTTTTTTTTATGGTTTTGCGGCAGCATTTATTAAATTACCTGTTATTACACAGCATAGAAAAAAAATGAAATCTCTTTTTTTGAGAACTGATATAGATATTCTTAATTCTTTTCATTTTCCTCTTAATCATGAACGTACATAAGAAACTATCTCAATTCACAAACGAGAAAATAATATATGTATTTTTATTTATACTCTTTCTCAGCGCTTATTTATTAAGGACATATCTCTTGCAGCAAAACCTCTTTTTTGGCCCTGAGCAGGGAATTGATTTTCTTACAATGAAAGATATTGTAGTTAATCATAAATTAACTCTTATAGGAGCAAAAACTGATGTGACAGGTATATATCATGGGCCAATATATTATTATGTTTCCGCTATTCCTTTTTTTATCAGTCATGGTGATCCTTTGTTTATTGCAAAGTTTTTAATAATCATAAATTGCCTTACAGTTTTTTTTCTTTATTTATTAGGAAAAGAATTATTTTCCAAAAGGGTTGGTATCTTTTCAGCACTTTTTTTTGTGATTTCATTTAATGCAATAGTCTATTCAAGATGGTTGTCTTCTCATCCTTTATCTTTTCCAATTGTAGTTTTATATTTTTACTTCTTATATCGTTTTATAAAAGGTAATAAGCAGAGTTTAGTATATTCTGCTATTTTTTTAGGTTTATTGTGCCAGACAGAATTCTTAAATATACTGTTTTATTTTTTGATAGCATTCATTATTGTTCTTATCTATCATAATGAATTTAAAAAACAGAATATTTTCTTTTTAATTTTCTCGCTATCGCTGGCAATTATTATAGCAGTTGGGAGTTTTATAGTATTTGATATCCAACATAAATCTCTTATTTTCAATAATATATTACAGTTACTAAAAGGAAAGTCAGGATATCATATTTCATTTATTCAAACTATACAAACAACATTAGAAAGTATTATAAAAACATTCACAGCTAGTATATTCCCTTTCTACTCATTCTTATCAGTACTTACCATTATTATCTCTTTCATTTTTCTTATTTACGAATATAGAAAAGGTATAAAATCCTCTTCTATTTTACTGACATGGTTTATTGTTCCTATTGGATTACTTATACTTCTTCATCATCAAGTTCTTGATCAGCTTTTTGTATCTCTAATCCCACTTTTTTGCATTATGGTTGCTTTCATAGCAGATAAGGTATGGAAGAAATTTTCTTATATAAGTATAGGTTTTATAGCAATTATTCTCATGCTTAATATCATTGCATGGATTAATAGTATTCCTTCAAACAGAAATATATTTTTCCAATCGACTCAACCTGATTTAAAATTTTCTGATGAAAAACAGGTAATTGATGATATATATAAAGAAGCAAACAATATGCCGTTTTCTTTTCAGGCATATACAATTCCTTATTGGACACAAGAAGGTTGGAGATATCTTTTTTGGTATTATGGAAAATCACATTATGGTTATCTGCCAGTTGAAGAAAAAGCAAAAACGTTATTTGTTATAGTTCAAGATGATCCAAGTGATAAATCATTTCAAAATAGCTGGTTAAATTTTACGATTCCTAAATGGGGGAATATAATATCTTCAAAAAAATTTGGTATACTAACGCTACTTACATTAAAGGCTAACATTTAATAAAATGAAATTATCAATAATTATTCCAGTATATAACGAAAGGAATACAATCGCGGAGATAATTGCACGACTGCTGGATGTAAAAATTCCCAATATTGAAAAAGAAATAATTGTTATTGATGATGGTTCAAGCGACGATACAGCATATATCATTAAAGAAAAAATAAAAAAAATAAAGAATATAAAATTTATACAGCACAATAAAAATCAGGGAAAAGGTGCTGCAGTAAGGACAGGAATAGAACATGCATCTGGTAATTATATTATTATTCAGGACGCAGATTTAGAATATAATCCTCAAGATATAGTACGTTTGATAAAACCGATTCAAGAAGGTCGAGCAAAAGTAGTATACGGTACGAGATTGAACAGATTACCAAATTTATCAAGAGACGAAAAAAATCCTCTCTTTTTATTACATTACTTTGGGAATAGATTTTTAAGCTTAATGACAAGCATCTTATATAATCAATGGATAACTGATATGGAAACTTGTTATAAATTATTTCCAAAAGAAGCAGTATCTCATATGTCACTTGTTTCAAGGGGATTTGAATTTGAACCGGAGATTACTTCTAAGTTATTAAAAGCAGGATATAAAATTTACGAGATTCCAATTTCAACTAAGCCAAGAGGGTATGATGAAGGAAAAAAACTAAATACTTTGAAAGATGGAATTTCTGCATTAATAGTATTGTTAATAAATAGATTTCACAATTAACTATAGCTAATAGTAATTTTGCGATATAATTAATTGCGTCTGCATGAAAAAAATATATATTCTTCTTTTTTTTATACTGCTTCTTGCATGTCTTCTCCGATTCTTTCAACTTGGTAAAATACCTGATGGATTTCATGCAGATGAGGCCGCGTTTGGATATAATAGCTATTCAATACTTAAAACAGGGAAAGATGAATATAGCCATTTTCTTCCTCTAACTCTTAAATCATTTGGAGATTACAAAGGGGCAATTTACTCATACCTTACTATTCCGTCTATCGCAATTTTTGGGGTTAGCGAATTTGCTGTTCGTTTACCAACTGCAATTTTTGGTATGTTTTTTGTTATTATTACTTTTCTTATTACTGATAAGATAACGAAAAATAAAACATTTGCTCTTATCTCATCAGCTCTTGTAAGTATTTCTCCAATAATGATTTTCTTATCACGCGTACAAAGCGACCCATTAGTTGCAGTTTTTTTTATCCTATTAGGTTTTTACTGCTTTCTCATCTGGATTGAAAATAATAACATGCTCTACTTATTTTTAAACTTGTTTTTATGGATTATCAGTTTTTTTACGTATGCATCGCCTAAAATATTTGTACCACTTTTTATTTTTCTTATTCTTGCTTTTTACTTTAAAAAAATAAAAACACAAAAACGTATACTCCTAATGATTTTTTATGGAGTTACTATTGTGATAAGCATTTCGTTGCTGGCTGGTAATTCTGGGCAACGATTTAATCAATTAACCGTATTTAACAGCGCGAGTGTAAATCTTCCACTGGAAGAAAAAATCCGTGAAGATAGAAATACACCATTGTTCTTGACGCGAATCTTCCATAATAAAGTAATAGATTATGCAAATTATGCTATCAATAATTATTTCAGTTATATAAACTATAGCTTTCTTTTTAGTAATAGTGGACAACCAATGCGGGAGAGAATGCCGAACGCAGGGTTGTTTTATTTAGTTGAATTACCCTTTTTCCTTTTAGGTTTGTATCTTATTTTTCATAGAAAATTATTTTGGGGATATTTTACGACGATATGGTTTTTTGCTGTTCCTGCACTCTTGATATTTGCTGTTGATGAAACACCAAATATCCATAGGTTCTTATTTGCTGTGTATCCTTTTGAATTAATTGTTTCATTTGGGGTAGTAAGTTTTATTCAATTTTTTAAGAAGAATAAAAATATACAGCTACTTCTCACAGGAGGTTTGGTAGTGATATTTGGAATTAACCTGATATTTTATATGCATGAACTTTTTATTCATCAACCAATACACCAACCATGGTTTAGAGGATATATTTATAAACCATTTGTCGCAGAATTAAATAAAAACTATGCGAATTATAAAAAAATAGTTATTACTAAAGCTAACTCCAGTCCTTATATTTATATACTTTTTTTTGATAAATATGACCCAGTTAAATATCAACTTGCAGGATCTCCAAGAGATTTAGACTATAAGGGATTTGATAAATACTATTTCGTTCCTGATGATTGTCCGTTAAAAATGAATAAGCTTAAAAATAATATAGTAGAAGGAGAACCAAACGTCTTATATGTAAATAATGGTGATTGTGATATCCCGAAGACAAACAGTAAACTAATTAGTAAAATAAAATGGAGAGATGGAGCAGCAGGTTTTACCCTTTTGGAATATATTCCATCTCAGTCAGCTCAAATGGAAAATAGATTGTAAAACCTATGTTTGCACTTTTTGATATCCCTTTATATCTCTATTTTATTTATTTCTTATTTGCAATATTTCTTGCCTGGTATATTCCAGGTGACATAGTTCTTTCCAAACTTTCACTCTCCAATTTTCAAAGATCGGTACTCGCTCTATTAACTGGAATTGTACTGTGGGGTTGGCAAGGATATGTGTTTGGCTATTTACATCTACGTTGGTTTCCCTACATATATCTTTTGTTCTTTCTTCTTTTCTGGTTGAAGAAGCTTTCTCAAAAGGAAATAGGAGAAATTAAGAAAGTTCGATTTTTTGAGAAACGAGATCTTATCTTATTGTTACTCCTTTTTACAGGGACTCTTATGCAACTTTCTGCAGCATGGTTTAATGGAGTTATATATAAAAATGGTATCTATTTTTGCTGCGGGAATCCTGAAGATAATTTTTTCCATATATCATTAACTAATGCGCTTATCAATCACATTCCACCTTTTGAACCTGGCGCGTATGGTGTAGTAGTACAAAATTATCATTATTGGGGGAATTTGATACTTGCGGAACTCATACGAGTATTCCACTTGCCTCTTGTCGCAACTGAGTTCCAATATTTTACAATACTTACCTCTCTTCTGTTAGGACTATCAGCGGTCGTATTTGGTCAACTGGTAAACATGGGGAAAATAGGTAGTAGATGGCTCATATTCTTTTTATATTTTGGAGGAGATTTAATATATCTTTTGTTATCCATACGTGGGAAGGGTATTAATTTCCAAATGAGTTCAATTGAGGATGGATCAAAATTTCTTTCTAATCCTCCGCGGGCAATTTCTATCGTGCTCTTTTTTGCTGCAATAAGCATATTTGTCATATGGATTAGGAAAAAAGATAGGTATAGCGGATTTATCACAATGTTCCTTCTTGGGAGTTTAATCGGATTTAAAGTCTACACAGGTATTTTTGTCTTAACAGGATTAGGAGTACTTGGAATATACTATCTTTTCAAAAAACAATATACACGAATTGCTTTCATACTTTTTGCATTCTTTCTAAGTATCATGATTTACCTGCCAGTGAATTCTGGTGCAGGAGGGCTATATTTTACCTATTTTTGGATTTTTGAAAACTTTGCGTCACAACCTCTATTAGGATTTACGAGACTTATGCTTGCGCATGCGATTTATATCTCACATCATAATATTCCAAAAATCGCAATTGATGAAATATTCTTTATTACTCTTTTTACCTTCGGTATTTTTGGTACCAAATTGTTTGGCTTTGTGCAATCATTTAAATCATTACGTGTCTTTCCAAAAGAACTCCACATATTTTTTCTGAGCGGTATTTTGGTAAGCGCAGTGACTGGTTTCTTTTTTCAACAAACATCAGGCGGCTCAAATACCTTTAATTTTTTAGTTTCTATATTTATTTTTTCATCATTGTACGCTGCATTAGCCTGTACCTATTTATTAGATAAAATTAGGAATAAAGTGATTTTAAATATAGCCATTCTTCTTATAATCATTCTTACCATACCTAGAGTTATCTACGAAACCCGGAATAACCTTGCAAATTTATTTTCTGGATTTGGGTATTATATAACTGGCAACGAAATTGAAGCATTTTCGTATCTTACTTCTGTTTCATCTCCTAATGCAATCGTTCTTGTGAATTCAAAAGCCTTTGAAATGGATGAGCACTCATCCTATATCAATTTTCTTATACCCAGACGAATGTTTTTATCAGGTATTGGGCTTTTAGATTCTCATAAAATTAATGTAAAAGACCAAAAGAAAGATTTAGATATAATTCTCAATAGCAAAAATGCAAGTTTGATAGGAGAGACTTTGAATAAAGATAATATAGATTATATAATATTTACAGACGTATTTCCCCGGGTGTAAACCCGGGGCTGTAGTCGATT
>CAZSWA010000012.1:0-44889 GCA_964610465.1 uncultured Gammaproteobacteria bacterium | reverse complement strand
TCCAGCAAAGAAACTGTTCCAATCCTTCTCCTACCTTTACTCCCTCTCCTACTCCAAAACCAACTACTGTTCCCACGTCAACTCCTCATCCTACTATTTCAACTTCTCCAACTCTTACTCCTACATCAAGTCCTTTATCGACAAAAATTAACCTGACACTTCTTCTTCATGGAGTAGGAAATGGTGGCGATAATGCTAATCCACAAAGTGTAGGAAATCTTAATCCTGTAAATCAACAAAGAAGTGTTACGATTACTGTGATTAATAGCCAAAATCAATCTGTGCTTAGCAAAACTGGCACTGTTACTTTTTCTCCTTCATCCGGTTTCTTTACAGGAATTATCGATTTAGGCTCTACTATTCCTAATGGTTTCTATATTGTTAAGGTCACAACCCAAAAATATTTATCACAAATAGTGCCTGGGATACAAACCCTTCAACAAGGACAAATAACTCAACTTACTCCAACCGCACTGCAAGTGGGAGATATTAATGGAGATGATGCAATCAATCTTCTTGACTATAATATGTTATTAACTTGTACTCATGACTTTTCCCCAAATCCTCCGCCTGCCTGCAATAATCAATTGCAAACAGATTTAAATGACGATGGCACAACAGACTCAGTTGATTACAATTTATTTTTAAGAGAGGTATCTGTGCTGAGAGGACAATAATTTTTTTACTTTCCTTTATACTGTACTAATCTATATACTTTTACCACCGATACATTCCAGATTCCTGCGATTTCCGCTCTCCCAAACCCTGCTACTTCCCACAGTGAATTTCCAAGTGGTTTACATTTTATGTCTTCACAAATTATCATAAGCTGTGATGTAACACTTTTTCTTTGTGGATCATTTATCATATTTTCAATTGTTACAGGAGAATGTCCTAAAATATCAAAATAGTAACGGTATGCGTGATCTGAATTTCCTGTAGTGAGAAGTGCAAAATTAAAAGGTTTATTATCCGTTTTTGAGATAATAAATTCTGAAATTGCTTTTACCTGATCTTTTTGTCTATTGGCAGGAAAACGGAAAGGCATCCAATAAAGATTATAGAGAAAAAACCCGGTAAAAAGAACTACAGCCAGTATTTTTCCATATAAACTGAATTTCTTTACATGATACATTTGTGAAAGAAGATTGCCCAAAAGATGGAATGGTAAAGGAAACATAAACTCAAAATAGTAGTCATAAATTGGTTTTCTATAAAATCCGAAACATACTACTCCTATAAATAACCACAATGCAAATAACAAAACAGTTATTTTATTCTTTACCCTAAACAACGCATAGACACTGGCAATAGCAAGAAGCACAATTCCTATTTGCCAAAACATAAGAACTTCAGAAGAAAAATTATGTACTTGATCACTTGGTGGATAATTGCTAAGAAGCCTTGCAAAAAGTCTGAAAAACACATCGCTTATTACCTGAAAAGGAGTAGTATGATTAGGTTCTTGTATGTAGTTTTCTTGATGGTAGATAAAGTTCACAACAGTTCTAAGATTTGGAAAATCGTGGCGTATTTCAAATGCAAGAAATGGAGAAAATCCTATGAGAAAACCACTAAAAAATTGTAGGTATCTAAGAAATAAATTTTTTATTGCTTCTTTTTTTTCTATTATAATAGTTACGACAGTAACAAAAAGAAAAATAGTAATGCCAAAAAAAACTTCTATATAATGCAGTTGAAAGGCAATTCCAAAAAGCAAACCGCTAAGTAAAAAGAGTTTCCAGGATTTTATGAGAACTGCTTTGTAAAGAAGTAAAATAAGTACAAGCGACATAAAAGGCATAGGGTTGGGATTCCAGGATGAACGGGAATAACTAATTACAAGTGGTGAAACTGCATAGAGTGCTGCTGCAAATAAACCAGCTCTTTCGCTAAAAAAATATTTGCTGACATAATATACAAGAAACACACTGACAATTCCCAAAAGCGCGATTCCTATTGCAGGACCTACAGGATCAAGATGAAATAGCCATAAAAAAGGAGCCATAAAATAGTAGTAGATTGGCCCGGTATAGAAATCAGCAGCAGATGCCCGTGGACCAAGAAGCGTAAAATGCCCCTGCAAAATATCTTTTGCTACCATTACGTCACGCCCTTCATCTCCCAAAAAAGTCATATAATCTGAAATCATGTAGAGCCGCAGGAAACTTGCGAGAAGAAGGATAGCAACAAGTAAAAGATTTCTTTTGTTTTTGAAAAACGAGTATACTTTATTCATACCAGTTTTATATGTTGGAGTTGATATATTCATTATACCTTGAGGTTATGTCTGAGAAAGTTTTGCCTGTTTTAAGTAATGTGTTTTCCAGACAATCTTATTATAGATAAAATAATTCATAGGGATAACAAGGAGAATAATTGTCGGGAACAGCATGACAATTCTCGTTGGGAGTACAGTAAACCCGAGATTCATTTTTTGTCCCAATATAAGTTCTGAAAGAGAAAGCGCAAGTACTTGTAGAAAAATAGACGCAAGTGATGCGAAGTTAAAAGTAAGAAGTCTAATCAAAAAACTTGAACGTTCTTTTAGTTTCAACGTATCCTGAAATGTCCAAAAATTATTGAGGAAAAAATTTGAAAGTATCGCAGCTTCTGCTCCCACACCAAATGCAACAGGATGTGGAGAACCAAGTTTTATAGAGAGTTCCTGTGCAATAAGCTGCACAATAAATCCTGTTCCTCCGACAACCAGGAATTTGATAAACCGCTCAAACTCTTTTATTCTTGCTGTGATTACATAGGAAAACACATCAAATATATATCCAAGAGGAGCAATTTTTGATTGTCCCAGCGTTCTATCTGAAAAATGCAACGGGACTTCTCCTACTTTAAATCCATGTCTTACTGCACTATGAAGAAATGCTATTTGAAAAATATATCCGTTACGTTCCTCTACTTCAGGTTTTACTTTTAGAAAAACTTCTTTCTTAATTGCCCGAAATCCACCTGTCCAATCATGAATGCTAAATTTCATAAAAACAGTTCTCACGAAAAGATTGGCAGTAATTGAAAATGCTTTTCGCTGTAGTGGCCAGTTTTCAGGAATCGATCCTCCATTGCTATAGCGGGTTTGCACAACTACATCATATCCTTCATCAATTTTTTTAATAAATTTTGGCAAGTCATGAGGATCAAACTGAAAATCTGCATCAATACTAACCACCACATCTGCTCCCAATGTATCAATTGCATATCCCATTGCTCGTATATATGCTGCGCCAAGACCCTTTTTAGGACCTTGATTGATTTCCAGATTTTTGTATTTCTTCATAAGCTTTTTTACAATTTCTCCTGTTCCATCCGATGAATTATCATCAGCAACAAGAATATGCATTTCGTGGTTTTTAATTTGAGGAAGTACTTCATCCTCAAGAACGGTAATAAACTTTTCAATATTTTCTTTTTCGTTATAAGTTGCAGGAATGATAAATATTTTCATAAACTTCTAAAATATTCTATTGTTTTTTTTAGTCCTTCTTCTAAGGAAATTTTTGGTTCCCAACCAAGCAATTTATTGGCTTTGGTAATATCGGGTTTTCTTTGTGTTGGATCATCCTCAGGTAATTCGTCAAAAACCATTTGAGATTGAGAACCTGTCAGCTCTTTTATTATTGTAGCAATTTCAATGATTTTTCGTTCATCAGGATTACCTAAATTCATTACCTCACCATTTGTCCCGCTAGTAAACATTGCTTTCACAAATCCATCAACCAAATCATCTACATAACAAAAGCTTCTTGTTTGACTACCGTCTCCATAAATAGTAAGAGATAAATTTTGGATTGCTTGATTGATAAAATTTGACACAACTCTCCCATCATCTTTATGCATACGTGGACCATATGTATTAAATATCCTGATGATGCGTATGTTAGTCCCGTATTTTCTATAAAAACCCATTGTCATTGCTTCACCAAACCGTTTTCCTTCATCATATACAGAACGCACTCCATTTGGATTAACATTACCAAAATAGTCTTCAGTTTGCGGAGAGATTGCCGGTTCTCCGTACACTTCAGAAGAAGATGCATATAAAAAGGCAGCGTTTTGTTCTCTTGCCAACTCGAGTAAATTATAGGTACCTAATGAATTAACAAGCATCGTTTCAATAGGATGGTTAATATAACTTCGTTCACTTTTTTTGTTTGGAGATGCAGGAGATGCAAGATGAAAGACATATGCGACATCTTTGAAGTATTCTTTTATGTCATTTAATTTTTTTGATACATCATATTCGATAAAGGTAAATTGAGGATTATCAAAAAGCCCTTGAATATTTACTTTACTTCCTGTGAGAAGAGTATCCAGACAAAGTATTGAGAATCCTTCTTTTAGTAGTCTTTCTGATAAATGGGAGCCAATGAAGCCTGCACCGCCTGATATAACAATTTTTTGCATAATGAAAATATAACTGTCCTCACTCTTATACTGATTGACGTTCTCTTTCCAAATCTGCTTTTACCATAAGCTCAACAAGTTCTTTAAAGCTTGTCTTTGGCTTCCAACCCAAAACTTTTTGTGCTTTACTTGAATCTCCAATAAGATAATCAACTTCTGCAGGTCTCACATGTTTTGGATGATTGGAAACAATATATTTTTCCCAATTATTAATTCCAACTGCCTTAAATGCGAGTTCCACAAATTCTTTTACGCTGTGATTCTCTCCTGTTGCAATTACATAATCATCAGGTTCATCCTGCTGCAGCATAAGCCACATTGCCTCAACATAATCACCGGCAAATCCCCAATCTCTTTTTGGTTCAAGAGAGCCAAGTTCCAATTTTTCTTGCTTACCAAGAGATATTCGGGCAACACCATTACTGATTTTTCTTGTCACAAATTCAATTCCGCGTCTAGGTGATTCATGGTTGAAAAGAATTCCGGAAACTGCAAACATATTATAACTTTCACGGTAATTGACAGTAATATAATGTCCATATACCTTGGCAACGCCATAGGGACTTCTTGGATGAAATCTCGTAGTTTCTTTCTGTGGAGTTTCTGTAACTTTGCCAAACATTTCAGATGAAGATGCCTGATAAAATTTAATTTTGGGATTTACTGCCCGTATTGCTTCAAGTATGCGTGTTACTCCAAGTGCGGTAAATTCACCTGTCAAAACCGGCTGGTCCCATGATGCTTTGACAAAAGATTGTGCTGCGAGATTATAGACTTCATCAGGTTCTGATTGTCGTATCGCATCAGTCATTGAACCTTGATCAAGTAAGTCAGCTGAGATAAGTTCAATCTTATGTACAACCTCTTTGATATTCTCCATGTTTGGCGTACTCAGTCTTCTTACTGTACCATAGACTTTGTAGCCTTTAGATAACAAAAATTCTGCAAGATATGGTCCATCTTGTCCGGTTATTCCTGTAATAAGTGCCTTTTTTTGCATAGTAACTTACTCATTTTATACTAGAGCTCGCCAATAGTCTAGTGTATCTTTCATTGTTGTATCAAACGGAATTTCAGGTTTCCATCCAGTAATACTCTGTATTTTTGTATTATCACAAACATATTCTTTCACGTCAGTTTTGCGTACTAACAAAGGGTCTTGCTCAACAGTAATTTTGATATGAGAAAATGATAACAAAGTTTGTAGCATATCGGCAATTTTGTATGATTTGCCAGAACCTATGTTATATACATCCCCTGAAATTCCTTTTTCAATCACCATACTATATGCACGTACCATATCGCGTACGTCAGTAAAATCTTTTTTTGCCTCAAGATTGCCAACTTTCATTACCGGTTCTTTTCCACCTTTTTCGATTTCTGCAATTTGTTTTGCAAAAGATGAGAGGACAAATTTTTCAGATTGTTTTGGACCGACATGATTGAATGGACGAACACGTATGACTGGTAAATTATAAGCGAGAAAATATTGCAGTCCGAGATAATCCTGGGCAATTTTGGAGACTGCATAAGGACTTAAAGGTTTAAATGACGTTTCCTCATCGATTGGCAAATCGCTCTCCGCTACCTGACCATATATTTCAGCAGATGAAACAATAAGGCATCGTGTATCAGTAAGGTTATTATTTCTGAGTGCTTCAAGAAGATTAATTTCTGCATTGATATTGGTATTAATAGTAGCGCCGGGATTTTTCATGCTTTCAGCAGGAGAAGTAAGTGCTGCCAGATGAAATATATATGCCGGTCGCAGATTCGCAACCAAATTTCCGACTGCATCTTTCTCAGACATATCAACCTGAAAAAGATGAAGAGAATCTTTTATCGAAGAAAGAGAACTGATACTTGTTTCTGAGTGATAGCTACCATAGACTTCGAAGTCTTGAAGACTGAGTAAATGTTCTGCCAGATAACCACCGACAAATCCTGAAATACCAGTGATAAGCGCTTTTTTCATCTTCCGACTCCAAGATAAGTAAACCCAAGTGTCTTGGCTTTTTGTGGGTCGTAAATATTGCGTCCATCAATAATATTTGGTGTTCTCATCAATTTTTTGACTTTTTCAAGATCAAGTTCTTTAAATTCATTCCACTCAGTAACAAGTATCAGTAAATCAGCATCTTTTACTGCATCATAGGCATTTTGTGCAAAAGCAATATCAGAATTTTTGAAAATTTTCTTGGCATTTTCCATGGCAATTGGGTCATATGCCTTAATTTTCGCTTCCATATTTTGTAAATCACTAATAATAGCTCTTGAAGGTGCGTCCCTCATATCATCAGTATCTGGTTTAAAAGCAAGTCCCAAAACTGTAATTGTTTTATCTTTCATATCATTCCCAAATAAGTTCTCCGCTTTTTTGCTAATCGAATACATTGCTTGATTGTTAATAAACACAACTTCATAGAGCAAATTGGATAATAGAAAATTATCTTCTTTTTCGTACTGCCTTGCGATTTCAATAAGTGCCTTTACGTCTTTTGGAAAACACGAACCGCCGTATCCTGCTCCTGCGTTAAGAAAGGTACTTCCTATTCGCCTATCAAGTCCTACCGCTTTTAATACATCCGGCCCATCAGCTCCTACTTTTTCTGAAAGGTGAGCGATTGCATTGGCAAAAGAAATTTTAGTAGCAAGAAATGCATTGGCTGCATATTTAATCATTTCTGCACTTTCTATAGTAGTAAGTACAAGATTGGTTGTCATTGCTCCTTCTTCCACAACCAGTGGTTTGTGAAGTGCAATCAGTGTCTCTTCTGCTTTCTTGGACTCTGTTCCAATCACAACTCTATCCGGATGGAGAGTATCTGATATTGCCTGTCCTTCCCGCAAAAATTCAGGAACTGATGCCATGTCAAAACGTGCGTCTTTTGGCTTGTTTTCTTCTATTATTTGTTTGACTTTTCTGTTTGTTCCAATTGGCACTGTGCTTTTGGTGATAACTACTGTGTAGTTTTTCAGATGTTGTGCAAGTTTTTTAGCGACATCATATACGACTGAAAGATCTGCTTCTCCATTTTCTTTAGGTGGTGTACCAACTGCAGTAAACACGACCTCTGATGCAGGAATTGCCTGGTCATATTCAAGAGTAAAAAGAAGACGCTTTGCAGCTACATTTCGTTTTACCAGCTCCTCAAGACCTGGCTCGTAAATTGGAATTATACCCTTTTTGAGATTTTCTATTTTTTCAGTAGTATGTCCGATGACCCATACAGTATTTCCAAGGTCTGCAAATACCGCAGCACTTACAAGTCCTACATACCCATGTCCAATAAATGTAATTGTCATAACATTAATTCAAAAGTCAAAATGCAAAACTCAAAAGTATAACTCAAAATAAAAACCTTTTTAATTTTAAATTTCAATTTTGAATTTTAACTTTCGACTTCTTTTACTCCTTCCTCAAATCTTACCATCTTCACCCCAAGCCTTTGTATTTTATCATTTTTCAAGGTTAAATTAAAAGGTCGAGGCGCTTTATCTTTAAAATATTCTTTTCTCGTTGTTGGCGTAATCAAATGTTTATCAAACCCAAATCGTTCTGCCATAAGAAGTGCTGTATCATAAGGACTAAGTGCTTGTGAACCAACGACATGATAGACACCTTCTGCATTGTTTTGGATAAGTGCATCAAGTGCATAGGCAATATCATCAACAAAGGTAGGACATATCATATGATCAGTAACTACACTAATTGGTTGATTGGTACGAAGTTTTGCAAGCATTGCATGCACAAAATCTCTTTTTTGAGAGAATTCATCTTTTCGATAAGGATATGCGAGTCGTACGATAAGATATGAGAGTCCTGAATTTATGACTATCTCCTCTCCTAGACATTTTGTTTTGGCATACCAATTGATAGGATTTGGAATATCTTCTTCACTATACCCATCTGGTGGAGTATTTTCTCCATCAAAGACAAAATCAGTTGAAATATAAATAACTTTTTTATTGTTTTTTTTACAAGCTTCAATTACATTTCTTGTTCCATCAACATTTATTTTCCATGCAAGCCCATTTTCTCCAAGCGGTTTGTCTCTCTCACATCCATCGACATCTGCTTTTGCTGCTAAATGTAAAACGATTCCATGTTCTACATCATTCCGAATAGCATCAAGCGTTACAGGATTGGTAATATCAATTCCTGTTTCAAGACTCAGATTTTTGATTTCTCGATGTGGCAAAAGTTCAGCTATTCGCGAACCGATAAGACCGGATGTACCGATACCGATGATTTTTACTTCTGCCATATTACTGTAATCCTTCCCGTATTTTTTTCTCAATCATTAAAAGCCCAATCACAGTTATTCCACTCGTAATCTCACCATTTTTAATTTTATCTACTGCTTCAGCAATTGGCATTTTTAAAAGACGAATATCTTCTGTTTCCTCAGGGGTTGCAATGCCTTCTGTGAGATCTCGCGCGAGAAATGGATATGATTTACCCGTTACTACACTTGCTCCCGTGTCAAAAACTCCCAATGCTTCCCAGGATTTTGCTCTCAGCCCTGTCTCTTCATGTAATTCTCTTTGTGCAGCAGCAAGTGGTTCTTCGTTATTATCAATAAACCCCGCAACTGCTTCAATCATTGTTTTATTAAGTAAATAGCGATATTGAGAAACAAGATATATCTCATGATTGGGAGTTATCGGGAACACAGAAACTGTGGGGTTTCTTACCACATCAAAATGTGTTCGTTTTTTTCCATTAATTTCTATGTCAAATTTTTTGACAGTGAAAAGAGGGCTATCAAAAACCGTATCTCGAGAAAATACCTGTATTTTTTTCATTTATATGCTAAACGCTATTTTTAATCATCTTATCTCTTACTTTCAGGTATTCATCATAGTTTTCTATATAGTCACTTCGTGTGTCATCATAATTGGTGGAACTAAGCGCAAGGAGTATTGCATCATCTGAAAAATCCTTAAACCCGTGCCATACATAATTTGGTACATAGAGTGCTGTTGTTGGTCCTTGCATTGGAATTTCTTCAATACCATTACCTTTATCAATCGTTGCCATACATGTACCCTTTACCATAATAAAAAACTCTTTTTCAATTTTATGGCAATGAGCACCGCTATCTGTTTTGGGAGAAGTAATGAAATAGACTCGTTTTACTTCAAAATCAATATATTCCTTCAGTTCCACAGGACTTATGATAAATTTTTCAGTTTCAATTTTTTTAAGGGAAACTACTGTAAATTGGTTTGCCATAGAAGCTATTCGTTTGGATCAGACAATGTTTGCTGGAACACGTTCATTTCATCCCTTTTTTTCTGCCAGAGATTTTCAACCCATTCAGTATTGTTTTTGTACCATTCAATTGTTTCTGCAAGGCCTTGCTCAAATTTTTCTCTTGTATAGTCAGGTTTCCAACCAAGTGATATAATTTTTGTAGCATCAATTGCATATCGTCTATCGTGACCTGGCCTATCCTTAATATATTCTATTTTATCTTCTCCAATTCCCATGATTTTAAGAATCATTTTTGTAATTTCGAGATTGCTTCTCTCATTATCAACACCGATATTGTATACTTCGCCTGCATTCCCTTGATGAAGCAACAAATCAAGCGCTTTGGAATGATCTTTTACATGAATCCAGTCTCTTATGTTGAGCCCGTCACCATAAATTGGCACTTTTTCACCTTTGAGTAATTTGAAGACAAAAAATGGGATGAGTTTTTCTGGGAATTGATAAGGACCATAATTATTTGAACAGTGAGTCACGATAACCGGAACTTTATGAGTTACAAAATACGCATTGCACATGAGGTCTCCTCCTGCTTTTGCTGCTGCGTAGGGCATATTGGGCCAAATGGGAGTAGTTTCTGTAAATCTCCGATCCTCATCAAGTTTGAGTGAGCCATATACCTCATCTGTTGAGACGTTAATAAACCGTTCCACATTGTTTAACTTCACTGCATCCAATACCATTTGTACCCCAAGGGTGTTGGTAAGTACAAATTCCCGTGCGCCTCCATGAATCGATCTATCAACATGAGTTTCAGCAGCAAAATTAATTGCATGAGTAATTTGCTTATCTTTCATGACAATATTTAATGCATCAAGGTCTGTAATATCACCTTGTACAAAAGAGTAGCGAGGATTAGCGGCAATATCTTTCAGATTATCCAGATTTCCAGCATAGGTTAATTTATCATAATTGATGATTTCATACTCAGGATGAGCTTCAAGCATGTAACGAATAAAATTTGATCCGATAAATCCTGCTCCTCCGCACACCAGTAATTTCATTTAGACGTACTCCTTTCAGAAATAGCTCTTGCCGCCATAATATTATTGATGCGAAGTAAGCTATCAAATGTTCCAGCATCTTCCCAAATTCCATTTATCAAACTTACTTTTAGTTCATTTCTCAACATATATTTATTTACCAAGTCGGTTATTTCTACTTCATTTCTTGCTGATGGTTTTAGTTTTTTTGCAAACCCACTCACTTGGTTATCAAATATATACATACCAACCATTGCATAATTGCTTTTCGGGTTCTCTGGTTTTTCTTCAATTGAGAGGATGTTTTTCTTTTCATCAAATTCTAAAACTCCGTAACGCTGAGGATCTGCAACTTCTTTTCCAAAAACATGAGCACCTTTTTTAAAATTCTTTACATCTTCTGAAAAATCATGATCAAAAATATTGTCACCTAAAATCATTGTGGTATTATCTCCACCTATAAAACTTTCTCCTACGATGAATGCATCAGCAAGTCCTCTTGGTTCTTCCTGTATTTCATAAGTAAATTGTGCGCCAAACTCTCTTCCTGAACCAAGCAAATTAAGAAAGTGTCCAGCATAATCGGGAGCGAGAATAATAAGTATTTTTTCTATTCCTGATTTCACTAATGTTTCTATTGGATAGAAAATCATTGGTTTATTATAAACTGGCAGTAATTGTTTTGAAGTAATTTTAGTAAGAGGTCGAAGTCTGGTCGCCCTTCCTCCTGCTAATACAATTCCTTTCATAATTATCTCAGCATCAGAAACGTAATACTAATACCAAAGCAACTCATGAGTATATATTCTATCACAATTTTGGAATTTAAGTTATGATGCAGATAATGGTGAAGTAACGCCCACCCTACATAGAAAAATGAAGTCAGTACAATTATTGTCAATTGAAGACTTTTGTTTTGTGAAAAGAGTAAGGTAAGACCAAATCCTAGTAGTTGGAATATTAACATAAATAAATAGTAGTCAAAATGTTTGGTTATTCGCTTCTTCATTATAATATGACTCCTCTCGTTATAATAAATAACGCAATCAGTAAGATGACAAGAAAAATAATATGGTCAATGTTATGAGATACAACACGGACAATTTTTTTCCTCTCAACAATAATTGCATCCAGCGCAAGTACTGCTAGTATAAGAAATACTATACCAAAAGTTATCTGTTTGGTAAATGACTTTGAATCAACCAAGGGAGTATTTTTGATTGCAGCAACCTCAACAGGCGATTTTGAAACAACAGGTATGAGAGTTGGAGAAAGAATTGGAGTTGGTGAAATAATAAGAGTTGGAGAAATCACTGAAAGTGCTATGATAGCAGATGTTGGTGAAGGTACAGTTTGCGCAACAGAACTTGCAGGAACAAGATCAGGTGCATTTCGGGCAAGATACCTCTTGCCAAATTCTTCGACCACCAAAACAGTTTCATCTCCTGTAAGATTTCCTGTCAGTACTGCAAATCCCACATCAGTGTAGTTTGGAGATAACACATTTTCTCTATGACTTGGACTATTCATCCAGGCAGTAATCGTATCAGATGCAGTAGTAAATCCTCGTGCCAGATTTTCTCCGGCATAAAGATAATCATACCCTGAATTTTTTATAAAATACCAGGGAGTTGTTCCATCCGGTGATATATGCGCCCAGTAATTTTTGGCAAACATATCATGACCTTTGGCTTCTGCTGCCTGAATCAATTCATTATCAAGTTGTAAAGGAACGAGTCCGTTTTGCTGTCTTTGTTGATTTGTAAGATTCAATAAATCCTGTATCGAAATATTTGCTGATATGCCAAGTACTGAAGGATACTGATGATGTACAGTTGAGATGAAAAAAGAAACTGCGAAAAGAAATGTAATAAAGATAAGAAGACTTTGGTGATGTAGCAGTTTGGCCCTATGATTATTTGATTCTCTAGGGAGCAGTAAATGAGAAATGAATTCTCTCATGCAATTAGTATAGCGAGAAATTTTTGATAGATAAAGTACGAAACGTATGAACTAGCTATACGTTAATTCTGTCAGTTCTCCTACTTTTTTCTCATTAATTGGAATTCCAAGAACAGTCCCTAGTGTATTGGCTATTGCAGCACCAACCCGAAGTCCTGTAAAAGAACCAGGACCTGTAGCAATTTTTATGTCTGTTAGTTCTTCAAGTGTTATATCGTGCTCTCTAAGGATTTTGACAATAAGCGGCAATATCACTTGCGCTTTTTTCTGTGTTGCGTTCTGAATCTCAATATATTCTTTACCATCAATAATAACTCCTGCCTTAATTTGTTTATTGTCTGATGTGTCAATAATAAGTGTTTTCATAATTAAAACTTATTTGTATTGTAACAGATGTTTTTATTTTCTTCTCCTGGTTTTTTTATAACGGGTAAAAGAAATACAAATGTTGACCCTTCTCCTGGTGTACTCTCTACTCAAATTTTACCTTTATGTCTTTTCATTATCTCAGCACTTAGATAAAGTCCTAACCCGAATCCTTTAAATGTCCTCTCGTTAGTTCCTGTAACTCGATAAAATCATTTAAAAATATTCCTCTGATTTTCTTTGCTAATACCTATACCAAAATCCTGAATGCCAACTCTCACATATTCTCTATTCTCTGAAAGATGTATGTTATTTTTTTGCATCAGGAGAATATTTAATAGCATTTGAAATAAGATTAGTTATTACCTAAGATATTCTGTCTTTATCAGCATAAATACTTTTTTTAGATCGTCCTTGAATAAATATTGTATGATTTACCAGTAAAGGACGCACCTGTTCAAGCGCTTCATCCATATTACCTTTACATTTATTGTTGAAAAATTATACTGAAATTTTTTTGTCTGCATTTTGGATACATCAAGTAAGTCATTAATAAAGTGAGTTAGCTTATCTGTTTGTACTTCAATTTTTTTCAAATAAGTTTCATATCCGGAGTCCTTATTTTTTTTAACCTTATCTATAAGTAGTTGAAGAAGCATATCTGCTCTTATAAGTCGTTGACGCATACTATCAAAAATTATTTGAATATCAGATGGAGTTTGACCATTTCTTCGTTCTAACATAAAATTTTATATTTTTATTAAATATTCCTTTTATTCATAAATCTAGAATTTAATTTCTATTGCCCCCTGACGCAGGATTTTCCAGGGATTTTGTGTACAATCTATTACTGTAGATGCCTGTTGCTGTTTGCATGCTCCTTTTACAACATAGTCAACTTGTCCGATAAGTTCCTCCTCTAATTCTTCAAATCTAAAAGGCGTTTTTTCTCCATGAAAATTTGCAGAAGGCCCAAGGATTGGCATACCAACCCCATGTATAAGTGTTAATGCAGTTTCATGGTCTGGCATTCGAACTCCAAGTGTTTCTCCTCCACCGCGTACTAAGGTTGGGATTTTTTCTGTCTGGCATTTAAGAACTATTGTAAGTGCTCCTGGCCAATATTTTTTAACAAGTTTTTCTTTTACATCATCGGGAATAGAAAGTAAATACTCTTGCGCCATTTTCACACTGCCTACGAGTACTGGTGTTGGTTGTATGGGAGGTCTTTTACGAATCTCAAAAAGTCTTGCAACTGCTTTTTCATTATCAATCCTGCATCCTATTCCAAACGCAGTATCAGTTGGAAAAATAACAATCCCACCTTGTTTTAAAATTTCTATCGCTTGTTTTATATCTCCTTGCATAAATTCTACTCACAAAGTTATTCTATACTTCCTAATTCTTATTTCTGAATTGTAATTTCTCTTTTATTTTCTCCCAAATACTCAAAATATACATTTATACTTTTTTTAGGTAGGATTGTTTCTATCTTCTCAGGCCATTCTATTGCGACAATATTTTCCGTGCCATGAAGAATTTCTTCGAGTCCCAAAGTTTCAACATCTTTTTCATTCTCAATTCGATACAAATCTATATGATAAAAATTTTTCTCATTTTCCCTTAATTCTTGCTTCTCTTCTGCCTGAGCTTGAGACGAAGGCTTGCTTCTTAATTCCAGTTTGTACTTTCTCACGATAATAAATGTTGGAGAAATTATTTTGTGAGTAATACCAAGACCTTTGGCAAAACCTTGTAAAAAGGTTGTTTTGCCACTACCCAAATTGCCATAAAGCGCAATTATACTATGGCCTTCTAAATCATGTGCTAATTCTTCTCCTATTTTCTGTGTTTCTTCAAAAGAATGGGTTAGAATTTTCTTCATGTAAGCTAATAAGCACTTTCTTTCAGAATTGTATTATACATCCTTTTGCGGTTTTTCCATTTTGAAAAATAAAAATACTCCTCCTCCAAGAAACAATAGTGAACCAACAAGTATCGCAATTGGATAAAAATTAAATATATCCTTCTTCACATCTTCTACTATAACAGTTGGGGTAACAATAGATTGCTTACGAGTTATTGCAGAAGTACCAGCACCAAGCACATCAGATGATTCAGTTGGCGTCGGAGTTTTGTGCAATGTAGGTGTAAGAGTTTTTATCAATTTCTTTGTCGGGGCTGGAGTAAGAGTTGGCGTTGCAGTTGAAACAAAAGTTGGAGTAGGACTAGGAGCAGGCGGAGCATAAATAGTAATAGAAACCGGATCTGACCAAGTAGAACTTGTTCCAGTAAGAGTATATCTTCCGACTTTTAAATCATAAGTACCTGATCCTGTTGTAAAGTCTGGATCTTGAGGATCGACTTTTCCTTGTATATCACCTGACCAGCTTCCATTATTATTAGTAGTTACAGATACAAAATTATTTGAGCTGATTGATCCATAATGCCAATTTGTGCCGTCATATGTTGATCCAAAATAATTAGATGAATTAGGTTGAGAAAGAGCGATACGCAGTCTATAAACAGTATTAGCAGATAAACCACTCATTGTCGTAGAAACTGTAAATGATGTATCAACACAATGGTTTCAGAAGGTGACGTTATTATTTGTGGAGCAATCGCAAAAGTAGCCTGAACTTTCCAAAATAGAAAGAAAAAAGAAATTACTACTATACCTAGAAACAGGTGCTTCATATCACAAAAATTATTTCAATCTAATAATATATCCTTATTTCTATAGTTGTCCAGATGAATTTTGTGATATCGATTAATTATTTTTAAGAAGAATTGAAATTAAAATACTACTTTATCGCTCTCTACAATTCTTACACTGGGATAGCGGCCGCGAAAAGAAATATTGTGTCCGTTTGGAGTAAAAGGATCGTTCATTGTATAACTCCCTCCTGAACCACCCACAAAGACAACAAAATGATCAGGATATGGTCCTCCGTCATAGGAAATCCCAACAATAACCGGATTGCCGCTTGCAAGTGTAGCATCGATATCAGCGCTTACTCGCTCTGAAGATACACCATTTGCGGTAATTGAGAATTTCAGAAGTGCAGCAGGAATTCCACTAAAATTACTTGATACAGAATTGATAGACAATGGAGTTACATCTTTATGACCATAATGGGTATACACCATCGCCATAGATGTCATAAGACACCCGTCACTTGCAATAGAGTACTGTGTGCCATTGAGTGCAATTCCTCCCCACTGGCTGTCCCGCTGATTATAATAACATCCCCAATCATCACACATTGTTTGGCCACTCAAAAGACTTGCTCCTCCCTGTGCAGTGACGAAATTTGAAAAGCTTGCAAGTTGTGCTTCAGTTTGTGCAAGCAACTTTTGATAATTCTCTTCATTTCCTTGTGTTTGCGTCAAAAGATCCTGTTTATTTTTTTTCTCTTGATCAAGCTGGTCTGTATATGCCTGCAGTTGTTGTTGGAGTACTTCCATTTGTTTTTTCTGGTTTTCAAAAATATTTTTCTGATTTTGATAATCATTTCGTGACTGCTGCATATCATAAAGAAGTTGTTTATCATGATCTTGAATAAGACGCAAATAGTTGGCGCGTGAGAGAAAATTATTTATATCATTAGATTCCAGAAGCAGTTGCATGGGCTCTATACTTCCTATCTGGTACGTTGCAACAATGCGATTTACCAAAACTTTAGTAGTCTGGTTAAGACTGCCCTCAAGATTATTAATTCTCATAGTTGCAGAGTTTATATCTTTACTAAGAACTGCCATTTGCTCTTGAGTTGCATTTATTCTAAGCTCTGTTAATTTTATCTGACTGTCCATTACTTTTATTTGTGACGATAACGAGTCTTCTTGAGAATGGAGATCTGAAATTTTGCTTTCTAAGTCTTTTATTTTATTTTGTAAATCTTGCAGTTGTTGACTGCTATCAACAGGAGTCGGAGTAGGACTATCAGATGGAGTAGGAGTTACATCTCCATATACAACAAAATGGTTAAAAAAAGGCAAAGTCAATAAAACGAAAACTATAAGAATGATTTTTTTTACCCTTTTTGACATACGCGGATAATTATTTGAGATATCTGAAAACTGCAACAAAACTTGAAAATATTCCAAGAAACAGTGCGAATAATAACTCGCCTCCAAGTAATCCAATAAGAAAAATGATTGATACCGGAAGTACCGGTATTCCGCGAAGAAACGTCTCAAGAAATGGAGTGGCGTATAAAAGTCCAAGTGTTGCAACGAACCAACCTATACATGTTCCCAATACACCATAAATAATTCCTTCCATGATAAAGGGCCACCTTATAAACCAATTGGTAGCGCTTAATAGTTTCATAATTTCTATCTCTTCCCGTTTCTGTGATATCTTAAACCCGATTATTGTCACTACAATAAATACTGATTCTGCAGCAAGTACCATAATGAGAAGTATACCAATCGTGCGAATTGCATTTGTCCATTTGGAAAGGGTTGAAATCACATCTTTTTGATAAATAACTTTAAATATATATGGCGAGTTTTTCAGAGCATCTGAAACTGTTGCCAAATCTTCAATATGAGTAGTTGATATTTCCAAAGAAGCAGGCAGTATGTCTTCTGTCACAAGATCTAAAAGTAATGGGTCATCTTTATTTTGAGTTTTATATCTATCCAGCGCTTCTTTCTTTGAAACATATTTCATATGCGCAATCTTCCCCGTTTGAGTTAAACTATTTTCAAGTGAAGTGACATTTTCCGGTTTTACTTCATCTTTGAAAAAAGCTACTACCTGAGGTTTTGATTCAAAATAATTTACAATAGTTGCAGAACCAAAAATAATGAAGGCAAAAATCGAAATTGCCAGAAATGTAAGCGTCATCATAAATACTGCGGTCAACGCTTGATAAGGAGTTCTTCTGATTTGTCTCCAGGTAGTTTTAAACGATTTCATTTTTTCTCCTTTTCTTCTTTATCACTTTCTTCTTTTTTGGGGTTTTTGTGCTCCCTTTTTTCATCTTTTACGACTTTCCCTTTTTCCAGTTGAATAATTCTTTTGGGAAGACTATTCACAATATCTGTGTTATGTGTTGCCATAATAATAGTCGTGCCACTTTCATTGATATCCTGGAGAAGCTTTACTATTTCCCATGAAGTACTGTTGTCTAAATTTCCAGTTGGCTCATCTGCAAGTACAATATCCGGTGAGAAGACAAGGGCTCTGGCAATAGCAGCACGTTGTAATTCTCCTCCTGAAAGTTGTATAGGAAATTTGTCTTTGTGTGCTGCAATACCAACTTGTTCCAATATCTCCTCTACTTTGTGTGTTGCTGTTTTGTTTGAAACATTTGTTACTTCAAGAGGAAACAAAATATTTTCAAAAATTGTTCTATCTTTTAAGAGTTTTAAATCCTGAAATACCATGCCGATTTTTTTTCGAAGATGCGGAAGCTTTGTATTTGGTAATTTGGCAAGATCCCAATCTCCAACGACAATGGAACCCCTGGTTGGAACTGCATCTCTGATAAGTAAACGAAAAAGTGTAGTTTTACCGGAACCTGAAGGACCGACGAGAAATAAGAACTCTCCCTTATCCACAGAAAATGTGATATCTGCAAGGGCAGTTCCTGTTCCATAAATTTTTGAAACATTATCGAGTACTATCATGTGTAAAAAAATTCATGACATGACCCGAAATTTGTAAGGTCACTCGAGAACTTGTACTCTCCCTACATCCATTAACCAACCGGCTTTTTTTGCTTCCTGGGTTTGTCCCCATACTTTTATTTTTCTATCAAGAAATTGAGATAAATCAACTGTTGATGAAGTCATATAGACATTTTGACTATCTCCTCCGGGCCTTACCAAATGATATTGTCCTTCTCCAGCAATTCCGCCTTCTTTAACAGTTCCTTCAGCTGTATCTTTAAAGGTAGTAGTATCATTTGATCCATATGTTTTCCCTGTCTGTACTGAAGAATTATTCGTTTTTATGAGTGATGGAAGAAGTGAATGAGTACTATTTCCTCTTGAAAATCCATAGCCTGTAACAAGTCCTAATACTGCAACAAATGCGAGTAAAATAATAAAAGTGCGTGTCATAAATGGTCCATTCGCATCAGCGATAAAATCATGCATTAAAGAATTATCTGCTGCTTTAGATTTTTTATCCATAAAAAGCTATAAAACTTAACAATACTAGTAAAGCATATTTCCAGGATTTTAGCAACTTTAAAATTAGAATTATGAAACATGAATCATCAGGTAAAGAATATTTTTTATATAAACAAAAGGTGTCATTTCGAGTAACCCATTTGACTTGACTCAACGTGACGAGAAAATCTCTTCGATAAAGTAATAAAATATCATAAATAACGTCATTGTGAATCGTAGCGAAGTAATTCGATATGGTGTAAACTGCATAAGTTTTATATAATCAAAGTATGCGAACAGAATCTGAACAATATAGAGAAATTGCAGAGAAAGTGAGAAAAGGGAAACCTTGGATAAGACATCTTACCTACAGCGAAAGATATCGGTTATTAGGAAATAGCTCTGATACTCAATCCCTTGCACAAGTTCCCCAAACTGAGAAACAATCATTTGATAATTCATATATAGGATTACCTCTTATGAAAATAAGAGAAGCACTAAAATTTCTTACGGGAGAAAACAAGAAGTATTAAAGTATTCGTATCTCTTCCTCTATAAATTTATCCAGTTCTCCATCAAGTACTGCATCTGTATTGGAAGTCTCAACGTTGGTCCGAAGATCTTTCACCATATGATACGGATGAAGGACGTAGGATCGGATTTGGTTGCCCCATCCGGGAGTTTTGTAGCCCCCTTTGAGAGTCGCTTCCTGTTTTTTGCGTTCTTCTTCCCGAAGCGCCCAAAGTTTTGCTCGTAATAATTTCATAGCATATTCTCTGTTTTGTGCCTGGTAGCGTTGAGTTTGTGCGGTAACTACTATCCCTGTAGGTTTATGACGAAGACGAACAGCAGTTGAAACCTTATTGACATTTTGTCCACCATGTCCACCACTTCTAAATGCTTCAAACTCCACATCATCGTCTTTGAGTAATGCTTCATTATCTTGTTCAATTTGTGGCATCACTTCAACGAGCGCGAAAGAGGTTTGTCGCAAATTATCCGCATTAAAGGGTGATTGTCTTACCAATCGATGCACTCCTGCTTCATGCCGTAGGTTTCCATATGCGTAGGAACCATTCACTGCAATTGTGACATTTTTGAGTCCTGCTTCTTCTCCTGGAGTCTCATCGATGATTTCATAACTCCACCCTTTTCGTTCACAATATCTTGTATACATACGAAACAACATTTCAGTCCAGTCCATTGCCTCAACTCCTCCTTGTCCTGCATGAATAGAAAGTAAGGCGTTTCCAGTATCATGCGGAGATGAAAAATATAAAAGCATTTCAAGTTTGTCAAGAAGCTTCTTTGCTTCTGTGTGTTCTCCTTCATCAATCCACATCTGCAAAAGTTCTATTTCTTCAAGTTCCTTCTGAAGGGCAGATAATTCCTTCATTTTTTTTGCTGCAGTTTGATGGTCCTGCCAAAATTCAGGATGGGTACTCTCAGCTTCCAGTTGACGAATACGTTTCTTTTTTTCTTCAACATTGATTTTTTCTGTGAGTTTTTTGGCTCTTTGAGCTATATCTTCCATACAGTTACAACAATTGTATTATAAGCCCTATTGCAGAAATTCCCATAACAACTACAGCGAGAATGCCGAGAAAGTTAATAAACATAGGATTGGTTTTTGTTTTCATGATTGTTTTATTATTGGCAATAAGTAAAATAATAACAAGAAGTGGCGGAGCAATTAGTCCATTTATCGCTGCACTATAATACAAAGCTTTTATTGGGTCAATACCGATAAAATTAATACAAAGCCCAATAAGAGTCGCTGCGGTAATTACTTCATAGAACTCATGAGCTTTTTTAAATTTTCGGTAAAATCCTTCATTCCAGTTAAATACCTCACAAAGTGCGTAAGATGCAGAACCGGATAAAACAGGCACTGCCAGAAAGCCGGTACTGATAATACCAAGGGCAAAAAGTACAAAAGCAAAATTTCCAGCCAGTGGGCGCAAAGCTTCTGCAGCATCTGATGCAGTCTGAATAGTTCTTATGTTATGAGGATAAAGCGTTGCGCCTGCTGTAATAATGATAAAAAAAGTAACTGCCTGAGAAAAAAGCATACCGACAATAGTATCAAAACGCAAGTTGGTAATGTCTTTTGGAGTTATTTTGGGAACTCCTACTCCCATGGTTCTTAATTTATGATGAGCTACTTCTTCTTCCACTTCTTCTCCTGCTTGCCAAAAAAACAAATAAGGAGAGATTGTGGTACCAAATAAAGCAACAATATTTAAGTAATAGTCTTTGTTAAATTCTATATGCGGAATAATAAGAGAATATATTGCTTTTGTCCAATCAACATGAATAATAAATGCCGTAATGATGTATGCCAACAGTGAATAGGCTAAATATTTGAGATACTGAGAATATACTTTGTACGAAACAACTATCTCAAGAAAAAGCGTTATCATAAGCATAAGAAATATAAGGACTACAAAAGGAATATGGAAAATAAGTTGTGCAGATGATGCCATCGCTCCCAAATCAGCGCCGATATTTATTACATTAGCAATAAGAAGAAGAGTAACTGCAATATATAAAATTTTTTTGGAGTAGTGTTGTTTGATAACTCCCGCAATTCCTTTACCTGTTACAAGACCGATTCTTCCGCACATTTCCTGCACTGCAATCATAAGAGGCAGGGCAAAAAACATAGTCCAAAGTTGCACAAAAGCAAACATTGCACCTGTTTGCGAATAGGTTGCAATACCTGATGGGTCATCATCTGCTGCACCGGTAATAAATCCTGGACCTAAACGCCTTAAATAAGTTTTAATCTTGTTCATGGTTTAAATTACGTCTTAAATTTAAAGACCTCCCAAACATAGCATTTATTTATTATGTTTTTTTTAGACGCTATTTCTTCTTTCCCAAGTTATCTATTTGTTCTTTTATATATTCTTCAAAGGTTTGTGCGTCATGAATTATTTTTTGAGCTCTCCCCAAAAGTTCGATTACATCTCCTACTTTCACGTTGAGTGCTTGTTTCTTAACTGTATCCATTTGATTTTGTACATCTGATTGTAATTGATTGGTAATCTGTTCTCCTCTTTTTGTTTGCAACCCGGCTACTTGTTTTGGTGATAAATGTAAAATCGAAAGTGCTTGATTTTTGATAGCATCTGAATTTCTCACCAAAAGTACAATTACGACAACTAATACAAGAATTACCAATATATTTTTAAAGACTTTAAGAACAGAGAGCATTGTGTATACCTAATACTTATTAAGCTACAGTAATTGTAGAAAGAAGCAGCAATATTTGCAAATGCGAAATAGCTTCCAATTTTTTATGAGTTTACGATGTTGAGGGATTTTTGTTGGATGAAGCCGAGAATATTGTTAACTGTAATATCAAGAATAGTATGTAGTGCTTCAATGCTATTAAATGCATTATGCGGTGTGATAAGCACATTATCTTTCGTCATGAGTATATGATCCATAAGTAATGTTTTCATGTTAGATTTTGTTAAGTAATGTTCTGTCAACAACTCCCTCTCTTCTTTTATGACTGTTTCTTCTTCCAGTACATCAAGTCCTACGCCTGCAAGAATGCCTTCTTCAAGTCCCAAAAGTAAAGCCTCAGTCTGTACAAGAGGACCACGTGCAGTATTAATTAAAATACTTCCCCGTTTGAATTTCTTAATATTCTTTTTATTGATAAGGTGATGTGTCTCTTTGTTATAAGGGACATGGAGTGTCACGATATCTGAAACTCTAAAAAGTTCATTGAGGTCAAGAAATGTAATACCAAGTTTTTTGGCTGTTTCCTCATCAGGATGATGAGTATATACTACCACTTTCATCCCAAATCCTTTGGCAATTTGTATCATTGAATTTCCTATATCCCCAAGTCCCACTACTCCCAAAATTTTGTCGCAGAGTTCTGTTCCAGTCAGGTTTTTGAGATCAAAATCGCCTTTTTTGGTATGTTCTACTGAAACAAAGAGTCTTCGTGTGAGTGCAAGAAGGAGCGCAAATGCCTGTTCTGCCACTGTATGGGTTCCATAGCGTGGGACATTGCAGACGCAAATATTTTTTTCTTTACAATATTCAAGGTCTATGTGATCAAATCCGGTTGAACGAGTAGTGATAAATTTGAGATTTGGCATTTTTTCAAGAAGTTCCCGTGTCAAATGAGAGTAAATAAACACAGAAATCAGTTCAGCGTCCTGATACTGGGAAACGTTATCCAAACTTAAAATATCATGATGAAAAATTGTCTCATGTCCTGTGAGTTTTTTTTGTAGATAAAAATTTTCCCAGCGTTCTGTTTCGAAGAAATATAGTTTCACTTATTTATAATAGCATAGTTTCTTTAGAAAAGGAGACATTCATTTTTATATATGAGAAAATTGAACGATAGTAGTCTCTTTTTTTACTCAAAGCATACCATTAAAATATACCTCAAATATTTTGCTAGTTTGTATTCCAATGATATAATAAAAAATACTCATGGATAATAGAAATCATGCTGACAGACTAGTAAAAGCAGAAATTAATTTACAAAATTTCTCTCAAAACTTTCAGACTATCAAACAATTTGTCGGATCACCCGTCAAAATAATGGCAGTTGTCAAAGCCAATGCATACGGACATGGCATAACAGAGATCGCAAGGCGAGTGGAAAAACTTGGCGGTGACTATTTGGGAGTTTCATGTCTTTATGAAGCACGTCTCATACGGGAAGCAGGTGTTCATACTCCTATTCTTCTTCTTGGCTATACAGACTCAAATAGCGCAAAAGAAGCAGTACAACTCAATCTTGCACTCAACGTAATGGACGAAGAGGTACTTAAGGCTTTGAATGAAGAAGCAGGAAAGCAAAACAGAAAAGCAACTGTACATGTCAAAATTGATACCGGCATGCATAGACTCGGTTTATCTCCAGATGAGGCATTGCAATTTATTTCCAGAATTGAAGAGTATAAAAACACTGTTCTTGAAGGAGTATTCACTCATTTTGCCTCTGCCGATGAAAAAAATCTGGATTTTACATACCATCAATTAGATATATTTAATCAGTTCCTGAAAAATCTCAATGAAAAAAATATCCATCCGCCTCTTATTCATGCGGCAAATAGCGCTGCACTTCTTCGAGCACCACAAGCACATTTCAATATGGTAAGACCCGGCAAACTGTTATTCCTGCCAATTCATATTGAAAATTTTACTCCTCCCTTTGCTACGCTTCCTGTACTAACTCTTAAAACTATCATTGCACAAATACGAACCATAATTCCTGGAGAAACAGTAGGCTATGGACAGACATTTACTGCACAAAGACAAACTAAAGTTGCAACGCTTCCGGTTGGGTATGCTGATGGATTTAGAAGAAGTCCGTACAACTGGCAGACTGTGCTCGTGAGAGGAAAAGAAGCAACTGTCATAGGAAGAGTTTCTATGGATCAGGCATCAATTGATATTACTGATATTCCGGATGCCCAGACTGGAGATGAAGTAGTCTTGATTGGCAGACAAAATGAGAAAGAATTATCAGCTTATGAAGTAGCTGAAAGACTCAAAACCGTTGATTATGAAGTAATTTGTGCGTTACATGAACGAATAAGTAGAGTTTATTTAGAATAGGAGATAACTAACTTTCTCCAATAGCCATTACTCCATGAGTAAGATTATCAAGCACCTGATCTACTATTCCATTTTCTTCGGCGTCTTGTAAGAGTTTATTGGTTACCATATCTCCTTCTTTGGCAAGAATTGTATCATCAGAGGTGAGAATATTCTTGGTAAGATACATTCCCACCGCATCTTTTTTCCTTTTTTCCATTCGTCTTACTTTTGCTTCATCTACTTTACCTATGATTGTCTCTTTAACCTGCTGTACAGTATCTTTCGCTCTTTCTTTCGTTTCTTCAGAAGTGATTGTCTTTTGTGTACTTTCTATATCGCGTTGAGATTCTTGAGCCTTTTCAGATATTCTTTGCTTTGCATCTGCTAACTGTACTCTTGTTTTTTCACTTATATCCTGTGTTTTCTCACGAAGATTCGTTATATTTTCATCAATTACCTGGCTGCTTTTGTTAAATGTCCCTTGTACGCCTTGTGTTTGAGCTTGTTCTTTTAATTTTTTCTCAACATAAATTTTGACAATTGTTGCATCCTCTCCTACTGTTACAATATCGCTTACTTTTACTCTTTTTTTCCCTGACTGAATATTTTTAACTGCACCTTGAGATACTTCGAATTCCTCAACTGCTCCTGTTTTGTTATCAAAATAAATATCGCTAATCTTACCAAGTTCAGTTCCTTCTTCAGTAATTATTTTTGTATTGGTAAGATAGGTCTCGCTTTTTGCCAAAGTTTCAATACTTTTTTCCGTATCAGATGCTTTTTTAAGAACATGTGGTGAATCAATAAGTACTGCATCTTCTCCAAGACTTCTAATATCATCAAAGAGAATTACTTTTGCCTCACTAAATAACCCGCCTTTATCTACCAATAAACCTTCTATCTTATTTAAATGAGGATTATACAAAACATCATCCACGTCTTCCACCTTTTTCCCATTGTCGATAGTAAATATTGGTTTACCCAATATAATAGATGTTTTGATTAACATACTTATTTTAGTTTTGTCGTTATTGTTTTTATATGCTCTCTTTCCCGAAAGACACTTCTATAGACAAAAGCTACAATCAGTGATCCAACTACTGCTACAATAAATCCTTGCAGATTAAATCCAATCATTGATTTTCCCATGATAAAGCTTGCCAAGAATCCTCCTACAATAGCCCCAATTATTCCAAGAAAAGCTGTACCAATAATTCCGCCCCGCACAGTACTTGGGTCAAGTAAATGTGCCGTAGCACCTACAATAAATCCAAATAATGCCCAAAGAATAATATTTGTAAGTGAGATACCAAATAATATCATAACTCATACATTAGATGAAAATGTTTAAGGCTAATACCATAAAAGGGTAAGAACTTAGAAAGAAATTGCTTTTTTGGTCTTATTCTTTCTATAATCAATGTATGAATATTATTCAGTTAGTGACATCACTGGCTACAGGTTTGGTAGTTGGTGTTGTTTTTGCTGCGTTCAAACTTCCAATTCCTGCTCCTTCTGCACTTGCAGGGATTATGGGAATTATAGGAATTTATCTAGGATATCTTCTTTGGGCTCATTTCTTTTAAATGCCCCTTGCATTTCTGATGTAAATTTTATTAGATAGAATTAGGACTAAATTTCTTTTTTATTTTTATTATAGTATGTTAAAAGTATTAGGAACTTATTGTAGAAAGAATGAAGTCTTTATTTATTATTCTTATTTGGATGAAACTACCAATATAGCTTCTTTTCAAGTTGCCTCAAGTACTAATGGTTTTAAATTCAGTAATATAAAAACTTTTTCAATTCTTGATAATGAAGGACATACAGAAGATCTTTCCAGGTGTACTGATTTTAAAATATCTCTCTTAGACGATTCTTATTTCCTCACCTACAAATTTCAGGAAGCAAATACAACTTCTTTACGGGGAGCTACTTCCAGTGATCTTCAAACATGGGAAAAAATAGGTACTTATTCTGATATCCATGAAGCCGGAATGGTTGTACCTTTTTTTAGATATGAAAAGAAATATGTTATGTATTTTGGAGAAAAAGATATTCATGTAGCATACTCATCAGATCTTAAAATATGGGAGATACAACCTGAACGCCTTCTTGAAGGAAGACCAGGTCTCTTTGATGAAGTAGGGCTAAAGCTTGCCAGTGTATTTCAAACTAGTCACTATCTCTTTGTCGTATATTATGTAAAAAATTCGGGTGGTTATAGTGCAGGACTTGCAGTATTTGATAAAAGAAATCCTAAGAAATTTTTATGGCGGACCAATAGTCCTATCTGGAAGCAACCTGAAAGTCTCAAAAATCAACAATTTACTCCCATAGGAGCAGTTCATGCAAAAGAAAATATACTTCTTTATTGGCAAATAGACGACAAAGATATTTTTGCAGTATCCTGTCATATTCCTCAATTGCCGATAGATACCCAAAAACATTTTTCCATCTCATTACACAGACATCCGCATAATCCTATTCTCAAACCTAACCCAAAAAACCCTTGGGAGTCACGTGCTGCCTTTAATACTGCAGCGGTCTATGATGATGGAAAAGTACATTTTGTGTACCGTGCACTTGGCGATACTGACTTATCAGTGCTCGGCTACGCAACCAGCAAAGATGGAGTGCACATTGATGAACGATTCAAAGACCCAATCTATGTTCCGACTGAACCTTTTGAATCTCCTGGACAAAAAGTATATAAAACATTTCCAGATCATTTCATGTCAGGCGGCGGATATGGGGGATGTGAAGATCCAAGAATTACCAAAGTTGATGATACTTACTATATGACCTATGTTGCCTTTGATGGTTGCACTCCACCACGAGTTGCGCTTACTTCTATAAAAAGAGACAATTTCCTTAAAAGAACCTGGAAATGGGCAAAGCCAAAACTTATTTCAGCCCCTGGTATGGTCAATAAAAACGCAGTTATTTTTCCTGAAAAAGTAAATGGAAAATATGTAGTATTTCATAGAGTATTTCCCAATATTCTTGTAGATTTGGTGGATGATTTGGAATTTAATGAATATCTGCGAGGTGATTATCTTATTACTCCAAGTATTGATGGCTGGGATACCCATAAAATTGGTGCTGGTGCTCCACCTATCAAAACCAAAGACGGCTGGCTTTTTATCTATCAGGGAGTAGGCAAAAAAGACAGAGGCCGATATAAAATTGGTGCTATGCTTCTTGATTTGAATAATCCTACCAAAGTACTTTTCAGATCTCAACATCCGCTTCTTGCACCTGATGAGAATTATGAAAATGAAGGACATAAAGCAGGTGTTGTGTATCCCTGCGGTTCTGTAGTAATTGGCGATAGATTGTATGTGTATTATGGCGGAGCAGATACTGTGGTATGTGGTGCGTCTCAAGACTTAAATACGTTTTTGGAGCAACTTAAAACCTCTCACATACCTACTTTTGAACCGGTTGAGTCTCCCAGAATGGGAATACAATGACAAAACTACAACGAGCAAAAGAAAACCCTATACTAGTTCCAAATCTTTTACTTTCCTGGGAACAGGAAGGCGCATTTAATGGCTGTGTCTCTTATCAAAACGGCGCATACCATATAGTATATCGTGCGCTTTCCGCAAGACAAATACATCAAGGAATTGACATGCAAGTCTCATCAATCGGATATGCGCAAGGTACTGACGGCCTTCATTTTGGAGACCACTTACAATTTATAAAACCAGAACAAGACTGGGAGATATATGGATGTGAAGACCCAAGAATTACGTATCTTGATGGAAAGTATTATGTATTTTACACTGCGCTTTCTGTCTACCCTTTTGCAGCCTATGGCATCAAAACAGCAGTCGCCATCACAAAAGATTTGAAAACCATTGAAGCAAAACATCCTGTAACAACATTTAATTCAAAAGCAATTGCGCTATTTCCGGAGAAAATAAATGGCAAATATGCAGCAATTCTGACCGCGCATACCGACATGCCTCCATCAAAAATTTGTATTGCACTTTTTGATAAAGAAGAAGATATCTGGTCACCTGTATATTGGCAGAGATGGTATTCCGATATCAATCCTCATATTGTACATCTTCTTCGAGATTTTCGTGACCAAATAGAAGTAGGCGCTCCTCCTGTCAAAACAGAACATGGATGGCTGCTTATTTATTCCTATATTAAAAACTATTTTACAGATTCGAAAATATTTGGTATTGAAGCAGTACTGTTGGATCTAAATGATCCTCATAAGATTGTCGGCAGGACTTCAGAACCTCTTCTTGTACCTGAAACTGATTATGAAAATATCGGAAATGTCTCACATATCGCCTTTCCATCAGGAACAGTAGTAAAGGACGGCATTTTGTCTGTCTATTATGGAGCAGCTGATACTAGATGTGCGGTAGCAACTTGTAAGCTTGATGACTTACTCCATGATATGCTTCCACAAAAAACAACAGTCTCTCTACCTACAAGTGATACCAAATTTACACGTTTTGAAGGTAACCCTATTATTACTCCTGCTCCTGAAATTGAATGGGAATCAAAAGCAATTTTTAACCCTGCAGTAGTCTATGAGAACGGGAAAATTCATCTTGTGTATAGAGCGCAATCCCAAGATGGAACTTCTGTCTTTGGATATGCTTCAACCAGAGATGGTTTTCATATCGATGAACAACTTGCTGACCCTATTTATGTTCCACGTGAAGATTTTGAGAAAAAAACTCATCCGACCGGTAATTCAGGCTGTGAAGATGCAAGAATTACCAGGTTGGGAGATAGATATTATATGCTTTATGTCTCTTATGATGGCACCAATCCTCCAAGAGTTACCTTAACTTCTATTTCAGTGAGCGATTTTCTTAACAAAAACTGGAATTGGGATAAACCAAAAATAATTTCCTTCCCCGGAGCTGATGATAAAGATGCTGCGATATTTCCCAAAAAGATTAATGAAAAATATGTTTTTCTGCATAGACTGAAAGATTCTATTTGGCTCGATTTTGTGGATGACATTACATTTAGTACAAATAGTTATTTGGACGGACGAGCTATTGTTTCTCCAAGAAAAGATAAATGGGACAATGTAAAACTTGGTATTGCAGGACCGCCTATTGAGATTCAAGAAGGTTGGCTCTTAATTTATCATGCTGTCTCAGAACCTGGATTTAAGTATAAACTGGGTGCTGTTCTTTTGGATATAAATGACCCGACCAAAATACTTGGTAGAACTGATGAGCCAATTTTTGAGCCGGAAAAGGATTATGAGATAGCAGGTGAAGTACCAAATGTAGTCTTCCCCTGTGGCGCAGCGATTCTCAATAATATCGTGTATATTTATTACGGCGGTGCAGACAAAGTAATAGGAGTTGCCACCATACCTCTTGATAAGCTCCTAAAAACCCTTACCCCTCAAAAATGATAATATATACAACTTAATCATTGAAAAAAAGAGTTTGTTATTCTTTCTGTTTATCCTTTGGAGAATATGAGTAAACAATCCGCTCTCCATAGGTATGGAAATTACAGTATTCTTGCAGTTGCGTTTGCCTATACCATTTATACTCAATACCCTTCTTTTTATATCGGGTTGCAATCCAAAGAGTTGTAGGGAAATGACTTCCTTCAGTATCCTTCTCCATCTTTGCGACCAGAACACCTTCTTCAACTTGGTATCCATGTACTAATCCATGTATCCGTTTCACCCGAATGCCTTCAGCCCGTGCCTGGAAACTATTATCAATAACTACTTTCCCAACCGGTTCAACATCTGCGTACCAACAATTATCCGTTTCATCAGCTAATCCAGTTCCTGCCCCTCTTTTCATTATTTTTCCGTATTTTGGTGGATATACATAAATACCGCCCCCTTGATCTCTATTCTGGTGAAAATGTTGTGCTATTATCGGCTCTTCTCCAACCGTATACATAAGTGGAGTAAAAAGCTTATTACATGGACTACAATGCTTTTTTGTTGTTTGAAATGGAGAGACAAATACAGGCGATTCCGCAGTTAGTCCAAGACGATATGCCCACTCAGGAGTAATAAGTTTTAGTTGTTTCACATAGATCTCTTGTTCCCCTTCTTCTTTCTGATACTCTAGTGGCTCGTCTTCGTATCTCATCTTAATGAGGAAATATACCAAACTCTATGCTATAAAACAAATTATTGAAAAGAACAGAAGGACTTGAAGATAAATAGAGAATTATGAAATAGCACTAAGGCTTATCAATATATTCAACTAAAAAATAAACTGTGACACAAGATAGGCAATGGTACTTACCGCTATCAGAAGAAAAGTAATAATAACTACTGCATTAATAAGCTTTCCGTTCCTATACCCATTCATAAGCTTCTTATTATTCGATAAGATATAAATAAAAATGAGTATGGGCAAAAGCAATACTGCATCAAGTGCTTGTGACCAAAACAAAATGGTGAGAAGCGGTACAAAAGGCAAAAGTACAAGCATTGCTCCAACCACAAGAGAACCTGCAAATAATCCGTAGAACTCCGGTGCCTCTCTCCATGAATGATTAAGGCCTGACTCAAAACCAAACGCATCAGTGATAACATATGAAGTCGCAACCGGTACAAGAGATGCGCCAAAAATAGATGCATTCAAAAGACCAAACGCAAAAAGAAATGCTGCAAATTGTCCGGCAAGCGGTTGAAGTGCAAGAGCAGCATCTTTGGCATCAGTTATTTGGATACCATGTGTAAAAAGGGTTGCTGCACAGGCAACAATAATGAAAAAAGAAATAAAATTGGTAATAAATGACCCCAGAAATACATCTCCCCTTTCAATTGATAAATCATCTTTGGTAAGCTTTTTATCTACTACATAATCCTGAATAAAAAATTGTCCCCATGGTGTGATAGTTGTTCCAACCACCGCAACAAGAGTAACAAGAAATGATTTATCAAAATGGATGGTTGGCACCACTAGACTTTTTACTCCCAATGTCCAATTAGGATGAGAAAGAACTGCTGAGATAATATAGACAAGATAAAATCCAGAAACAATAAGAAATAATCGCTCGAGTTTTTTGAAATTGCCTTTCACAATGAGAAAAAGAACTAACGCACAAGTAAGCGGAATTGAGATGATTCTTGGAACATGTACTATTTCAAATGCAGCGGCAATACCGGCAAATTCAGCAGCAATAGTACCAATATTGGAAATAAGAAGGACAAACATGATAAAGGTAGTCCAGCGTATCCCATACTTCTCACGAATCAATGCTCCTAATCCTTTGCCGGTTACCATTCCCATCCTTGCTCCAATTTCCTGGGTAATTGCAAGAGAAAATGTAGTGATAAATAAGACCCAAAGAAGTGAATAACCAAAATTGGCTCCCGCAACAGAATAAGTTGCAATGCCACCTGCATCGTTATCTACAGAACCTGAAATGATACCAGGACCCAATATGGCAATAAGAGGCAGAATTCGTATGAAATATTGTTTAAAGCGCATCTTCTTTTTCCTCTTCTTCTTGAATTCTCTCGAGAATACTGTCTATCATGATAACCCCTGCAACCTCTTTTTTTTTATCAAGAACCGGTAAAAGTCGTAAATTATATTCAGCAAAAATCTTAAGTATTTGAGAAAATGAAGCGTCTTCATATACAAAACTTCTGTTGTTTATAAGTTCTTGCAGTTCTACAGAATGAGAAGTGCCGACTATTTTTTTAATTGGTATTATTCCAACGAATTTATTTTCTTTATCTACGACAATTACCGCTTCCGGATGAATTTGATTGGCAGCAATATCATCAAGGGTTTCCTTCACTGTTTTGTCTGCATATTGTTTATAGAATGAGAAATCCATAAGTCCTCCTGCTTCATCGTCTTCAAATACCAAAAGCTTTTTTACTCTTTTGGCTTTTTCATCGCTTAAGTTAGTCAAAATTTGATTTGAAGTAAAAGGATTAAGTCTATCCAGGACATCCGCAAGTTCTGAGGGGCGCATCTTTTCAACAATAGTTTTAAGTCTATTGGACGAGACTTGTTCCAAGATAGCGGATTGAGTTTCAGTATCTGCTTCAGAGATTGCAGATGCTGCATTCTGTACATCAAGTGCTTTGACCAATCCCAATCGTTCTTTGGTACCTGCTTCTTCCAAAATATCTGCGACTTCTGCCGGATGGAATGTATTCAGTTTGCTTTGAGTAAGTTTGAGTTGCACATTACCTGTCTGATAATCAAATGCTTCAATAAGCGACCAGGGAAGGGTAATTGTCTTCATATTAAGAATGGTTGTCAAGAAACGAAATCCTAATCTTCTTATAATTCCTGATGCACCAATATCAATTCCTTCAACTTTGATATGACCGTTATTGGTAAACAGTACATCATTGACCCGCACAAGCCGTCTTCCATTCAAATCAATTACCTGTTTATCAAGCAAATCTTCTTTAAGATAAAAATCATTCTCATCGAATGGCAAATGTTCGATATCTCTCGTTTTTAAAACCCACTTGCCATTCTCAAGACTAATTGCATCTGAAGAGATAGTAAACTTTCTTTTACCATGCCTTAGAACAATTTTTGAGACAATTGGAACTTGTTTGTTATCAGACACGACCAAATCTGAAACTTTTCCGAGATTTTGTCCTTCAAATACAGCAGGTTTGTTGAGTAATTGGCTGAGATAATACATAGCCTCCTCATTTTAGTTTCCTCAATTTGATTGTGTCAATACTGAATATCTTTCTGCATACTTTGTATAAATATAGGTATAATGTGAATTATGAATAAACCTAAGAAGCTTGAGACTGAGGATATAAAAAACAATACGAAAATCTATGACACATATGTAAAGGTATGGCGTATGGAAGATGCGTGGTTACCTGGAAATAAAGAAAATAATTTCAGTGAAATGATGAAACTTGTTGAGTTGACAGGTATACCTATAAGTGGAGCTACATGTCTTGATGTAGGGTGTGGAACTGGAGATTTATCGCTTTTTCTTCGCCAGCGTGGATCCCGAGATTATCTTGGAATAGATATCTATGGATTATCTCTTAAAAAAGCACGAGCAAGGTATCCTCATGAAACTTTTATTCTTGATGATTTTCTCAATACAAAGATAAAAAGAAAGTTTGATTACGGTTTTTGCTCAGGAGCACTTACCGTAAAACTTAAAACAATGGATAATTATGAATATCTGCAAGCTATAGTTGAAAAAATGTGGAGACTCACAAAAATAGGTCTCACATTTAATTTTCTTACTGATGATGAATATTTACAGGATAGTGATTTATTCTTTTACTCTATAAAAAAAGTTAAGAAGATATGTGAAAAGATTATCGGACAAAAAGCCCATATTTCATATGAGAAAACAGTACATGTGAAACAGGTTCATTTCTATCTATATCGGGATGCAAAACAATTATAGTAAAAAGACCCCTTAATTCTTTTATGAAGAATAATGTTCATAAGAGCTTGTGATGATTGGGAGATACATTTTTTCAAAGTATTCCTTAAGCATTCGGGTTGTGCTAAATTTTTGGAGTATCAAATTTCTTGCGTTCGTCATATTGCCTTCCCATTTTTGAGGGATATTTTGTTCGTTCCTTTCATAATACAACGGCACAATTGTATCTCTAAGTGTATCAATAAGATCTTGATGAATCCTGTCGTTTTCAAGAATCCATCCAATATTGTTCAGATCTACTTCATCTATCCAGCCGTCTTTCGTCGTGCAAGGCAATACTCCATTGAAGCATGCTTTCATCCCGCTTGTGCCACATGCTTCAGAACCTACAACTGGTGTATTAAGCCAAATGTCACAGCCGGATGTTAAAAGTTTTGCGATATCAATTGAGTAATCTGGAAGAAAAATCGAAATATTGTATAATTCTTCTTTTATTATTCGCTGCAATTCCTTCAAAAGTTCTTTGCCTTCATCATCTCTTGGGTGTACACTGCCGGAAAAAATAATTTTTATTGGTTTGTCCTTTTGAGTTGCCAAACTTTTAAGTTCATCTATTTCTCCAAGAAGCGCAAGCGGTCTTTTGTATCGTACAATCCGACGAGCCCATCCCAAAAGCAATTCGTCCTCTTTCCACTCAAGGCCTGTTTCTTTTTTGATGTACTCCAATAATCTTTTTTTATTCTGTTGATGAATATCCCAAAGATTGCTATCTGATTTTGTACTATCCCATCTGGGAAGATAAATTCCATTAGTGACGGCATCTATTTGATATTGAGGCCATATTTTCGCTGCTGTTTTGGCATGAAGCTTGCTTACGGCATTTATTTTTCCTGCCAAACGCAGGGCAAAAAGTGACATAGAAAATGTACTTGATTCATGTACAAGTCCTAATGCAACCAGCTCTGCTACTGGCACTTCAAGTTCACTTGCATATTTTGCAAGCATAAGAGTAAATAAATCACGCGCATATATTTCATTTCCTGCAGCAACCAGAGTATGATTGGTAAATACTACATGATGGGTAGATAATGCCTGAGCTTCTTTAAATCCAATTTGGCGTTTTTGCATTTCATGACGAATGATTTCGAGGGCAAGCATTGCAGAATGTCCTTCATTCATATGATAAATAGAAGGATTAACGCCAAGGAGTTCAAGAAGTCTAAACCCTCCAATTCCAAGAATCATTTCCTGTTTTAAACGAGTTTCTTTACTCGAATCATAGAGCTTATGAGTAATATTTCTATCTGTTGGACTATTGTCTTCAATATCGCTATCTAAAAGATACACTGATAACTGGCCTATCTTATATATCCATACCTGAGAATAGATATAAGTATCCAGAATTGGTACTTTTATAAGTATTCGTTTATTTTGAGAATCAAGAAGAGGAAAAATATGGAGATCTTCTACTACTTCTTCTCCTTTTTTTCGTGATGGGTTATCTGTATATCGCTCTTTATAAAATAGTCCTACTGCAACAGCCGGGATTTTTTGAGCTGCTAATTCAAGTACATAATCTGCTGCGAGTACTCCAAGTCCACCTGCATATGTTGGTAAAATATCCGTTAAGGCAAATTCAGAACAGAAGTATGCAATCTGCTTTTGCTCAAGAAAAGAATAGGTATTGGATGTACGAAATTCCTCAAACCATTTCACAAATTCATCCATATTCCCTTTATCATAGCAGAAAAATTATATATAGAGACAATAACCTTGTACGTATTTACGGAAATTATATACTCTTATGTAATCCGAGCAGAGGTTCTCCAAATTGTGTTTCTTTTGATTTTACTCTTTGTAATCTTTTTTCATCCATAATGTTCTGATACCACTGTTCGTATTCCCTTGCTGCATGATTCCAGGAGAAATCACTTTCCATACAATTTTTGATAAGTATCTTCCAAAGTTTTTGATTTTTATAAATAGTGAGTGCTTCAATCATTGTTCCAAAAAGTGCCCAAGGATTTTTCTCCCGAAAGGAAAATCCGTTTCCTTTTTTGTTCATTGCATCAAAATCAATAATACTATCATTAAGTCCTCCTGTTCTTCTTACAATAGGGACACATCCATAGCGCATTGTTTCAAGCGCTACAATTCCTCCTGGTTCAAAAATACTTGGGATAAGTATCATATCAGCACCCGCATATACCCGCCGGGGTAATTTAAAATCAGGCCTAAGATGAAGACCAATCTGTTCTGGGAAACGCTTTTGAAGTACGGAAAGTTCCAGGCGGTAGCGTTCATCTCCACTCCCAACCACTACAAATTGCACATCTGGTTTTACTGATAATAAATGTGGTAATACATCAAGCACTAAATCCCAGCCTTTCTGTTTGGCAAGTCTTCCAGACATAGCAATAAGCGGTCTGTTTGGTGCAACAGGAAGAGAAAATTCTTTTTGTAAATCTTTTTTGTTTTCCTCTCTTCCTCTTACAAAATTATGTATGGTAAATTGTTTTTTTATATATTTATCAGTTGGAGGATTAAATTCAGTAGTATCCAAACCATTTAATATTCCTGTTAATTTTTCTTTCACATTTTGTAAAGTACTATCAAGACCTTCTGCATATTCAGGTGTCAATACTTCAACTGCATGAGTTGGGCTTACTGTATTTATCGCATCAGCATAAAGAAGTCCTCTTTTGAGTGCATTTTGGGTCTGGAGTTTTTTGGAAAAAAGCGGTGCAAGTTGGTTTACTCCTTCATCAAAATCTTTTTTTGGACAATAACGAAAATCATAATTGCCTTGGTAGGAAAAATTATGAACTGTCATTACAAGTGGTGTTTTTTCAAATAAAGGACTATACCTTTCATTTCTTCGCGCTAAATCCATAAAATATCCTGTATGCCAATCATGACAATGGATAATATCAGGCCACCAGAAGTTTTCATTTTTTTGCTTTTTTATTTGTCGTAAGTATTCCAGTGTTCCTTTACAGAGAAGTGCAAAACGAAGATGATCATCTCTATATCCAAATACGTTTGCACGCAGTTCATAATATTCTCTGTTTTCAAGAAAGTATGCAAAGATTTTGTTCTCATCATTTATATACGTTTTTATATTACATTCAATGTTTTTTCCTGTATCTTTAGAGTTTCCTATTGGAACCTGTAACTTTGTAAATTCAGTATGCAATCTCCAAGGTTTGCCTTTTGGTGCAGTTTCATCCATTGTTCCATATTTGGCGGTAAAAATTCTCACATCATGTCCGATGTTTCTTAATGCTTGCGGTAAAAAATACATAACCTGTGACAAACCGCCTACTGATACAAATGGGGCAACCTCTGCAGCAACAAAGAGAATATTCATGGCACTATCATATCACATAAATTCCAGAAGAAAAGAATTTGAGATGAATGCTGTTATTCCTGCAAGCTTCACAAAGAATGAGCGAGGCAAGCGAATATCGTGATACTCATAAGAGTACGAGAATCTTCTATCTAAATCTGTGTAAAGAATTATTAATAGAGAATAATGGGTGAATAAAAAATTCTACTTTAGCTATTTTTCTTTAGGTTCAATTTTGGCGTGATTAATATAAGGAAGCCCTAATGCGTCAAGAATTTGAATTGTACGAGGTTTTACATAAGTAATTTCACGTTTATCTTTTCCTGTACCAATAGTTTCTGTGTCCATAAAATCATTTAAATCTAATAGAGCGGTAGCTCAATCATTTCTTAGTCTTCTATCGAAACTAATAGGTGTAAGCTTATATCCTTCTTTTGGAATAGGTAATGGAGGAAGAGTTGCATTAAGATGTTGAACTCGCTGATGAATTTCTAAGCTTCTCCTTGTCTCTTCATTTGCAAAGGTTATATGTTTAGGTTCTATATGTTGTGGTCCTTGTTCTTGTCTTCCCATTATATTATGTACCTTAAAAATTGGAATAGGTATTTTATATTTTAACTTTTTCAATTTATTTAGATGAGTGGTTCACGGAATAATCTATAATACTTTTATTTTCATATTGAAAATAATAATACTGTGGCGTATTGTAGAAAAGCATATGGGGAAAAAAATATGAAATATTGCTCACAACTTTTTTATTTTTTTTATCACAAATCCAATTAATCGGTTTCCATTCCAAGATTCCCTCCTGTGTTTCTTTTTTTATATCGAGTATATAATCTGATGGAAAATCTGCAATAAATACATACATCCCTTCACTTTTATTTTCCTCACTAGTCCATCCGACAATCCCTGCAAAGTGTAACGTTGTTGCATCTCCTAAATTGATATTCGCTTCTTCCATTATTTCTCTTTTGACTGCATCTTCTGGAGTTTCAGAAATTTCAATTTTCCCGCCTAATCCATTCCAGAAATTTTTGTTTGGCTCTCTGTTGCGATACAACATCAATATCAAATCATCTTGTATACAAAAACACAGTGTATAACGAAGTTTTAAAGAATCTTGCATATGAGAGCCTTATAGTACTTCTCTCTTATTGTGTAGTCAATACACAACAGCTATAATAATTACACAATGAAAGTATGATTTGGATGCACTATCTATAAATGGCCCGAGTATAGAAATTACTATTTTCTGCTTAGAAATTATCTAAAAGAATTGAGATGTGTAGTCGTTTTTGATTGGCTTGATAAAGCTTATATATTTTATCAAACTAATTCCAAACGAAGAAATATTCAAACAATTTATAAGAAGGTAGTAAATGCAATTGATACTGCAGACAGTGTAGTAATTGAGTATACAGTTCCTAATTTTAGCTGATCTCATCAGATAAATTATGCACTTCTCAAAAAAACCAACTCTTGTTATGAGATTATATAAGGATAACCCAAGGTTTAATGATTCTTATTTGGAAGCACTCCAATCTTCATATCTTACAATTAGAATATACAAAAAAGAATTATAAAGGAATCCTTGAAGAATTTATTGGACTTAGCCAAATTGAACAAGGACAACAAAGGTACAATATTATTCTTGATAGAAAACAGAAATATTATCTCGATTGGGCGTCAGTGAAATATAAGAAATCCCGTTCTCTTATTATCCGAAGTTTGATTGATACTGAAATAAACAACGATAAGAATTATCAAAAGTATATAAAAACTCTGGAGTAATTTCTCACTTTGAGATCTGTTTTATTTTTTTTCATTTATAATTCTCTATTTCGTTTAAATAGTCACTTACTTTTGTCCAGAATTGATGAACACCGTTTGGCTCTATTTCACTAGTATCTGTTTCAATTGATTTATATTGCATCATTGCAAAAAAGATTTTTTGATGAAAACACCAGTTGATAAAATGGGCAGTTTTCATAGGATCATGAGGTAAACAAATTCCTCTCCAATGAGTTGCCTTCTCAAGAATATCATTGGATTGTTCATCTTCAAGCGAAGTATTTTTTTCAGCTAATACCCATAGATGCGCCTGTTCAGTTTGTTTTGGAATTAAATGATGTCTTCTTAAAAAATCCAGATTATCATATTCCTGTCTTCCAACCGGCTCTGCAAAAAGGAGAATTGAACCGCCAACTTGAGTTGGACGAAGAAGTGCTTTAAATGCCTGCTCACTTGGTTTTGTTACCTCAAGTGCGATGACGTTTTTATCATATACATCTTCATAATTATCAAGAACTACTCTATCATATGCAGATGTGTAAAGTTTGAGAGATGAGCGTTTGATGAATTCATTAAGAAATGGTTGTGTATACATTGCTGCTTTTGCTATTACATGAAAGAAATACTGTTGTGACCCTATTTGTATTTCGTCTATCAGTTTTATATAGAAATTAATTCCTACTGCAGCTCCTGAAACAGGAAGCACAATATGAGCTAACGCTTTATTTTCTGGATTTACTTGTTTTAAACGTGTCTGGTATTTTTCTTCAGACAAGTGTCTGGAAAGATAAGGATTTACAGGATAAGGAATCATTTCTATTCGTACAGATGGTAAATTGTTATGCTTTCCATAATGTATAAGCTCTGCTTTTGTTTTCTCACTTGGGACAAAAATCATATCAGCTCCATCAACATACCATATATGTTGTGGACTATCATCTGTTACTTGAACAATCAAAACGATTTTGACCCGTTTTTCTTTTTCAAGTTTATTTTTGATTGATGCTAATTGATGTGCTAGGCCAAAATGAGTAGCGATAACAAGAACTGTTTCTGGTATATCAAGCCGCTGTTCTATAATTGTTTCCATCTGCTGATAGAGATTTTTTGTATTACTTCTCAAAAACCAGCGATAGGTATCAGAAAAAATATTTTCAAAAATTCCTCTTTGCATATTTTCCATTATGACGCGTGCAACCGGATGAATACTCATAAATCGATATAAAACAGTAAGTGACCTGTCATGAGAACCTAGAAGCAATGGGTTTACTTCTTTTGGGAGTCCATGATATAAAGTGTCTGTAACACGCAAATGTCCAAACCCAAATGGAGCATAGGCAAAAAGCAGAATTAATGATTTTTTTCTCAATTGTGAAAGATTATCACTCATGTTTTCAGTGTATAAAAGATAGTATATAATCGCAAGGATTGACTTATCGTAGCAATATTTATACTATATATGATAAAATCATTTTTTATATTGTAAGTAATATGTTATATATTGGTTAAAGTATAAAATTTAGGAAAGTTACTTACAATGGGTTTATTAAATGAAGTATATTATTTTTACTTTTGATGGATATGGTTTCCCACTAGCTAAACACCTCATAGATGAAGGACATGAAGTAATCGTTGGACAAGTAGATGAGATGACTACCGTACTTACTCGTGCTGAAAGACGGAGAAATGGTGAAGAAGGTCAACTTGAGAAGAAACGCCGTCTCTCACTCTATAAAAATATTATTGATAGAATGCCCGCTGATCAGTTATTAAAAAAAATGCGCCGCATTAAAAATCCAAAAGAGTTCTTTGTGTTTTTCGATTTCAATAGTTTATTTCGATACGCTGATGAAGTAAAAGAAATGGGATTTCACGGAAATTTCCCAACAGAAAAAGACAGGTTATTTGAAGTTGATAGAGATGCAGCAAAAGATTTTGTTATAAAATACTACCCAAAAATCCAACTCGCAGACAAGATGGAATTTCGCTCTGTAAGACGGGCAAAACAGTTCTTAAAACAAAGTACACAAGTATGGGTTTTAAAAGGCAAAGTATACGAAGCTCCCACTTTTGTTCCATCCACTGACAATCTTGAATTGGCACGAAGACAGGTAATTGAAACTCTTGAAGCATTTGCAGAAAGTTATGAAGAAGCAGGGTTTGTACTCGAAGAAAAAATTCCATCGGTAATAGAAATTACACCTGAGAAAATTTATTATGATGGCGTACCACTTGCCATTACTATAAATTTTGAAAATAAAAATATTGGAAGCGGCAATATATCACTCCAGACAGGATGTGCAGCCGATTTGGTATTTCCTATTGATATGCAAAGTAAAATTCATGATATTGCATTTCCACCTGTTGTTGATAGACTTGCCAAGAGACATAAAGGACTTTTTATTTGGGATGCATCACTTCTTATCAACAAACAAACCGGCAATATCTATTTTGGAGAATTTTGCCCAAATCGTCCTGGCTATAATAGTCTATTTACAGAACTTGCTCAATTGCCTTCCGTAAATCATTTTTTTGAGTCAGTAGTAAATCAAAAAAATCCTTATATGCTTGGTACTGTTGCTTCATCTGTAACACTATTTAACTTATATCGAGACCCCACAGAACGGCGTGTCTTGGCTGGAGCATCAATAGATTTTACTGCAGAATCTGCAAAGGATATTTGGCCTTATGATATTTATAAGAAAACTAAAAACGACAAAATACGTATTGCAGGAACTGACTGGCATCTAAGCCCAATTACGGGCTCCGGTGGTACTATTGATGAAGCAGTACGGCATCTCTACCACAATGTAGAAAGTTTTGCGCTTGCAGGTGTGTACTATCGACCAAAATCTGATTATTTATCAATGGATTATGCAACCTCAATTATGAATCGACTACGCTATGGCTTACAGAAAAAATTTTATGAGATTCCTTTTCCTGTTACATTTTAAAAATAGACTTGTACCTACATGATATAATCCATATGTAGTTATTAACTATATATGAAACACCTCATTGACGTATTTAAAAAAGGAGAAAAAATCATATGTAAAAAACATTCACTTTTATATACTCCAACTTCTTCTACAAAAGATGTTTACTATATTCAAAGTGGATTTGTTCAGACTTACTCTAAACTACTCAATAAAAATAAAGAATTACATATGATATATAAGAGAGGCGAAGTCTTTCCACTCATTTGGGGAGATAAGAGAAACAATGATTTTTTTTATGAAGCGATTACTGATACCGTTGTCTATAAATTACAATACAACACATTGAAAAAGATTGTGAAAAACAATATGAAGTTACAATTAGAGTTCCTTGATTTATTTTCTACTATCACTTATGTTCTTCAGATGAGGCTTAAAAACCTTGGAGTAGAACGAGCAGAAGGAAGACTGCTTGAGAGACTTATCTTTTTTGCTCAAAGGTTTGGAGAAAAAGAAGATAAAAATATTACCGTTAATCTTCCTTTAACTCATGAAGTAATTGCAAACTCAATAGGAATTGCGCGCGAGACTACAACAAGAGGACTTAAAAAACTCCAACGAGAAGGAATTATAGAATATAAAAACCATAGTATTATAATTAAAAATTACAAAGTGCTGCAAAATTATAATAATCAATTACTCAAGTAATACATTAGAAACCTCTCCTCACAAAAGTTATTCTAGAAGAATATGCAATTTTATATAAAATGCGTTAAGAAGTTTATTAGTTGTTCAAGTGTAGTTATCAACTGTTTTATTTTCTTCTCTGGCAATGCGGTTAACTGAGTTAGGGTTGGAGAGACACTTGGGGCAATCGATGCTTCAGATGTCGCAGTTGGCGAAACAGATGGTGTCAAATTTGGTGATATAGAAGGGCTTATAGATGGAGTTATCGAAGTGGTATGTTTTTTCTTACCAATATCTGAATGAGCAGCATCTATTACCTCATCCTTTCCTACGTGTTCTTTTGCTATACAAGAAACATATTCACCATGATTTTTCCAATTGTCATCCTTATCACAGGTAACGCTAGGAGTGGTGGTTACTGTAATACTTGGAGTAATTGTTGGACTTACAGATGGACTCATGATTGGTTCAATACTTATTATTACATCATCTTTATCATTATCCTTATGTCCTTGATTTGCGGAAACAGGAACTGCAAGTAGCAGAAAAGCAATAAGTGTTAAGACAAATTCTTTTTTCATATTGACACTTTATATAACGGATAAGTTAAAAAAATGTTACAAAACATATATCTATTACGTTTAATAAAGAGACATGGTACAATGTGTCTCCATGGAAAATCTGTCCGATTTAGTCATAAAAGCACAAAAAGGTGACAGAGAAGCATTTAGTAAATTGTATAACGAATATTATAAAAAGATATATCGGTATTGCGTCATAAATATTTTTCGAACGGAATTGGCACAAGATATTTGTCAGGAAACATTTATCAAAGCCTGGAAATCACTTCATTCATTTTCTTTGGAAAAAGGCGGTACGTTTCAAGCATATTTATTTAAAATTGCGAGAAACCTGATAATTGATTTATCCCGCAAGAAGAAAGAATTTTCATTGGCTTCATATGTCGATATCGAAACATATGAACATTTTGAAGAAAAACTTGATAGAGAAAATGATATTGAAAAAGTAAAAATTGCATTAGCAAAACTTGAGGAAAAAGATAGACAAATTATTATCCTTCGCTATTTTGAAGATCTGCAACATAATGAAGTAGCAAAAATTATTGGTATCAAAGAAGGCGCATTACGAGTAAGAACCATTCGAGTGTTACAAAAACTAAAACATATTATCGAAAAACATGCTTGAAGAACTAAAACATACATATCAAAAAATTGAACCCCCTAAAACGTTGGTCGAAAACGGCTGGAATGATATTGCCTTTCGTCTACCTCCTCAAGAATCGATATCACAGAAAATATTCACGTACAAAACTTTTATGTATTCTTCAATGGCTATACTATTAATAATCACTTTAGGAATTATACAAATTGCAAAACCTGGCAATTTATTTTTCTCCATAAAAATATTTACTGGAAAAACTCTCAATACATTTACTCCTTTAATAGAAGAAACGCATTTCAATATTCTTCCTAACTTTTCTTTAAAACCACTTCATGTTTACTTTAAGAGTATTTCTCCATCAATAACTCCTACCGAGCAAAAAACAGAAATACATAATCAAAGTCATTTAGAATATGAATATACACCAAAACCAACTGTTACCTCTATTGCTTCTCCTTCTGCCCAGAAACAGACACAACACAGCGATAATGCGGATGATAAGAATCAAGAAGTACGGGGAATAAAAACAGAAAACGAGAATCATACAACGAATGGAAATATAAATAATGGGAAAGACGGTAAAAAAACTAATGATTAATATCCGACATAACTGCTTGTAACAAGCTGTTAACTGTTATGGAATACTCGTATATTACGCTTTTTGAGTGAGGTGTTTTGCAAACATTGCCAGCATATCCTTCATTTCAAATGGTTTCGAAAGAAAATCATCTACTCAGGAACTGTCATTAGCAATAATATCTTTTCATTTATATAAAACGTTTCCATAAATATACAAAAACTTGGGTAAACCTACCCAGTTGGTACAAGCGATAGTGTGTTTTTCAAGTATTCATG
>CAZSWA010000011.1:0-46919 GCA_964610465.1 uncultured Gammaproteobacteria bacterium | reverse complement strand
AATTGATACATACTCATATCTTACTGAATATGTGCCAACTCCTTTAGATAACCCTGGTACATACCCTTGACATACTCACATTCTCCTGACACACTAAATGTAAGATGAAAACTGGCAATAATGCCTCAGATAAAGTACTTCTTATTGATTTAGGAACACTTGAGCCTCTAAAAAAAACGTGGCACAGGAATTAATTGCACTTGAACATGAGTTATGGAAATCAGTACTCAAATCAGAAAATTTGGTCTATTTTAGACGGCAAATTGACGCAGTAGTCAGACCGTATCTAAATGCTTTTACCGCCGCTGCAGAACACTTAATTATTAGTAATCATGCGAAATCTAACTTTCTTTTGGTGAGAGCTGCTGAATGGAATGTACACAATGAAAAAAATAATTTAGTATTTCATTCTTTTTTCAAATTTTATAAAACTACTGATAAAGAAATTGTTCTGGATTTTTATCGATTATCCATTGTTCAAACCCAGGATATCTCAAATATAAAAGGGACACATACATGGAAAACTATCGAGCCTAGAATCGAACTTCACTTTGTTAAAGGCAGCTTGCAGACTGTATTTTTTAACTGAGGCAATGATTTTTCTCAAAAATTTAATCAGTATGAGTCTTCCATGCACTTGCCAAATATCTCAATTTTGCATTTATGATAAACCAAGGTGAAGAAAATGCATTCCAAAAATATTATGCATTGAAATTTGCTATTCGAGACAAAAATGTTGATACTCCGCAAATATGTTTCTTGCGTGGAGATTCCCGACCTCCCACAATGTTTAAATATAACTCAGAAAAAGATGTCTTTATATCAAACTTTTCCTCAAAGGATTACCTGGATGGACTTGAAGCAATCCTTTCCATGATACCAACAAAGTACTCGAGTAATACTGGAGTATAAAGAATTTTAAGAGTATAATACAGATATGCAAAAGACAGCAATGAAATCACCATTTGGGAAATATATCACTTACTTAGACAATATAGATAAGGATATGAAAACCAGTGAAGAGTTTGGTTCAATCCTTATTTTGAGTCTTGTTGAAGAGATCGGAGAAATGGCGAGAGCTTATCTCGCAAAACACGGCAGAAAACCAACCAATCTTGCAGCACAACAAGATGAAACATATCAGGAAGAATTAGGTGATATTATCGTATCAATCTTGAGGTTTGCCAGAATAAAAAACATTAATCTTGACGAACGAACGATGTATTCTCTAAAAAAAATTGAAAAAAGACGTATCCAACCTAAAGGAACAAAAATCTAATTCTCTATCAAAAGTCATTTCTTAAGACTTACCTTCATTATTGTCATTTTCACTTTTTATGCTGGGAACTTTTAATTTCGTATAACTAAACCATACTCTCTGCAAAAATGTATACAAAGAGAGAATTGTAAGCAGAATAAATAGAATTTCAGCAAGATTAAGTCCTGCAACTGATATGTGTGAATAGAAAAAATATAAAATATATGCAAAAAATATCACGATTAGCCGTTCTGTTCTCTCGACAAAACCAATATTGACAATGAACTTTCCCTCTGCTGCAAGCTCCGCTCTGGCTCTTGAGTAACTTACCAGAAATGCCAAAAGTAGAAATGGTACATCTATCTCCCACCTGACAATATGAGCATATGCAAATGCTGAAATAATCAAAAAATCAGATATCCTATCAAACGTTGAATCAAGAAAACCTCCAAAGGCGGTAACATTATTTTTGACCCGTGCCATAAGCCCATCTAAAAGATCAAAAATATTACCTAAGAAAAATAAAATTCCGAGTCCAAAGTTGCCATGGAGAGTAAAATAGAAAAATAATACAGGGAAGATGAGTCCAATGACAGTAAGTACATTTGGATTCACTTCTGGTAAATGTTTTATAATAGGAGTAAGATAATGTTCAGTTTTCGGTTTAATAGAACTTAACATATACTATGAAAATTGATCTCCATACTCATTCTATACTATCACAAGATGGTGGAATTAGTGAAAAAGGATACGAAAAATTATTAAATACAAAGTTAGATGCAATCGCAGTTACTGATCATAATACGATAAGTTTTGCAGCGAAGCTGCAGCAAAAATTGGGAGATAGAATAATTATTGGTGAAGAAATTGCATCTCTTGATGGAGAGATAATCGGTTTGTTTTTGAAAAAAAAGATACCTTCAGGATTATCAGCCTCTGAAACTGCAAACTCGATAAAGCAACAAGGAGGAGTTGTATATATTCCCCATCCTTTAGAAACGGTACGAAAAGGATTATCTCAGGTAGAAATGGAAAAACTCGGCAGACTTATTGATATTATTGAAGTGTATAATGGACGCACGTTTCAATCCGGGAAACAAAAAGAAGTTCTCACATTTGCACAAAAAGTCAATAAAGCTCATTCAGCAGCAAGTGATGCCCATTGCACATCTGGCGCTGGAAGAACCTATAGTGTCATCAACAAAAAACCTTCAGCAAAAACTCTGGCAAATCTTCTTAAAAATGGTTCACTTGTCAAACAGCATGCACCGTTTTGGACATATCTTTGTCCAAAAGTAAATTTGATAAAAAATAAGTTATTTCTTTCAAAATCATGACAATCATAAAAGAACTTTTTTTAGTGTTCTGGTTTTTTTTGCCAGCCGGCATTGCCAACACTGCGCCGATTTTTGCAGCGCATATCCCCTATCTTGCAAAGTTTACATACCCTCTTGATTTTTATGGCAAGTACAAGGACAAACGAATATTTGGCAATCATAAAACCATCCGCGGCCTTTTAAGCGGTATACCAGTTGGAATACTTGTTTCACTTCTACAAGTGTATGCATATACTCATATTCCAATTCTTCATTCATTTATTAGAATAAATTATGCATCTCTTAATCCTTTTCTCTTTGGTACAGTATCAGCTCTAGGCGCATTAGGCGGAGATGCAATAAAAAGTTTTTTTAAACGGCAATTTACTATTGCGCCTGGGAAATCCTGGTTCCCATTTGATCAGCTTGATTATATTTTGGGCGGTATTTTTGCAACTATCTGGTATATACATTTATCGCTTTTTGAATATGTGCTTCTTATTGCACTCTGGTTTTTGCTTCATCCTCTTTCCACTTTTGTTGGATATCTTCTAAAACTCAAAAAAAGCCCCATTTAATTTGTATCTTTATATCTACTACGATACTATATGTACGGGTTGTAGAATGCCTTTACATTAAGTATTATAAAAAGAGTATGTTACAGATCACAAATAAGATAACAAAGATACATCTTCTCGATTCAGATTGTGGCTAATATATTTGAATCATTAAAAGATACTTCTTCAAACCTTTTCTTTGCCATGCTCGGTTTTCAAGCAATAACATATAGCTTAGGACAAGATAAGAAAAATTTTCTTTCCATGTATAAATATTTTGTAGATTCTTCTCCATATCCAATACTTATAACAACGCTTGATTTTCACATTATCTATATAAATAGAGCCTGGAGACAATCAACAGGATATACAACCAGAGAAGCCCTTGGAAGAATTCCCAAATTTGTGCTAAGTAGAAACATATCTGAGGAGGTATATGAAAAAATGCTTTTTACCCTTGAAAAAGGATTATCTTTTACATCAGAAAATATTATTATTAGCCGAAAAAATAAAAAAGAATATAATGCGCGTTTGGTCATGTTTCCTATCTTAAAAAAAGGTAAACCAATTTTTTATGCGCAAGTTCATTATGATATTACAGAAAGAAAACGCTTGGAAGATCAAAAAACTGAATTTCTCACAGTTGCAGCTCACGAAATGAAGACTCCTCTTACTACTCTAAAATTGCTGACAGCACATAATCAAAAAACTGTACAAAATAATAATGCACAAATTAAAATTGAAGATCTTGCTACTTTCAATCGTGAAATTGACAGAATAACTCGTATTGTCAATGATATTGTCGATTTACAACATTTCCAGACAGGGAGATATACGTTGTATTTCTCAACTATTGATATAGTTGCATATGTACAACAAGTTGCACATAAATTACAACGGATTGTAAAAAATCCTATTCTCTTAAAAAGCGAAATTAAAAAACAAATGCTTTCAGCAGATGGAGATAGAATTGATCAAGTGCTCACAAATCTTATTACCAACGCAGCCCGTCATTCAAATCCTCAGAAACCTATTAAAATTAGTATTCTAAAAAAAGGAAAATGTATAATAATAAAGGTGAGAGATTATGGTGAAGGAATTTTACTAAGCGAGCAAAAACATATATTTGAACCTTTTTATCAAGGTCGATACAAACGCACGGGGAAATTTGGACTTGGGCTTTATATTGCAAAACAAATTGTTTTACAACATAGAGGTGAGATTTGGGTCAAATCACAAAGAGGGAAAGGAAGTACTTTCTTTTTTTCACTGGCGATAAGGTAATTGCGAAATTCCATATATAAATCTTCATGTAAGGAGTCCTGTACTGCAGAAAGTCGAAGCAATCTCATTACAGTTGAATAATTTCTTTACTATTTGTTATTTTTGTAAGAAATTTCCTGCTGAGCTTGACTAATGAAGAAAAAATGTATAAAGTAAGTAAATCTTTAGTAAGAATAGCGTAAGAGCTTCCCTTATGAATATTCAATCCAACTGGCAATCACAATACATAATCAAAAATCTTTTTTCACTCCACATAAAACAACTCCGAAACTCAACAAAAATAGTAATGGAACTTTATATTGAGAATCTGTATACTGGTACTATTCCTTCTATCGTAGCTCTCCTTAAGCAGAGACTTCCTGAAATACTTCGTTCAGAATGTTTTAATGAGGAAAATCTTCCTTTTTCAGTAGAAGTACAAAATACAGAAATCGGGCATCTTTTTGAACATATTCTTCTTGAATATCTCTGCCGTTATAAACTTGCCAAAGGATACAGAAATGCTTCATATAGCGGACGCACAAGTTGGAATTGGGTAAGAGACCCAAAAGGTGTCTTTCATATCAAATTAAACTGTGGGCATAAAGATGCAGATATTTTACCTGGAGCACTTGAGAAAGCAATTTCACTTGTCACTTTTGTTTTGCAAAAGAACTACTCAAAGACATATTATGCACATCCAATGCACCAATTGCTTCCTGCTGGTATCTCAGGCGGAGCAAAAAGAAAAAAGAAATAAATTACTTTCCAAATCTTCTCTCTCGTCTTGCAAATTCTTTAAGCGCTTTGTCAAATTCTTCCGCGTTAAAATCCGGCCAATAGGTTTTGGTAAAGTAAAGTTCACTATATACTCCTTGCCAGGGAAGAAATCCGCTTAGTCTTTCTTCTCCACCGGTTCGTATAATAAGGTCCGGGTCAGGCTGATTTTCTGTATAAAGATACTTGGAAAATGTTTCTTCATTGACTTCTTTTACTCCCTGCTGCAAAAGGTTATTTACTGCTCTAAGTATTTCTTGTCTTCCTCCATAATTTAAGGCAATTGTTGCGTATATTCTTGTATTATTTCGACTTTTTTCAATGATATCTTTTACTCCTTCTACAATATCTTTTGGGAAATTATGAAGCTCTCCGATAATATTGAGTTTTACTCCTTTTTCAATAAGGCGTGGAACCATAGTACCTTTGAGTGTATTACGAAACACTTCCATCAAGAGTCTCACTTCTGTCTCTCCTCTATTCCAGTTTTCAGTTGAAAAAGCCCAAAGCGTTATATACTTTATGCCTTTTTGCGAAGCTAATTCAACTATTGTTTCTACTTGCTCTGTCCCTTTGGAATGTCCGGTAAAGACTGACAACGCATGTACTTTCGCCCATCGTCTATTGCCATCCATAATAATAGCTACGTGTTGTGGTATATATGTATTACTCATATAGATTATTTATTAACAAATTCTATTATATCGAGCAATAACTTCCTATATTGCTCATCTTTGGTCACCGCATCAATATACTTTTTCGCGTCTTGCAGGTATTTTTCCGCTTTTTCTTGTGCATACTTGATAGCTCCTGTTTCGTGAAATATATTTGTTATTTCTTCAATTTCTTGAGGTTTTACCAAACTATTCCCATAATACCTTTTAATAGTCTTTTTTTGTGCTTGATTTGCGTTCTCAAGCCCTTTTATATACACTACCGTATTTTTTCCTTCTTTTATATCGCTTCCTGTGGATTTTCCAAGTTTCTTTGCATCTGCAAGTAAATCATTTATGTCATCTTGAATCTGAAATGCAATACCAAGACTTGTTCCATACTTACGAATTGCTGAAAGAGTAGTATCATCTGCTCCTCCCAAAATGGCACCAATGCTCAGTGGCGCGACAAAAGTATAATATGCTGTTTTTAAAGTATATACAGTTATTATTTCTTGTTCATCTTTTGATTTATGTCGAGGAAGTTCTACATCCAATAGTTGACCTACACCAGTATCAAAGATAGATTTACTGTAAAATCCTAATGCTGTATTTTTTTCCTTTTCGCCAAATTTACTCTTTGTTAACAACCAATATGAAAAAAAATATCCCATATCACCTAATGCGATTGTTTGAGAAACAGCATAATTATCTCCACCCAATTCTTGATAAAGAGTTTTCTTCCCTCGTCTTAAAAGACTTTTATCAACAATATCATCATGGGAAAGAATCGCAGTCTGAAAAATTTCATATGCTGCTGACGGATTCAGAATTTCGTTTTTAAAACTATTGCCTGTTAATTCATATCCCATGCAAACGAGTACACCACGGATGCGTTTTCCTCCAGCACAAGCATTACAAAAACTATTTACAAGAGGTGATAAATGTGGTGAAAGATCGGCAATATTTTTTTTCAACTCTTTAAATACGATATCTAATTCCTTATTAATTTTAGCGGCATATATAGTAAGATAACTTTTAAAATCCATACTATTCCCCTCTCTGAAGTAACATCACGGTATGATATGCCCAAGGAGTATATTCATTTTTATGCCTTATTACATCATCTACAAATTCGTTATATGGCATCCATTTATAACTATAAAGTATAGATTCATTAGGCTTTACTTCTCCATCGTACTTTCCTATTAAAACTGCGCAATATTCATTCTCACAAAAATCTTTATATCGTTTAAAATAATTAAATCCTCCTTTATTTTCAAGCTTTAGGCTTTTATTAATTCCTAACTCACTCAAAAGAGTACGTGCTGCTGCTTCTTCATATGTTTCATGTCCATCTTTAAAGTGGAGGACGTGACTTGTAGCGCTAATATCCCAATAGGTGTCCCAAAGTGAGTGTTTGCGTTTTTGTACAAGTACTTCGTTGTTTTTATTGAACAGTAAGGTAAGAAATGCACGGTGATGGAGTCCTTGACCTGTATGACATTCTTTTCTTGTGGCATACTTTCCGCTAAACATATCCTTTTCATCAACGAGAAGAAGCAATTGTTCACCTAGAGGCACTGTATTCATTCACTTTGTTTCCTTACTCTTGTTCCTTTTGCAGTATCTTCAATCTCATAGCCTAGTTTTTCGATTTTATTTCTCATTTGATCAGCCATTGCAAACTTTTGTATTTTGCGAAGTTCTTCCCGTTCTCGCACCATATCTAGTATGTTTTGAGGCACATTCGCTTCTTCTCTCCGTATTTTGAGGCCGCCTTCACGAAGACCAAGTCCCAAGATATCATCCATTCTAAACAAACTTCCTGCTTTTTGAGCTGTCGGATTATCCGAATGCACCAATTCCCACATAATTGATAAGGCTTTAGGAGTATTGAGATCATCATTTATTGCTTCCATAAATTTTTCTTCATATTCTTGAACATAGCCCTGCGGTTCATCCCACACTGCAACTGTCTCCGCAAGTCTCTGCAATGCATTTTGTGCTGCTTCAAGTGCTGGAAAGGTAAAATTCATTTCCTGACGATAATGAGTTTGCAAATAAAGATAACGCAGCGCGAGTGGTAAAAAACCTTCTTTTTCTAAATCATACAGTCTGTAGTTATTACCAAGACTTTTACTCATTCTCTCACCTTGTACCAATACAAATGCAGTATGTACCCAATAATTGACAAATTTTTTACCGGTTGCTGCTTCTGATTGTGCGATTTCGTTTGGATGATGGGTTTGCTTAAGATCAATTCCTCCAGCATGAATGTCAAAATGGGGGCCTAGGTATTTCATGCTCATTGCACTGCATTCAATATGCCAGCCAGGAAAACCCAACCCCCACGGGCTTTCCCATTCCATATGACGCTTTTCATCCTCTGGTGAAAATTTCCAAAGCGCAAAGTCACGAGGATTTTTCTTCTCCTCATTGACTTCAACCCGTGCTCCTTCTTTGATATCTTTCAAATCAGACATTTTGCCATAGTTTGGGAATTTTGTCGTGTCAAAATAAATTCCGTCAGTTGTGCGATAAGTATATCCTTTTTCCTCAAGCTCCTTGACAAGATCTATTTGGTCTTCAATGTGATCTGTAGCCTTGGCAAAAAGTTCAGGCTCTATAAGATTGAGTTTTTTATAATCCTCTATAAATGCTTCTGTATAAAACCTGGCAACATCCCATGCTGTCTTGCCTTCTTTACGTGCCGCTTTCTCAAGTCTATCTTCACCTGTATCAGCATCACCCAGATTATCTCCTGTCAAATGCCCGACATCAGTTAAATTCATTATGTACTGTACATTGTAGCCATTCTTTTTGAGAGCGCGAATAAGAAAATCAGAAACTGTGTACGTTCTGAAATTGCCAATATGGGCAAAACTATAGACTGTTGGTCCACATGTATACATCCGTACATTGGGCGGAGTTATTGGCTTAAATTCTTCAATTTTCCGGTCTAAGGAATTGTATATCCGAAGCATATGGATGCATTATAGCTCGAATGGAGAAGAAATTCAAAAAAACAGTATATGCGACTAGGTAATAATAAATAATCACTTGCTAATTATCCGCTTGCGCCGGGAAATTTTTCAGCACGCTGCTGAGCTCTTTGTACATCAAGCGGTGGCGGTTTCTTTTCATCTTTCTTTTTTTGTTCCAACTCTTCCATTTTTTTCTCTTTTTCAAGTTTCTCTGCTGGTCTCTCTTCTGCCTGTTGTTTTGGTTTTTCCTCAAATGTTGGCTTGTAATAATGCTCCATATGGAATTTTTGGAGTTCTGCTGCTTTTTTCTTTTCTTCTTCTAGTTTCATTCTTGCGTCTGCAAGTTGCTGCTGCTCCTCTGGAGTCTGTGCTGTTTGCTGACTTAGTTGATTCATCTGAGATTGCTGGTTTTGAGAATTTTCATTCAAACCCTGAGTCTGAGTATGAGGAGTAGTTGTTTGAACAGAACCTTGTTCTGCAGTTCCTAAACCTGGAATTTGTGATAAAGTCGCATTGACTATCCCTTGTGTTACCTGCTTTGTAGTATCAGTAACTGTTTTTGCAGTTTGTTTGCCAACTTGCCCTGCTTGTTCAAGAATTTCTTCAGGAGGAGTAAAAAAATTATCAGTCATTATATTAATACTACTATATTTCTCTTATTTTTGTTACTTAGGTCTTAAAACCCAAGCGAGGTATAAAATTTTTTTTCATTTTCACTTGAGCTTTTTAATCTTTTCTTTATATAATGCGAACTGAAAATAAAAAATTTTTTATACCAAGTGAAAAAACTTTTACAGAAACTAGACGCTAACTGCTAAAGACTATTAATATTCGCTTCTTCCTTCCATTGCACGCTCAAGAGTAGTCGGGTCAGCATATTCCAAATCAGCACCAGTTGGCAACCCTCTCCCAATTCTAGTAATTTTTAGTTCTTTGTTCAACGTTCTTAGTTGCTTCGCAAGGTACATTGCTGTCGCTTCTCCTTCCATGGTAGGATTTGTAGCAAGAATAACTTCCAATGACTCGCCGGAACCTTCAATGGAGGCGTTCTTAATTCTTTGCAATAATTGCGCAATATATATCTCATCAGGGCCAATATTATTTAATGGATCGATTCTTCCATGGAGTACATGATACAAACCGCTATATCTTCTGCTTCTCTCAAGTGCCAATATATCAAGCGGCTGCTCAACCACACAAATAACTCTCCTGTCACGTTTTGCATCTCCACAAATTTCACATGGGTCTGTCTCTCCTACTCCAAAACAGACAGAACACATCACTGTGCCTTTTCGTAAGTTTTGTAGTGAACTTGCAAATTTATCTAGTTCGCTTTGCGGCACATGCAGAAGATAATACGTAAGTCTTTGTGCACTTTTTGGCCCAATTCCTGGCAAACGCTCAAAGTTTTCTATTAATTGTTGTACAGCTCTTGGAACTTTCATAGTTAAAATATAGCTACAGTTCTAAATGGTACTTTTTGGGATTTGGTGTTTGGTATTTGAGATTTGTTTATTATACACCTTTTTTAAGTTCCGTGGCTATCATTTCTGCAACAGAAAGCATATGTAGTTTTGAAAAATATTTTTCCTTTGGAATGTACACTGTATCTGTCACATATATTTTGCTGATTTGCGAGTCTTCCAGCAGGTTGGGAGCATCGCTTGAAAAAACCGGATGCGTTGCCATTGCAATCACTTTTTCTGTTCCCTTGCTTTGTAAAAGTTCAGCCGCCTTTATCATGGTGCTACCCGATGAAATCATATCATCAACCATAATCATTCTTTTGCCAATCGGGCCATCAATACTTGCTGCCTCAACAAATCCTGTTGCCAAATCTCTGTTTTTTACAATTGTCGCATATGGCAGGTCTCCAAGCATTTCAGAAAGGATTTTTATCCTACGAATTCCTCCTTTGTCAGGAGAAACGAGTACGGTATCTGTGTTATCCCACTTTTTTTCTTTTATCAATTTGGCAAAAAGCGGCAATGCAGATAAATGTGTGACAGGAATCTTGAAAACTTCGGGTATTTTGATGGAGTGGAGATCAAATGAAATGAGTTTTTGAATTCCAACTGCTTCCATAGTCTTGACTATCACTTCAAGAGAAACTGCTTCACCATCGCGGAAAACATGATCCTGTCTCTGATATCCAAGATACGGTATAACTGCTGTAAGCAAACGGGCACCACTTCTTCTAAGACCATCAGCGATAAAAAATAACTCCATGTAGTTTTGATCACCAGGAGTTGCGGTAGGTTGTATTATAACTGTGTCTTCTTCAACTACATTCTCTTCAATACGGATTCTTCGTTCACCATCCGGAAAGATGAACATTTCAAGCGAAGAAAGAGATACATGTAACTCCTTGGCAATTCTTTCAGCCAAAGGCCTATTCGAACTTCCACTAAATAATTTCATAAAAATAGTAAATTAGTTCACAGTTCACGGTTAACGGTTCACAGTTTGAATATAATTCCTTGTTCGTTTTTTTTACTGTGAACTGTGAACAGTACTTTTATTTTCCGCCCATCATTCCCATAAGTCCACCCAAGCCGCCACTCATTTCCTGAAGCTTTTTAGCTGCGACTTCTTGAGATTTCTTCACAGCCTCATTAATTGCTCCCTTAATATCATTATCAGATTTGCCGTTTGTGACAAGCTCGACTATTTCTTGATCACCAGTGATAGTGACGTGAACACCATTTTTATCAATATTTACTCTCTCCTGTTTGAGCTGCTTTTGGATAGCCATTGCTTGATCACGCATTTTCTTAAGTTCACCAATTTGTCCAAATGGATTAAACATAATTATTAAATCACCTCGCTTTCTTCTGTTTTTTCCTAAAATCTAAATAGTAAGCGATGCCGCAATATCTATGATTTGCGGCACCTTTCTTCTCAAATTATTCGAATAGCAATCGAATATTCGATAATATTTGGGCATTCGAGAATCATTTCTTTAATTCTATCGTAACTCCGATGTCTTTTCCAGTAAGCTGTTTGCAAATCTTGATTAATATTTCTTTTGTTTTTATATCATCCAAACGCTCTTTATGAAACTTGTAGGCAGTTTGAATAATCAAACTTTTTCTATCATAACTTTTTATCATACATCCCCTCAAAACACCAGCAATCGTATGGTTATATTTCCTGACTTCACTGATAATACTCCTCCAAAATGCATTCATCCAATCTTTGGTAATTTCTCCATCAACTGTGAAGTCAAAAAGTTCCATTCCTTCCGTAGTTGCAATTACAATGTCTTTTGTCTTCAACCCAGAAGAGTCTCCATAGAGTGCTTTTATTTTTGAAATATTGCCTGCTTTTTTGCGAAGTGAAGCAAGAGTTACGTCATTTTCTCCTGAGATAGTATCTTCTGTTCGCAACTCAGATTCTGTAGTAATTTCTTTTTGTGAACACCATTCAATAAGCGCAAGTTCAAGTGGTAATTGCGGCAGAATTGCATATTTCATATCTGAATATGTATTTGCAAGTAATTCATAAAAAGATTTTATTTCTTCCATTGCAAATTCTTGATTCTTGATTCCCCTCGACTTAAGCTCGGGACTAAGGCTTGATTCTTGATTCTTTTTTATTCCCATTTGTATAAGCAATAATGTATGTAATTCTATTATCAGTTGTTGTACAAAATATTTTATATCTATTCCTTGATCAACAAGTTTTCCAATCATTTGTATTCCTTTTTTGGCATCTCTTTTTGCAAATGATTCAAAAAATTCATGCAAGTAATAAGTGATACTTGTTACTCTGTATTTCTCCTCAACCAATTCTGGTGTTATCTTTTGTCCATTGCTCAGTGAAAAAAGTTCTTCAAGTATTTTTGTACCATCACGAAATCCTCCTTCTGAAAGGTTGGCAATTCCCAGAAGCGCTTTTTCATCAATATCGATATGTTCTCTATTTACAATGCGTCTAAACGACCGTACAAGCTCCTCAGGAGTTGCAAGCCTGAACGAGATATGGAAACAACGGGATAAAATAGTTGATGGAATTTTATGCGGTTCTGTCGTACAAAGGATGAATAATGCATGCGTTGGCGGTTCTTCAAGCGTTTTAAGAAGTGCATTGAAAGCTTCTGTAGTAAGCATATGTACTTCATCAATAATATAGACTTTCTTTTTCCCTGAAAGTGGCGCAAGCCGTATTTTATCTTTCAGATCTCGAATCTCATCAATGCCTCTATTGGATGCTGCATCAATCTCCAGAATATCCATATTGGTTCCATTGGTAATTGAAATACATTGTTCGCATATATTACACGGCTCATAGCCATTGGTACGTTTACTTTCAGGCATAGTACAATTGACTATTTTTGCAATAATTCTCGCGGTTGATGTTTTCCCAAGGCCTTTAGGACCGGTAAAAAGAAATGCATGAGGAAGCGAAGAATCAATCGTTGGAGCAATTGATTTATTGGTTGTTTTTGCTTTAGTACTTACAGAAGTTTTTTTTGTGGTAAGAATTGCCGCAAGTGTTTCCCTTACTGAGGTACTATCCAAATCTTCAATCTTTTGAGGACGATATTTTCTATAAAAAACCATAAGATACAAATACCAAAACACAAATTACAAATATCAAATACACTCTTATCATATGAATCTACGTGATTTAGTATTTTATTATTGAAATGTATTTGGAATTTGATTTTTGGAAATTGGAATTTTTTTCTGGCATTTTACTCATGGTGCACGCCCAAAAGATGCAGCATTCCGTGTTTTACCAGTTCATCAATTCTCTCATCAACCAACATTTCCTCCGCTGCAGCTTCTTTTATTACCATCGGGTAGGAAATTATAATATCGCCAAGACGTAAAATATCTGAAGGGAGATGTGTTTGTTCTCCTTCAGCCAAAGGAAAAGACAATATGTTTGTGGTAGAATCTTTACCTCGATATTTGCTGTTGAGCTTTTTCATTTTTCTGTCTCCTACGATTGCAACTGAAATCTCAACTGGACTTTTAATTTTGTTTTCATCAAGTACACTTGCTATGGCCTTTTTGATACGGTTTCTATCAACCTGGTACCTGCTTTCAACAAATATAAGAACCTTTATCGTTTCCATGGATTAGATAACTCTTCGGCGTCTCGCTTCTTCTTGCTTAAGTTTCTTTGCAAGAGAAGGTTTGAGGTAAAATTGCCTGCGTTTGGCCTCCTGGATAATTCCGGCGTCCATTACTTTTTTTGAAAAATTACGTATTAATTGATCATCTGATTGACCAGGCAGTTTCTTCACATATACCATAAAAAACACCCCCTTTTCTAAGTTTTAGAGTTTCAGAAACCTCCAGTTACCTCTCCATAAACCACTTCAAGGCAAATGATAAGGCCTAGAGGACCCGAACTTTAAATGTACCTTATTTTACTCCAAAATATGAATTGTGTAAACCCTACGCCCTATGAATCAAATTTAGCAGGCAGGGCAATACGATTTATCTCAGAGATGTTTACCTTTGTAAGAGTTGATAGAGTAAATAGTGATAATAATATGGCAGAGAGAGCCATTAGAAAAACAGTCATTAAAAGAAAGATATCGTATGGAAGTAGGTCAGCTAAAGGATCAGAAACCAATTCAAGCCTTGGATCCCTCTTCGGTACGTGGCATTTACAAAACCTTAATCCTTTTGAACAAATGAAATTACTACTACTTAATGCCTCGTGTCAGTAAGTCTGAGATATTACATTGAAAGATTAGAATTTATCAGTAGGCTTCATCGGACCCATGACATGAATGTGGAGATGGTAGACGAGCTGAGCACCGCCACCATTCACTACAATTCGATAGCCGTTGTTACTTAACCCCTGTTCACGAATAAGTTTCTGTGTTATGCGCAATAATTTTTCCGGCAATAAAGGATCATCAGCATCAAGAAGATCTGCGATATGCTTTTTGGGAACAACCAGAAAATGTATTGGCCGTACTGGATGAATGTCTGGGAAAACCATCACATCTTCATCCTCATAATGTATAGTTGATGGAATTTTCCTATCTCGTATTTTACAAAAGATGCATTCCTCCATATATAGACTCTACTGTAAAATCTACAATATAACTTTCATCTAATCAAGTATCAATTCTCTATTATATCTGTTTGAGTACTTCAATTATTTGAGTAAGGCTCAATTTAGTTGGCTTCATATCAGGATTTTTGGTAGTACCGTTAAGAAGCATATTTTTGGAAACATGTAAAAACCATGTTGCTTCAGGGTCCATTTTCTTAAGTTTTTCGTAGGCAAGAGTTAAATCAATTCCTTTTTGTTTTCCATCACCTGGTCTTGCTTTTATTCTAATATATCCTTTTCTTGGATCTTTTCTCACAATAAGCACATATCCCATTTTTTGCCCAAGCTTAATAACAGTATCATTCAATGACTCAAATCCAAGAGCGGAACCATATTTTGTTTTAAAACGAATTCCATTATTTTTTATCTCTTTCTCAGCCCAAATACGGTTCTCAAATTCATGTACTAACGCATTAAGACATTCTATTCCAAAATCCATATATACATTATCCTGATCAGGTTTTTCAAGTTTTAATCCATCCAAAAGTCCAAGTAGTGAAAATTCATGATAATCAGCAGCTGGCTCATCCCAAAAAAGCTCTTTAAAATGATCCGTATCCACAATAATTTGGATGATTCGTGATACTGCTTCTTTATGTTCATCTGTCAAGTCAGTTCCTGTTTTTTCCACTTCTTCTTTGACATATTTCCAAGTAAGACCTGCTGCAGAAATTGATGTGTCAAATACCTGATGATGATCAAGAGGACCTAAACCTGTATCTACATGAATTACCTCCAAATCTTTTATTTTTTCTATTGGTCCGTCCCAAGTAGTTTTTTTGTTATCTACCCTTTCGCTTCTCTTCCCTGCAGGGATGTATTCTACCTGTGCATCTTGCCATCCTGGAAGATATTTTTTGATAAGCCAAACTGAACCTATGGCATCCCAATCTGGCGAAGTATGTGCAACAACAATTTTCATACCAAATAGTATACACTTTTTTAAAACGACAAACTAGATGAGGAATAGTATTAACATACTAATAACTAGTCACACTCAATCAAATACTTGACAAACACTATAGAATATTTGATGATAAGAACAGGCCATTTATGGATCCTAAAATACTTGCTAATCTCGACCCAAAACTTAGAGAGACCTATGAACGTGTCATGGGAACCCCATCTCCTGCGCCATCTACAGAATCTGCAAATATGGCTTCTTCTTCAGTTTTAGATGATATCCCTTCGCCTGTAAAAATGTCATCTACAATTACAGATACACCAACACCTTCTCCATCTCTTGTGTTTAATGATACAGTTTCTATGCCTCCGGTTTCTCCGTTAGATACTCCTGTAGTTCTTCCTATTCAACCTCCGCAATCATCTTCAGTTGAGACGCATAATTCTCCTCTCAGCTTGGGCACAAGTTCCCCTCAGACAATCAAACTTGATTCTCCAACTCCTGCAACCAGCACTACTGCACCACTCATTGAGCCTATTCCACTTACTCCGCTTTCTATAAAAACACAACCTACTCAAGCAGATAAAGTACCTCGCAGCTCAGGAATTGTTCCTATTCTTTTTGTAGTTGCGGGTCTTGTGTTTTTTGCACTCTATACGTTATTCTGGATAAAATTCTTCAATATTAGTATTCCGTTTCTTTCTATCTAAGAAGTTTTTGTGAGGCGATGTATTGCTTCATCAAGTGAAATTGTTTCAGTTTTTGTCTCTGTTCTTTTTTTCCATTCTACACTCTCTCCAGTTCTGTTACTTACCACCAAGCGAACCGGAATGCCAATAAGGTCAGCATCTGCAAATTTTTCACCTGCGCCAATAGCTTCTCTGTTATCATAAAGAACTTCAATTCCAGAATTCCTAAGACGTTCATAGATACCATTTGCATCAATGTGAAGACCAATTAAATGTACTGAAAAAGGAGCCACTGATTGTGGCCAAATAATTCCTTTCTCATCATGATGCCGCTCAACAATCGTACCAATAAGTCTGGTAATCCCAATGCCATAACTGCCAAAAAACGGATATTCTCTCTGCCCGCTATCATCAGTAAACATTACCTGCATTTTTTTGCTATATACCTGTCCAAACCTGAATATATTCCCAACTTCTATTGATTTTGATTCAAGAATGGTTCCTCCGCATTTTGGACATTTGTCAACAGTTTTTACATTGGCAATTTCTTTATTTTGAGCAAAGTCACATTTTTCACAGTAATAAATGGTATCTTCACCAACATCTGTCAGCATCTGGAACTCATGAGTATAATTGTCAGTAAAGACTCCCCCTGATGCTTCAACTATTTTTACTTTAAGATGTACTCTCTCAAATATTCTTTTATACGCATCTGCAACTTGCCAATAATAGGTATTTAAATCTTCTTCTGTAGTATGAGCACTATAAAGATCTTTCATAATAAACTCCCGACCTCTTAGAACTCCTGATTTTGCTCGTGGCTCGTCTCTAAATTTTGTTGAAAAATGATAAAACTTTATTGGATAATCTTTGTAGCTTGAAGTATGTTTTCGTATCAAATCAAGTACTATTTCTTCATGTGTAAATGACAATGCATATTCTCTCTCATACTTTTCAAACTGATACATAACTTCCTTTGCAGTTTCCCATCTTCCCGTTTCGTTCCATATTTCTTTCGGATGAAGAAGCGGCATAAGTACTTCCTGTGCACCTGTTCTGTTTATCTCTTCACGAACCATCTGTTCGATTTTACGCTCAACCAATCTTCCAAGCGGCAAAAGAGTGTAACTGCCTGCCATGAGCTTATCTACAAATCCTCCCTGCAACAGAAGTCGTGCATTTACTGCTACTTCTTCTTTAGGAAGAGTTTTTGTTGTTTTGCCAAATAGTTGAGAATATTTCATATGAATGAGTATACCATCAAAGAGAAAAAAGGACAATTTGTTGCACTTTTATTAGTTTGAGTTATAATTCTTACTCATGAGTAACAAAGAGCAACAAACCATACAAGAAGTTGCATTGGTAAAATGGGACTTAACTCCTAGAGAAAAGATAAGTATCCTAATGGCAGCAATAAATGACCCTACAAAAGAATTAATTTGCATTTTTGATCAAGGAAAACAATCAACAAGAATTCCCTATCTTAACAGGATACATAATATTTCTTTGGGAAATGCTTATAAGGATTTAACTAATGCATATGGAGTAATTATTAAGAAAAGAAAAAGATTCTAGGAATTTTTTTTAATTTCATGTCCCCCAAACTCATGCCGCAGTGCTGCAATAAGTTTGGCAATAACAGAATTCTGCACCATCTCATCAACCTGTGATCGCTTCCTGTAGTCTACTGCTTTTTCAATCACATGCGCATCCACTTTTTCTTCCCTGGCTTGTTCTACTGTCCACTCACCCTCTCCTGTCATTTCAATATATCCTTTTATTTGGGAAAGTTGTGGATCTTTGGATAATGCGTCTACTGCTCTATCAAGAATAAAACTTTGAATAATAGTTCCCTTTTGCCAGGTTTTTGCTATTTCCAGTAAATCAAATGAATATGGCGCTTTTGCCAAAATTCCAAAGCCTTCAGCAAGTGCTTGCATCATTGCATACTCAATACCATTATGAATCATTTTGACAAAATGTCCTGCTCCTCCTATTCCAAAATATCCATATCCACCTTTGGGTTTTGATAAAGAATCAAGAATTGGTTTTATAAATTCATAGGTATCACTATCTCCACCAACCATTAACGAATATCCATACTCCTCTCCATACAATCCACCTGATACTCCAATACCCACATATCGTATTTCTTTTTCTCTAAAGGTCTCATAGCGTTTTTGTGTATCTTTATAATATGCATTCCCGCCATCAATAATAATTGTTCCCGGTTTAAAGTATGGTATAAGTTCTTGAAGAATTGATTCTGTTGCTTCGCCTGCCGGTAACATCATCCAGATAAGTGCTGGCTCACGAAGCGTATCAATAAATTCTGGAAGTGACCGGCTGATAAGAAGTTTTTGTTTTACTATTGCATCTCCCCTTTGCATTCTTAACTCATCGAGAACTTCTTTTGTTCTGTTCCAGACTACTACTTCGTGTTCATCTGCAAGAAGTTTATCCATTATCCTTGAACCCATTTTGCCAAAACCAATTAAGCCTACTTGCATAGATTCTATTATAACCACCTTCTTCCGTCTTTTTCAATAAGTTCATTCGATTTTTGAGGTCCCCATGTATTTTTTTCGTATGAAAGTGTTGACGATTGATCTGCCCAGCTTTTGAGTATCCCTGTAATAAATTCCCATGAACTCTCAAGCTCATCTGATCGATTAAAAAGCATCTGATCACCTGCAAAAATATCAAGCAGGAGTTTTTCATAGGCATCTGTTCCCTTATGACCAAATTCTTCTTTATAGGAAAATTTTAAATCAACAGTATCAAGTGTAAGATTTGCTCCTGGTTTTTTCGCAATTACGCGAAGACCTATGCCTTCATTGGGCTGAATATGAATCGTAAGGACATTTCCTATTTCAGGGCATCCATATTCTTTAAATAATAAGTGACAGGTCTGAATAAAGACAATTTTTACTTCTACTTTATCTTCCGGCATTTCTTTTCCAGCCCGTATATAGAAAGGCACTCCTTCAAAACGTGGAGTATTTACATAAAACTTCATTGCGGCAAAAGTTTCGGTATCCGAATCAGAATTTACATCTTTCTCGTCTTTATACCCATCATATTGTCCTCTGACTACTGATTCTGCTACTTTATCAGGTTCAATACACTGGATTGCAGCAATTGCTTTGGCACGTGCATCACGGACACCTTCTTTGGAAAAACTTTTCGGTTGCTCCATAGTGACTGCTGCAACAAGTTGCATCAGATGATTTTGGGCAACATCACGAAGCATTCCTACTCCTTCAAAAAATTTCCCTCGTGTTCCAATACCTTTCTTCTCGGCAAAGGTAATTTGAACGTGGTCGATAAATTTGTTATTCCATACCGGTTCAAAAATACCATTGGCAAAACGGAAGGTAATAATATTTTGTACTGTTTCTTTAGCAAGGTAATGGTCTATCCGATAAATCTGCTTTTCTTCAAAAATTTCAGAGAGTCGTCTATCAAGTGCCTTGGCAGTTTCTAAATCTTTCCCGAATGGTTTTTCAATAGCAATTCTCGTCCATTTACTTATGTCAATCCCTTGCTTGCCGGCTGTAACTTCAGCGAAAGCAGGACCGCAGCCTTCTGAGAGTTTGGTTATTTTCAAAAATTCGAGTATTGTTTCATAATTGGTAGGTGGAGTGGCAAGATAAAAAAGACGCGTAATACATGCACCAATTGCTGTGTCAAATCTGTTAAGTTTCTTTATTAATTCTTCATATCCTTGTCTTTCGTCAAATAACCCTTGTTGATAGTAGACATTTTTTGAAAACTCCTCCCAATTTTTGGTATTTTCCGGCTTCAAATATTCCAGAATCCCTTTCCGGTATTTATTATCACTCAAAGGTCTCCTCGCAAAACCAACAATATAAAATTTCTCTCCCAGTTCTCCTTTTTGAAATAATGAAAACAGAGCGGGCATAAGCTTTGTATGTGCTAGATCTCCAGTTGCTCCAAAAATAACTAAAATAAAAGGTGACATAAGTATTGGTTTATTTTAAACTTCCTGGTCGGTAATGAAAAGAGTCTTTTTTGCAATTTCAGGATTTTTAAAAAATCTTGCTGGGATTTCTTCTTTAGTACCTTGACTAAAGACTAACTCTAACGCTTCCTTTTTGTCTTTTCCAAATATCAGCACGAGAAGCACATCAAGCATTGAAAGCCCCAGAAATGTCATCGTAATCCGTTCTTTGAATTTATCATTACTTTGATAGGATAAAATAAGAGCTGATGAATCAACTCTTTCACTATTTGCTATTTGCCATTTGCTATTTGCCAATATGCCCGCAGTATGTCCATCAGTACCTATTCCTAAAATACCTACATTTTTTTGAAAGATTGCAGTAAGTTTTCTATACGTTTCATCATATGCGTGAGCTGTTTCTTCTCTTGTTTTCTCTGGTTTTAAAATCGGGTAAAATGGAATATCTCGCATTTGTAAATAGCGTAATAAACCTGTATCTCTTATCATTTTCTCGTTACTAGTATTATGAAAAGGGGTTCCGAATCGTTCATCTATCATCCCAACAGCTCCAGGAATGAGTTTTTCCTCTTGTGCCAGCGCTGTATATAGCTCTTTTGGTGTATTTCCGCCTGAAAGATATACTACTGTTCTTTTATTAACAATTGCATATAAAATTTCTTTTATGAGCTCAAATCCTTCTATAGGCGTTTTTACATTACAAATTTGGATTCCTTCATTGCGGTGATGGAGAATATTTTTTTCATGGAGAACTTTTTCGATACTGTCCATACTGTAGAACTACTTAAAAATACCCAAAAACAAATCAAGGAGAAAATTACTTAATGAAATACTGCATAATATCTTTGTATGTCACAAGCAATATAAGCATAAGAAGCACCGCAAATCCGACCGTATGTACATATCCTTCAATTCTTGGATTTATTTTTCTGCCAACTACTCCTTCTATAAGAATAAAAAACAAACGTCCACCATCAAGGGCGGGTATAGGCAACACATTAAAAATTGCAAGCGACATTGAAAGCAACCCAATAAGATTAAGAAGTCCTAGTATTCGTTCTTTCATATCTGGAATATGCGCTACTTGCCCAACTATCTTAAATATTCCAACTGGCCCAGAAATACCTTGACTTACAGGCTCTGCATTTCTTTGTTTAAACGATAATGCAGTAAGTTTCCCTAAAATATCAAATTGATACACCATAAGGTTATATGGGTGCACTATACCTGATAACAACTTCTGTGCAGGAGTATCATAAGAAAGCACTGCAGTATTAGTTGCAAAAAAGGCAATCCCCAATGCTCCTTGGTTTTTGGGAGGATTAATTCTTGGTACAAGTGTTGCTTTTGAAATTTTCTGAGTTTGTAAATCCTCCCATTCCAACGTAATTTCTCTTCCTTTATTGGCGCTGATAATGTTTTGGAATTCGCTTGTGTTATCTATTGTCAGTCCATTGACAGAAAGAATTCTTGAAGACGGAGTTATACCTGCATATTCAGCAGGAGAATTTTTGACTACCTCCGTTATTATTAGATCAGATCGATTTATCTGGTGGACAAAAGCAAATTGGTAATCACCAAAATAGAGCGGAATTTCTGTTTTAAATCCTGAAATAAACATGAAGATATAATATACTGCTATTGCCAGAAAAACATTCATTATGACTCCTGCGAGAACCACGAGCGCACGTTGCCATACGGGACGCGCGAAAAATGCCCGTTTTATATCTTTATTTGCTACCTCTCCATGATGTAAGGTAACCTTCCCTCCGCCTGCTTCATCTTCACCGTACAACTTCACAAATCCGCCAATTGGGAGCCAATTTATCGTGTACATTGTCTCACCTTTTTGCTTCCCCCAAAGTCTTGGAGGGAACCCAAATCCAAACTCTTCCACTTTGATACCGAATTTTTTGGCGACAAGATAATGTCCGGCTTCATGGATAAGTACAAGAATACTTAAAATAAAGATGAAAACAATAGCGGTAAACAGCATATGTTTAATTATATCATGGAGAAATTCTAAATCCCAAGGACCAAAATATATGAAGAAATTTTATATTTGGAGGAGTTCTTGTTCTTTTTGTTTACCTAAGTTATCAATGGTTTCTGTATTTTCATCAATCAATTTTTGTACCTCTTTTTCAAGTCTATGGATATCATCTTCACGACCTTCATAGGTTTTTTTAATCTCTTCCATTGCTTCATGTCGTACCTGTCTAAGCATTATGCGGCCATTTTCTAGTTTGTGTTTCATTGCTTTTATTAATTCTTCACGTCTCTCCTGAGAAAGTGGTGGTATTGAGATACGGATAAGATTACCATCAATTACTGGATTTAAGCCAACATTTGCTTCTTGAATTCCTTTCTGAATTTCACCGATTATAGAGTTATCAAAGGGAGTAAGTACGAGAGTTTGAGGATCAGTTGCGTTTACTGTTGCAACTTCCATAACTTTAAGTTTGGTGCTTCCTCCATAGACATTTACTATAATTGTCTCAACAAGAGATGGGGCTGCGCGTCCGGTACGAAGAGTTGCCATATCACCTTTGAGGACATCAAGTACTTTTTGTAATTTTTGCTTCGTACTGGTAGCTACTGGGTCCATAGATTAGATTTCAAAACGCTGGAACCTTCCAATAGTAATATTTTCTCCCAGCTTTCCGATAACTCCTTTTATCAATTGCTCAATAGTGAGCGATGTATCTCTAATATACTCTTGTTTAAGTAAGTCTTCAACTGTTTTGGGAGACATCGCGGCAATTTGCATTGCAATTTCGCGGGAGAGATTTTTAAATTCATCAGTCTTAGCAACAAAATCTGTCTCACAAAGTATCTCAACCATGGCGCCAACTTTGCCTCCTTGATGAATATATGCTTCAACTAGGCCTTGTGCTGTTTCACGTCCTGCTTTTTTTTCAGCTTTATCCATTGCTCTTTTTTTTATATACTCAAGGGCTTTTTTATAATCTCCTTTTGATTCTTCAAGTGCCATCCGGCAATCAGCAATTGATGCAGATGTTTCTTCACGGAGTTTTTTGAGAGCTGTAAGATCTATTACCATAGTTAGAGTTAAGAATTATGAATTAGATTTTTTCTTTTCCTTATCTGCTTTAGCTGAATTTGTTTTTTTACTTTTAGAAGTTTTTTCTTTTGAAGTTTTAACTTTTTTTTCTTCTGTCTTTGTATTTTTATCTTTTTTCTTTTCAGCTTTCTTATCTTCTTCCATTGGTCCTTTTTTTTCTTCTTTCCCCATTGCTTTTCTTCCTTCAATCCACGCATCAATGATATAGTCAGTAATAAGTTTTATTGAACCGACCGCGTCATCATTTGCAGGAATTGGATAATCAATAAGGGATGGATCAGAATTCGTATCAGTGATCCCAAGAGTTTTTACTCCTGTTTTTTTTGCTTCAAAAACAGCAAGATATTCAAGATGACTATCAATAATAAAAAGTGCTTCTGGAGGTCTTTTCATACCTGCAATTCCACCGTAGTAAACTTCAAGCTTTTGTCTTTCTTTTTCCCAAAGACCTACTTCTCTCTTGGTATATTTTGCTTTCTCGAATTCATTTTGCAAATTCTCTTTAAGTTGTTTGAGTTTTTTGAAATTTTTTGATACTTCAGGAAAATTGGTAAATGTTCCGCCTATCCAGCGCTTTGTTACCCAGTATAGTCCATCTATTCCTTCCTGTTTTACCTTATCCATTTCTTCTTTAAGGACTGTTTCTGCTTGTTTTTTTGTACCTAGTACTACAAGTGTACCTCCTCTTTTGGCAAGATCTTTGACAAATACTGCAGCTTCTTCCAAACCTTCTTTGGTTTTTTCAAGATCAATAATGTGGATTCCATCACGCTCTTCAAAAATGAAGTCACGAGCTTTAGGGTTTTGGCGGGTTACCTGATGTCCGAAATGACATCCTGCTTCGAGTAGTTCTTCAAGTGTAATTGTTTTCATAATTTCCCTTTTTACCTCGCTTAAGAACGCTCCGAGAGACGTGAACGAATAGTCCAAAGAACCGAACGGTAAGTTCTAGCGGGTCTCCTCCATCCGGTTCTTAATATCAGGGAATATACCGGATGTGTTAAGATAGTACGTATTATATCGTTTCTGTGTATTTTTTGCAACTTCTACCTTGACAATCCATTGCAAGGCTTTTAAGCTAAAACCAGATGAAAAAGAAAATAAAACTATATATCCATATAAATTCTTTTGAAAAAGGCATGACAATGACGGGAACCTTGTATATTATAGTAATCTTAATTTTAATTATTGCGCTAGCCTACGCCCTAGTAGGAGCAAACTTACTTCCTTATATAGGAGAGTTAGCTCCTAATGCACCAACTCCAACTGTAACTCCATCTCCTAATCTATTGCCTCCTACCCTTACTCCTCTCCCTACATAACACTTCTACTTGATTATCTAGTTCTTCTAATTTATTCTAAAAATAGTTTGTTTTTTATGAAAAAACAATTAAGAGGAGATATAAGTACAGGAGCTATATTTACAATAATTCTTCTTTTTATTATTATCGTGGCTTCTATATTTTTAGTCGGTACTATTACTCCTGAAAATCAAATTCCTACTCCAACGGGAAGTTCTGTGGTAATTGTCAAACCTTCTCCTGATGCAGCTAAAAATGATTTACAACTTTATACTTTTCAAGGAATAACAGTAACTCCAGCACCAACGAGTATTCCTACAATACCTTTTACACCTATTATGCCTACTGTTGTTCATCTTGTTCCTCCTACCTCTACTCCTAATGGTAGTCCACAAACGCCTGGATGTGGAACTGGGTTTATAGGACAGAAAACGGGAACAGGACCTAACGGATGTTGCGTAATGGATGGACCGGCAAATAGCGCATCAGATTGTTGTCCAGGCGTACCACTCGGAAGTGGAAGTACATGCCAATCGGACAATGGCGTTACAAAATGTATTGATAGTAGTCAAGTTCCTGCCTGGTGTGATGCAAAACCTGTGATTTATCTCTACCCAATAAAGAAAACCTTGGTTAATGTCAGTCTTACAGTTCCGGGTACCATCCCTGTAAGTATCCCTCATTATCCATCTGATGGATGGGAAAACATTGAAGCCTATCCAGATGGACATTTTATCTATCAAGGGAATTCCTATAATGAACTCTTTTACGAATCTTCAATTAGCAAAACCACTCTTCCTGATTCAGGAATCGTTACTTCTATATCTAGTATGACAACTACGCTCACAACTCTTGCAACAAAATTAGGGTTAAATGAAAGAGAAACAAATGAATTAGTAGCATATTGGATGCCACGACTTAATGCACTCAACAGTCCATATTTTGTTGTGTCAATATTTTCTCCTGAAGCAAAGCAGATAATTGATAAAATTACTATCAATCCTAAACCTGACACAATGATAGAGTTTATTATGTACTTCAAACCTCTAGCAAATCCAGTAGTTATAAAACAATTACAGCTTCCTCCTACTCCACCAGTCCGTCAAGGTTTTACTGCAGTTGAGTGGGGTGGCATCATCGATAGATAAAATCTATACACCTAGTCTTCATATTTTTATTTACTTCTACTAGTTGAGTTCATAAGGAAGAAAATTTATTTAAGAGTCAATGTTGAAAGCATTTGTTGAAGTAACTGTTGAGTTGCTATTGCTGTCTCATCCTGATAATAAGAATATCCTGTTATGTAAGTATATCCATTATGTTCAAATAATAAAAATGTTTTGTAGACAGGCGTTTGTTGTGGATTTCCAGTCTGGAATTTCAAAGGCAATACTCCATTCAGTTCTGTTACCGGAATTCCATTAAATAAAACAGATGATTGTTGCAGATGAAGTGGAGAAAGTGTTTTTATTCTATTTGCAATTGATCTTGCAGGATTAGTTGGTGAAACTTCAATATCAAGACGTGGGAAATAATTTCCTCCTGTAAGATTTTGTGGTTGTAATACCGCTACAGTACCTCCACCTTGAATAGAATTTACCGTTGCCTTCCAATTTTGAGGAAAATCAATCGTATATTGAGGATTATCTCCAATTACCCATCCTTGAGGAACAGTTTGGATGGATGCTCCAGATGGGACATTTAAAGATGGGATGGCTGCACGTGTATAGAAAGGAAGATTTTGAATGTTTTGATTATCTTGAGTAATAAAAGATGTAGGAGAAGGATTTATTCCCACTTGAGATTGGCTTGGCTTTCCTGATGAAGCAAGAACTGCGACAATAAACAGTATTACAATCACTGAGATTACTGCTCCGATGATAATCATGTTTCTTCTATTCTTTAGAATAGCCTGCAAATTATCCATTTATTCAAGTATTCCATGCAGAAAAGATTCTGTCAATTTACCTGTCTTGTATAACAGTTTGTATTGATTCTGTTTAGTTATTTTGTTATACTCTCTCACGCACAAAAAGTGAGTGGTTTTTATGTATTTATTTTATGTATTTATTTAAAAATTTATAACTATACATCTCTTCAAAACATATAAACCTCTTCTATTGGAAAATAATGATCGTATGACAAAAGAAAGTTTAGTACTTACACCTCTTGAAGAGGTACATGATTCATGGGAAAAAATGATAAATATCGTGGAGGGCTCTCTACCTTCTCTTCCTAAATATACAAGTAAAATAGGTCCGTATGATATTATTCTATGGAAAGGAAATGAGTACAGTATTGAAAAAACAATGGATGGAAAAAAATTTTTCACTTCAATACGGTTTTATAAAGGACGGCTATCTAGTATAGCAACTCGTTTTGATGACACAGTACTCTGGACGTTTCGTCCTCAGGGACTTTCTTATAGACTCTATGACGGACTGGAAAAGAAATATCCATATAAAGGAGAACAACTTCAAGAGAGGATAAATCAAGTCATCAGAAATTCAGAAATTGAAATATTTTCAGCAGAACTTGTGAAGAATTCTCAAAGATAAATTACCTTCTTTGATGCTTTTTAAGGTAAAGGATATTTTTTGCAAAAGGCGGAAATTTCTTTGGCAATCTTCAAAAGGTTTTTATTATTGTACACTGTTTCTTTATACTCTTTCCAGAATGCTGTTCTTTGTTCTTTATCTCTTGGCAAATTAGTGCCTTTTACTTCATTGATTATTTCATTCATCCATTTGGCAATTTTTATCATATCTTTTTCTCTCATTCCACGTGTAGTAATTGCAGGTGTACCAAGCCGTATACCAGATGGATAAAATGGAGGCATTAGATCATTTGGCACAGCATTTTTGTTGCATACAATTCCTCCAACTTCAAGTGCCAATGCCGCAATCGCACCATTTACTTTTTTGTTGGTCAAATCAATAAGCAATAAGTGGTTTTCACTCCCACCGCCCACCAATTTAAAATCATATTCCTTAAGCTTTTCTGCAAGAGTTTTTGCATTTTTGACAATTTGCTCACCGTATTTTTTAAACTTTGGTTGGGATGCCTCATAAAGCGCAACTGCAATTGCTGCAGTTTGATTATTATGTGGTCCTCCTTGAAGTCCTGGAAATACTGCTTTATCAATTTTTGCAGGTAGCTCAGCATCTTTTTGCAATCCCTTTTCTGTCACCATAATCATTGCGCCTCTTGGGCCTCTTAGTGATTTATGAGTGGTTGTCATAATTATATGCGCATAAGGAACAGGACTTGTATGCACTGCTGCTACCACAAGTCCTGCAATATGGGAAATATCTGCCAAGAGATAACACCCTACTTTATCTGCTATTTCTCCAAAGCGTTTAAAATCAATAATTTGGGAATATGCAGTAAATCCGCAGACGATAATCTCTGGTTTTTCTTTTATTGCTAATTTTTCTATCGCGTTATAATCAAGGGTGCCATCTTTGCCAAGAATATAAGGTACAGATATAAAATATTTTCCTGAAATTGACACTTTATCACCATGTGTTAGATGTCCGCCAAACGCGAGTGATAATCCCATTATTTTACTTTTAAGCGGTTCAAGAAGCGCAAAAAATACCGCAGTATTGGCAGGTGATCCAGAGTACGGCTGGACATTAACATGAGGAACACCAAAAAGTTTTTTAGCCCTTTCCTGCGCCAATTTTTCTATGCTGTCAACAACTATATTTCCCTGATAGTAGCGTTTCTTGGGGTACCCTTCTGAGTATTTATTGGTGAGCATAGAACCTAAGGCTTCCATCACAGCTTTTGAGGTATAATTTTCGGAGGGAATCATTTCCAGTACATCACGTTGTCTTCTTTCTTCGTCTCTCACTAGTGCATATACTTCCGGGTCAATAAATTTTAAATGATTCATGTCGTAGATAAAACTCTTGTCAGTATACAATATTAAAATTACATTGACAATACTTACTTTATTGTGTTTTCCCTCACAATAAATTATAATCTATGATTCTATGAAAAAGGAATCGTTACAACAAAGATTACAAAATATCACAATGCAAGAACTTGAACTCCTGCATGAACCTGAATATGAATCTATAGATGTAGGAGGATTTACTTTCAGTGGTCCTGCTGCATCAGGAAAAAGTACTCTTACTCGAATGTTTATAGAAGAGCTAGGCATAAGAAGATATACAAATGCAGGACAATTATTTAGAGAGGAAACCAAAAGAAGGACCGGTAAAAATGTTATTGGTTTCTATGATAGAAATAAACATTATTCTTTAGATAAAACAATTGATACCATCCAAAAAGCTATCATCAGGACAGCAGATGTTGCGAATCCACTTGTTTTGGAAGGAAGATTGTCTGGAATAATAGCAAAAAGAGAAAGAGATAATGTCGCAAAAAGAGGTGGATACTTACCTGTTATTACTATACTTGTCACAGCTTCAGAAGAAATACGTGTAAAAAGAGCTTATGAGAGAGATAAAAAACTAAATCCTTTACTCACTTTGTCAGAAGTACGTAAATTATTAAAAGAGCGTGATGAAAAAGATATTGAGTTATGGCATAGATTATATCCTTATTTAAAGGATGTAAACCCATTAAACCTTTCCAATCGAGACATAGATGGCCATAGAATTCATGACTATGTAATACACACGAGTTATAAAACGCCAAAAGAAGGAGTCTCTGAGTTACTTGAAAAACTTGAAAAAGATGAACATATTAGAAGACGAAAAGAAATTAAACACCATTCTTTTCCTTATAACGGTACAGTCTTCCCCAATTCTTATTAAGGTCTTCCGTTACCATTTATACTATTTACTGCAATACGTCCTTTTTGTCTATTTTCTTCAGTCATTTCTCTATACCATTGTACCTGATGATTTGAACACACAAGCTTAAAGTCAGTCTCTCCACATGCATCAAAATCTATTGTCCCATTTGCGGGAGTGTTACATTCTTGACCATCTTTCCTATATTCACAAGGTTGTGGTTCAAACACAACTACTTCTCTAAATACTCTTTTTCCATATTCACCAGTTCCAAATTTTGATTTGAGTTCTGCTATCTCTTTTGGAGAACGATGATGTAACGCATTACGGAAGTCTTCTTTCCCTTCTTTGCCTGCTGGAAATGACCTCCTTGCTGCCAATACTTCAAAAAAAGATACTTTTCTTTCAACAATCATAGCAAGATAGTGAGGATTATAAAACTAGTATGAAAGATTATCAAGAGATAGATAAATTACTTTTCCAGTTCCCAGTAGGTGTATTTGAGGCCTTCATCTTCTTTTTCTTCTTTACGAATTACTTTCTTAAATTCTAAATACTCAGGGAAAAAAGTATCACAGTCAAAATCTGCATTAATAACAGTAATATAAAGTTTATCAGCAAGCGCAATTGTTTCCTTAAAAATCTGTCCTCCGCCTATGATAAATATTTCTTTGTTATCAAGTTCTTTGGCTTTTTGGATTGCCTCTCGTAATGAATGAACCACAGTTGCACCATCAACTTTATAATTTGTATCTCGAGTCACGATAATATGCGGCCGATTTGGCAGAATTCTGCCAATTGACTCAAATGTAGTCCTTCCCATTATCATAGGATGAGGAGTAGTAATTTCTTTGAAGCGTTTTTGCTCACCTTTTATGTGCCAAGGAATGGATTTGTTTTTGCCAATTCCCCGTTTTCTATCTGTTGCAACAATGATTGAGATTTTAGGCTGCATGATGATTTAGTAACCGCCTATATTGGCAATCTCGGCTTTTATTGCAGTATGCGGATCATATCCTTCAATCACAAAATCTTCAAGCTTAAAATCATCAATATTTTTAATCTTTGGATTAAGTTTTAATGTCGGAAAGGGTCTTGGTTCTCGGGATAATTGTTCTTTGACTTGTGCAAAATGGTTAGAATAGATATGCGCATCTCCTAAGAAATGGACAAATTCGCCGGGTTCCAATCCTGTTACCTGCGCAACCATCAAAGTCAAAAGCGCATAACTTGCAATATTAAATGGCACACCAAGAAACATGTCACCGCTTCTTTGATATAAACCGCAGTTCAATTTATTTTTTTCAGTCAATGCAAACTGGAATGTCGTATGACAAAATGGCGGAACTTCATTGGCATTGCCTTTTGACGCCATCGCATAAATAAAGTCAGGATTCCATGCTGAGACAACATACGATTTACGATACGGTTTGGTTTTGAGTCCTTCAATTACCCATCCTAATTGATCAATTTCCCGTCCATCACTTGCAGGCCAACGTCTCCACATTCTTCCATAAATAGTAATGAGATCGCCCCATTGTTTTACGAAATCACTGTCAACCTTTTCTATTTTTATCTTTTCAATAAATTTTTCTTGAGAAATATCGGGTAAATTATTTTTTATACAATGCTTGTGGTAGCGTTTGTACGCCCATTCATCCCAGATATGAACATTGTTATCGACTAAGTATTTAATATTTGATGAACCGCTTAAAAACCATAAAAGCTCAATAAAAATGCCTCGAGTAAAAACCTTTTTAGTTGTGAGAAGCGGGAATCCTTTTGATAAGTCAAATCGCATGGAACGGCCAAATACTGAACGGATAAACGGTGGTTCTTCTCCTTTTTTCTTATATTGTTCTAAAACTTCAGGTGTAAAAAAAAGCTGTTTATCAGAACCATTATCAATAATGTCCTGCAAAAGATTAAGGTATTGGTATTCAGGATGCGTAGTAGACTTGTTCATCTCTGACATAAGATAGCAGAGATTTTACAATCATGCAACTGGATATTTTAAGCGTTCCTCTATCATTCTTATTGTAAATGTCTTTATAAATTTTGTACGTCTTTTCTTGGAAATCTTCTAAACCATCTTCTCTGTCTCTCTATACGAACAGCATCTTTAGTACTCATAAAAGTATTTTCAGGAACAGCTCTTCCATTTTTCTCTCTCATTTCTGCAAGTCGAAAAACAGTCCTTTCATGTCTTGCCTTATCTTCTTGATAGGTTCTTTCTTGCTTCTTTTTTTCAGTCATTACTGCTTGTGTAAGTATTTCTGCTTTTGCCATACATCTTCACCTCCTTTCGAATCTCTTGATTTTAACAATAAAAAAACCGCCTTTCGGCGGGTTTGTAAATTCAATACGTCAAATCCCGCCTCAGCCAAGAGGAATAAGGAACATGACGCAATACCAATTATTTTTCATAAAATAAAATATATCAGAATTATTTTTGAATGTCAATACCACTGGTGAGCTTAAAACACAACAATTTTACACCTGTATTTCTTTCTTGGTCGTTGTGACTCTGCCGCCTTGCCATTGCCCACGGTACATATTGCCGCCGCCTTTGACTTCGTGGAACTGGATATGGACTATGCGTGCGCCCATTTCAATTTTTACTGCCACAGGCCCTTCGTTTTTGAGACCAAAATTGAGCCCACCGCAGTATCCTGGAGGTACATTGCCGGTACGAATGAACAAACCGCTTCTGTAGGTTGTTGAGCGAGGAGTAATACTGGCAGTCAAATTCTCCGGCATATTTACTGATTCTATTGTCTTAATAAGATAGAATTCTCCTGGTTTTATTGTAATATTTTTTTTCTTATCTTCTTCATAACTTTGCACTAATTTTACCTCAGCAGTTTTCCGCTCTGTTTCTCCCAAAAATGCATCTCCTGAAATTTTGTATACTTCTCCAAGACGCAAATCAAATCCTGCTCCTTCAGGATTGGTAAGTTCGCGTTCACTTAAATGTTCAACTAGTTTTATTTTTTTAACAAGTTGTAAAAGCTCTTTTGGTCCAAGTACCATAATTTTATAAATTCCAAACCTCAAATAAATCTAAATACGAAATCCAAAAAAAATATTTGGTATTTGAGATTTGAATTTTATTTGGAATTTGTTATTTGAGATCTGTTAATTAGCATTTTTTCTTCTATTATTTTTATCATATTTTTAGTTACTTCATCAATAGGTTTTCTTCCATTTATTATGGTAAATTCATTAGCAAACTCTCTCAAAAGCCATTTATAACCCATTAGTATTTTTTTCAAATGGTCTGTTTCTTCATAAATCTCTTTTTTTTCTTTATGGTTTTGTTCTTTTTCAAAACGTGAAACTGCTTCTTCAGGACTGATATCAAGATAAAAAGTAATATCAGGAATTATAAATTGATGATACATAGACAAAATACTTTGCGCTGCAAGAATTACTTTTGTATTCTCGTCAAATTCTTGTCCCTTGTCAAAAATACCATAAGGAATTGCCGACCAGAAGCATCTATCTGAAATAATTACTTTCCCTTTTTTAAGTGAAGAAACTATTATTTCCTCCTGATGAATAGCTCTTTCTGCTGTCATGATATATTGGAGGGCGACTCCTGGAATTTTTATTTTCCCTTGAAGTATTTGTTGGAGTAATTTTCCTAAGTATCCTATATTTTTGCGAGGTTCACGAGTTACAATAGTTTTTTTCTTTTTTTTCAAAATATTCAGCCAACTTTTGAGTCTGTTTTGATTTTCCCGCTCCATCTATTCCTTCTAAAGCAATATACAACCCGTCATACGCATTTCTCTTAAAATCAATATCAAACGAGACGTGATATTTCATCGTTCTTCATGAATTAATGATTCGCTTGGTCCTTTTTGATTTATATATTTTGCATTTTTCTTTTTATAGTATGGTACCTTTGCGGGAGAACTTAGCTGTTCAAATGAAATCGAACAAATCCGCATACCAAAATACAAAGCAACCGGCATCTTTCCCATATTGCCAAGCTCAAGGGTAATATGTCCTTTAAATCCTGCTTCCACATGGCCGGCTGTTGAATGAACTACTACCCCAAGTCTGCCAATACTAGACCTTCCTTCAAGTCTTCCTGCCAAATCATCCGGTACTTCAATTGATTCAATGGTTGTAGCGAGAACAAAATCTCCTGGCTGAATAATAAATGGTTCATCTTTTTTGACCAGAATTTCCCTTGTTACTGCTGCTGATACTCCTTTTTTGAATGGATCAATATAGGGATATTTACTATGCTCAAATACTCGAAACGTATCACCAAGACGCAAATCAATAATACAGGAACCAAGTTGAGATGTTTTATCGATGGCAGGAGCAATTTTAATATGTCCACTATTCAGGGCTTTTTCAAGGTCTCCATCTGACAAAATCATAGTTAGAAGTGTACCACTTCAGCATCTATTTGAAAAGAAGAAATCCTATGTAATAGATTTCAAAAAAATAATTTCTGTTGAAATTATGCTTGACACATCTACTATTCTTATATACGATGAGATAAGGAATATTGTTTTTATTTTTTTTCATGAATAAAAGACTTCTGTTATTAGGGTTTTTATTAATGCTTATTCTAAGCCTCCCTTTTGCTCTATTATTGATAAGACAGAAACAAAATGTTACTTCAAAAGCTGCAAAATCTACTACTCTGTTTTTTGTTCCTTCGACAAGCCAGACAGCTCCTCTTCAGAACAATGTTGGAGATACTATTTCTCTTGATCTCATGATTACTCCAGGAAGCAATCTTCCTTCATTCGTAAGACTGCAAGTACTGTATGATAGTACCAAGCTTACATTAGCTCAAACAAATCCGTTTGTCATAAATACAACAGCGTTTCCAGTTACTGTTGAAGGTCCTATCACTGCTACTGGTTCTTTTGCAATATCACTCTCAATAGGTGCTGATCCAACAAAAGCTATACAAACTACGACAAAAGTTGGAACATTTACATTCCAAGCACTTGCACCAACTTCTACGAATACTTCTGTTTCTTTTAGTAATCTTACAGAAGTGCTCTCAACTGCTTCCACGGATCAGGCACAGGAAAATGTATTATCAACGGCAAACCCTGCAGTTATCGCAATTGCTCAAGGAACTGTAACAGGTATACCAACCAATACACCTACCCCAACAGGAACTACCAGTTCACCTACTCCTACCATATCTGCTCCCACTTCAACTCCTACTCCAACCTTATCTGTTCCTAGTAGTACTCCAACACCAATACCTACAGGTGTTACTTTGTTGGAATTTGGTGTATTACTTCATGGAATAGGTTCTGCAGGAGATAACCCTAATCCACAGAACAGCAGTCTTAGCAATAAAAATCCTATTCATCCTCATCGGACAGTTAGTATCCAAATGTTTGATAAGAATAATCAACAAGTGCTAAATCAAATAACTGATGTGAATTATGATACAACAACTGGAGTTTTCACAGGGGCTTTTCCTATCGATGAAAATCTTGTTGGCACTCAAAGCGCTATTTTTAATATCAAAATGAAATCTGACGGCTATCTTAGAAAACTTCTTCCGGGCATTATTACTATTAAAGCAAGAACAGTAAATAATATTGCTAATACAGGTCTTGTAGCCGGAGATATTAACGGAGACAATCTTCTTAATGTTCTTGATTACAACATTTTACTAGACTGCGGATATGGCGCAATTCATCCTCTTCCTATGCTTGATCCAAACTCCCAATTTAATTCACCAAATTGCCAATCCCATCTTGCACGAAATTTAGCAGATTTGGATGACAATGGCATTATTGATGGTACTGATTATAACCTTTTCTTACGTGAACTCTCTGTACAAAATGGTGATTAACATCAAACATCATGTATGAAGTCCTCGCGTAGAAAAAAATAATTAGTACGTATTATCTTTTTTCTGTTGCTGCCAGTTACTCTATTACATATTACCCATGACTGACACAAAATCTCTTTATAATTCTGTAGATTATAACCTCTTCTTACGTGAATTTTTTGTCAAACTTGGCGCTAACTCTTACTATATTCGCTTGACTTGTGTGCTTTTATACACTAGTCTAAAGTAAAAGAATTTATTTACTGCCATGACTGAAGAGGCTAAAAAACACTTATTATTTCTCGGTTTATTTATTATCTTTCTTATTACTCTTCCTTTAACTATCTATTATCTGCAAAAAAAACAAGAGCAAAGAAGCAAAGCGACAGCTTCAACAACATTATCTTTCTCACCTGTGTCTTCAGCAACAAATTCTATACAGAAAAATGTCGGGAACCCTATTTCACTTGACGTAATGATAAATCCAGGTGTGAACTTAGTTTCACTTGTAACACTTGAAATTAAATACGATTCGTTTGTATTTCAGCCTTCAGGACAATCTCCTTTTGTGATAAATTCTGCCGTTTTTCCAACTGTAGTTGAAGGACCAATTCTCAATAACGGAGATTATCTTATTACTCTTTCTGTTGGCTCAGACCCAACAAAAGCAGTACAAACACCTACAAAAATAGGGACACTGACATTAGTTGCAATGAACCCTACTTTTAATGGACCTTCAGTCATATCTTTTGGAACAAATAGCAAAGCGTTTTCAGTTGCATCTACCGATGCCGCAAGTGAAAATGTTCTTTCTAGTGCCACTCCAGACTATATAGTAGTGAGTGCTTTGCCTACTCCTACACCAACCCAGACATTGACTCCGACTCCTACACCTTCTCCTACTGCAACGTCTACGCCTCCTGCGACACCCACTCCAACAAGTACGCCCTTCCCAACACTAACTCCATTCCCTACCATAACACCTATTCCAATGGCAACGAATTTTTCTTTCACTGTCTATTTACATGGTATAGGCAACAGCGGAGATAGCACCAATCCTGATAGTTCTCTTAGTAATAAAAATCCTCTCCATTTCCAAAGAAATCTTTCAGTATTTGTTTATGATGCCAATAACGCACTTGTACTTCAACAACAAGGAACAATCAATTACAATAATGTAAATGGATTTTTCAATGGCACTATTAATATGGGGACTACACTTCAATCAGGTAATTATACTGTGAAAGTAAAATCAGACAGCTATTTAAGACGGTTGATACCAGGTATTCAAAGCATTACTGCTGGTACAACAAATATAATGCCTGCAGTAACTTTAGTAGCTGGAGACTTCAATGGAGATAATGTTATTAATATAATAGACTACAATATGCTTACAGGCTGCTATAGTGATTTGTTACCTCCTACTTTTTGTGATCAAACTCGCAAAAATCTTACTGATATCACTGATGATGGAAACGTGAATCAATATGATTATAACCTCTTCTTAAGAGAAATTAACGTCCAACACGGTGACTGATGCGCTATAATTGACGCATGTCAAAATGGACCTATCTTTTACTCTTATTATTTTTTGGTGTAATTTGTATACTTAGCTTTATCCTTTTTTCACCAACCAATATAATTTGGGAGAAAACTCCACTTCATGTATCAGTGACACCCATAGAACCACAAACAATGTTAAGTTTTAGTCCTCAGAATCTTCTCGTTGTTCCCGGAGAAACAAATTATATTTTTATAAATATCGATACGGGCAGTAATAGTATTTCAACGGTACAGTTTGAAATTGGGTATGATCCAACAGCTTTAACATCTGTAGATATTAATCCAGGTACATTTATTGTAAATCCTCTAGTACCACTTCGAATTATTGATACCAAAAATGGAAGAGCTTCTTATGCATTACAAATTCCGGATGGAGCTACTCAAGCGAAAGGAAAAGGAATTATTGCAATTCTCTCGTTTATTCCCAATCTCTCACCTGGAGAAATGTCACGAATAACTTTCCTACCTAAAACCACGGTGAATGCGTATCAAAACGGTTATTCCTTATTGAAAGGATATACGAATGCCAATATACTCCTCAAACAGTAACTTGACAATAAGCATCTAAAGTAGATACGATAAATAAGAATATATTATTATGCATTTCTCTACCAGACAAAAGTTATTATTTGGTGGAATTGTTCTTGTTTTAGTACTATTACCATTAATTCTTTTTTCAGTACGCAAAAAACAGGAACCAAGAAGTCGAGCAAGTGCCTCTACTACTTTATTCTTTGCCCCAACATCATCGACTTCTACTCCTATGCAAACAACTACTGGCAGCAATCTTTCTGTTGATCTTATGGTCAATCCAGGGAATAATAATGTCTCACTTATTAAACTTGAGATAGACTATGATCCAAGTAAATTTTCTCTAAATCAATCTAATGCATTTACAGTAAATTCACTTTCTTTTCCACAAATAGTTGAAGGTCCTTTTTATAGTTCTGGAAAAGTTCAGGTGGTCCTCTCTATTGGTTCTGATACCTCAAAAGTCATTACTACCACTACAAAAGTAGGTACTCTTACGCTCGCCGCAACCACTGATACTGCAAATACCACTACGTCAGTAACTATTGGATCAAATACATCAATACTCTCTACTGCTGCATCTGACAGCCCAAGTGAAAACGTGCTTTCAAGTACACAACCTGCGATAGTTATGATTGCAAGCGGTACTACTCCAACGTCTACGCCTCCTGTGACACCTACACCAACAAGTATTGTCATAGCAACTAATACACCTACACCTTTGCCTATCACTACACCTCTCCCTACTCCAACTCTTACTTCAACACCAAGACCTACTGCAACGCCGACTCCAACGTTAAGCCCCACGCCAACCTTTACACCTACACCAACTGTAACACCATTTCCTACTGCAACACCTGTTCCAAACTCAACACTCCTTTCCTTTAATGTCTATCTCCATGGCTTAGGTAATAGCGGAGACAATGCCAATCCGAACGCTAGTAGTAGTAACAAAAACCCTCTCCATCCACAAAGGACACTCAATGTATTTGTGTATGACAATAATGATAGCCTTGTTTCTCAAACAGCGGGTCTTATCAATTATGACTCAACCAATGGGTATTTTAGCGGTACGGTAAATTTAGGCACTAGTTTTGTATCAGGATCATATATCATAAGAGTAAAATCTGATGGATATCTCAGACGACAAATATCTGGTATTCCAAATATTATCGCAGGAAGCAACAATCATCTTACACCGCTTACACTTGTTGCCGGAGACTTTGATGGAGATAACAAGATTACAATCCTTGACTACAATATGCTTATTGGCTGCTATAGTGATTTAACTCCTGCGACCAACTGTAACGCCCAAAACCAAATACTTACCGATATTTCAGATGATGGAGCAGTAAACCAATTTGACTACAATCTTTTCCTTCGCGAGGTGTCAGTACAAAATGGTGAGTAGTACTAAGGCTAAATTAGAATATCCCGTGCCTCACCAACCAAGTATAGTGAACCTGTCACCACGATAAAAGAATCGTTAGTTTTAGCTGAATCATATGCTTCCTCTAACGCATTTTTTAAATAAGGAATAGTTCTATATTCCATATTTCTTTGTTTTAGAATTTGCTTTATTTCTCTTAGAATACTATTCTCGTCCATTGCTGCGTTTTTTTCAGTATCTACAGTCGCATGAAATTCCGTCACAATAACCGCATCTGCAACTTTAAGAACAGTATTTAGCATACTCGTAATTTTTTTATTCTTCTTAAACGAAATAATTATTATTTTTTTTCTCTGCTGGAAATATTCTTCTAGAGCACTTGTAAACGCTTTCATTTTTGCGCTATTATGTGCACCATCGAGAATAACTGTATATTTTTTTTCTTTTTGTTGAATATTGACTATTTCGAAACGTCCTGGAAAAAATGCAGCTGAAAGAGCCTTCCGTATAAACATTTCACTTATAGAGAAACCATATTCCTCAAGACAGAGTACCGCTTCTATCGCAAGCGTTGCATTTTCTACTTGATAGTTTCCTATTAGCGAAAGCTGCAAATTGCCATACTGACCTGCATTATTTTTAAAATCAAATAGTGAACCATTTTCCCCTTGCCTTTTTATCAAATAATTAAAATCTTGGTCAATTCGAACTAATCTGTTATGTGTCTCCTTGCATTTTCTCTCGAGTATACGGAGTACTGATACTTGCCGCGCAGCCGTTATTACTATGCCTTCTCCCGTCTTGTTATGTTTGATTGCTGAGACTGCTTCTTTAGTGATTGCTTGAATTGTTGGACCCAAAAGCTCAATATGATCCAAAGAAATATTGGTCAAAATAATAAGCAAAGGGTGTAAAACATTAGTACCATCATATTTCCCTTCAAGTCCGACTTCCACAATAGCAATGGCAACTTTTTCTTTGGCAAAATGCAGAAACGCAAGAGCCAAAAGAATTTCAAAATAAGATAACTCTCCCATTATGCCTTCTTTCATCTTCTCAATAGCAGGCTGTATTTTATTTACAAGATTGACTAATGCTTCATCTGAAATTTGCTCTCCATTTATTTGCATGCGTTCATTTATTTTCTGTAGATGTGGAGAAGTAGTAAGTCCTGTTTTATAGTTTGCCAAAGTCAACATGCGAGACAGAAGATATGCTGTTGAACCTTTTCCTGAAGTACCAGTCACTAAAACTGATTTGAATTTCTCCTGTGGATTATCGAGAAGTTTGAGAAATGCTTGCATCCTATCAAGCGGGGTAAATGGATAGGTATCATTCGTTACTTTTTGGAAAATATGTGGCTTGATAAATGATTCTAAATATTCCCGAGCTTCTTGATAGCTAGTAATCTTCATCCATATATTATACAGTAGAGTACAAAATTATGAAGATAAAGGAGATAGTTCTTCTGTTTCCCATATGTCTTTATCTCTATAAACAAATACACCTATAACCTGAACCTTTTTTCCTACCATATTACCAATTAGCTTTACTGAGTTTTTTATATCGTCTTTTTGTTTTTCGTCCCTTACAGGATTACCAGCACACTCCTGATGCCCATGTACTATAATTCCTTTTGAATGATGTTTTTCCAAAGAAACTCTAATTATTTTAAAGTTTAATGCTTCTAATAAAGAATTATCAATATGTTCTTTGGCAAGTATTCCCACTATCCCAGCTTCAGTTATCGTATCGACATATTGTACGCCAAATTTTTGCTGAGCAAATTGCATAATTGGCTCTTGAACTCTGCCATCCATACACCCAATAGCGGTTGCAAATGTATCATGAATTGAAGACATAATGTGTTTATACAATAAAACGATTAGTTTTTCAATGATTCGGGAGTGGACGAAACTGTAGGCTGTAGTGTAGGTATAAATATTTTGGGTTCGAAATTGGTAAAAATTTCAGAGCAATTATTGCTGTAACATGCAACACAGCTATATTTATAATTTCCCTCTATCGCTTGTCTGTGTATTGGTGAATTAAGCCACCAGTTAAGAGCAGATTGCTCTGTAGTCATAGAAATAATATTTTCAGTTGCCCAGTATGGGAGATTACGTGCATAAAATCCTGCGTGCATCGTATGAGTAACCCAAATTTCATTATAGAGTTCAGGTGCGCGGGATGCTGCTACTTGGCAAATCCGTTCATCTTTTTCAAAATTCGGAAGTCCTATACTTGTTCGATGTTGATTTACCAGAGAAAAAAGGATTTCAGCATTCAGAGAAGATGTTTGAGGTTGAGCAGCAGGAGTTGCAATAGTTGTGGTATCTACTGAGGTATCTACTGGTATAGCACTTATTTCCTGAGAAATTATTGAACTTTGAGGTGTTGGAGTATCTGAAGGTGCAGGAGTCGGCGTAGGCGTATCTATAGCTTCGCCGATAATTCCATTGGCAATACTAAGCGTAAGTGTGCCTGAAGTATTTATGCCTGATGCGATGAGTGCTGCCTGTTTTTTCTCTCTTGTGGCAATATCACTAAAACGAACAAAAATAGGATCGCTAAGTGTTTTTTCCTGTTTTTTAGGCACAAAAAAAGGCTTTATAAAAGGAGTGACCATAAGTACACCGCAACAAAGCAGTTCTATAAAAGCTACTGAAAAGAGGGCCAGTGGTAAATATGACAAATACCTATTACCCTTCATAACTATAAACTATAAGTCACGAGTATACCAAATATATCAAACTAAATCAAATCAGGCCGAAGGTGCCGAGATTGCAGCTATTTAACCTCTTTTCCTTCTATGAGTGTCCAGTCTTGGCATATCTTTTTAAAATGGCAAGATTTTTTAAATTGGCTTTATTAAGTATATATGCAGCATCACCAATAATTGGAATAAGACCAATAAGAAAATTAAGTAAAATATTAAAAAGCATAATAGCAACTTCATAGAGCGGTACATGAAGTCGTATCGCAAGAAACACAAGATAAAGAGATAATGCAACTACTATAAAATCCCCTACTTCCGGAACCAAATCAAAAACTGCACTTAATCCAAATCGCATTCCTCCGATGTGGAAACTATTATCAAGCATATTTGCAATAAATGTAGCAACTTTTATCTCCTTTTCCATATTGTTTTTAACTAATACTGTTGAGGTGACTTTTAAGGGAGGTAATTTGTTGTTTTAAAAGCTGTGCTGCTTCTTTGTTGTTTTTTACATAACTTAGTCCAATTGCAGCAAGCTTAGCTGTCGTATTTTTGCTCTTTACCATTTCTTTTTGGAGTTCTATGGGAGATATAGTATCTTCCTCACACTCTTCCAGATAATCAAGCAGTACATGAATATCCATAATTACCTCATCTGGTGAATCTGAGAGCTGTGCAGGTTTTTCATCGTAGTCAAACTGGATATACATACATATACAGTAACGTATGTCTATAAGACTCAAGCCAAAAGTATGTAAGAGTTATGAAATATAAAGGCTGAGGAATAACTAGTCTTTTATTGCCACTGAGACTGTATAGGTTTTACTTTGAGCTAATTTTTCATAATTTCCAAATGTTTCTTTGAAATTGCGCTTGATAAACTCCTTAATTCCTGAGATAGTTACGACATATAATTTTCCTCCTGGTTTTAAATGTTCCTTTGCATCATTCAGAAAAATAAGAAAGAGCTCTTTTCCGACTTTGGCTGGCAAGTTGGAAACAATAGTATCAAATTGTAATTCGTTTGGAACGTTATCAAATCCATTGCTTAAATATACATCACAATTTCTGACTTTATTGATTACAGCGTTTTTCCGGGTAAAACTCACTGCAACGAAGTCTTTATCAACCATATGTATCTTTCCTTCGGGAGCCAGTTTGGCAAGAGCGATTCCTATTGCTCCATATCCGCAGCCTAAATCAAGTATCGTATCAGATGATATAACATCTACGTGGTTAATAAGAAGTTCCGAGCCTTCGTCAATATGTTCAGGACTAAAAAGCCCCCATGTAGAAAACAGTTTTAAATTATTTCCGCGAAGATTCTTTTCAATAAGAATATCCTGTTTTAATTTTGAAATATCCATAGCAGAAGTATACCAGAGGAGTACCTATCAGTAAAACAATGTTTCTATTTTTCTATAAGCCGATAGAAAATAGCTAAAAGCAATTAGTGTTAGTGGGCATCCATGGAGTCGAACCATGCACTTTCTACTTATCAGATAGACGTTCTACCGATGAACTAGATGCCCAAAGCTACAACGTTGATTTTACCAAAAAAAGAGATATTTCACAAAGAGAGAGAAAGAGCTGAAGTTTTTTGGTAGTGGGTCAATTTGAATACATCAAATAAATAATATCTTCAATCGTCCATTTTCTATTTGTTACACCAGCCGCCATCGCAGGAGTAACGCCCAAGATTCTTTTTCAGATTCAGTGTTTTTTGTGGTCTGCAGAAATTGTAATACATGAAATGAAGAGCAACTGCATACTCAAGATTTTCAATCTTTTTGAAAATGCATTGGGCAGCCCATGTCCATACATTTCCGTACCCAAATTGGCCTTTAAACTGTTCTTGTACATTTTTTTCTTTTGCATAACAGAAACTCCATATTCATCACAAGGATTATCTGTTTTTCTTTGATTTCAAACTAATTTCGTGGTACACTTTCACCTGTTTTTATTCTGCCTCAATTGCATGCAACGTACATGCAATAATCTGCTCAAATTAGATTCAAATAGATAAAATATTACAACCTTTATCTTTATATGAAAGTATAAGTGTTGTGTTTTTGTTTAATGAGAAGTATGAAACAACAAGATATTAAACAACCAATAACGAGCAAACAATTAAAAATTGTATCACTTCTATACGAATTTAGATTTATTGATACCACTACTATTCAACATTTACTTAACCATAAAAACCCTACGAGAATACAGCAATGGTTAAAAGATTTAGTAGAAGAAGGATACATTATTCAGTATTATGACAGAACATCATTTGTTGAACGGACAAAACCCGCAGTATATTGTCTGAGTACGAAAGCAAGGAAACTGTTACAAGGGAAAAAGTACATTGAACCGTATCTCCTCAATCAAATTTACAGAGAAAAAGAACGATCTCCTGAATTTCGAAATCACTGTTGTTATGTTGCTCAAATCTATGCTCAGTTGAAAGAAATATACAATGATGATGAAGGAAAGGGATATATCAGTCTCTTTACGAGAGCAAGACTTCTCCCCTACAAACATTTCCCCCAACCGCTACCTGATGCATATTTTACCGTTGATGAGAAAGATGAAAAAACAAGATATTTTCTTGAGGTATTTGATCTCAATATTCCAAAGAGAGCATTAAAAGAGAGAATACGGCGATATATTCAATGTCATGAAGGAGATTGGAAAGAAGAAACAGATAATACAGATTTTCCCACGATTCTTTTTATTACAAGAAACAAATTCAAACAAAGAAGCATGTACAGACTGATTCAGAAAGTGAGAGATGACGAGGAATACTCAGATCTTCTGTTTTATCTCACCAACAAGGATGATATTAAAGAAGAGGGAATGGAAAAGATAAAGTGGCAGAAAGTGGAAAAAGAGGATTAATCGTCATGCTACAGTGACATTAGCTTCATTGATTAGGCAGCTTTCTTAAGGTTTGTTCTTTTTGAAGTTTGTTCTCTTTTTATATTCTCTGCTAAAGTTTCATCAAGTGCATCTTCTACTCGACGCAAATACCGCATCTTGTCTAAGATTACTGTAGATTGTTCTCTATGCCGAGCAAGAGCATGTCCAAATGACAATTCTAATTGTTTTTCTCTTATTTTGACTGCTTTTTGTGTGGTTACTATTCTCCCCTCAACAGTCATTTCTCTAAATTCATCACTTTCATTAAGTCTTTCCCATTCTCCTCTTTCTACAAGAACATCCAATTTTGATGGCTTTTCTTCAACTCCAGGTAATTGCTCCTCATTTCTTCGTAACTTCTCTGTGTTCATATCATTTATTATACTCCTTTAGTCAAAAAGGCTCCAGACTTCTTGAGGAATCATGTGCTTTTTAAGTTCCCCTTTTGGTTCCCATACAAGACAATTAAGAAGGATGTCCTGTATCCAACGAAGACGTCTGAGTTCTTCAAGCATTTTTGCAGCTTGTTTTGGATCGGCTGTAACAAAGTGGTAATACTGAGAAACGAGATGATTAATTTTATTTGAGACCGCTTGATATGTTGCAATAATTTTCCCCAGTCTTGGACGGCTCCGGTATGTTCTTACTTTACGTAAATCCTGCCATTCGCCTGCTTTTATCTCAACATCCAGGTCAGTTTGTTTTTCGCTATAACCGCTTTCATCTATATGTTTTGTATCAATTGTTTCAGCAAATTCTTTTTCCATTTTATGAGGCCATTATTCTTCTAAATTTTCTGTACATGTCATACTTCATAAGTTTATAGTTTGCATAGTCTCCCAAATATTTTATGAGTATAATTGCCATTCCATTAAGAAAATCTACAGCCGGTTGAGCGTCATAGTATGCTTCTCTATATGCTAATTGGAATATGTCTAATTCGTTTGATTCAGGAGTTGCCATAGCAGTTCCCTCTTTTCCAGTTTTATTATCTCTTCTTTCCGCCTTCGACCCAACGTCCACCTATAAACATACCTGCACCAACCAAGACTCCTTCAGCACTTAATGCAATGATTCCTAATATGCCTGCGACAATACCTCCTATTTGGAGTCCTTTTCCTGCTATTTCTCTTGTTTTTGATGGTCCTGATTCTGGTCCAGCCATATATTTATCGTTTAGTATTCTTCAATATATTTTCTTTATATGATTGCGCTGCATAACGCTGGACTCCTTCTCCTATTATAACTCCTACAGCTGGTACAGCCAATCCAGGCACAAGTGTCCCAACTGTTACTGCTGCTAATGCACCAGGAATTGTTTTCTTCTCAACTAAATTAGCGAATTTATAATCTGGTCTATTTTCCGGACTTGCCATATTTTGCTCTTTAAATTTTAAACCGGTGTTATCTTAACATATGACCTATAAGGAAACAAGTTACAGAAGGATTATAAAAAGATAACAAGTGAGACTGTTGGAGGCACGGGTGGGATTTGCACCCACGAATGGATGTTCTGCAGACACCTGCGTTGCTACTTCGCCACCGTGCCATCTCTATCCAGTTAGTTAAGTAATCTTAGCACAGGAATGCATGAGAGACAAGCTTAGGAAGTCATTGAGAGCATAACAAATAATCTCTGCACTTAAATCAGCAGAATGGCTGCAAGTTATAGATTTTTTTCCACAAAAAATCCCGCTTTAGCGGGATTCATGTTATTGACAACCAAAAAGTGGTAGGAACGCGAGAATAGTATTTTTCTTTAATCTAAGTATAACGACTAAAGACAAGCGCTATTCACTTCGCTTGGTGTAAAAATACTTCCCCAACTACTCAGTCACATGACTGCGTAAGTCAGTTCTGTAATTCTTCTCTCAATCTTAATAAAAATTAAGAAAGGAGGTGATCCATCCCCAGCTTCGGCTAGGGATACCTTGTTACGACTTAAGCTTCATCGCCGAATTTAGACTCTACCGGGGTATACCCAGTATTCGTCTACCCCCGACTTTGCTGCCTTGACGGGCGGTGTGTACAAGACCCGAGAACGTATTCACCGCGACCTGCTGATTCGCGATTACTACTGATTCCGGCTTCATGAGGGCGGGTTGCAGCCCTCAATCTGAACTGAGGCGAAATTTCTGGGATTTGCTTGCCGTTGCCGGCTTGCTGCCCATTGTTCTTCGCCATTGTAGGGTGTGTGTGACCCAGGGCATAAGGGCCGTGCTGACTTGACGTCTTCCCCTCCTTCCCCTCCGATAAAATCGGAGTTGTCCCCAATGAATATTTAACATTAGGCGGGGGTTGCGCTCGTTTCCCCACTTAAGGGAACACCTCACGGCACGAGCTGACGA
>CAZSWA010000010.1:0-51291 GCA_964610465.1 uncultured Gammaproteobacteria bacterium | reverse complement strand
TGAATACTTGCTACTCACGTTACACCTTGTGCCAACTCCTTAAGAATACCCAAGACTGGTATAGCGGATAGGAGAAAAGAAAAATCGATAATGAGAAATAAATTCTGCAAGTTCCTGAGGAGGTATTTCACCAAGTCCTCCAACTTCTTCTGAACCCATACCAACAATATCCAAAGGAATTTCTTGTCGCACTTTTTCAAAGATATCAAATCCTAATCTTCGTCCTCTTGTCTTAATATTGTTTATGACAACGATTCCTTTTTCTTTCTCGCCATTAAATGTCACATGAGGAGGAATAATAACACCATGCTCTATAACAGTAGTTGGCGATTTGCCATTGTCCCACATGATATTATTAAAGTTTGTTACATGGACAATAAATATATTGGTATCATAGGTGAAATGTTTGGTATCAGTTGGATGAAGACGGGGAGGATTGTGTTCCAAATAAATTTTAGGAAGCATCCGCTGTTTTTTACTAAGAATTTCATATTGATCAGATAAAAAGTTTTTATCACTTTGGAAAAGAATACAATCAAATTCATACTCTTTTACTTTTTCTGCTCTTACCTCATGTACATTTTCTCCCCAGGGGAAAGACGTACTCTTTCCCGCATATCCTTCGCGTTTATCTTCTTTGTAAGGGATATAAAAATCACAATTTGCTTGAGTTAAATAATAGAGATAATTGCCATGGACATGCCAGGTAAAAACTCTTGGACGTACTATTTTTTGTGTATCAATTTTTATTTCTTTCATAATGAATATTTCTTTCTACACTAATGTAATTGCAGTATTGATAATGGTATCGATATCATTAGCGCGCTCTTTCGCAATCACTTTGTGTAACTTTTTATCAAGAGGTGCCCATCGCAAAGGTTCTGAATCTTGGAAGATAACAATACTTGGGATATGCAGTGCAGATGCAACATGAGAAACTCCTGTATCATTGGAGATAAGTAATTTTGCGCTCTTCAAAAGTGCTGCTAAAATTCCTAGTTTTGTTTTTCCTGTAAGGTCAATACAAGGATATTGCATATGACGTATGACATCCTGAGTTAAATCCTTTTCCTCTGCTGTCCCAGTTATGACAACGATAAAACCTTTCTGTGCCATCGCATCTGCAACTTTGGCAAAATGCAGTGGCGACCAGCGTCTTTTTGCATTGCGGCTGCCTGGATGTACACAGATATATTTTTGGGGAATAAGACTGTGGTAATACATAAAAAGACGGGCTTCATGTATCTCATTGGCAGAAATAGGAAATTCAAGATAGGTTCCTTGAGATGGAATACCAAGTTGTTCTACAAGCGATATCCATCGGACTATTTCATTTTTATGTTCGGGATAAAGGAAGAACGCTGTATCATTTGGTTTAAAACTATTTTCAGTATAAAATCCGGCAGTATATCGTGCGTCCATAAGTGCAATAAGGAGATTGACTATCGTGCCATCTCCTTGCATTTGAAAAAGTAAATCAAACTTTTTTTGTTGTACATATTGCAAAAATGCAACTATTTTTTGACTGTTGTATGGTTGTTCCGGCAGTCCGGGAAATCCAGGAAAGGAGATAAAGGAATCAAAATAAGATGAAAAACGTTGAGTAAAATCTTTGGCCCAAGGCAATCCAATAAGCGAAATATGCGAATTAGGAAAGGCTTTTCTTATAACCCGGAACGCTGGAACTGTACACAGTATATCTCCAAGCTGTAATGCCCGAAAAACTGCTATTGAATGTATCTCTGTCTTTGAAAAGGTCACGCAAAAACTATAAAGGTAAGCAGTAAGAAGTAACTCAATTTCAAGTAAGAAGAGAGTGAGAAGAAGTAAAGATGGGATTACCTGGCAAAAGCATGTTTTGCGACATTATTTATATCTAAAATACTTTTTGCGGCATGGATTACTTCTTCGACACGTACCTCATCAACAAATGAAAGTTCATGTTTACAATAAGATGTTTGATTTCGAAAAGGAAAATATGATGCGATATCTTTTCTGCAGAGAGGACAATAAGTAATCCATGAGATAAGAGGTATATGATTGTTACGTGTAAGAGGAGCGCCATTTATGACATTCCCACACCAGTAAATTCCAATAGTCGCAGTATTTAAAGCATGTGCCAGGTGTAACGGTCCGGTATCATTGGAGATTACAAGCTGTGCATTTGCGAGAAGTCCAGTAAGACCTGAAAGAGATAATTTACCGCAAAGATTTATAGCGTGAAATTTCATATTGTGTATGACATCCGCCACAATAGTTTTTTCATTTTCAGTCCCTGTGATAATTGTTTGAAAACCAAAAGTTGAGATTGCATCTCCAACTTCTGCAAATTTTTGTGGTGACCATCTGCGTCGTATGTCTGTTGCACCTGGATGAAGCACGACAAAAGGTTTATTATGAGAGACAAATCTGGATGCTTCTTTGCTATCACTTTGCGTAACTTCTATCTTTGGTTCAATTTGAGAAGTTTTTGCATTGATAAGGGAAACTACTTCAAGCCATCTCAGGATTTCAGATTGATAATATCTATATGGTATATATTTGTCTAAAGATACTGCATCTTCAGTTTTTGTCCCAATTGTAAGTTTGACTCCAATACTTTTGATAAATGGATTTGAATATCTGCCACCTCCATGAATTTGCATTCCAATATCAAATTTTTCTTGTCTTATCTTTTGGAAAAAATCTTCAAGAGTTTTTTTGTCTTCCTCATTTTCTCTAAAATTATCAGGTTTGCTCACTCCTTTTGCCGGTGGAATTATCAAAACTCTATCAATAGGACTTGGACGATTCTTAAGAAATTCCTCATGCCACTTTTTGCCAAGGAGGACAATTTCAGCTTTTGGATAGGTAGTTCTTAGCGCTTGTAAAGCGGGGAGGGAAAAAATAAAATCTCCCAATGCATTAGCACGAAGCACAGCAATTTTTTTAACTGGTTGAGTTGCGATTATCATATTTTTACGCTGAGTAATTTTTTTTTCTTGGACACTTACAGTACGTTTCTTTCAGTCCGCCCGCAATTCGCTTGTCGTCCTGCGAAAAAAAACATACTCAGCTTATGTAACTACTTAGATTTTTCTTATCTTATTTGTATAAAACTCAATTGAAGAAGAAGTAAGTAATAAGAAAGAGAAGCTTTCTTACGCTTTCATTAAAAGGATTATACTTTTATCTTGCGTTTATGATTTATCGTAGATTTATAAGGAGCTGGTATATGGCATTAATAGAAATGCAGGATGTAGTTCTTCTGTGGGACAATCTTCCATCATATGATTGGTATAGTACGCGTACTACTATTGAAGGATTGCAAGGAAAATTTCAATATCTGGATACCAATCTTGTTTATGAACTTATTGATTTGGCAAAGGATTTTGAATATACCAGACGTCCATTTCCAAAATCTGAGGAAGATTTTTATTATGTCTTAAACGAAGAACTGCAAAGAAAACGAACTGCACAAGTATAGAGTATTTCACAAATCCCGTTATGTTATTCTGAGGCGAAGCCGAAGAATCTCTTCATCGTACGCCGTAGCAAAAGGCCACCGTAGAGATCCTATGGTGACCCAAAGCACCACCGTAGCAGTTGCGATTAGATTGGTTTGACAATCTGACCACCAGGTGAAGACCTTTCCCATGTCAAAACCCTCCGCTGTATCAGCAACAACCGTACAGAAAATTTGCGTGTTGCTCAGGAACGAATGCCGAGGGGTTCCTGTGGAAACGAAGGGGGCAATACAACTGGATTTCTGGGGGGTAGGAGCAAGTATACCTGTCTTTTCTCGTTTGTAAAGGTGTAAAGCGAAGAGGCAGTTATTTTCTCTGCTTGAGATTGCGAGGATTGGAGAAGACTATCGTTTCCCCTCTTGTTTGGAAATCACAATACTCTTGTAAATTCCCTTTATACTCACTGGTATTTTGTGTCCGTGAGGGTGCAATAAACAAGATGGTCGGAAGGGAATTTCCATCATCGTCTCTTATTATCTTCGCGACAAGAGTGCCATCTTCTACCTTCGTTCCGCGTCTTATTCCATAGATTCGTTTCACGCTTACTCCTTCTGCTCGCACCACTCCAGGTCCATCATTCACTAGTCTGCCAACTGGCTCCATATCTGCAAGCCAATTCTCTCTATAAGCCAACCCCCCAACTGACTTTCTCTTTATATCTTCTGCTACAAGTAGAGTAAACAAATAAATGCCTCCTTCTTGGTCAGTATTCTCATGAAAGTGCTGAGCCATTGTAGTCTCTCCAGCTCTATAGACAAGTCGGGTGAAACAGTGTCCGCATTCACAGAAACCCTTGGTCTTTTGGTACGGTGAGACAAATACTGGTGCTTCTGCTGTTACTCCAAAATGGGAGGCATATTCAGGAGTAATAAGGTTGAGGCGTTTGACATAGACCTCGTTTCGTTCCTCTTCTTTCTCTGGGTTTTGCAATGGCTCTTGTTCGTAGCGCATAGTAATGAAGGAGTATACCAAACTCTGCTGCGTAAAACAATTTCTTATTGCAAAAGGGAATGAGAATAGGTCATACAAGCCGGAGAATGGCGTGTAACCTGCGTTTTGATGGTTAGGAATACATAGACTTTTGCGGGTTTCCTCGTTTCACATTGAATGCCCATACTTCATGTCTTATATGTCCTTTTGTGTCTTGTCTTTCCTGCATTTGACAGACTACACAGTCGTGATAATGGAGACGTATTACGATTGAGAAGAAAAAGACGAAGTAGAGATGAAATGTTTCGTATAGATGAAGAGGTAAAACAATTGTATATTGCAGGAAAAAGTCATCAGGAGATTGCAGACGCATGTGGAACTCCAAGGACTTTAGTACGGAATCACCTATATAGACTTGCAAAAAGAGGAGAACTTTCTCAAAGGACAATAAGTGAAGCAGGAAGGAAAAGATTAGAAAGACCTGGAGAACATGAGGAACGATCCAAGGCACAATACAAAGCATGGGAAACCAGAAGACACAAAATGCATCAACAAGGAGATATTTTTCCTTCTCCAGAACAATAATTCTTCAACCGACTCTAAATTTCTTTCTTGACAACAGCTCATCAATTTGTTTACACTAAATTTCTGGATGAAAAAAATTCCTGCCCGAATTCTTTTGTTACTTGCATGTGTTGCAGTATTTGCAATACTTCTTCCAAAAAGTATCCATGCTGCAAAACATGTGAAACTGGAAGATTTTACCGGCAATCCACCTTTCCATATTTATCATCACTCAAGTACCGGACCAACCGGTCTTTCTCCTGCACAAATACAAAAAGTCTATAACTTACCAGGTACAGGAGGCAGCGGTACCATTGCGATAGTCGATGCATATGACAATCCCAATGCACAAAATGATTTAAATACATTTAGTAGACAATTTGGATTGCCGCTTTGTAATAATACCAATCCTTGTTTTGAAAAACACCAGATGGCATCTCTTCTTAAGAGAAACAGTGGATGGATTCTTGAAGAAGATCTAGATGTAGAGTGGGCTCATGCCATAGCGCCAAAAGCCAGGATACTTTTGGTTGAAGCAAAATCAAATAATGGAACTGATTTGCTAAATGCAGTCAACTATGCGCGTAATCGGTCAGATGTGGTTGCAATTTCTCTCAGTTGGGGAGGAAGTGAATTTTTAACTGAAACAAATTATGACAGTTATTTTGTGAGCCCATCGGGAGCACCTTTTTTTGCATCATCCGGAGACAATGGTACTGGTGCAGAATGGCCGGCAGTATCACCAAATGTAATAGCAGTTGGTGGTACAACGCTTAGTTTTAATCTTGATGGGACACTTGCAACAGAAAGCGCTTGGAGTGGTAGTGGTGGAGGAGCAAGTCTGTATGAACCTATGCCCTCATTTCAAACGACCTATGGAGTTTCCACTTCAGGACGTATGAGAGCCATTCCAGATGTTTCCTATGATGCAGATCCTTCAAGTGGTGTTTCGGTCTATGATAGTTATGGATATTCCGGACAATCTGGCTGGTTTACAGTTGGAGGAACCAGTGCGGGCGCTCCGCAATGGGCTGGAATTGCAGCACTCACTCACGGCATTTCCAATCAAAAACTTTATTCTGATGCACTTTCTCAAGCTGCAACTCTATCAGCCACTCTTTATTTTAGAGATATCACAAGTGGCACCAATGGTACATGCGGGATACTTTGTACCGCAATTACGGGATATGATTTTGTAACGGGTTTAGGTAGTCCTCTTAGTCAAAGTTTCTAGATAGGATTTATTGAAATGAAAATTAATGGAGTATCCCAAGTCCCAAGAGGCCGGTGATTATCAAATAAATTGCAACAACGAGATTGAGAAATCTCGGAAAAATAAGAATAAGAATTCCGGCAATAATTGAAGCCCAGGGACTCAGATTAAATCCAAGAAACATGTATAACCACCTCCTATAATGAAGACAACAATGTATTTTTTGCAAACTGAAAAAAACTTTCTTGATCTGGTCCGACTTGATGAAAATAAATATGGTCAAAACCGGCATCAGTATATTTTTTAACTTCCTGTATATACTTTTGTACATCAGGACCGCAAACTACTTCTTTAGCAACAGTATCAGGCGTGAGCATTTGCACTGATTTTTCAAACTCCGATGGTAAACGGTATTCTGTATTGAGAGGACCTTTCAGAGCAGTATTTGCCCAAAATTTGTAGGCTGTTTGTTTGGCTTTCGTTTCATCTTTATCAAAACACACAGTTATCTGTGCGTATTTTGGTTTTCCTTTTCCACCGGAATTTTCAAATGCTTGCACAAGTTCTTTTTGCGGAGCAACACAAATCAAACCATTCCCAATTTCACCAGCCATCTGTGCGGACCTGCGGCCTGCAGCTGCAATCATAAGCGGCAGAGAAGTTTGAGGTAAAGAATACACACGTGCTTCATCAATAGTATAATGTTCTCCATAGTAATTTACATATCCTCCTTTTAATAAGAGTTTTATAATCTCAACTGCTTCCTTAAACATAGATTGTCGAACAAGAATAGGCGGCCAGCCAAGGCCAACAACATGTTCATTCAGATTCTCTCCAGTACCAAGTCCTAAGAAAAACCTTCCTTTCATAAGAAGTGATGCTGTTGCTGCCATTTGCGCCACAATTGCCGGATGATAACGGAGAATAGGACAGGTAACTCCAGTTCCAAGTTGAATTTTAGTTGTAACTTGAGAAATTGCGCCAATTACCCCAAACGCAAAAGGACTTTGTCCTTGAGTATCAAGCCATGGGTGATAATGATCAGACAGGAGTGCAAATGAAAAACCTGCATTTTCAGCTTGTTTGGCAAATTGCACTAAATCATTTGGACCATGCTCTTCAGAAGAAAGCGCATAGCCCAGAGAAAGATTATTCATAGATATTCTGTATTTATTTCTCGCTTTTATTATTACACTTTTTTATCTAAGATTCATAAAAAATAAAAGATAAATAGGTAAGAAAGACTCTTTCCTGTTTATGAAGTTAGACTTAGTAACGCGACGAGAGATTTCTCACTTCGTTCGAAATGACAAGTACATGCAGGAAAAAATGGATAAGAGTTTCTTTTTATGGAGATGAATAATGAGCTTGGTGATGTTTTACAAATTTTTTCTTCGGTTTAGTATGTACAATACTTTTACTCTTTTCAGTAATCAAATTTAAATCATCATCAGGCTCTGCATGAAATTCGCCAATAACTTCGTCACGTAAATAATTGGGAAGTGCCTTTTCAAGTTTATGAATAATCTCTTTATGGCTACCAATAATAACTCCCTGAATAGATTTATCTCTTATAAAATTTTCCATTTCTTCAACAACTAGTTGAAAATGACGATGCAGATGATAAAGAATGTGACGTGCAACTTTGTCAGCTCTCTCTCCCGCATTTCTTCCTTTTACATTTTGGGGAACAGAAGGGTCTTTAATTTGTATTTCTTCCTCAAGAGTATCAAGGAATAAGGTAAAAAAGCGTGCTTTTTTTCTATCAACAACTACAACCAGATAACAATTGTAGGTTTCCATCTCTTTCATAAGTGGTTTAAGATAAGGAGAATGCTCGACATAGACACTGTTGGGAAGAGGATATTCAGTAGTAACTATTTCCCATAAATTATTTCCACCGGAAAAAAGTGCAATGCCTCGATAGCCATTGGAATTTTCATATTGTGCAAGAAACGCATCCATATAGGAAAGGTCTTCTGTAAGTGATTCTTTTTCGCTTATGTCAAGGTTGGTTTGTATAAGCTTGTGAAATTGTTGATGTAAAATACGGCGAGAATTATTTTCAGGAATACTTAGATAGACGGAAAGAATAGAATAGGAGGAATTAGTATAGCTTTGCAATTTGTGGACAGTATCATCTACATTAAAAAGCATATATAAACTATATATTTACTCCATAGGTTTTACGTAAGAAGAGACAAAAAAGTCTGTAAGATAACTACTTCTTACCCAGCTCTTATAAAGCTTTCAAGTAATCTTTATGTAGGTGAGTTACTGTAGTTTTTAGTATGGGCTCTACAGGACTTAAAGTATTTGATAAAACTCTCCAGGAAACAAATGCAATTCTGAAAGATATTCAAGCAGAATTTGGATGGGACGATAAGGAAATAGCCTATGATGTTCTGCGGGCTGTGCTTCAGACACTTCGTGATAGATTAACAGTTGCAGAAGCAGTTGATTTATCAGCACAACTTCCCATGCTTGTCAGAGGAATTTATTTTGAAGGTTGGAAACCCTCAAGAGTACCAGTAAAAATGAATAGAGAAAAATTTTTTGCGGAAGTTGAGAAAAAAATGGAATATGAGCTTGCATACTTAACACCTGATCTAGTTCATGGTGTAATGGTAGCACTTCGGAGATATATAAGCGAAGGAGAACTGGAAGAAATCCGCGATAATCTCCCCAAAGATCTGTCAAATATTTTCAATGTCTGATTTTATTTGTGAAACATAAAAGATATAGCAGTTAAATTTAAAACGTAGTATGTGAAATTTCTCCGTGTAAGTTGTTATGTATATTAATATGGATATTTATAAGCTGATTGATGTGTTGTTGTAACTTATCATTCGCAATTTGGCAATTTTGTTGTTGTTGTTGCAGTTGTATTTGAATAACTTGTCTTTGTTGCATGAGTTGCTGAATAAAATTCTGTAATTGTGCTTGTCCCTGTGAAATTTGTATTACTTGAATTTGAGCATTTGCGTCATTTTGTGCATTAACTTGGGCTTGAGCGATAGCTACTGTAAATGCTTGCATTTGAGCTTGAGATTGTTGTTCTGCTTGCTCTTCAGCTTGTTCCTGTTGCTGTATCTGTGATACCGCTCGCATGCAGGTGTTTTCCTGATCCTGGAGTTGCTGTTGTTCCTGTTGCATTTGTTGTTGAATAGTGTTGTCCTCATCCTGTTGTTGTTGAGTAAAGTTATCTTCTTGATTTTGTTGATTTTGCTTATTCCATTGCTGCGTTTGAGGAAAACTCATTTGATTTGGATTGTTAAATTGTATACCAAGAATCTTAGGTTGACTCACTAAAAAAGAAGACACTCCTGCAAGAACAATTCCTCCCACCATAAGTATCCATCTCCCTTTAGCAAGAATACCTCGTCTTATAACCCAGGTCATTTCACGAATTCGTCTTGTATGTTTGTCGAAAGAAAATATTTCTCCTTTTGATGGAATTGTATAATCTCTCATATTGGACCTATTATCAACATATATGTAAATATAACAATCATTTTTTTGTAATAAATATGTTATATAACAAAAGAGATTTATGGAGAAATAGTAATTATACGAATTGGAGTAAGTACCTCTGCATGTGGAATTCTGGGTCTATGAAGAAACACAACAAGCGCAATTACGATTGCTAATGAGATTATTAATGTAATACCTAAGGCAATTCTTCGAGTTATCATACTTCAAGTATGTCAGCATATATTAAAAGAGTGCAATAAAATCAGTAAGAATTTGGAAATGAATTATTGGGTAGAAGCAGTTACCGCATTCGGAGGAGTAGTAAGTGATGGGGAGGCAAAGTTATTGGGATTTTGCGATGCACTTGCTAACTGATTGCTAAGTTGTTGTACATATCCTTGCAGTTGGATATTGGCTTGTGCACATGCATTGGCTTGCGCTTGACGTTGTTGTTCTACCTGAAGCCGTCCTACATAGAGTGATTGTACTTGTGCGCCGATTTGCGCTTGCTGTACCTGAAGCATTTGTGCTTGAAATTGTTGTTGAGGATCTTGTAATTGTAATCCGTTAATTTGGAATCCAATCTGATTTGCTTGAGCTGCGAGTTGTTCCATTTGTTGTTCCATTGCTACTTCCTGTTGATAAAGGGCGTTTATTTTTTGATCACATGTGAGTTTTGATTGTGCGAGTTGTGCCGATGCTTGTTGAAGAGCTGTTGCGAGTTGTTGGATTTGCGGGTTAGGATCAGCAGCTGTTACTGCTATTGGTTGAGCGACAAATTGAGTTTGGGGAGAGAGAGTAGTTACTTGTGGAGTTCCCGGAAGGGGAGTAGTAGCAGCAGCAAGTACATATTTGCCTGTACCTCCCTGATATATTGATAAACCTATCACAACAACTGAAAAAACTATCAAAAAATATCTTACGCTTCTTGAAAATCTTCTTCCTTGAGTCCACGCAATATCACGAAGGTGTTTTTTATAAGAAGTATAAGAAAAAATTTCTTTTGATTTTGATGGAAAAGATTTCATAATTCTATTTATTACTTGTAGCGTATTATTCAGAAAGTTTGTTAACTTTACTTCAAAAGAAAGTAATAGAAAAGTCAGAAATGAAAAAAAAGAAATTGTTTTCTTGCTCCTTATTTACATTGTTATAAATCTGCTCTTACTCATTGGACATACTATGGTATAGTGCGACAACGAAAATTAAAGACTAAGAAAAATAAGAAAGTAGAAGAACGTCCTCTTGATCCAACTCGTAACGCAGCCGATTTCTTTGGTGATACAACAGGACTTACAGGTATTACAGAAGGAAGTAACAAAAGGACAAGTGCTGAGCCAACTGCTGAAGATATAGATACTGAGCATCTGCCAGGAGGGATTATTGAAGATGATAAAAAACCAGTAACAGTTGGGATTCCAAGAGAAGTGCAAAGTGATAAAATCTATAACAAGCGTACCCTTTCCAACATGTCTCCTGATAGAGCTAAGATAAATGAAGAACTTGCTTCAGAACCTGAGGAAAATTCTGCAGTTGATTCAAAAATTCCCGACAAAGATGAAGAAGAGATGTTAGATGATAATAAAGAGCACCTTCACTTTACTAGACAAAATAGGCAGTCACGTTTCACAAATACAGAAGATGCAGACCATACTTCACCTGCTGAACAAGGTGAAGTATCAGTAAGTGGAACTACCCCGGATGTTGAATCAGATGATAATACGGAGGAGAATGAAAGGGAAGTGGGACTCTTAGATAATACCGAAGGGGAAGATGTAGGCAACCCTCAGGAGATTGATATTGCAGAGAAAATAGATAAAGCAGAAGAAGACTATAGAACTCACTGAAATTATTGTAGATAGTTTGATATCCAGGTCGAGACTTTTTTGTACACGCGTCCAGCTTCTTCATTTAGCATATGTCCTGCTCGATTATAAAGCACAATATGTTTTGGTTCATGAGCCATATCATAAATTCTCACAGAAAAGCTAGGCGGAAATTCCTCATCTTTTACTCCATGTAAAAGTAAAATAGATTGCATAGACATAAAATTTTTTACGACCTCAGCACCATCTGCACGAATAGAAAGGGTCACTACTGTTTTGACAATATCCTCATTGTCAACAGCTGCCCGTACAGCAACAGTTCCTCCGATTGCATGACCGACAAGCCCAATTTTTCTTACCCCTTCATCTTTGAGGAAGTGTATTCCTTCATTTACATCTGCTATACAATCTGAGAATTCTGTTGGGTAACGATATCCAATATGAAGTCCGCTCACATGGGTTGTAAGAAACTGGTTTGCCAATTTGGGGTATAAATCTTTTGCCGGTGAGACAAAATTATTTTCTGCATCACTTGCGTAGACGATTGCTTTTTTTGCTCTCTCAGCTTTATAGTAGCGGCAGTTAATAGGACCATATTTTGTTTGCAGTCGTATTTCATAGTAAGTATCTACTCCATAAGGAACCATATTGAAGAAACACCATACTACGACTTAGTAAATATTGCATCGGGATTACGTAAAAAATGAGAAAATTTTACGAAATTGCTACTGGACTTTTTTTCGAAAATGTATTATAAAATGCACCACTGCCATTATGCGATATAAACTGCCTGCATTACTTGGAATTATCATTCTTTTGCTAACTACTTTCCTTATAATTCCATTTCCTGATACTTCTTCAACTCAACCAAATACTAAACTTCATACGATACACAAAAAACCAAGTATTAGTTTACTGCAACGGATTGTGGCAAAGATGCAGATTTTTAATCCTTTGGCAATTGAGACGATGCGCAAAAAAACATATCCTGGCAGTGAGATTACTTTTGAACAAGAACTCACGGCTGCGAGTAACTACAATCAATATGTGGTTTCTTATACATCAGATGGACTTAAAATATATGCGCTTCTCACAATCCCAATTGGGGAGAAACCGAAAAATGGCTGGCCGGTGATTGTATTTAACCATGGGTATATCCCACCAACATCCTATACTACAACCGGCTACTATAATGAATATACAGATGTGTTTTCAAAAAATGGATATATTGTGTTTAAGCCCGATTATCGTGGTAATGGGAAATCAGAAGGAAAACCTACAGAAAGCTATATCTCAGCAGATTATGTGACAGATGATATGAATGCAATTGCATCAATTAAAAAGTATCCGGATGCAAACCCCAATAAAATCGGCGTATGGGGACATTCAATGGGAGGCAATATCACTCTTCAGGATTTGGTAGTTTCCAAAGATATAAAAGCAGCGGTTATCTGGTCTGGTGTTGTTGGATCATATACTGACCTGTATAGCTGGTGGCAGAAAAAAGTGGCACTTGGTGGACTTACCCCAAGTGATAAACAAACATCCCTTATTATAGAAAAAATTTTAAAAATAGTTGGCACCCCCAATAGCAATCCGGAGTTCTGGAATGCAGTTGATCCAACCAACTATATCTCAGATATCAACGCTCCAGTACAGCTTGATGTAGGTCTTAAAGATGATACAGTACCATGGCAATTTTCTCAGAGTTTTGAACAAAAACTGAAAAAAGATGGAAAAAATGTTGCGCTTTATACCTACGAAAATGAAGGGCACAATATTAATGGTTCTGATTTTGCTATCGCCATGCAACACTCAGTTGAGTGTTTTGATAAATATCTGAAGTAATATTTCATCATTCTTACCAATTTCTTGACTGAGATTTATAAATATCTTTTAGATTAGTATATTGGTGTATGTCACGGAGAAACAAAAAGAGAAACAAAAAACTTGCCTTTAACTATTACGAAAAACCTTTTGGTATGAATCTTCATAAGAATACAAAAGCCAACTCTGACTTAGCAAAAGGAGAAAATACTCATTCAATACCAAGAAAAATAAAACTATTGGAAAAAAAACGACAAAAAAAACTTATTCCAATTTTTGAACGAGCAAAAAAACATCTTCAATAATTATATTTCTATCAGTGCATATGGTTCTTTATCATGGAGTTTTTTCTGAACAAGATAGGAGACATTATGCACAGGAATTCCTTTAAGTGTTTTTCCAACAGCTGAACCAAAATGTGCATGTCCATGCAGTACAAGTGAGACATTAAAAAACTCAACCGGTTCTGAAATTCGAGATGAACCAAGAAAAGGAAATATTTCTTCATTCTCACCAATTACCGTCTCCCGAATAGGTGAGTAATGGAGAACAACTACTTTTTTTTCAACATTCTCAAGTTTTGATAAAAGATTTTCCAGTTTTAATGATTCATTAAGTGCTTCATAGACGAATTGTCTCATGGTAACTTCACCAAACATCCCAAGCATATGTTGTCCAAAGCCTCCGCCAAATCCTTTGACTCCGACAAAGCCTATACCATTATGAATATATGGTTCTTCATCAAGCATATGCATAGCTTTTGGAGAAAGAATTTTTTTTATCTCCTGTTCCTGATTGGAAGTATAGTCATGATTGCCAAGTACTCCAATGACTGGAATCTTACAGACACTTAATTCCTGTGCAAGAAGTTCTGCTTCATCTGGATATCCATGATCCGTTAAATCACCGGCAAGCACAAGAATATCTGCTTTTTCAGAAATTTCACCAAGCAACTCTTTATACATGCCGGCAGTATTTTTTTGCATGTGAATGTCGCCAATTGCTGCAATTTTTGTTTTTTTCATACTACTGTCTGGAAATTATCTTCTTCGATATCTACTTTATAGTCACTTCGTGAAAGAAGGGGGCCACGACATACTTTGTCTTTTGGAATAGGATTATTGAGCTGGTATTGAAGTCGCATGATAAGTTCTTCCATTAACGATTTTGGTATCAGACCCCGTTCAGAAGGATACACAAAACGAAAATTAAGAAGAATACTAAGAAGTAATTCCCAATGATTTTCCATATGATTCAGAAGTCTTTTCCAATCAAATGTTTTTCCTTGATGAAGAATAATGTGATTTACATCAGCTCCGTCAAAATGATGCCTTTCTTGAATATATGCTTTACACCATACCAATTCTTCAGGCGCAATATATTTGACATCAATTCCAAATAGTTTTGCTTTTGTGGCATGGGTAAACCAGCTGTCATCAACAGGGTTGATATTGTTATACGAAGAGTAAATTAAATCTGCATTGTCGCCATTTTTTACCACTTTTGCAAGCCAACGTGCATCAATTGATTCAACTCCATACTTTTTTTCCTCAAGTGATGCCAAAATTTTTGGTATATCTCCGGCTTTGCAAAAAATATCCAAATCTTTCATAGGTCTCCCAATATCGGGAGCATATTGTTTTACCGCTACCCCTCCACCGATAAGAAAAGGAAAATTATTGACTTTCAGTAATTGGATTATTGCCGAATAAAATTTCTCCGTTCGTTTATTGAAATCTGACATTAAACAACAGTACCTATGCTTAATGATAAAAGTTTAAAAAAAGCGTAATAAAAAAGAAAGAATAGACGAGTTATGCGGTAACTTTTTGAAGATCTGTTTCAGAGATTTGTTCTATAATAAATGTCGGATATTGAATTTTTTCATACGCTTCAGGAATTTCTTCCCGTATTGCAAGCATTGCATGTGGCATAGAGCTATATACTTCATCTTCCAGTGATTTCTTCCATTGAGGAAGTGCATGAGAATTTAGACGGGACGGATTTTTTTCATCTTTTTCCCATTCATGAAGAATTTCAAGTACACCTGTTATACTCCATAACTGGTCCTTGAGTGGTAAATTGGTACTGAGAAGTTTTTTTCTATCTGGATCAAAAGGAAGATCGCGTTGCTCTGGAAAGTAATTCACATCGCCGTTTCTATCAACATAAAAAAATTCCGGAAATTTATTAGATTTTAATACTCCATTTATAATACGAATCTCAAGTTCTTTGGCAAGACGCGTAAATCCTTGTCTACGCAGACCTTTGGCTATATCTGTGGTTTGTTTTATCCAGGAAGTTTCTGAACCATGATAATCTGAGAGAATTTTGTTTGGATCTTCTTGAGACTTTACGAGGTCTGCATAACTTTTTGCTCTTGTACGGATACCAACTTCTGTTAAAAATTCATCACTCATAATTTTCCTCACAGTTCCTTCAATATATTTTTTCTTATCATCCTCAGGTAAAGAATCAAGGATACCAGTACCAAGAAGAAGAGCAGAATTTGAAGAAGGAGTATCAATCAAACGGGGTTTATGTGGCTCTTCTTTTTTTCTATCAATTCCCATGGCAAAATACTGCTCATCTTCCATCCAGAAACGTTTCAATGAATCTTGTATCTTATTTGCAAGCAATTGTCTTCGTTCTTTGGTATCTTTATCTGCATCTGGAAAAAGTTGAAGGGTATTTATAAGTGCGTCATATGCATAGCCTTGTATTTCAATAGCAGCAATCGGCTGTTTGAAGTTTGCAAGGTCACCGTTTTTATGCACCATTCCAGTATCTGAATCTATCCAATTTTTAATTTTTGAACCATGATTTTCTTCATCATCTGCTTTATACTCTACCAATCCCAGAGATGAATTGCAGATAGTTTTTTCAAGCCACTGTACTGCATCATGTAGGCTGTCTCTTATTGTTGCTTCTTTGCCATCTTTTCTAATATATTGAGTAGCAAGCAATTTTTTTCCTTCAGTATTATTTTTTCTGCAATAATCGGCAATCAGATTGATATACAGTATTGTAGAATCAATGCTCCCATAATAAAGGACTTCATCATGTTTTCCTTGTTTATATTGTTCATATAATACTTGAAAGATTTTGTAACTCAGACTTTGTTCATCAGCAGGTTTGGGTCGGTATTCATGAAGGATTTTCCCTGGTTCTTCTTCAGTTTTGGTTATCAGATTTTCATCTTTTTCTATACCTTGTAATGAGGCAAGTGAGATAATCACTTTTTTTGCAATCTCAGGTTTAAATTCCAATACATCTTCTGCTGCTTCCAGTGTATCTCTCCCAAAAAAAGCATTTGCATAGCTGCCATTAAGACTTGCCTCCAATCCTTCCAGTTTCTGTTGCTTACCATCAGGTGTTGTTTTGGGAATTATCATTCTCGCTTCTTCAAGTTTTCTCTCCGCTTTGTTTTGGATTTGTTGTAATGTTTCTTTTTGTTTTTCAGACAACTCCATTTTTGTTTCAGGATGATTTTGTATATCTAAAGAAATCTCATCCATATAAAAAGTATACAACAAGATAAAATGTATGCAAATAGGTTGTAGCACGTAGGAAATAGCAAGTAAAAAACTACCTGCTACAACCCACGAGCTATGCACATTCTTACTATTTTCTTACTCTATTGCAATCTTTGCATAAGGAAAAAAAGATATAAGTATACTATGGTTGTAAAAGGATGGCTTTTGTATGGTCTTCTGACCGCTTTCATTTTCAGTAGGTTTGTTCCGTATCTTTCACTTCCAGTAACTGTCATAGTATTTTTGTATGTGTTTGTATTAGGAACAATTGACTATTTATTAAGTAAAAATAAGCATATAAAGCCAATTTAACATCTCCTCGAAGCTATTACGCAATTCTTACCTATTATTTACTCCATTTTTACATTGCCTGAGCTTGACTTTGCCTTTTTTGATTGTTATAGTACTTCAGCATTTGTATGTATCCACTGCCCAACTTACGACTTAGATTATTTGGCAAAGCATTTACTTCAATTCCATTTATTTATTCACAAAAAAGAATAATTACAGAAAAATTAATTCGCTCACCATTTCTCAAGAATTTATTCCAGCTTCTTGCAATTACCTGGGAAGAAGATAAGATACTTTTTCTTTCATACTTTATTTCATCAACAATTGGCGCATTGCTTTTGTATGCAGTATATTTTGTCTACAAAATCATGATTGATAATGTCGCACACTACACAAGTCTTACCGCATCATCAAATCTTGTCATTATTGTTATTACGTATCTTTTTTTTGAATATCTTTCACGCTTTGTAAATTTCACCTTTAATCAATATTATTTTGATTTTTTTATCCGTGCCAAATTACAAAATGCATTAACCCGTCGTTTTATGGAGAAATTGGCAAGTCTTGATTTTGCCCACCTTGAAGATGGAGATGTAAGAAATCTTATAGCCAAAGTTGAAAATACCTATGGATTTCGACTTCCTGAAATCCTGCATACCTTAAATGCAATTGTATATAATGTCGCAGCTCTTGTGTTTTCTCTGCTTATCGCATTTCACTTCAATCCGGTGTATTTTTTCATTTTGGCTCTTGTCTCAGCGCCTGTGTATTATTTGAGAGCAAAATACGGCAATATTGCTTGGTCAAGTTACTCAACCAATGCAAACAATATGAATTATCTCTGGTATTTGCGTTCTGTATTTACCAATTATCAAACGCTTTCTGAGATGAAAATTTATGGACTGCGAAGCCATTTTCTGGAAAAAACCAAAAAAATTCAGGATAAAGTACTTTCAGATTATCAAAAACCAATTGCAGTCTATACAGTACTTTCAACTGCAAGTTTTGTGCTCGTGCCGGTTGCTATCTATTTTGGCATCAGTAAATTTATGACAGGAATTGCATCAGGTATCTACACGCTTGGAGATTTTACTTTTTTTTTAAACGCCTTGTTTACTTTTTCAGGACAAATATCAAGTATTCTTATCAATTTCGGTTCTCTTTCTGAAAACAGCCTTTTTCTCAATGATTATTTTAAACTAATGGATATCACAAACTTTGTAACTGTTTCCACAAATCCTCATCTGTTTTCTCAGATTACACCGCGCAAAATAGTATTTGAAAATGTAAGTTTTGCCTATCCCGGAAATTCGCATTTGTCTTTAAAAAATGTCAATCTTGAGATTGAAAGGGGACAGGATACTGCAATTGTAGGACATAATGGCGCAGGCAAAAGTACCCTAATCAAACTTTTGCTTCGCTTTTATGATCCAACACATGGACGAATATTGGTTGATGGAGTAGATTTAAGAACTATTGAAATTGAGCAATGGTACAAACATGTAGGAGTTCTTTTTCAGGATTTTGCCCGATACTTTTTGTCCCTTGAGGAAAACATCCGTTTTGGCAATATTGAAAACGCAGAACAGCGGCACGTAGATGAAGCACTTGCCAAATCTCAAGGGCAGGATTTATTAAGTTTTATGCCAAATGGATATCAGCAGGTTTTGGGACGATGGTTTGAAGAGGGAGTAGAAATATCAGGCGGACAATGGCAGAAAGTTGCAATCGCACGGGCAATTTACAGAGCGGCACCAATTCTTATTATGGATGAACCAACATCGGCAATTGATGCAGATGCAGAAGCAGAAATATTTAAAAATCTCAAATCTATTTACACTTCGAAAAATTTGCTTTTTATCTCACATCGATTTTCAACTGTTCGCATGGCAAATAAAATTTATGTACTTGAAAAAGGGGAAGTATCAGAGGCTGGAAGTCATGAAGAGTTACTGGCAAGAAAAGGTCTTTACCACAAATTTTTCCATCTGCAAAAAAGAGGATACGAGTAGATATAATAAGGCGAATTATTTGCTCGCTCAGTATGCATTTTTTCTTAGATACGGACTTAGCGTTTTTTTGCTTGTATATTTTCTCCTGTATTCACTGCATAATCCAGTTTAAAATTTCTCTTGATTTGTCCGCCTTTCATCTTGCGAAAAAATAGATACTTCGCTCTCAAAATATCAAAATAATTCTTGAAAATTTTACGAAAATATGATATACTTTTTTTCATAAATTAAGAGTATTGAGAGAGTTCGCAAGGTTGAAAAGTAAAGAGTGGGTTCGTGTATTTCGGTTGGTCACTTGCGTAAGAATCCAACAAGAAATCTCCAAATTTCCACTCTGCCCAAACATTCAATTTTAAATATTAGCGTTTAGTGCTGTTGCAAATAGCATTGTTCTTTTTGTGAGTTTAGAGCTATTCGCTAAATCTAAAACAACTGATAATCTTTTTGAAAAACAAATTTTAATATTCAAAATTCTCTGGCGAAGGGGTCCTTCGAACCAAGAGATTTGAAAGGCGCTGCAAGTCATTTCAGGATTGCAGCATCGCTATTATATTTAAGAAATAATCAAAGAAAGCGATCCTGCTCTCTGCGGAGATCAGGATCCTTCCAAATCAAAAGATTTGAAAGGAGGTGACAAGTACGAGTATGAGTAATAACGGGATAGTAAATATACATGGAAAAGAGTATATGACTGTGGCAAGAAGAGTTGAACTTGCACATACAGACAAAGCACTTGAAAGTGTAGAGACAGAAGTTTTAAGTCATGATCCTGTTGTCGTTCGAGCACGAGTGATAGTCAAAGGCAAAGTCTACACAGGAATCAGTGCGGTAAATCTTACCTCAAGACGTCTTATTGAAAAAGAAAATCCTTATGAAGTTGCTGAAACTTCAGCAGTAGGAAGAGCGCTTGGGTTTGCAGGGTACGGGGTGATTGAGAGCATCGCATCAGCTGATGAGATGGCCCGTGCTATGTCACCAAAAATTGTGAGTATTGGACAAAAAACTCCAACTGCAGCTACAGCTGCAAAAGAAGACGATACCAATGTTCAACAAATTCTTTGTGAAGTATGCGGTGAGCCGGCAATAGAGCGAAAAGGCACAACTAAAGGTGGAAAAGCATACCACGGCATTTTCTGTACATCAGAAGATAAGAGCCACACCCGTTGGATCTGGAATTAAGTACTCCAGATTTCGACTGCGGAAGGGCTGCCCGCGACGTCTCGCCAAGTCAAACTTGGTAGGACGGACGGGCAGCATAGACCTTCATACATTTCAGATATGACACAGATTGAGGCATTACATATTCTCAAAAGCGGGTGTAATGTATATCTTACCGGCTCGGCAGGTAGTGGAAAGACATATGTCCTTAACAGATATATTGACTATCTGAAAAATGTAGGAATAAAAGCTGGGATAACAGCGTCAACAGGAGTTGCCGCAACCCATATTGATGGATTAACAATAAATTCCTGGGCAGGAATAGGAATTAAAAAAGTGTTAGGTAATGCAGAGCTTGAAGAGCTTCTCAAGAGGAAGTATTTACACAAACGCTTCAGGAATACTAAAGTTCTCATTATTGATGAAGTCTCTATGCTGCCTTCCTATACATTTGAAGCAGTTGATAGAGTGTTACGTACCTTTCGACAGGATCCCCGTCCTTTTGGAGGAATACAAATTGTTCTTTCAGGAGATTTTTTTCAATTACCTCCGGTAAGTCGAGATGGAGAAGAAATACATTTTGTCTATGAATCACCATTGTGGAACAGTTTGGATTTGAAAGTATGTTATCTCAGTCAAACTTACCGTCAGATTGATGGGAAATTTCTCCATGTACTGAAAGAAATACGCGAGAATAATCTTACAGGAACTACATGGGAGACGCTGAAAGAACGTTTTATTACCCCTTTAAGCCAAAATATTACTCCAACAAAATTATATACCCATAATGCAGATGCAGATAATATTAATCAGCAGGAATTAGATAATCTAAAAGCCAAATCTTATACCTTTCTTATGAAAGCTGAAGGTAATGAAGCTCTTATTACTCTTATGAAGAAAAATTGCCTTGCTCCAGAAAAACTGGTGCTTAAAAAAGGAGCATTGGTAATGTTTGTCAAAAATAACTTTGAAGAAGGGTATGTGAATGGTACGATGGGGAAGGTAACGGGTTTTGAAGAAAAAAATGGCTACCCGCTTGTTCAGGCCTTTAGTGGCAGAGTCGTTAAGGCGATACCTGCTGAATGGGAAGTAGAAGAAGATGTTGATACAAAAGCAAAAATTACCCAAATCCCGCTTCGTCTTGCCTGGGGAATCACAATTCACAAAAGCCAGGGTATGACACTTGATGCAGCAGAGCTTGATTTAGGCCGCTCATTTGAACATGGAATGGGATATGTGGCGCTCACTCGTGTTCGGACTCTTCAAGGAATCAGACTTCGCAGCATCTGCAGAACTGCACTGACTGTAAATGAAAAAATAATTCAACTTGATAAAAGACTGCAAAAAGAATCAGAAGATGTAGAAGAAGAACTCAAAAATTCCTATTGGTATAAAAAGAATCTCCACAAAGAGAAAAAATATCCTCTCTAACTCTGCTATACTCTATTTATAGGCTAAAACGAGCCTAAAATAGATCCTATATATTGACAAAGTACTGCTTTAGTAGTAGAGTATGTACTTAACTATATGACCCGTTCAGAACGATTATTGCCAGGTTATACAGAAGAAAGCAGGAAGTTTCTTGAACCTTATTTGCCGATATATACACCAGAAGATATTGCATATATAGAAAAACAACAAGCACGTCTTGATGAACCTTCACGCGAGTTAGTCGTCTATCAAGGAGGATATAAGCCTCTAGAAGTTGAGGATATTCACGAAAAATTTGGAATAAAGATAAATGAAGATAAAGAGTTTGGAATAAATAACGTATGTGATAAAAACAGATTATTTACTCTTGAGTATGGACTGATGAGTATAAGTGTATTAACTCTACAAAACCATACGAATTTGGCCGTAGATAGAAGAGACGATTTTGATTTAAGTTCATCAGCTATATTAGACACAGCATGTAATATAGTACCAAATTTATTATTTCCAGAAAAAAAATTACCTGGTAAAGATGAGCTTATTTATAATACTACGGCTCAAATATTCAAAAAAAATACTCAGTCTGAACCAGAACAGTTTCTTTTACAGGAAGAAACAACAATCGAAAAGTTTAAAGGACGTATGAATAATCCAGAGTCAATTAAAAGAATTCAATTATTTGTTACTCCTGAACCTTCACTTGTAGATTTCAGCTATTGGCTAATTGTTGATAGTCCAATAAGAGGAAATGAAACAATACCAGCTCTTTCTATTCAAACTCATTATAAACAGAGAACCAATGACGAAACAGTAGAATGGATGTTTAGACAAGCAAGAGGTGGAGTTAGAAATTCAAATATTATTCCGGAATTTCGACAAGCAATAAACACAGTAGTAGATAGAGCAAAAAAAGTAGATAAGTAGAATAATCTTGACAATACAATTTCTTCGTGTTACTCTGCAATTATTATGAGCCAAGAAAAATTTCATGGATTAAAACCTCAAGTTTGGCGGGATATTAACGATATTCTTAACAAAGCTTTTCCTTCACAAGAAGGACAAACAACAAAATCAAAACAGCCCGGTGATCTTCGTAATACATTTGCAGAAAGACAAAACACTATAGTTCCTTCTGACAAATCTGATTATAAGCCTTTACAGATTCCACAAATTGATGGACTTGAAAAAATAGAAGAAGATGAAAAGTTTGGCAATAGATACTTGAAAGAAAAACAAAGACTTTTTACTCTGAGAAGAGGAATAATTGATCCTCATTTCATTACAATAGGAACCTTTCGTTACTCATCTCTAAATGTTGAGAGTGAAAGTAGAGTCCCTTTTACAGTGGATACCTTATATGAGATAGCATACGATACTATCCCTCAACTGCTTTACAAGAAAGAACAAATTCCAAGGGAAACTGAACTTAGGCGTTCAAGTACTGTACGAGTGAGTTATGGTGATAAAGGAGAACTTGGAAAAGAATTCAGGTTAATAGATCCACGACAAAGAGATTTATTTGAATTGACACTGGGTAGTGAAAACGTAAAAAACGTAAAACTTGATGTTATAAATAGTTCTATAGGCAATTATGCTTTTGAAATGGATTATCGGTTAAAACTCCCACGTCCTTCGATTGGACTTTATATACCTTATACCAAACAATGGAATGAACAAACAGTAAAATGGCTTCTTGAAAATCATCATCAAGCATACAGACGGGAAACAATAAAGAATATGGAAGTTCCAGTGACAAAGGCGATGAATACAATCATAGCAATGGTTCGGTAATTAACAGGATAATTTTTTGTAATGTTATAATGCAAATACTTATGAGAGAACGAGTAAACTCATTGGGACAGGCTGCAAATGCAGCAAAAATTAGAGAAAGAGCAGAAGAAAGAAAAGTTCTTAATGCGTTACGTCATAAATTTAATAATGTATAGTACTCTGTTTAAAGATGCTAATCTAGGAGATATATTCAGTGAAAAAGAAATGGCTCACTTACTATTTATGCGATACTTGAATAAAAAAGGAAAATTTGAGTTGGACAAAAATAGATTGTAATAAAAACTATTTTTTGGAAAAGGTATTTAAGAGTAAATTCCATAAATCAGGATAGCCATTGTCATACCCCAGTGTCCATATCGCAATGCCGGCAAAATTATTTTTTTTAGCAAAATCAAATTTCAAGCCAATTGATTTATTATCTTCAAACCACACCTGATGATCAATATTTTTACTATCGGTATACCAGCACCAGGTTTCTTTAGCATACTCATCCCATGTACATCGGTTTGACTTTAAATCTTTATTTTCTCTCATCCTGGCATATGACAAAACAGCAGAGTAATTATTTGGATCACTTTCAGGTAAGGTTTTGCTTTGGATTGTCTTGCCATCTACAACTGCCCAATCCCAGCCGTAGTAGGGAACACCCATTAGTATTTTGGACGCAGGAATTACTTTTAGAAAATCCGTATAGGTAGTTGCTACATCAAAAAAATATTTGTTTTCTGCAAATCCATTCATCGGAGCAACAGGCCCGGCAATCTCAGAGTTTGAAGCGTAATAATCATAACTCATGCCAATAAATCTATTATAGATACTTGCAAGCTTTGGCAAGTCAAACAGACTTTTCTCTTCACGGCCGGCTAAGGGCAAAAGGGTCAAGCTTAGAGTAGCCTGTGGTATTTTTGCATGAAGTGTGCTCGCTAATCGATTACTAAAATCAGTAAATTGTTGTATGAGAGAATCATCTGGAGTGCCATTATACTCAAAATCAAGAGTAATCCCATTTAAATGACGCGTTGTCAGTTCTTGAATTGTATTTGCCATAAAGGTATTTTGGGCACTGGTACTGGATAAGAAAGCTTCAATGACAGCATTTTTTTGTGCAGTTACCGTAACAGTAAATTTCCCTCCACTCACTTGAGTTTTGGCGATAAGGTCTTTTATTGTTTGACTATGCCACCAGCGCCAGCCAGGTTCTGTTTGATTACCTGATACCTTTTGGAAATTACCATTTGCATCAATTGTCAGTGCAAAATAATTGATTTCGCTAAGTGTATCAAAATGAGCGTATTTCGTGTCATCTATTCTCCAATAAGGAAGAAATGCGGTGATGCTTTGGGACATTGTTTTATGAGGATGAAGCAAACTTTCGATAGAATACAGACCAGCAGTAAATGGACTCGTCGTTGGATAAAGAAAAAATAATATAACCCAAAGAAATACTAAAATAAAAAAGAGCACAAAAAGAGAGAAGAGTTTTTTCATAATGAAACTTCATTATTCTAGCAGAGATTGTTTCATTGTTCTATATTCTTGTCGTATTCTTACTGTTTTATGAGCAAGAGTTTAAACATATAGTTTAAAATACAATAAATATGGCGAAATACGGAAAAGGTACACAACAATATGTTAAGCAAGCGGTGCATGAATATAAAAAGGGGAAATTAAAAAGCGGTCGCGGCGGCAAAGGTGGTAAAGCACAAAGCAGAAAACAAGCAATTGCCATCGGACTTTCAGAAGCACGGGAACATGGAGCAAAAGTCCCCAAAAAATCCTAAATGTATTATGGTTTAAGAATCGCAGGATTAGTTGCTGCAGAGGTAATACTTACTGGCACTTGAAGACGGATTGTTGGTTTTGCACTTGGTGTACTTTCCAATATTCCTGAAGGAGAAGCTTGTGGAGTAAGAGGTACTGTTTGGTTGCATGTAATTGCATCTTCTGTTTTTTTATCAACCAGATATAAATCCAAATGATACTGTGAAGAACTGTTTCCTTGCATTTGTACAGGAGAGAAAGTTACTCTCATATGATTTATATGCATGTTGAGTGTTTGTAAGTTGGGATAATCTCTGCCTTGTGTATATTGGTCTTGATTGAGGAGATATTCAAGTCCAATAACTTTGTTGTTTTGTACCATATACATTGGTCCTACCGGGATATCCTGAGAGCGTACATACAATGCTCCTTTATGGTCTACACATTCTTCAACTTTATCTGCATCTTTGGGAAGTACAATTTCATCTGATTGAGTTTGCGTATTGGTAGTGAGTGCTGGTTTATTGCCAGGAAATAAGAAACATAAAATAAATCCAAGTATAATTCCAAGTGCCAATGTTCCAAGCGCGATAAGATATGGTGAAGTACTGGAAGGAGGAGGTTTGGGTTGTTCTGAAGATAAATTTGCTACCGGTGGTTTTGGCGGTTGGGGAGGAGGATTGCTTGCAACTGGTGTTTGAGGTGCAAGGGGATTTGAAGGTGTGTGTGGAGCAGGTACTTCATTCATACTTTATTATGCAAATAACGAACTCATATTGTCAAGGAAGATAGTTCCCTCTACAATAGTAATAGGATATGAATTCTGCCCAGCATAGCCTAAAATATAAGCTGCTTTTTAAATTTGTTCTCATTTCAGTTTTGCTCCTTCTTGTATCTATAGGAGTGTTTCTTATCATCACAATGAATCAAATTATCAACGATGCTGCGCCTCAAGTCCAGGAGGCAGCGCTAGATGCCAACAATACCATTTCTCATTTTTTTGATAACAAAAAACAGGAAATTATGTCTCTTAGTTTCATACAACCTATCAACAAAGATACTACTACTCAACTCTTTGATACCTTTCTCAAACGGGATAAAGATATTGAAGAATTAACGTTCATTTCCCCTCAAGGTCAAGAGATGGTAAAAGTCACTTCAGGAAATATTTCTCAGAGTAATCAGTTATCAAACGTTTCAAATACTCCTGAATATACAACTTCTACTTTTATGCATACTAAATTATATATAGGTTCAGTAGTAAACGATACAATCAGTCTCGCTTTCCCAGTTGTATCTTCTTACAACAACGCTTCAAAAAGTGGAGAGACTACTCTACAAGGAATAATAAGAGCGCAAATAAATCTCAAATCTCTTTGGCAACTTCTGGACGCAATAAAAATAAATCAAGAAGGGAAACTATTTGTAATAAATGAAAAAGGAGAGCTTATTCATCATCCTGATGTTTCACATTTTCCAACAGGACAACTTATGACGTATATGCCTGCAGTACGCGCATATGTACGTTCATCTGGTCAAAATACATTTCAAGTTATGCAGGCTGAGAATGAAGCATCTCAAGTTGCATTACACTTTGTAAGCACTGTACCATTTATGCATATGGCAGTTATTGCACAAGATCCGATTCTAGATATCTTAACTCCGCTCCCGCGTGTTGCCCTTTTTTTCATAGTTTTTTTTATTACCTGTCTTTTATTTATTATTCTGTTAAGTCTTTTTCTTCAGGAAGATATTTTGCGTGGAGTACAAAGTCTTGAGGAAGGTATTGGTATTTTTGCCAAAGGGAATTTATCTTATCGCATCAAAAGTACCCCAACCAATGAATTTAATAGTCTGGCAAATTCACTCAATCTTATGGCTAACTCATTGCAACTTGCCTACAACAATATCAAGAGTGATAAATATTCTATATATACAGAGCGGGAAAAAGTAAATTATGTGTTAGCAAATGTGACTGACGCAGTAATAATTTTGACGAAAGACAGGACAATAACATTTTTCAACAGAGTAGCGGAAGCATTCACAGGATATACCCATAGTGAAGTCTATGGAAAACCAATAAATCAAATAATCAAATTATTTGAGAACGATAGAGAAGTTTTTTGGGACGAATATGCTCCGCTTCAAGATATTTCACCATCTGGAACTTACATAAAAAAGAAAATACAACTGCAGACTCCAAATATCAAACCTCGTCTTATTAACATTATTTGCGTAAAAGCCAAATTCAGTCAGAGTCAGGATTTAGGATTTATTATCACATTTCATGATTTGTCTGAAGAGACAACTATTGACAAAGCAAAAGCGGATTTTGTTTCTCTGATGGCGCGCGAACTTTTGAAACCACTTTCCAAAATTAACGGATATATTACTTCATTTAGACAGGATGTATCCGCATCCGGAAATACTAAACAACTTATGTATCTGCAAGGTATCAATAGTGGTGTGGATAGATTATCACTTCTTATGGAAAATCTTTTTATGGTAAGCAGGATAGAAAATGACACCTTAACCCTTGATTTACAGTCCGCAAGTATGAGTGAAGTAATAAAAGAAGTGTTACCTCAAGTATCTTCTCATGCACTTGAGAAAAATATTAATGTATCGTTTCATGAACCAAAAGACCCATTATCAAATGTCCGATTGGATAAAACCGCAATGAAAGATATCCTCATTAATCTTTTTGAAAACGCGATTACTTTTACACCACAGAATGGAAATATCGATATTTCCTGCCGCCAGACTGATAATGAAATTTTTGTACAAATACAAGATATGGGAATCGGTATCCCAAAAGATATGATGCCAAATCTTTTTTCAAAATTCTTTACTGGGGAGGATAAAACACGAGAAAATGTAATAGGTGCTGGGCTTGGGTTATATATCTGTAAGACACTTCTTGAAAAACAGCATGGGAAAATCTGGGCAGACTCTGTTGAAGGAAGAGGGTCAGTCTTTAATTTTTCATTACCAAAAGCATAACTTTTCTAAAACTAAAAACTTGCTGTATAATGGTTATTGTTTCAATAAGTTATGCAACAGATACAAACTATACAGACATTTCCTCTTTGGGTTTCGCATTCCAAAATACGTGATTTTCTCGATTGCCCCCGCGCCTACTTTCTACGTCACATCTATAAAAATCCACAGACAGGAAATAAAATTAACATTATGAATCCAGCATTAGCACTTGGTAACACAGTACATGATGTACTTGAAGAAATATCCCAACTTTCAAGTGAAGTTCGATTTAAAGAATCTTTAGTTGAAAGATATGAAAAAGCCTGGAGGCGGGTGAGCGGGGAACTTGGTGGATTTAAATCAGAAAGTGAAGAAGAATTCTACAAGAAAAGAGGATTTCAGATGATACAACGAGTGATAAACAATCCTGGACCACTTATCAACAAAGCGATAAAACTTCATTCATCCGATGAATTTCCTCCACGATATCTTTTGTCTCAAGAAGAAAATATTCTTCTTTGCGGCAAAGTGGATTGGCTTGAATATTTTCCGGATGATGACAGCGTGCACATCATCGATTTTAAAACCGGCAGTCATGAAGAAGATATAGATTCATTGCAATTGCCAATTTATGCATTGCTGGTGAAGAATTTACAAAAAAGAAAAATAAAAAAAATCAGTTATTGGTATCTGGATAAATATGATATTCCAACTGAAATGACATTGCCCAATTTTGATGAAGCACATGAAAAAGTATTGCAAGTCGCACTGCAAATTAAAAAAATCAAACAGGAAAAAAAGTATATCTGTTTGCGAAAAGGTTGTTTTGCGTGTAGGCCGCTTGAGCAAATTGCAAACGGAAAAGCAAAATATATCAAAACCAGCGGATATCAGGATATTTATATCCTAAAAGACTAGAGTTTATCCCAATATTATCATGACTAAATTTTAGTAAAGTCGACTTTACTAGACATCCTCAAATAATCAGTTACAATACTATCAATGGCAACAGAAATCACAATTCATCCAATTCAAGGTAAAATACTTTACCAACTTTTATTAAAACCTGAAGCCAGATTTTCGGAATTAAATATAGATAAAATATCCAATGATCATTTTACCTTTCATATCAATAGGCTAATTTCAGAGAATCTTATTAAAAAAGATGATGCTAATAAATATTGCTTAACCGATAAAGGCAAAGAATTTGCCAATCGTTTGGATACAGATAGACTTGAAATAATTAAACAAGGAAAAATTGCAGTGTTTGTAGGATGTATTAGTTTAAATGCTAATAAAAAACAATATCTTATTCAACAAAGATTTCAGCATCCATATTACGGTTTTTATGGATTCATTGGAGGGAAAGTGAAATGGGGAGAAACAGTGTATGAAGCAGCAGAAAGGTATTTATATGAAGAAGCAGGACTAAAAGCAAGGTTACAACTTGTCGGAATACGACATAAAATTGATTATTCTACAAAACAGGAATTACTGGAAGATAAATATTATTTTGTTTTTAAAGGAATAGATATAAATGGAGTTTTAAAAGAAACGTTTGAAAAGGGAAAGCATATATGGATGAGGTATGAAGAAATAAAAAAAGAAAAAAATCTATTAAGCGGCATGGATATCACACTTGAATTTTTAGAAAATGATGCTTTAACATTTTCTGAAAAGAAATATAAAGAAGATAATTATTAGTATGGAAAATAGAGAAAAGAAATTTTTATCAATTCAGATTGACAAACTTCCGATTGCTGCAAACGTGTGTCAACAAGAATTACGTGAGGTTTGGAAAGAAAGCACAGGAAAAGTCAGTCTAGCTCATGTTATCATGGAGCCCAAAGCAAATTCTTTATTACACGAACACCATGTTATGACTGAGTTATATCAAGGACTTGAAGGGAAAGGAGAATTAACAGTTGGAGAAGAAGTTGTTCTATTTCAAAAAGGTACAGTCGTTGAAATTCCGCCATTTACACCACATAAATTAACAAATTTAGGTGAACAACCATTGATACATACTGTACTTGCTATTCCAGCATTTAATCCTCAAGATGTTTTTATTCTTGAAAAGCCACAATGAATGAAAAAGAACAATCATTTGTAAGAAGAGCAACCAATGAGCTGTTTATTGCAAAAGATGGAGCAAAAATTTTTGAACTATTACGTCCCGAGAATTCTGGAATTAAAAATATGAGTATTGCTTCAGGTATTTTAGAACCTGGTCAGAAAGCACTATTACATTATCATAAAATTTCTGAAGAGGCATATTATATAATTCACGGGAAAGGAAAAGTGAGAGTAGATAACAATATCGAAGACATTAAAATGGGAGACACAATACATATACCAGTATTTTCGCTTCATGCATTAGAGAATACGAGTTCTAAAGATACTATGGAAATCCTTGCAATATCCTCACCTCCATATTCTGATGATGATATTTATTTTATTGAATAGTACTCAAAAAGCAACTTTTATATCTATTGACAATATATCCATTAATGATATAATTGTGGTATGAGTAAAGCAAAAGCATTTTCCAAACCCAACATGCCCCTGACTCCGCCGATCTTTTATATCCTGCTTTCACTTAGTGTCAGAGAGAGGCATGGATATGAAATTATGAAACAAGTGAGAGAAGATTCAAACAACAAAATTTCACTTGGTCCTGGTACTTTATATTCTGCTATCAAACGCATGCTTGATGCAGGACTTATCGTAGAATTAGATGAGAGACCAATTTTATCTGACGATGAGAGAAGAAAGTATTACAAAATTACAGAAAAGGGAAGAGAGCTTCTTGCAACAGAACTTACCCGTTTTGCAGACGCACTTTCACTTGCCAGGAAAAAGAAAATTTTTCCAAATAGTATCAAAAATATATCACTTGCAATATGAAAGACACTATTTCTTACCCAACTATTTCACTCTTTTACGAATTACTTTTGCAGTTGTATCCTAAAGCATACCGCAAATCCTATGGACATGAAATGAGACTGCTGTTTACAGATTTATATAGGGAGGAACTACAAAAAAACGGAGAAATAAGTATCGGATTTTGGCTGGTTTTTGTGTGGGATGTAATAAAAAGTACTTTGGAACAACATGGAGAGTTACTTAAAAAAATCGGTCTTCAGCACTATTTGCGTCAAGTATTTCATATCAATTCTTATTTTGTGTATGGTATACTTCTTCTTATCCCATTTATCATTTTTTCTTTTATTGATTTTGGAACAGTATTTTTGACCGGAAACAGGTTATTGCTTGAGCCTTTTTACAATAGTATATTCTGGAAGCCTCCTGTCATTTTAACTGTTATATTGGTCATGCCATTTTTTGCAATGGTGATAAATCTTACGAGTATTCTTGTTGCGTATAATAAGAGAGAACACAAAGTAATTTCACTGGAATTTATTGCCGAACAGTTCCCCAATATTCTTCTCGTTCTTTTGGGTATTGTGCCTTTTTTTCTTCTCTTGGGACATGACTACGTGCCGTGTGTCTTAAATCATTTTTTCCACAGCGGTCTTCTTAAATTACCGCAATTTCTCAGCTCTTGCAGAAACGCGTAAAGCGTTTTCTGAAAATCTTTCATTTGTTTAAATCAACAAAGCACAAGAACGTGCTATACTAAAAAGAGACTCATGTATGAATAAACTGTCCAAATTTATTATTTTTTCTCTTATCGTTTTAGATATAGGTATTATTGCGTGGTTACTGCTTCATGGCAAAAATATTGCGCTATTTAATTCTCAAGGTTTGATAGCACAAAAAGAACGTAATCTTATTATTACTGAAGTTGCAATCATGCTCATCATTGTGATTCCGGTATTTATTCTTACTTTTTTTACTGCCTGGAAGTATAGAGCAGGCAATTCGAAAATACAGCACGACTACGCACCTGATAGTAAACACAGTATTTTATTTGAACTTGGCTGGTGGGCGTTTCCAACTCTCATTGTTCTTTTCCTAGGAACGATTATGTGGAAAGCAACACATCAGCTTGACCCATATAAGCCACTTATTGCTGATTCTAAACCTCTTACAATTCAAGTAGTAGCGCTTCGATGGAAATGGCTTTTTATTTATCCTGAGCAAAATATTGCAACAGTAAATTTCATTCAAATTCCAGAGCAGACTCCGATTAATTTTGAACTTACTGCAGATGCGGCTCCAATGAGTTCCTTCTGGATACCAAATCTTAGTGGACAAATGTATGCTATGACAGGAATGGAAACGCAATTACATCTTATGGCAAACAGACTGGGTGAATATACCGGCTCAACCGCTGAAATAAACGGGCAAGGGTTTTCAGATATGAGATTTGTGGTAAAGTCAACTTCAAAAAAAGATTTTGATTTCTGGGTACAGACAGTAAAACAATCTCATCCTATTCTTAATCATGAGATATATACAAATTTGGTTAAACTAAGCGAAGGTAATCAGGTTACGCTTTATGCATCTGTTGAGAAAAATTTGTATAATCAAATAATGATGAAGTATATGGGTCCAACACAACCAATGCAAATGGATGATATGAAAGATATGAAGGAGATGGATATGAAAGGAATGCATAATGAATAAATTTTCAGTTTGAAATTTACAATTTTCATTGAATGTTCAAAGTTTAATTCTTAATGATTAAAATAGTTTGAAAATTTAATAAATGAAAACTGAGATTTCATTGCAAATTGAAAACTAAACATTAAAAATTAGTTATGTTTGGAAAACTTACCTTTGATGCGTTGCCTCATGAATGGTTTACCATAGGCGGAACTGTTTTTATTTCCGCGATGGGAATTGCAGTCATGCTTCTTTTAACACGACTCAAACGCTGGAAATGGCTTTGGAATGAATGGCTTACTTCAACTGATCCTAAAAAAATTGGAATCATGTATATCATTGTCGCGACTCTTATGCTTTTTCGTGGAGGGTTGGATGGAGTGATGATTTGGTTACAACAATCATTAGCTGCCGGGAATGCACCAGGGTTTCTAGGCGCTCAGCATGGATATCTTAGCCCGGATCATTTCCAACAAGTATTTACAGCGCATGGCAATATCATGGTTTTTTTTGTTACCATGGGATTTCTGTTTGGCCTTATCAACATTATTGTGCCGCTTCAAATAGGAGCACGTGACTTGGCTTTTCCATTTCTCAATACATTAGGATTTTGGCTCTATGTTGCAGGTACTATACTTATCAATTTATTTTTTGTATTAGGTGGAGAATTTGCCGCAACTGGGTGGCTTGCAATTACCCCTTTATCTGAGCTTCAATTTAGTCCGGGTGTAGGAGTTGATTATTGGATATGGAGTCTTCAAGTGTCAGGACTTGGGACGCTGATAGGAGGAATTAATTTTATAGTAACAATTCTTAAAATGCGTGCACCTGGTATGACACTTATGAAAATGCCAATGTTTACCTGGACATCACTTTGCAGTATGGTTCTTGTTATTTCAATCTTTCCAATACTTACGGTAACTATTGCGCTTTTGGCATTAGACCGATTTTTTGGAATGCATTTTTTCACAACTGGGGGAGGCGGTAACGCGATGATGTATGTAAATCTTATCTGGATGTGGGGACATCCGGAAGTCTATGTTCTCATACTGCCTACATTTGGTATTTATTCAGAAGTTGTTTCAACATTTAGTCAGAAACGATTAGCAGGATATTTTTCAATGGTATGTGCTGCAATTGGAATTACCCTTTTGGCACTTTTGGTTTGGTTGCATCATTTTTTTACCATGGGAGCCGGAGCAGATGTCAATGCTTTTTTTGGATTTATGACAATGATTATTACAATACCTACTGCCGTTCAAATTTTTAACTGGGTTACTACTATGTATAAGGGACGCATTCGTTTTTTTACTCCAATGTATTGGTTCCTTGGTTTTATTAGTACTTTTACTTTTGGAGGTATGGCTGGAGTACTGCTTGCTTCGCCGCCTGCTGATTTTCAATTGCATAATAGTTTGTTTTTGGTTGCGCATTTCCACACAATGGTTATAGGTGGTGCACTTTTCGGAATTTTTGCAGGAATTACGTATTGGTTCCCTAAAATAACTGGCTTTAAACTCAATGAACGGATTGGAAAATATGCTTTCTGGTGCTGGATAATCGGATTTTTCTTATCGTTTGTGCCACTTTATATTTTAGGATTTATGGGAGCAACTCGAAGACTTGATCATTATGCCGCAGAAACAGGTTGGCAACCGTTATTTATCATAGCACTTTTAGGGTTTTGCGTTATTGCATTGGCAACCGGTCTTCAGGTATTACAAATTATAGTAAGCATATTTCAGAGAAAACGAAACCTGGATACAACTGGTGACCCCTGGAATGGGAGGACACTTGAATGGGCAACCTCATCACCTCCGCCGTTTTATAATTTTGCGATAATTCCAGAAGTACATAGCAGAGATGCATTTTGGGAAATGAAGAATGCGCATGACTCGTTACAGGTAGCGCATAGATTAAAAAATCCGCAAGCCATAAATAGCAAGCTACAAGCTTCGCAATATGAATCTATTCATATGCCGAAAAATACTGCAATGGGAATATATCTTGCCGCATTTGTTTTTTTGACAGGCTTTGCGTTTGTATGGCATATCATATGGCTTATTGTGGTTGGACTTATTGGTGCAATTACTTGTGTGATTATTCGTACATTTGACGAAGAAACAGAATATGTGATAACGGCTGAAGAGTTGGAGAAGATGGAAAGGAAAAAATTTTCAATTTAAAATTTACAATTTTCATTGAATATTCAATTATTTAATTTTCAAAGATTTACATATTTCAAATTAACATTATAGATTTTATTGTAAATTGAAAACTGAAAATTAAAATTACATAAACTTATTATTATGGCACTAACAAAAACTCTAACAATTCACGAATTAAACCATGAAGCGCAAGCAAATGATAGAGTAGTGTTTGGTTTTTGGGTATATTTGATGACCGATCTTTTAATGTTTGCTGCTCTTTTTGCAACCTACATAGTATTGAGAACAAATACATTCGGTGGACCGTCAGGTAAAGAACTTTTTAATTTGCCGTTTGCGCTTATCGAAACTCTTATTCTCCTCACAAGCAGTTTTACGTGCGGGTTAGGAGTATTGTCTGCAGGTCAACGGGATAAAACGAAAACGCTTGTGTTATTTGGAATTACTTTTCTTTTGGGGGTTGCATTTTTGATGATGGAGTTTTCTGAATTCTCGCATCTTATTGTTGAGGGGAATGGTTTTCAAAGAAGCGCGTTTTTATCATCATTTTTTACTCTTGTAGGGACGCACGGATTGCATATTACAAGTGGTCTTTTTTGGATGGGGATTCTTTTGATTCAAATATTCCGTCGTGGGATGACAGATAGTCTGATTCGGAAGATTACGCTGTTAAGTCTATTTTGGCATTTTCTTGATATTGTCTGGATTTTTATATTCACGATCGTGTATTTGATGGGAGTTCTATAATTTTCAATTTAAAATTTACTATTTTCATTGAAACAGAAAATTTAAAATTGAAAAAATGAAAATTCATTAGAAATTGAAAACTAAAAATTTCAAATTAAGATATGAATAAAACCAATATACAACCGGAACCAGTTCAAGCAAGAGTGACATCATATATTGCTGGGTTTGTTTTATCAATTTTCTTGACAATGAGCGGGTATTTTCTGGTAGTGAATCATTTATTGACAAGCCAGTTTTTACTTGCAGCAATTGTCATACTTGCGGTAATTCAATTATTGGTTCAATTATTTTTTTTCTTACATCTCGGCCGTGAATCAAGACCTCGCTGGAATTTGCTATTTTTCCTTTCTACTGTTTCTATTATTCTTATTGTAGTGGTTGGTTCTATCTGGATTATGAGTCATCTCAATTACAACATGACTCCAAAAGACATGAATGCAGAAATACTTATTGAAGAGGGAATAAACAAGTTCCAAAAAGAATCAGGAATCATGAATCATGAATTAACAAAAAGTAAAACTAAAATCGAAAAATAAAAAATAACAGTGCAAAAGTAAAAAAAATAAATCTGTTCAGAATTATTAAAAAAATCTTTTTAGAATGAACATAATAAAAACCTATTATCAACTCACTAAACCAGGAATTATTTATGGTAATGCGATAACAGCAGCAGCCGGATTTTTTCTGGCAGCAAAAGCTCATATCAATTTTGGATTATTTTTAGTCATGTTGATTGGTCTGTCTTTGGTTATTGCATCTGGGTGCGTATTCAATAACTGCATTGATAGAGATATTGATGCCAAAATGGCAAGAACAAAAAATCGCGCGATGGTGAAAAAATTAGTTCCGGTACAAAACGCAATTGTCTTTGCAACACTACTTGGACTTATTGGTTTTTTTCTATTGGCTCTTTATACAAATTTCCTGACAGTAATTCTTGGATTTATTGGATTTTTCTTTTATGTAATTATGTATGGGATAGGAAAACGGCGTTCTGTTCATGGTACTGTGATTGGTAGTATTTCAGGCGCGTTACCGCCGGTTGTCGGATACTGCGCGGTGAGCAATAATTTTGATATAGGAGCATTACTTTTATTTCTGATTCTTGTTTTTTGGCAGATGCCGCATTTTTATGCAATAGCAATTTATAGACTGCATGATTATGCATCTGCCGGAATTCCTGTTTTGCCAGTCAAAAAAGGAATTTTCATTACAAAAATACAAATAGTTCTTTATGCAATTGCATTTATTGCAGCATGTGTTTTATTAACCGTATTTAAAGTGACAGGATATACATATTTGGTACTTATTACTTTGCTTGGATTGGGTTGGCTTGCTTTTGGAATAAATGGTTTTCGAACAAAAGATACTACACGTTGGGCAAAAAAAATGTTTTTATTTTCTTTAGTAATAATTCTCTCTTTGAGTATTTTACTTTCGTTAAATATTGCATTGCCTTAAATGGTAGTATATACTTTATATATGGTTCTATTTACTCACATAGTCATTGCTCTTGGAAGTTTGTTTTATACAGGTTATGTAATATTTTTTCCTTCAAAGCCTAAACTTTATATATCATATGCACTTGTTGCATTTACCATAATAAGTGGTTTCTATCTTATTTTTACCAAGCCTTCCCATATCACACAAACTTGTATCACAGGACTATTATATCTTGGAGCTATCTCATTCTTTCTCTTTTCTGCTCACCATAGACTTGCAAACAGTAAGGAAAATAGTTAAAAACATTTTACTGTACTCTTACTCTTTTTTGCACAACTTCTTACCAGTTTGTATAACCATTACACCACTATGGATGATACGAAAGTTACAGTAGATCATAATACAATAAAAGCATGGGCAAAACAATTTGGAGGTAAGCCTGAAATACTGGATGACAAAGAAGCAAAAGGGGATGAAGTAACTATACGAATTAATTTTCCAGGAATTACAGATGAATCGTTTATCCCTGATAATCTTTCAGAAGAAGATATCTCATGGGACGAATTTTTCCAAAAGTTTGATGCACAAGATTTGGCATTTGAGTACACCGATAAAAAACAAATTAATGATCCAAGTGCAGCATATCATTTTATCAAACGCGAAAATGCAGGTTCTGCATAAAAAGAATTCAATAAAAACTGATTACATTTTTCTGTCCTGCAATCTATAAACAAATTTTAATCCCGACCAACTTTCATCAACGGCAATTACTTTTACATCAACTAATCCATTTTTTAATCCAATTTCTCGTATAGTATTTTCATTGATATCGGTTTGTATTTTTGGTGATTGTTTGAGCCAACAAATCCAGAGACTGCCGTCTTGCTTTAAAGAAGTTTTAAGAAATTGAAAATTTTCCATAAGTTGTTTTTTTTCTTTTATAAAAAATTGTATTACATCTAAATCTTTTTGTAACTTGTAAACTTTTATTACTTCTTTTGGAAGCTGTCCCAAGGTTTTTTCATAATCAGGAGGTGCATTGATAATTGCTATTTTTTGAAATTCTTTAATGCCTAATTTTTCTTGTAAAGATTTTTGTGAATAACCTACATTCATATCGGTAAGCATTTTCTAAGACGCTTTTTGTACAATGAATATATTGCCGGCTTTATCATCTGAAATAAAAAGGTTACCAGAGCTATCAAACAACAAATCAACAGGACGTGCAAGTGTCTGTCCATCTTGTAAAAAGCCTGTCATAAAATCATCAACTTCTGTAATTGTATTTCCTTGTACTTTCATATGAACTATTTTATATCCTGTGGGAACAGTTCGGTTCCAAGAGCCATGATAGGAGACAAGTAAATCATTTTGCCAATTTGATGGAAATTGAGAAGAGTGAATGAAAGTAAGCCCAAGTGGTGCTGAATGAGCAGGAATTTGGAAAATAGGTGGTTCTGTATTGGCACAGGGATCTTGGAAAAATTGCCTTTTGTCAAAATTTGTATCATGGATTTTATCGCCATAACAAAAAGGCCAACCATAATTTTTGCCATCTCTTATAATATTTATTTCATCAGGTGGAGCATTGTCACCTAAATAATCTCTTCCCATTTCAGTTCCCCAAAGTTCACCAGTTGTCGGATTTATTGCAAGAAATGCAGCGTTACGAAGCCCTTTCGCAAATACTCTTGGATTGTCTCCGTTGCTATTTGAAACTACCACTGTTGCTGAAAGAGGAGAAGAGTCAATACAGACATTGCAGGTTGATCCAACTGAAACATACATAGTGCCTTTTGTATCGAATATGATGGTTCGATTGTTGTGGTCATTATTATCAGGTAATGCAAAAAGTACTTTATCAAATGAAGCATCAAGTGTTTGTTCATCCCAGTTATAGCGAACAATCCGATTTACATCTGCTATATATAATTTGCCATTATAAAACGCTAATCCATGAACATGATTTTCGCCACTTATGATAACCTTTTCTGTATCCACAACCCCATCATGATTTATGTCAGGTAATGCATAGACTTTATTGGAAGTAGGATTAGAAACCAAAAGAGTTCCATCAGGAGATAAGGCCATAACTCTTGGATTGCCAAGGCCGCTTGCAAATACATGAATAACAAATCCGTTTGGAAGAGTGAAGGGAATACTTGGCATATTTCCAGATGAAATATGGATACGTGAAGAATTTTTGGTTGAAGTAGACTGGAGAGTACGGGATGAATTATTTTGAACAACAGGTGAGGATTTAAATAATGCAGATTTAGTAAGAAACAATACGATTGCGATTATAATCAGAAAAATGACAATAGCGCCCGCAATTTTCATCTCATTTACTTTTTCAATTGTACTGTATCTTCTCGAGAGTTTCCATCAACAATATGTAATAAGTGGTTTAGAATTTATAAAAAAAACGCTCCGAGCGTTGAACCCGGAGCGTTTTCTGACGCCTAGTATTTTATTTTTTATGGAGTAGGAGTTGGAGTAGTGATTAGTCCCATATGACGGCCTCTCAACAGGAATGGCATACCAAACCCAAACCCTATCTTCAAATTTGATAGGTTAATCCCTTGCGATTTTGCCCAAGAGACAAAATCAGACTGTGCATTTTGCAACGCTTGTTTTCTTTGTGCTGGTGTCATCGTTTGCAAAGAATTAAGATTGTATTTATTCTTAAGTGTTGCAAGCTCATCCAAAATTGCCTGTTTCTGAGTACTCGTTATTTTCCCTTGTTGTACTGCCTGATCTAATTTGCTATTTAACCTATTTTGGAGATTTTGTTGAAAATTGGTTTTTTGTTGCTGTCTATATTGGTCAAAAACAGATTGTACCTGGTTTTTATCCAAGCCAAATTTTTGTGCAATCATTTGTACCAGTCCGGAATAAGGATTGGTGCTGGATTGAGCAAATACGGTTTGTCCAACGCCAAAAACCAAAATACCTCCTGCTACAATAACTGGTATAAGAATTTTTTTAGTTATGATATATCTTCACCTCCTTTCAAATCTCTTTTAGCTTTATATTACAATCTGTTTCTTAAAAAACGCTTAATAGGAATATCAATTTTTCAGCTTTTTATATGCGATTTCTTACAGAATTCTTCAGATTCTTGTTACTTTTTTAAGGCACAATTCAGTGTAGCTTACTATATTCCATGTCATTATGAATCTAATAAAACCCTTAACAGCAGGTATTATTATATTATTTTTGAGCTTTCAGGCAAGTCTTACTCCTGTCATTAATAAACTTGCACAGACACAATCAGGACAGCCTCGTCAACAACTGACGTATTCAGTAGAGAAACAGGATATTTCACGAAACTGGTCAGGATATACGGCAACAAACGGTACATTTACAGGAGTAAGCAGCACATGGACAGTTCCTAAAATTAATGGGAGTACTACCTATGGCGCAGATGCTGCCTGGATTGGGATAGGTGGAGTAGATACTCCAGATCTTATTCAAGCAGGTACTCAAGGAATAGTAGATATGGATGGACAAGTAATCTATCAGGCATTTTTTGAAACATTGCCATATCCATCTGAACCACTTGGAATTGATGTGAATGCAGGTGATTCAGTAACTATTGCAATTACACAAAAAACTCCTGGGAATTGGCAGATTGCATTTAAAGACAACACAACCAACAAAAGTATACATTTTACAAAAACATATGATTCTTCGCTTTCTTCAGCTGACTGGATAGAAGAAGCGCCAAGTGGTGTACGACGCGTTATGCCGCTTGATAATTTTGGTGTTATTCACTTTCAAAATGCAGCAGCTGTGAAAGATGGTCATACAGTCAGTCTTGCACAAACCAATGCCAAACCTCTTGCAATGGGTGATATATATGGGCAAGTTTTGGCAGCAGCATCAAATCTAGGAAATGATGGACAGAGTTTTGATGTAGCGCGTGTGAATGCAACCAATGAACAAACAACTGTAAGTAATAGACACTATTACAGACAATATAGAGTACAGGTTTTTAACGATAATTAAAGTATAGGAACTTTTTCTTAACCTCTCCTTACCACTTCTTAAATGACTTTTACTAAAAAGAGAAATGATACAAAGTGAAAGGATACTTTTATACATCTGAAGTATATTTTTTCACTGCTCTTTCTTTGCATAGTAGTATTCTTCTTTTATGGAATTCCAAAAGGTTATGCGAGTGAAGTAAATACAACAGATAAACTGATTACTGTTGATTTGACACATCAAATGCTCTATGCCTGGGAAAATTCTCATATTGTCTATCAAACGCCAATCTCGTCGGGTCTTCCTCAATCATCAACAATTACTGGAACATTTCATGTATATGCAAAATATCCTTTCTTTGAAATGCGAGGAGTGTCTCCGGTACACGGATACTATGATTTACGCAATGTTCCAAACGTGATGTATCCTTATCAAGGATACTCAATTCATGGAGCCTACTGGCATAATAATTTTGGTCATCCTATGTGTAATGGATGTGTAAACACGCCATTACCAGCAGCCGCCTGGCTTTATAATTTTACTCCAGTCGGGACATCAGTTGAGATTTATTAAGAACTTCTTTAATTTGCTATCATAAAAGGGTGCGGTGGAAAGTAATACTTGGTATAGGAATCTTTGTCGTTTTCTCTGTAGGTCAAATAATTTTGCTGAAGACCCAAAGTAGTAAACTTCAAGATACTACGCATATCAATACAAAATCTCAAACACGAAGTTCCCAGGAGCTTCATACAATAAATACTACTCTTATTGAAACTGTTGACAATAAAGATCCAAGAGCGGCATTAGAGCTTCTTGAACAAAAAGCGGCATCAAGCGATGCAATTGCAGCATCTTGTCATGCACTTGCCCATAGTATCGGACATGAAGCATTTAATAAATACAAAAATTTTGGTAAGACGATGTCGTATCAAAATGAGATTTGTAATTCAGGATATATTCATGGAGTAATAGAATCATATTTCACCAGTTCTGTTGATATTCAATTGGTTATGTTATCAGTGTGTAATGCGTATAAATTAGAAAGTTTTCTCAGTTGGGAATGTTTTCATGGTATAGGACATGGGATTATGTTTTATACCAATAATAATCTTCCTTTATCTTTACAGACATGTGATAGATATAAACAAAAATTTAGCTGGTCTGCATGTGTGAATGGAGTTTTTATGGAAAATTTTAATACTGACCAAAAAATTCATTATTCACAATATCTCAGCAAAACCAATCCGTTTTATCCTTGTGAGACAGAAGAAAACAAATATAAAACTGATTGTTATATTTATGCACCAACCTACTATCTGCATCTTTATCATACACAGTATGATAAAGCGCTTAACTGGTGTCTTAGTGCTGAATCAAACTATCAAGGAGCATGTACTTTTGGAGTAGGTTCTCAAATTATGAAAGAAAATATCAGTAATCCAAAATCAGTAGAAAAAACTTGTATGCAAGGCACTGGTTTGCAAGTAAGCCAATGTATTGCAGGAATAGTAGGATTTTATATCAATAACTTTGCTTCCCTCGAAAAAGCATCACAGCTTTGTGAAAGTTTAGAAGATGTAAATAAAAAAACCTGTCAAACGGTAATAGAACAAAATCATAAAATGTTTTCGACCTAAAATTATTTTTGATAGTAACTCATCTATATGATACAATTCTTTTTTATGCCGGGAAAAGAAATACGACATATATCTCCTTATGAAAGACTACAAAGAGAACGTCTTAATCATACCTATTTCATAAAACCATCTGATAGAGAAAGTTGGTACAAAAGCCATGCTCAAGTATTTCAAGAGCAACGTTGCAAAGGAGAACGTATTGTCGTAAGATATAAAAATAAGCAACGGCTAATGGACAGTACTTCTCAAGATACCCATTCGGATAATTCTTCTTAGATACAACAGAGTCGCACTATGTTTACCACATAAATTTCTTATTTGCATATTTTCAAGTTAGAGGTATAATACTACTTTGTTGTCTCCATTTGTATGAAGAACGGTAAACATGGAAATATAAATTCATTTATCTTCGAAACTATATTTTATCAATCACCAATTAGTACTCAAATATTCTCACAGGATGGTCAAACACTTATGGTAAATAAAGCATGGGAAAAACTTTGGAGAATAACATCCAACAAAATTATCAATAACTACAATATTTTGCAAGATACACAACTTATTGAAAAAGGAATAATGCCATTTATTAAAAAAGCGTTTGCCGGTGAATTTGTAAACATTCCTGCTATTAAATATGAGCCTGAAAAAACCGTTCCAAATCTGACAAAAGTTCCTTATAGATGGGTAAGTGCCATTATGTATCCGGTGAAAGACACAAATGGAACAATTATCTATCTTGTTTTACAACATGAAGATATTACAGAACAGAAAGAAGCTGAAGAAAAACTACGAGAAAGTGAAGAACGTTTCCGTGCCACATTTCATCATACCGCAATAGCAATGTCAATTGCAGACATAAATGGTAACTGGTTTTCATTCAATAAAGCCTATCCGAGGATGTTTGGATACTCAAAGGAAGAGTTGCAAACTATGCATCCATTACAACTTATTCATCCTTCAGATAAGGAAAACAGTATAAAAGGGTATAAGCAATTAATAGAAGGGGGAATAGATAAGCTTATTCAGGAACGTCGATATATCCATAAAAATGGAAATGTAATTTATGGAATTCTTCACGCAACAGTAGTAAGAGATACTAATGGACAAGCAAAATATGTAGTTGTTGCGGTGCAAGATATAACAGAGCGGAAAAAAGCAGAAGAGAAACTGCAACAGAGTGAAGAAAAATTCAGAAAATTATTTGATGCCAACATTGTTGGGCTGTTTATTTCTGATTTTGATGGAAAATTTCTTGAAGCAAATGATGCATTACTTTCTTTGATTGGCTATACGAGAGAAGACCTTAAGAAGGGCATAATTCATAGAGATACATTAACACCTCCGCAATATAAAGAGTTAAGTCAAAAAGCGGTAGAGGCATTAAGAACAAAAGGAGCATCTATTCCCTATGAGAAGCAATATATTCGAAAAGACGGAAAACAAATTTCAGTACTTATTGCAGTAGCACGAATTGATACTTCTGAGACTTGTATTGGGTTTGTTGTGGATATTACTGACAGAAAAAAGCTAGAAAAACAGAAAGATGAATTTATGGCAGTCGCAAGTCATGAGCTGAAAACTCCTGTTACCAGCCTTAAAGCGTTTGCACAAATACTTCAGAAACAATTTAAAAAAGATGGAGATACACGCGCTGTAGATTTTCTTGAGAAAATGGATGCTCAAATTGACAAATTGACTACTCTTATTAGCGACCTGTTGGATGTTTCAAGGATAGAAGGAGGAAAATTACAATTTCGTCCTGAACGGTTTTACTATAATAAACTGGTTGATGAGATAGTTGAAGAAGTACAAAGAACTACTGAACATAAAATTGTAATAAAGAAAACAAAAATTCATATATATATTTATGGAGATAGAGAAAGGATAGGACAGGTACTCACAAATTTACTTACTAATGCATTAAAATATTCACCTTTAGAAAGAGAAATTATTGTGAAGATAAAAATGGATAAAATTCAGGTCATTACGTCAGTACAAGATTTTGGTATTGGTATAATCCGAGATAAGCAGGAACATTTGTTTGAACGTTTTTATAGAGTAAGCGATCCGGTTCATATCACTATGCCAGGGTTAGGTCTTGGACTGTATATTTCAAGTGAAATCCTCAAAAGGCAAAATGGAAAAATCTGGGTAGAAAGTGTTGAAGGAAAAGGCTCTACGTTTTTCTTCAGTCTTCCAATAAAAGACTAATATACAAAAACTCCGTTTTCTTGATATTCAATGCTTGGAAAAAAGAAGCGAGAATGATATTCTAATAGTGAATATGGTACTCGCTGTTTTTGGATCAACCGGAGCAACGGGTAATGAACTTGTAAATCAAGCTTTAGAAAAAAAATATAAAGTGAAAGCATTGGTAAGAAATCCTAAGAAAATTACTTTCAGTAATAAAAATCTTACCGTAATTGCAGGAGATATTTTAGATAAAAAGAAAGTTAGTCAAACTATTAAAGATACTGATGCAGTAATTTCTACTCTTGGAACTTCGTCCGGTGCAAAGCAACTCGTGCTTCGTGATGGGACAAAAAATATTATTGCAGCAATGGAACAATATAAAATAAAACGACTGATTGTACAAAGCTCACATCCAATGGTAGGTGATATACAGGATGTGGATTTGGTTTCAAAACTTATGATACTCCTGGTAAGAATTTTGTCCAAAATTACAGTAGAGGATAAAAAAGAGCAGGAGAAACTTATAAGAGTAAGTGGACTTGACTGGACAATTGTCCGTCCTGTTACATTAACCAATGGAGAACGGAAAGGTGCATATAGAGTGGGTGAACATATAAAAACAAATATTCTTGATAAGATTGCCCGGGCAGATGTTGCTCAATTTCTCCTTAAAATTGTGGAAGACAGGCATTTGTTTCAGAAGACAGTAACTATTTCTTCCTAATATTTTCTTTTTTTTGTTCTTCAAAAAAATTTGTTAAGTAATGAAACAGTTTTATTTAAATTTGGAACTTAAGAAAAACTGTTTAAGTAATTGAAGAAGCATTTGCAGTAATTGTTGAATTGATTGTGAACGTTTGAATTGTCCTAGAGGATTGGGATTGCCATTGTTTCCCGGATTGCCAGGATTGGTTGGGTTGGAATTGGCGTATTGGTATAAATACAGTAGGTGCCGGAGTAAGAGAGCCATAAACGAGTTTTGTACCAGACTCTTTAACGATTTCTTACCTATCTCTTTTATCCCTCTTATTGCACTCTTAATTCAATAAACTAGCGTAAAAATTGGAGATGAATGTGACAAACAAGCATATTACAATTTTAGGTATTGCGGGAAGTTTACGAAAAGATTCCTATAACAAAGCAATATTGCAAGAAGCACAGAAATTAGCAAGAGATTATACTGCAGAGATTGAGATTTTTGAAAAACTGGGAGAGATACCACTCTTTAATCAAGATGACGAAAAGAATCCGCCAAAAGCTGTAGAAGAACTGAAAGAGAAAGCGCATATGCAGACGCAGTTCTTTTTGCAACACCTGAGTATAATTATTCAATCCCAGGAGTCCTCAAAAATGCCATTGATTGGGCATCAAGACCATATGACGATTGTTCCTGGGATGCAAAACCTGTTGCTATCATGAGTGCATCAGGAGGAATGCTGGGAGGAGCACGGGCTCAGTACCAGCTACGACAGGTATTTGTGTTTTTAAATATGTTTCCACTAAATAAACCTGAAGTCATCATCCCTGAAGCAAATAAAAAAATTGATGCAGAAGGAAATGTAACTGATGAATATACAAAAGAGAAGATTAAAGAATTAGTTGAAGCATTGGTGAACTGGACTATCAAGCTACAACCCAAAGTTAGTATCCCAAAAGAAGTACAGGTAGAACACTTTCCTTATGAAAATGCATACTCTCAGCAGGTAAAAGGCAGATAAAGATTATTTTATTACTTGTTTATTCCATTTTTCGAATGAATTTATTATATCTGTACAATAGATTGGAAATAACATAAGAGAAAGGAGGTGGAATATCCTGTAAAGGATTATAAAAAGATATGTCAAGAACAGCAGAACTCGAAAGACCAAAAGAAGCTGAATCTAAGAAGAATGGAGAATTCTTGAAAAACACAAGGTATGAATCAGCTATACAACTAATTAAGACTACAAAAGAAAAACATGCTGAAGAAGAAGAAAAGGAAAGAGAAAGAAGAAATATACTTAACAGAAAACAAATTGATTCAGCATACAGAGTAATTGAAATAGCAAGAGAAAAAATTAGCAAGGGAAGAAGAAAAAAACCTGAATCTGACCTACATGAGCTAGAAGGAAAAGATATATATGTGGCCAATGCAGGTAATGAAAAACATTAATAATTTATTTTTAGATAAAACCTATTCCTCAGGTTCTGGAGGTAAGAATTCTTCGCCGCTACTATCATTTGCTTGAGGATATTCATCAGGTCTAAGCCAGTATATATATTTGCAGCCTGTTGCTTTGCGTGTATTTTTATCCCAGCCTGCAGTACTGCATTTTTTCATCTTTTTTCCTGCATTGGTAGTGAAAAGGACAAGCTTATTGCCGCAATCCGGACATATTTCATCAAGCGGTTCAGTCGTGCCGTTTATCCATTCAACATAGTCACAGCCGACTACTTTTTTGGCAATCTTATCCCAGGTGCCGGTTGAGCATTTTTTCATTTTCTTGCCAAAGCGAGTATATGCGAGCACAAGTTTTGCTCCGCATTTGGGACATTTTTCATCAAGCTCTTGTGGTTCCATTTCAAACCACTTCACGTAATCACATCCAACATTTGACCTGGTTTTTGGGTCCCAGCTGCCGGTAGAACATCTTTGAAGTTTTTGTCCTGTTTTGGTAAGAGTAATTTCTCCAAGAGGAGAGCCACATTTAGGGCAGATATTGTCAGGTGTTGTTTCAGTTTTCTTATCCGTCTTTGCCATGGTTTCTATAGTACTGGTTTTATAAGAAAGAAGTCAAGAGAGAAAAGTTCTCTCATTCTTAAAAAATTCTTACACCTTTGTGGTTTAATTCTCAATCTAATTAGCTAGTCTATTTTTTAATGGCGAAGGGGGTGAATATATGAATAAAACGATTATAGGAATTTTTCATGATAGGGGAGATGCGGAAGAAGTAGTAGACACTCTCAAAACACAAGGATTTGATGCAAAAGATATTTCCATCGTCATGAAAGATACTACAGAGGCACAGGCAATGCGGGATAATACCGGTACAAATGTCACTGATGGTGCTGTTTCCGGTGCTGCCACTGGTGCAGTGGTTGGTGGTATCGCAGGTCTTCTTGCAGGTATAGTACTTCCAGGTCTTGGCGCATTTTTGATTGGTGGACCAATTGCTGCGACATTAGGTCTTGGCGGAGCAGCCGCAACTACTGTATCAGGAGTTGCCACGGGAGCCGTTGCTGGTGGACTTTTGGGAGCGCTTATGGGGTTGGGTTTGACTCATGATGAAGCAAAGAATTATGAAACACAAGTCAACGACGGAGCTATTCTTCTTGCTGTTCCAGTAAGAGAGGAACAAGAAGATGCAGTTCAGCAAGTCTTTGATGAGTATAACGCTTCTGATGTAAGAACTGTGGACCAACAACAGCAGAATGTCCAGAGGACAACTCCACAAAGAGAGTATGCATATAATGAGAATCAATATGCAACAATGGGCGCAAAGGGTGGAGAAACAGGACACGCTTCAAAAAAAAGCAGGAAGTCTCATACAGGCAAAAAAGGCGGTGTGAGTAGCAATACTTCATACGCAAATCCTGTTCAGGTAGAAAAATACTTAAAAGGGATTGACTATCCTGCTACCAAACAGGATCTTCTTCAAAAAGCTGAACAAGAAGGTGCAGATGAGAAAGTCATGAGTACTCTTGAAAAACTTCCAGATGAAGAGTATGAAGGACCAACTCATATAAGCCGTGCAATAGGAAACATTAAATAATATATACAAAAAAGAAAAAACAGAAACTTACGGGAGGTTTTCCCGCAATATTACATGTATTCTGTCTTGTTTTTTTGTGTGATAGTGATCATTTCTATTTTAGAACATATCATCTATATAGACAATGAATGGATGGAATATGGGGTAATCTAAAAGTATATCTTAGTAAATTTTTTCACTTTAAAAAGAGGAATCGTATCAGACGTTATGGATTTGCTATTCTGCTGGTGGTTCTAGTTTTTTCGCTGAAATTCTTTTTTTCCCAATTTTTGGGAAATACATCTGCATTTCTCATGGTATCTTTTGTAGTAGCATTAAGCGCATGGTATGGCGGTTTGGGTCCTGGGATTTTTGCAACAATTCTATCTGCAATACTGATTTATTTTGCGTTTTTAATTACTGATATAGTATATCATCCTTTGGCAGGTGATTTGGTAGTAACAGCAGTATTTATTATAGAAGGAATAATGATAAGCGTTGCCAGTGAAGCAAGATTTGAAATGGAAGATCAAAAAGATGAATTTATTGGCTTTGTTGCTCATGAACTGAAAAATCCGCTTACTGCTGTGAAAGGTTTTTCAGGTTTACTTATCAAAAATGCAAAAAATACTCAAGATAAAAAAGCTCTTCTTTATGCAGAACAAATTAATTATCAGTCAGATAAAATATTGGAATTAATTAACGATTTACTTGATATCACCAAAATAGAAATTGGAAAATTTTCTTATTCAAATGCGTTTTTTTCTATTAATACTTTAGTAAAGGAAGTTGTTGAAAATCAACATATCATTGCAAAAAACCGTACTATCGAACTGTACGGTTCCTCAAAAAAAATACTTTTTGGTGACAGATATCGAATCGGACAGGTGCTAACCAATTTAATTACCAACGCCATAAAGTATTCTCCTGACACGAAAAAAATAATAGTAAGACTGAAAGAAAACAAAAAAGCAGTAAGTATTTATGTGAAAGACTATGGATTGGGAATTGCAAGAGAGGATCAGAAAAATCTATTCAAGAGATTTTATAGAACAAAGGCTGTGCAGCAAAATAAATTAGAAGGATTAGGCCTAGGACTTTATATTTGTTCTCAAATAGTCAATTATCACAAAGGAAGGATAGGTCTAAAAAGTAAAGAGGGGAAAGGGTCGACATTTTATCTGGAGCTTCCTATTGCTCTGCAACACAATGTAAATTAAGCTTCTTTGATATAATGCAGGTATGGAAACGAGTATACAAAAGAAGCTTGATGCGTTTTTTAACCAATTTAAAACGCAAGCATATAAAAAAGGAGAAATTTTGATACGCGCAGATGAGAATCCTGCAGGGGTTTTTTATCTTAAAAAAGGAAAGGTAAAAATGTACGCAATATCAAAAAAAGGTGATGAATTAGTTCTTAACATTTTTAAGCCATATTCATTTTTTCCTATGTCATGGGCAATCAACCAGACACAAAATAAATACTTCTATGAAGCAATGACCGATTTGGAATTATGTCGTGTACCAAAAGATACAGCCATAAAATTTATCAAAAATACACAAGATGTGTTATACAATCTTTTAAGCCGCGTATATAAAGGAACAGATGGACTGCTTACCCGGATGGCGTATCTCATGTCTGGCAGCGCATACGCAAGGCTGATTACAGAATTACTTATTGTTTCAAAACGTTTTGGGAGAGTAGAGAAAGGAAATATTACAGTACTTACGATAACTGAAAAGGAATTAGGTACTCAGACCGGAATGAGTCGGGAGACAATCAGTCGTGAGATAAAAAACCTTAAAGATAAAGGACTCGTGAGTCTTGAGAGAAATAGACTTATTATAAAAGACATAAAAAGACTTGAGGAAGAAATTGTTGATGGCATTTAGCATTTTTATTTTCTTTTGCGGAAAACTCTTACCTGATTTACTATTTTTTGAGGAAACGCAACCACATCTATCTCATGCGCATATACTGTCATATATGGCGTACCTTCTTTTCCAAACTCTGATAGTACATCTTTTTCTTTTACTATCCCGACATGTGCAAAACTGCGTCCGTCTTGAGGAGCTCGTGTTTGTGGCCAAATACCATAAATAACAACATCGCCATCATGTATTTCTTTTTCATTTTCAACAACTTCATTATAACCAGCTTTTTTAAAGCCTTTCTCAATATCATCATTTACTTCTCCAAAATTTATTTCTTCTCCATTTTCAGCAAGAATTTCAATTACGGAGGTATGACAAAAACCAGTTGGTTGTCTATCTTCATAATGACGAAAGCCTGCGTCAGGTGAAGGAGCAGGAGGTGGTTCAGGTCTTATTCCTCTTGCATGGTTGACCCACCCTTTTACATAGATATGAAATCCTTGACTTCTTTGTTCATCAATTTCTATTGCCATAAAACGTTTGCATTATAGCAAAATGAAAAGAAGAGGGAAAATAGTGTATAATATTTACAGACGTATTTCCCCGGGTGTAAACCCGGGGCTGTAGTCGATT
>CAZSWA010000009.1:0-54080 GCA_964610465.1 uncultured Gammaproteobacteria bacterium | reverse complement strand
ACTCCTAATGAGTTTTTAAAACAAGTGCCGGATTTTTAAGTGTACATACCGGAATCCGAATGAATTTGCCTATATTAAACTTCATGGTTCATTAAGATGGGTAACGCAAGACGGAGATCGCATTAAAGTAATTGGTATTAACAAGGAAAGAGCAATTGATCGAGTTCCATTACTGAAATGGTACTTCAGACTTTTTAAAGAAGTATTAAACAGAAATGAGGTAAAACTTCTTATCATAGGATACGGTTTTAGAGACGAACATATTAACAAAATATTGATTGATGCAATAAATGGATACGGATTAAAATTATACGTTGTAACAAGAGAAGACCCAGAAGAATTTTGCTTTAGAATGACTCATAAATATCCTGCTAGTGCGATGATAAACGATCCAGATACGCCTAACAAAGCTATTTGGTCTGCTGTTTGCGGATATTATCAATATTCCTTGAAAGATATTTTTCCTTATCAACAGAGAGTAACGGCACAAAGAAAAGAGCTTTATCAGGCAATAGGGATTCCGCTTGTAATATAACAGTAATCTTTTTATTAGAATGAATTTTCTGGTTAATTCTGGAAAATAAATGTTAAGGTTGAGAGTTTATGCCGTTAGGAATATTGTATTTGAGAAATCAGGTATAGGATTCCAGTCAATTGATTCGATCAAGGTTCTAACCGTGTTCTCTCCCCTGCACCCGAGAAAAGTGACGAGTCAGAATAGAGCTGTTTGGATTTATAATTCAAACTAATCGTACGTTCAATCCAGATGTTTTGTTCTCAAAATTCTTGTCATTTATCATTTTTCTGATTAAGACTCTCGTAGTAGGTTTGAGTTAAATCTTTTACTGACATACTTTCATATCCTAAGCTTCCTATCTCCTTTAAAAATCCAATGAACACCGAATTTATCAGTAAACTGTCCGTAGGTTCCAAAGGGCAGATCATGCAGCTCTTGAAAACGGCTTTCTTCTTTATCTTTATCTATTCCTTCTGAGAGTTTATCAAAAACTACCTTTAACTCATCGTATGATTGTCCAATGACAAATATAGCAAATGTATTTCCTTGTTTTGGATTGTATGCTGGTGATGCCATCCAGTCTGTCGCTGATATTTCAATCTCACTACTTTTGAGATGCGCATTGATAGTTCTTTCCCACTTTTCTTTAGGAAGCATGTCTTTCATGGGAGAATCTCCAAGCTTAGTGATAGTTAATTCTCCACCAAGACACTCGTGATAAAACGTCATTGCTTCTGCACAATTACCATCAAATAAAAGAAATGGTGTACAATATAACATATTTTTAGTATATCAAATTGAAATTATGATAAGAAGTAGATTACCTTTTCCGGAGTTTATAAGAAGTATCCTGGATGAAAGATATCAGGTACAATATAAGTTTAAGACGTGCTTCCTAAGAGCAATGAGATAAATCGCTCTATTTAGGAGTCCTTTGAATGAAAGTTCCTCTCTTTTGATAGCTGCTCATAGTCTTTTGTTCCAGATAATTTTAAACCTATAGCATTTGACATGTTTCTTCTTTTTTGCTACTCTACTATAGAAATAAGGACATGCAAAGAAAACAATTATTTTTTAGAGTACGTCTTTATTTTTAAATTGCACTTTAAAATTGTTGCGAATTAAATCAGTCTTGGTGAAGTCGAGTTTGACTCGACGGAAATACCTCTCAAATGGAAGGCATTTTGCTTATAATTTAGTTTTTGTAAGCAGCATGCTGACCATTTGGGAGGTAGTTCAGGTCAGGAGGTTTTTGATGGCTACCCCGCTTTTCGAAGGTCGTCTCTCTATTGAGGGAGCAAAGCGCAGAGTTGTCAAAGAAGTGCGCATTGTTGATGGACCGTCGTTGGACGAGTGTATTAAGATCGCCAACAACCAGGTAAGAGATGGGTTTGGACATCCTATAACCCCTTGCAAGATTTTCATCTTAGAGGGGCCAAAGGTGTTGAGTTCTCAACTTGGATTCTAGATATGAAGTTTGTTCCAAAAACGGATCCAGCGCCTAGCGAATTTAATTTCCTAGGCAGAGTTGAAGGAGGAATCGGATGGGTGGTAATCCGCTACGATGCCTTCTTCGAAGAAGGAAAGCTTTATGTACTGTTTGAGAACTAGTAGCGCGTTGTTGTAATACGTCAGCATAGTCTAAAAAGCTCACAAGCAGAAAGGAACGATGACAATGCACCGCAGTTCTTGGGAATGGAAGCACGTCTTAGTGCAGCTGCACTGCTGATCAAGCGAGAGCTCGATAAAGCCGTGGTAGCACAGATTCAGCAAGTTCTTCACGGGACAGTTGTCCTCTTGACTGAGGGCATAGAGCTTGAGGAGCAAGCGGCCTCCATCTTAGGACGGACTCTTCCACAAAACAAAAAAGCAAGGAAAGCACTGCTTCGACCTGTATATAACAGGTTGAAAGCGATGTATTATCCACACGGATGGGTACATCTTGAAGTACATCATAATACGGTGGATGGCCGAATCCATAGTGTATGGATCTGGCTCTATCCACCCAATAGCATCATGTTGCATTATTCTAGTTTTAGAGCAGCGCAAGCCTAACCGCAACAAGAAAGTTGCAAAACGAAGCCCCCGCTAGGAGGTGATTGAATAAGGAAAACCGATTGCTGGAGCATATCTTCAGCAGGAGGAATTCCCAAATCAATTACCAAGGGGGCTTTTTTCATACAAAAAAAGATTATTTTCTTCGTCTTGCATTTTTCGAAAATGCAGGTCGTGCAGACTCTGCGAGTCTTCAGAATCGTACGAGATCTCATAACTTCATAAAGGAAGTTCCTCGAAAGGCTTTTTTCATGAAATACTCATATTTCAATTTTTTAAATTTCCTTCAATAAATTCAAAAATATTTTGACAAATGAGGCTATATGGTATATAGTAGAGCTATTGAATTCTACCTAAGCTGCCTCGTGTATTTCAGCAGAGAGAAGTATCTATTTTTATGTTTTATCGTGGATTATATACACACATAACTGCTTTTATCAAAAAAAGACCACTCATTTCATTTTTTACTACCCTTGCACTTCTTTTTCTTATTATTATAATCGGCAATGTCTTGAGTAAACCAAAACCGCAGAAAACCGCTGCCGTGCAAGTAAAGACAGTTCATACTTACAATATTGGTGAAACACCAAAAGCCATGTTTCAGGCAAAAATTGATAAATCAGGAGTTGTCAAGATTGTCGCTCTTGCTCCTGGAATTGTACAAAATATTTTTGTGTCTGAAGGAGATAGTGTAGCAAGAGGCACACAATTGTTTACTCTTTCCAGCAATTATCAAGGTGGTAACGCTCCGGCACTTCAGGCGCAAATTGCAAAGACTCAGTATCAAAATGTCCTTGATACATTTGACCAACAAAACAATGTAATTCAAAAACAACGTGATATTGGCAATATCAATCATGATAACTTCACTGATATGCAAGCAATTGCTTCACAATCTGCAAGCCAGACAAGCTCGCTTGTGAATACCAATCAAACAGTGCTTGACACATTAAATCAGCAACTTACCAATGACAAAAATAATCCAACCGCTCAACCGGCAACTATCCTTCAGGAAGAATCACAAATTAATCAATTGCAAGGTGCTCAAAATCAACTGAGACAAGCACTTAGTAATTTGCAGGAGCAGACAGATAGCGGGAAACCTCAAGGACGCCTGGCTGATACACAGAGAGACTTAGCGCTTGCTCAGCTTGATGTCCAACAAAAATCACTTGAGTTAAATAAAGAAGTAAGCAAATTACAGGCAAATATGGCAGAAGTGAATGCAGCAACGATGTTTCCTGCCAGTCCATTCTCAGGAACTGTGGAGCGTGTGTATGTAAGAGTTGGACAACAAGTAAATCCCGGAATGCCGCTTGCTGAGATAACTTCAACCAATAACAAAGCATCAGCAATTGTTGATGTGCCAGGATATATTGCAAGAAATATCTCAACACTTGATACCAGTACTCTATATAGTAACAATACGAGCTATCAGGTACGTCCATCTTTTGTCCCGACAGAAGCAACTGATGGTCAGCTCTACTCTATCGTATATCCTTTGTCAGATGATATAAATATCTCAGCAACTGATGGAGAGTATGTGCAAATTGCAATTCCTGTTGGAAATGTAAATACTTCATCAGCGGTTCCCTTTGTTCCGCTTGATGCAATATACCAGACACAGAATACCAATTATCTTCTCGTTGTGCAAAACCAGAAAGCAGTAACCCGGACAGTAACGCTTGGAAATGTCTTTGGCAGTTATGTAGAAGTGACAAGCGGACTTTATACAGGAGACCAGGTAATCCTAGATAGGAATATCGTTTCAGGAGACACAGTGAGGACAAACTAAGAATTAATGTAAAACGTAAAGCGAAAAGGGTAAAACAACAATTCAAAAAAGAAAAATCATTTCGTATTCTGCATTTGTAATTTTGCGTTTTTCGCTTTGCATTTTTCGTTTTTTTTATGGCAATACTTACTTCTTATTTACGTAAATTAAAATTCGACCCGCGATTAGATAATAGCTTAATTGCGCGGTATCTTCGCAATGCACGTCTGGTGATTCTTATCATCTTTATGATTCTTGTCATTGGAATTATAAGTTTTTTAAATATCCCCCGCGTTTTAAACCCAACCATAAACATCGCGATTGTAACTGTTTCTTCTGTTTTGCCTGGAGCAGGGCCAAATGATGTCGAGTCACTCCTTACTATTCCTATTGAACAAGCAGTAAGTAACGTGCCAAATATTGATACGATGACTTCAACATCACAAAATTCTGTCTCATCTGTAATCATTCAATTTAATTCAGGGGTTGATGCAGATAAAGCGGAAAGTGATGTCCAAACAGCTGTACAGACTGTGAGCAATCTGCCAAAAGACGCAACTACTCCTCAAGTGCAAAAACTTGATTTTCAGAATGCGCCAATTTGGGTATTTAGTATCAGCGGTCAGGATGAAGCATCATTAGTCCGTTTCAGCCGCAATTTAAAAGACAAGCTAAAAGATGTAACGACTGTGAATCAAGTCATAACCAGTGGACTTAATAACCAGGAGATTCAAGTGCTGATAAAGCCACAGGCAATCGCAGCATATGGTGTAAATCCAGCGCTTCTTTCCCAAACGGTAACTACTGCCATTAAAGCCCAACCTGGAGGAACTATTGATACCTCTGCATCTTCATTTTCAATAACCATTGACCCGACAATCACCTCAGTTGACGATTTAAGAAACCTAAGAATTAAGCTGGCGGACGGGACAAGTGTGTTTCTTTCAGATATTGCAACCGTTGCGATTCGTCAGCAACCAGGAACTACGAGTTCCTATCTTGCAACTTCACGGAGTGCTTCGTCACCTGCTATCACATTTAGTATCTTTAAAAAAAGTTCTTCCAACGTGACAACTGCTGATAAAGACGCACATGATACAGTAAATGCGTTTTTGGCAAAATACAAAGGCCAGGTTACTCTATCAACAGTGCTTGATACTGGCAACATGATAACGCGTCAGTTTAACGAACTAGTACGGGATTTACTCATTACTTTTGTTCTAGTGTTCCTGGTAATTGTAATCTTTCTTGGCACGCGACAGGCAATTATTGCAGCATCAGCAATTCCATTGACGTTTCTTATCACGTTTATTGTTATGCGTTTGACCAATATCGATTTGAGTTTTATTGCCTTTTTTTCTCTGCTTTTGGCGCTTGGACTTCTGGTAGATGATACGATTGTTGTTATTTCAGCACTTTCTTCCTACTATCGCACCAATAAATTTACTCCAATGCAGGCAGGCCTTCTGGTTTGGCGGGATTTCAGGACTGCAATTCTGACTACTACTCTTACTACTGTCTGGGCTTTTGTTCCACTACTTTTATCTACCGGAATCATCGGAGAATTCATAAAACCAATTCCAATTGTTGTCTCAAGCGCTCTCCTTTCTTCTTTTGGTGTTGCCATGTTTGTTACCTTGCCTCTTGTTATTATGGCGCTTAAGCCACAAGTGCCCTACAGAGTCATGATGCTATTTCGGATTCTTATTTTACTTTTAGTTATTGGAGTATTTTTTCTTCTTGTGCCAAAAGGTGTAGCACTTGTCCCTGCAACAATTATCTTTGCGTTAAATCTTTTTATTTATTTTCAGATACGAAGTATTTTGGTAAAGCGATTTAGTTCTGCTCAGAATAGAAGAAGGCCTGAAAGACAATCACAAGGAAATAGACTTGCTCGTTATCTGGATAAAGGATTTATCAGTTTTGATGTTATCAGTAGAAAATATCAATCAGTGCTTCATGCCATTCTTTCAAGCAAAAATAACAGGCGCAAGGCTTTAGCTGCAGTTATTATTTTTTCTATTTTTTCGTATGTGCTTTTGCCTCTTGGGTTTGTACGCAATGAATTTTTCCCGGCAAGCGCCCAGGAATCACTAAACATCTCACTTGAGTTACCGGCAGGAACAAGAGTTGAGCAGACACAAGCTGAAGCTTTGAAGGTAATGGATGATATCCGCAAACTTCCTGAAGTACAATTGGCAACTCTTGATGTCGGGTCAGGTCCTGATACAGGTTTTGGTCCATCAAGTGGAGGAAGCAATATCGCAACAATTACTGTTGTTCTCCCACCAACCAATCAACAAAAAATTTCCTCAATCGATTTAGCGCAAATGATTCGTGATAGATATGCAAATTATCAAAAAGGCAAGTTTTCAGTCATTGAAGAAAGCGGAGGACCGCCTGCTGGATCGGATTTACAAATTAAATTATTTGGTGATGACTTAACCGTTCTGGATACCTATGCCAACAAAATTGAAGCATATCTTACAAAACAGCAAGGAGTGACTAATATTGATAAATCAATAAAGTCAGGCACCAGCAAAATTGTATTTACACCAGATTATCAAAAAATGCTTGATGCAGGTGTGACACAGGATCAATTGGGACTTTGGCTTCGTACCTATGCGAGCGGATTTACATTGGACAGTAAAGTAAAAATAGAACAAGGTAATACCCAAGAACAGGATATAGTACTTCGTACTGATACGAGTCCTGAAACAACCCAAGGATTAACTACTCTTATGATTCCAACCCAGACTGGTCCTCTGCCGCTTATCGCGCTTGGCAAAATAACGCTTAAACCCAACCCGACATTAATTACCAGAGAAAGTGGAAAGAGAACTATTTCAGTAACTGCAAGTGTGACCAAAGGATATTCAGTAAGTCAGAAAAATGCAAACTTAGAAAAATATGCAGACTCACTCAATTTACCCGAAGGATATTCCTGGACAACAGGCGGAGTCAATCAGCAAAACCAGGAATCTGTAAATTCAATTTTCCAGGCAATGATTTTGTCCTTCCTCCTTATTATTATCACCATGGTATTGCAATTTTCATCTTTCAGAAAAGCCTTTATTGTGATGCTTGTTATCCCCCTTTCTATCTCCGGTGTATTTATTGTATTTGCCCTGACCCATACGCCGTTGTCTTTCCCGGCGCTTATCGGTACGCTTGCTCTTTTTGGAATTGTTGTCAAAAATTCTATCCTTATTGTTGATAAGATTAATCAAAATCTTAAAGCAGGTCTTGAATTTACCAATGCGATTGTTGATGCTGCAGAAAGCCGGCTTGAACCAATTGCACTTACATCTTTTACTGCAATTGTCGGACTTATCCCGATTACTTTATCAAATGCTCTGTGGCAAGGATTGGGAGGAGCAATTATTGCAGGCCTTCTTTTTTCAGGAAGCATCATGCTCTTTTTCATACCTGTTGTATATTACTATATTTTCCAGAGTTCTGAAGGGAAATCCAAACTAAGAAAATAACATTGGGAGTCCCAGACGAAGCAATCTTGTAATTCTTGCTACTCACAGGGAAATCCATTATAATTTGCTTTGAACGTCTGGACCCTTGGCTCAGCTGGTAGAGCGTCTCATTTACACTGAGAAGGTCGCAAGTTCGAATCTTGCAGGGTCCACATATTAGAAAAAATAAGGAATAAACATTTTTGAGTGCTTCATATATTTTTTATATTTTTCTCCAAAGTAATTACTTAAAAGCTTTTCTTCTCTCTTTGCTTGCAGGTAAGCCAGACACCCTCCGGCTATAAAAAAAATGATTGCAATATAGCTATGTATCACTAATTCAGCTCCAACATATCCGAAAAGTAATCCAATATATATCGGATGGCGTATAAAACGATAAATACCCTGTGTTACAAGCTCATGATTTGTTTTTATTTGATAGTCTACAGCATGCGCCCAATTATTGCCCAGATCACGTCGAGCTTGTACACTTATCAATGCTCCTATACATACTAAACAAAATCCAAATAAAGAAAGAAAAGGAATCTGTGGCAATGGCAAAAAGGAAACAAAAGAAATTAATTGTAAAACAATAAATAAATCAATTATTCCTATAATAAACCTTTTGAAATACGAGATGGAAGTTCTTGATTGTTTTAATGGTTTGGCTTTTTCAGATTTTCTTTCACTTATTAACCAGTAGAGTTGCCCTACAATGAGTATACAGAGAGTTGCGAGAGGGAGAAACTTTTCCATTTGTATGGTAAGTATACAAATTTGTTTTATAGTAAGCAAGCTTTTTACAGTGAACTCATAGGTTTATAAAGTAGGTATGAAGAGATAATTGCTGATAACTAGGCTTTAATTTGGTATAATATCCCAAGTCATAAGTTTGCCAAGCTAGTTAGGGTTGGCCAAAGGCATCCCGCCGGAGGGCGGGACTAAGTCAGTTCAACTCTGTAGAATCTTTAAACAACCTAATTTTTCTGCCGAGATAGCCAAGGTGGTCAAGGCACCTGTCTGAAGAACAGGCTATGTCAGTTCGACTCTGACTCTCGGCACAAAGGTGGCTAAGGCATCCCGCTCAGCGGGACTGAGTCAGTTTAATTTGACTCTTGGCACAAATCTTTAGCATTAGCTTCACTAGTTCGATTCCATTCATTTCATTTTGGGATCTTCGGAGTTCATTTTTGTTCTTCTTCGACTCTTTTGTTTCTCTCAAAGGTTTCGTCGTTCCTTTTGCTCTTTTTTCTATCCCATAGTTGACAATCTATCATTGGACTGATATAACTATATCGCATTTTATCCTATAACAATATTTGATTTGTTTATGGGTAATTGCAGCACATTAACAATTTGATGTGATGCACCTTTTCCTTTCTTCTCACCTTTTATGAAAGTAGTAGCTTGCTTTCAGAAAGGGTGATGTTGAGAAAGGAGAAGGCAGTAAGTACAAAACATCAGCAGTAACAGAAGTTTCTAAAGAAAGGATACCCTGATGAGGATCCGTCCGAAGGCCAAAGTACTATTAGGGACTATAGTGGGAGCTATAGTAATAGCACTCATCGCCACATTCTTGTGGCAGAGATTCTATTACACTTTCCACACCGGTCCTAACAGGTTTGAGACAAACCCTGGCAACCAGAGTGTTGTCTCGACCATGAATCCGACAACAACCCCCAATTCTTCCAGGGATTGGTTTGCGAATATGAGGTGGTATTCTATTGAAGATGCCGCCAAACTTCGCAATGAGGTAAATGTTGTCAACTTTGCTTTGCTAAAGAACGGAGGTGTGTATTACTCAGTTGAGTATGGAGTTCCTTTTAGTCCTATGTGGACTAAAGCTATGAACGTGTACCAGATTACCTCTGCAAGCGTTCATGGGACAGGCGTCAACTTCACCGTTCTTGGTGGAGACTCGTACAATCTCAACGTGCTCCAGGCCTTCGTTATAAACCCTGAGCCTGGAAGTACAGTTCTTCCAACCTTTTGGATGTTTGACCAGCAAGGTCAGTTGTGGAAGGTAACCCCTTCCCAACCAACATCCGTGTTGACATCTATTAATCAAGTACAGGCACAACTGCCCTTAACTGTGGCAGCAAATCCTGACCTTAGCCTCACAAACGGGAGGTAGCAAGATGGATTCGGCATTGGCAGCAGAAGTTCCGTACGCAATTGTATTTGCGATTGCGGCCTTCGTGATTCCGTTAGGGTTGTTCACCGACACGCCGTTTCCAAAACGGCTTGTGCTTGCAGGAGTGAATGCAACGGTTAACTTCGTTGTAGGATTTCTTGCAGGTTGGGTGTTCTTCGGAGCTGCTACACCAGACGTTTCTACCATGTGGTCTGAGGCAAATGTGTTCCCTCTTATCGGGGGTTCGCTTCTGCTTGCTGTAACTACATGGTTGTTATCGTATGCCAATGGCATAGGTGACTATGAGGGTGGAGTAGGAGTTTACTTCGCAAGAGGTATTCCTATCATTCTCCTCATCTGTGTTTTTGCCTGGTGGGTTGGTAGTATGATGGCTTTTGTTGAGCCAAATCACTGGTTACTCAATGGGCAAGCCCCATGGTGTGACCCTTCTGGCACAGCAAAGATGCTCCAGCTTTTCCAACCAAAGGAAGGAACACCAGGAACTCTTCCTGATGCTGATCCAAATCACCTGATTCGGGTCACTCAAGAAGTAGCGATTGCAAAAGCACGGCAGGCGTTTCCCGGTGACATCGGGTCATATCTGCAGCCAGGCATAGCGTACCTTCAGAAATTGGATGGACGCTGGGTCTACATTGTTGATCTCAAACCTTCCGACCAGCAGAGTTTTAACAATGCCGGTGGCAATAGCCCTGGCTATGTAATCGTAAGCGCAGAGGATCCAAATGCTCAAGCGGTGTACCGTGGCGGCTTTAAGATCCACTACGTGCCAGATTTAGGCTGGCCCATGGATAACGACTTGGATAGGTACGTTTACTACCATTTTACGCTACCATTCGCGCGTGGTCTGGTCGTTGATGACCTGCACGGTATGGAAGTGAGAGATGGTGACGACCGTCCGTTTTACACCGGCTCCCTGGAGCAGCCGGTAGTCGGATATGAAGGGAAGAAAATCGTCGGCATGATTGCCGTCGATGCACAAACAGGTGAGATAACCTGGTGGAAGTCCGTTAGTCAAATCCCTTCGTGGGTTGACCGGATTTACCCTGAGGATTACATACAGGACCTTGCGTCCAATTGGTGGGCGAAATACGCCAACCATTATGTATGCATTCCGTGGGGACAAACAGGGCAAGTTTCCATTGACAGCTCCAGCTATCAGCTGACTGGTCATGGTGATGCCCAATACGTCTTCACGTACACCAGTCCCAATTCTTCCGACACAACTATGGTCGGAGAACTCGTTGTTAACCCAACGAGTGGGGCTGCCATAAACATTCCCTTGAAAGGTGCAACTGAATCTGCTGCACAGCAGATCATTCAGAAGTATCTTGATTCGGTGAGTCAGAGGGCACAGCTTGACCCTGAGTTCTGTCAGCTGCAGCAGATCTACTCCCGATACGTCTGGTACTGTGTCGTTAACCAAGGAGATACCTATCGAGGTGTTAGTTTGTTGGATACCGCATACACAACTGACCCTTCAAAGGTCTTGTATGCACAGGATCTAACAACGTTGGTAGGACTCTACCAGCAGCAGCTTAGCGGAACGCTTCCACCAGGAACCATTCCAAACGCTGGTGGAACGATTTCGCTTACAGGTACGGTAACGCACCTGAGTAATGTCTTGGTCAATCAAGGCGGGACTGAGTATCGGATATTCCAGCTCCATGGTACAGGAATTCCTGATAACGTCGTGTTCTGGGTGGCGATGCCAAACTCTGTTGCTGCTTTGATGCAAAGTGGCGACACTGTTACAGTTGTCGTTCAAGCACCAGGACAAAAACTTCCCACAGATACACATGCTGTGGTGAGTAGTCTTGTAGATAAGAGCCTGCCTGCAGGCACGACGCAAGGATAGGAGTACTTACAATCTAACTCGCTTCTCTCATCACCTGAGAACAAGAGAGCTAGGCTCACATCAAACACCGAGAAAGGGACTTAGAAGTCATATGCTCCGCCTCATTTGCTGGTGGAAGTAAAACTTCTGAGTTTCTCTTGGTGAGAGAGTGAAGGCATATGCCAAAAGTCGCTGCTTGCAGCACTTTTCCTTCACTCTCTTGTTCTCTTTTGCTGATATTGCAAAACTGATGAGTCTGACTAATATCTAAGACGAAAGAACATTTACTGTTAATATACAAAAGTAATTTCAATACTTTCATGACTCTATGTATTATAGTTTTTTGAATAAATGATGTAGATTGAATTCTATCGTTCTAATAATGCCTATTGCTTAGCTTGACTTTAGGGAGTACTAGTAATATAGTAGGGTCCATAAAAGTAAGATTTTAGAAAGAAAACGGTAAGAGGTATGTTAGAAACAACAGAAATCGATGTAAATCCTAGCCTATATACAAGGCAATCCACCATTGAAACAGCACATATTCTCCCTACGCCTTTTTTTAAGGAAATAGACTCTCAGCTGCATCCATATATATACGCTGATGGTACAGTTGTACATGCTACGAGTGAATTATTAACGTATTTGTATAAACAGGACAAAGACACAGGTGTTCATTCTGAACGTGTTGGTCGTGATATTGCAAGAGTAGCTTCTAGGTTAGGTTTTAATGAGAGAGAAATTGGAATTGCTACAATAGCCGGACTATTACATGACTCAGGGAAAAGTATAAGATACCCAGAATTTCCCTATTGGGAGAATGAAAGATGGGATAAAGCTAAACAGAGAAGATTTGATATACGTCATACGCGGGATGGAGCAGATATAGTAGCACGTATGAGATATCCGTCAGAAGTAATAGCTCTCACCAGGTTGTCTCATATGCATGAACAAGACAATGAAGAAAAATCCTATATAAACAGCTTACCAGATACAATAAGAGAGACAACTCTTAAAATTCTTCCTGTGCTTCAAGCTGTAGATGAGAAAGACGCGTTGGCAAATCCGCGTCCTTATAGGCCAAATGCCCTTCCTGAAGACCAAATAAAGGGCATTCTTCACCTTTCACCTATTCTGGAAGGTGTAATTTTCTCCCCACAAGTTTCTCACTAATTTCTCAGTATACCTTTAATAAGGATTGTTTTGTACTTTCAGGTTATTGATAACAGACAAACCGTAACTACTCAGTCCTGCTATTTTATTCTTCGAGTGACCACGCTCAGCGTGGGAATCGAGAATCTTGTAGTTATTGGTTAACCGCTCAGTTTGACAAAGAGTATTTAATAGTATAGAATCCCTTGTGTTTTGCCGACTGCTCACTAAGTAGTTGGCTTTTTTTATGATATACGCACTATTGCCTATCGCAATTGCATCTATCGTGTCACTCTCAAACCCTGTTTCTTTTCCTCAACAAGCATACGCACAAACAACGTATTTCTCTATGCAAGTGCCTCTTGGCTACTCTTTGTATAAAGTACTCGCGGATGACACAATTTATACTATTGCCCAGGGTTTTTACGGAGATAGTAGTTTTTGGACAACTGTTTGGAATGACAATGATACTATACAAAATCCAAATGAACTCAAACTTAATTCTACGCTCAAAATACGGCTGAATCCGTCTGATACTCCTGATACACTCAAACCAAAACTACAGGAAAAGCTTAAAAAAATAGTTGCACAATCGCATACTTCTTTATCGATAAGCCAACCTAGCGTTGTTCATGCATCACAGGATTATCCTACATCACCTTTTGATGATGTGTATAAAAAAGCTGGAGAAAAGTATGGAGTTCCATGGCAAATTCTCTATGGTATTCATTTGACAGAGACAACACTTCGAGATGGTGCAATATTCAATGCTGAGGGTTCAGGCGCACAAGGTCCTATGCAATTTATGCCGGATACCTGGAAAGCATATGCAGTTGATGGCAATGGAGATGGAAAAGCAGATATCAATAATGCGGTAGATGCAATTTATACCGCTGCAAATTATCTTGCACAGCATGGTTCAATAATGAGTGGTTTGTACTCCTATGGAGGGAATACGCAAGGAATTCTCAATGCTGCAGCAAGCAGAGGATACAGTCTATAAAAATACAAATATTTTACTTTACACTACGCTCTTTCATTCCACTGGTGTTACGCCATAAATGGTGATAAGAGTTCCAGGATTATTTTGTGTAGTATAGGTCGTATATCCTTGTGTTGGCGGATTAGCCCAATTATAGAGTTGTTCTGCATCTGCAATTTTCATGTTGACACATCCATGGCTCATCGGATGACCAAAATTATTGTGCCAATAGGCTCCATGTAAACTATATCCCCAGGATTTTAAGATCTTATTATTATAAAAAAACATTGTAAAAGGTACATTTGGTAAGTCATAGTAATCTCCTTTTGCTTTGTCACCTCCTGTCATACGGGTATAGCGCAGTTTTATCCAAATTCTGAAATCTCCGGTTGGGGTTGGATTCCATTTGCCCGTAGAAACAGTAAAATTAAATACGAGATTTCCATTTTCAAACGCATAGAGTTTTTGATTGGTCAGATCAACAAAAATACGTTTGGTGTCTGAAGTAGTTGTTCCAAGAACATTTGATTTCTTAAAAGCAGGAAGATTGGCAAGTTCACTTTCAAAGGGTGGAGAGTATACAACTTTATTCATAAACACACCCTTCCTGGTACTCTCGTAATTTCCATTCAAGTTATATGCACAGCTTATAGTGTTAGCGCAATTTTGATTCCCCTGTCTTACTGTAAAAAAGAAAATATCTATTGAGAAAAAAAGAAAAATAACCGCAAAAATGAAGGTAACAGGAAAAAGAAAGGCTGAAAATTTCTTTATTTTTTTCTTTGCCATATATCTAGAGTAGTAGAAGTTTGAAAAAAAGTAAAGGAGAAGTCTTGGACTTGAAATATGGCTTATAGTATGATATACTCTGGCTTTATGAAACATACTGTAGTGTTAACTTCTCTGGCAGCGTTTTTTATCATTACTATTCAGGCTATTGAGCCTATCTTACTATTGGTAAGCTATTTCCCAAGAGAGGTGTTGCTTGCCAGGCATGAATTCTCTCTAAAGGATAGAAATGGTAATGCTATGGTAAACCAGGTATTTAAGGACAATATCCTTCTTAATCTTGCCTATTTAAGCGGAAAAGTAAGAAATGCCTATGATATTGACTGGAATATAATAGAAAAACCTTCCTATTATGAATTTACTTTAAATCCGGGTCAAACATTTGCATTTCATGATAGTATTCTTTCTGAATTTAGAAATAACGTAGTCAAGACATCAAATGCACATTTTAATTCTGAGGAAGGATTTAAATCTGACGGATATCTTGTAGGAGATGGAGTGTGTCATTTGGCATCCCTTATCAATTGGGCTGCACAGGATGCAAAACTCACTACAGACGCGCCGACAAATCATAATTTTGCAGTAATTCCTGAAATTCCAGCTCAATATGGTGTTGCTATTTATAATGCTCCTGATGAGGAGACAGTCAATGAGCAACAAAATTTATATATTAAAAATAGCTATAATATACCAATCAACATAGAATTTCGCTATGCGAATAACAAGCTTAGTGTTGGCATATATAAAGTAATTTAAGCTTCAGTTGCATTTTCTTTTTCTCTCTGTAACAATAAGAATATATGAACGTGATTCAAACGCTTCTTGTTATCATTATTATTCTTTGGATTGTGGGATTTATGAGGCCATTCTTTTTTCTTAATAGAATACTCTTTGTTCTTTTTGGACGGACTATTACCTTACATGATATATTGGTATTTGTTGTTATTACCTGGATTACGAGTCTTTTGCCAAGTCCTTTTAGAGAAATCGCCGGAATTTTTCTGGTGCTATGGGTACTATCTCTTTTTGGAGTTTTTATACTCGGCGGAATTTCAAATTTGCTTCTTCTTATCTTAATAGTCACTTTGCTGTTTTACATCTTTTGAAGAGAATATAGTTTGAGGTACTTGTGAATGTTTTGCATCCCATGAAGCTTTCAGTTGACGCTCAAGTATATCAGCTTGCTGTTCAAGCATTTTTTGAAATGAGTGACCAATTCGTTGGTTTGGTTTTTCTGTCATACCAATAACCTCAGCATGAACTCGTATATCTCTTAATCTTTTTTTTCCCCCAGACGTACTGCCTCTACGTTCATATTTGTAATGTCTTAACGCTTCATTTAATCTTTTGTTCATAGCTCATCATTATACCTTATTGACGGTACTCGATGGAAGATACTTGGCCTAAAACTCTTAGTACTTCATCAAAAGTTGTTATTCCCTGCACTATTTTCTCAAATGCTACCTGACGAAGTGTTTTTATCTCTTTTTGCCTCAGCAGCTTGGTAAGCTCTGCAACTGATTTCCGGTCAATAATAGTTGCTGCTATTTCATCATCAAAGTAAACAATTTCATAAATTCCTGTTCTGTCAAAATACCCTGTTTTGTTGCATTTGTTGCATCCAGTTCCCTTATAGAGCATTTGTGGTATAGCAATTGGTACTGGAAGTGTTTGTATATACTCCTGCATTTTTTGTATTTCATCAGTTTGCGGTTGATATTGAGTCTTGCATGAGTCACAAATTTTACGAAGCAATCTGGTTGATATTACGCCTTCAATAACTTGGGCAACAATTGAAGGAGTTATATGAAATTCAAAAAATCTGGTCACAAGAGCAGGTACATCAAATGTATGAAACGATGAAAAAATACTAATGCCGGTAAGTGCTGCTTGAATCGCATTATCTGCAGTTTCTGAATCTCGAATCTCTCCTACCATAACGACATCTGGATCCTGTCTGGTGACTGCACGCATAGCTTTGGCATAAGTCAACCCAATCTCATCGTTTATCGCAGTTTGTCTAATATTGGCTAATTCGTATTCAATCGGGTCTTCAAGTGTCAGAATACTTTGGTCAGTTTTGTTGATAGCATTGAGAATTGAATATAATAAATTGGTTTTGCCTGAACCTGTAGGCCCAGTCACAAGCACAATTCCTGTAGATTTACTGATAATTCTTTGTACTAACTTCAGCTGATCCGGAAGAAATCCCAATGTCTCAATATTAAGAAATATATCTTCCCGATTAAAAATACGGGCAACCACTGTTTCTCCATACATAGTGGGAAGTGTTGAGACACGGAAATTATAAATTCTATTATTATACTTAATCTCAAAATGTCCATCTTGCGCAACTCTTCGTTCAGTAATATCAAGGCTGGACATTACTTTAATTTTGGAAATAATATTGTCCTTTGTTTCATTGCCTATAGTTCCTACTTTATGAAGAAGCCCGTCAATACGTAGTCTTACGCTTACTTCTTCACGTTGTGGTTCAATATGAATATCACTTGCTCTGCTTTGGATAGCAACAGTAAGAAGATTATCAAACCAATCAGGATTTGTATTCGTTTGTGAAATTTGATCAAGCATGTAATACTATTATTCCAATAGCAAGCGCAGGTTGTCAATTATCATCAGAGTCAACGCAGGATTTTTATCGTTTTAATAATTCCACTGTGCAACTCCGCCATGTTTTTGGCAAGCATTTTGTATTTGTCTATCAAAACTATATGTGCCATCTTCACATTTTGCAGTTGCACCTTCGGGTTGTGATGAAGGAGTATCTTGAGATTGATATATCGGAGGAAGTGTTGCTGAGGGGGTGGAAGTAGCGGTTGGGATAAGAGTTGGTTCTAAAGTAGGTTTGGGTTTTATTTTCGATGTTGGAGTTGGTGTAGGAGTCATAGTGGGGATAGGAGTGGAAGTGGGAGAAACAATTTGGGTAGGAGTTGCTGCTTCATCTGATATTCCTTTTACCATTTGTTGAGGTGCAGCTTGTGTCATAAAATGTAAACTAATCAGAAAAGAAAAAAGAAGAATGATACCTGCAAAAATACCAAATGCTTTCATAGTATTCTAGATTATAAAAGATAAGCAAAGAATAGCATGTTATGTATCATTTGTAAAAGCACATTTTTGGAAAATTGGGAAATTCAACCTATTCCAAGTAGTGGGGCAATTTTGGGTATCCTGCTTACTACATAGGATGTTGCAAAAGACAAGAGAACGACAATAATAAATTCAGTTGGGTCAAACAGGACATTCTCAAGAATATGACTGGCAGTTTTACTGTAGAGATAGCTACCGATTACATGCCAGAAAAAACTTATAAATAATACATGTACAAAAAATACAAAAAAAGTAAGCCTGCTCATCTTCCCTATTATATTTTCATATTTACTAATCCATTTCTGGGACCAAAACACAAAAAGCGCTGTTACCATAAGCATATATACATAGATAGTAACTCTCCATTGTGATCCGATAAAACCTATCATTTTAGTATTAAGATAATTTATCCGGCTTTCATAGAAAATTACTATCAGAGAGAGTACAAAAAGAAAAAGCACAGTTTTTATATACTGTTTGATATACGAAAGAATGTTCTGATAATTCTGAGTAAACATCATGCCCATTACAAAAAGATAGGCATTGAGAAGTGCAATGCGTAGTGGATCAGGTAAAGGAATCTTAAAGTAATAATCATACAACAGAAGTATGATTTGGATGATAGTTGCTAAAACGATAAACCATTTTTTAAAAAACCACGATAAGTATCTATGAAAAACTGGAAAGAGAAGATAAAGGATAACAATTGCGGGGATAAAATAAAGCTGTATAGATGAAGTGCCAAGCAAGAGTTGTTTGACAAAATCAGTGCTCACTAATTCTTTAAGAGGATGTCGATTAAGGGTAATATAGTAAATAATGCTCCAGATGATGTAAGGAACAGCTAGTTTGTTTAGTCGTTTCTGAAAAAATTGAGTGAGATTGAGCTTCTGATAATTATACTCAAGAACAAATCCTGAGATGAGAAAAAATAATGGTACTGCAAATCTCGCAGCTTGATTGAGAAAAAGACTCAGAGGCACTCTTTGGATATCATATCCTGCAAGTTCCAGCGACTTGCTTGAAACATGTATGAAGACGACTCCGAGGATTGCAAAGATACGAAGTGAGTCAAGAATATAAAGACGTTTCGGCTTTTGGGTAAGTTTCTCTGAATAAATTTCTTTCTTCTGCTTCGTCATTTACCAATTGTAGCATTTTGTTAAGTTACTGAGAATCTTTTGTTAGTTCTCCTGATTTTTTATCTGAAATAAAGGATGGAGAAAGTTTATAGAGAGCAATAGTGGGAACATACTTAAAATATGTAGCGTCTCCTCCTTCTATTGCGATAACGCCATTACATTGCAATTGGTCAACTACAAATCTTGCCCATAGTCCTCCGTAGGTGCTGTCCATTTTGGGTCACCAGCATATGTTCTTAGCATATCCCGTATATCCAAGTTTCTTCTTTTTGAGTAGGTATATTCGTCATCACAGTCTTTTCCTACTGCTGGGATACTGATATCTCTCTGAACTGGTTCGCGAATTTCGCCACTTTTTAAACGTTCAATATAGGTCGTAAGAAAACGGGAATAAGAAATTATCTGATGTTTTTCATACCACTCATACATATTTTCTCTACCTTTTTCATGGAGCCAAGCCTCAATTAAATCTCTATTTGCTTCAAAATAATTTCTCCAACCTTCAGCAACTGACAAAGGTATTCGTGCATTTTGTTGACCATCAATAGTTCTACAATCAAATAATTTTGCATTTTGTAAATTCAGTGTCTGTACTATGGGACATCATTTCTAAATGAACGGAATACTGCATATTTTTTTGCTTAATCAATATCAGTTGTTGTATATAAAGCGGGACCAAGAGTAAAACTGTTATCACCTAAAAGTGTAGAAACTTCTGGATTTGAAGATTTTCCTAATGAATAATTTCTGTAATCCATACTAATATCTATAGTATGTGAATCCATACCTTGTTTTAATCTTGTTCCATGATAGACAGGCCCAGTATAAAAGGTAATACCTCTACATTCTTTTGATGTTGGTTGCACTCGTTCCATAGGATAAATTATCCCATAATATACTTATTTGCCAATCATACGTATATTAATTACTTGAGGCTATGAAGTATTTTTGGTATACTGCATATGCGCGGGCGTAGTTCACCGGCTAGAACGTCTCCTTGCCAAGGAGAAGGCAGTGGGTCCGATTCCCATCGCCCGCTCAAAAAGTTTTTGTTGAAATGGATCATTTACCGTTAACGGCACCTTTTCAACCCTAACGGTCAATAAATAAATCTTTTTAGCCACCGTTATTAGCTTGGTTTGACGAGCTTTTTACCGTTTCGAACCGTTCACCGTTCTTCCACCGTTCACAACCATTAAAATCGTGTAAATTATCCCCTATCTTGACTATCATACTTCCGGTCGCTTAATTTCACCTGCAAAATCCTTATCTTACTTGAATATGAAATAAAAACTTTTACCTCATTCACAAGGTAATGGTAATTGATGAGTATAGAGTTGTCAACTTTTTAGCAATCTTATAATGAGATGTGAGAATTATTTATTTCAGCGGCTGGAGAGGGGTCGTTTTAAGGATAAGACTTTCATATTGTTCCCTTTTTTCATTATCTTCTTCCATACTGATAACTTTTGCCGCCAGTGCTTTGGCATCTCCTTCTAATTTAATATTCTTTTGTTCCAGTTGATTTTTAATAATGAGATTTTCAAGCTCCAGTTTTTGTAAGCTTCTCGTATTTATCCAGACTATTATAGAAAATACAACGCTATTTGCGATAACCAGTAACGCATTTACTGTTTGTGTATTAATATAGTGTAACTGTTCTATAAGTAAGCCAATGCATCCTAATATTGCAGGCAGGATAAGTGAAATCATGATAAGACGAAGTGCCAGGACACTACTTGGAGTATTGCGGGTCAAAATTTGAGTAAAACCGCCATTTGAGCGAGTAGCAAGAAGTGCAAGGCAAAAAATCGCAAAGGTAAGGGCTGAACTTAAAGGCATAGGACTAAAGGATATGAATTGGTAAAAGAAAAACTCCTGATATGCATACCCTACTACTGCAAGCATACTTATTATTGCAGCTGTTAAAATGAATATTTGTGCAGTACGTGTAAAGTATTTTTTATAATGAAATTGAAGAAAAACTAACGCGATTCCAATACACAAAAAACTTATACCAGTATTAGGAGAAATTCTATTTCCAATGAACTTGTTCGCAAAAAAAAGTGCATCCGTTCCAAAAGAATTCCCGCTTACAAATGTAATACTAGTAAACACTCCGATAAGAATTACGATGATACTTAGGATAAGACTTCCTAAAGAGCCCCATGATTTTATACTTTCTTTTTGATTTTTAAGCTGCAGGAGTAACGCACTGCCTGAACAGATAAAACCGATTGCTGAAAGAGGATACATGCCAATAATCCCAGGAAAAAAACTTGTCAAAAATACAATATGGAATTGCCATCCTAAAAGACACAATATTCCTATCGCAATGACAATAAAACTGCCAATAACTGCCGCTTTCTGCAAAGAAAGAACTGTTTTTTGATTCGGTTCCAGTAGTATATTCATTTCATCCATATAATAAGCATAACATAATTATTTTTAATAGTTATTAAATTAAGATGAAAGAATGGGAGATGATAGAAGAAGTGTTGAAATGAACTCTAGTATACTACCAGTCTTCTCATACATCTGTGACAGAGATCATAGACAAGGTATTGACAGCTCATCCATAATAAATTTATTATAAATGAGATATGGCAAAAGCATCACAAAGCATGTTACAAATTCTTGAACCACCTCTCTCTCAATTTTTATTTGGTGATACGAGACTCGGCTGGTTATGGCTTATTTTCCGTGTATATATTGGCTGGCAATGGCTTGTTGCAGGCTATGAAAAGATAATAAATCCCATGTGGGTGGGTCCCAAAGCGGGAGTTGCTCTCACAGGATTTTTGATGGGAGCAATGCATAAGATGAATAGTCCACATCCAGACGTGTCAAGCTGGTATGGTGGTTGGTTGCAAAATTTTGTTTTGCCCAATGCTGCGGTATTTTCTTATATGGTTGCATTTGGAGAATTTCTGGTAGGAGTTGCGCTTATTTTGGGACTATTTACCGGCATTGCGGCATTTTTTGGAGCGTTTATGAATATCAATTATCTTTTTGCCGGTACTGTCAGTATTAATCCCTTCATGTTTTTGATTGAACTCTTTTTGATACTTGCATGGAGAGTTGCCGGATGGGTAGGACTTGATAGATATTTACTTCCCATGCTTGGTACTCCTTGGTATCCTGGTAAAGCATTTAGAAAAAATACTTGATAGCTACTTTTTTTTGTAGAATATAATTTGCCCTTCAGGAGTAAGGAATTGACTATTAAAAGGTGGAATTTTTCGCTCATTTCCACTACATAAAACGGTAATTTCGTCTTTTTCTTCTATAATCTCTCCTATTGAATTTGGACCAGCTTCATTTTTAAGTGCCTTGATATAATTCTCAAAGCGTACTCCACTTTTTATTCTACCTTTTCTCAATTTATCTGCAGCTTTAGATAGCTTACATTCTTCACAATACTTACATTGTGTAAAGTCAAATGATTCTTTTTCTCCTTTAGCCATAGTCACAAAAAGCCTATCATAGAATTAGTTAAATTACCATCAAATAGATTACAATTTGTAATTGACAACTGTAGAGCTTGAGTATAAAATTGAAAGTTAAATATGAAGGAATATATTGAAAAATCATCAGGTGACAGAAGATAGGTTGAATATGGCATTTTGCGTAAAAATTCACAAGCTGAATCAATAGTTTATAGAGTAAGTGAAACAGGAAAAGCAATACTCCTGTCTCCTCCCGCTGAAATTTCCAGAGGAAAACAGATGATACATGGAGAGCAAGGAGAGAGCTTTGTAGATGATCTTATGAGTAAAGGATATTCAATGGGATTTGATGCTGAGTATGGTAACCTGCAAAAAGAAATTGCGAAAGAGAAAAATGATCCTGAACTGGTTTTTATCAGAACAATAACTAATTTCAATGAATATGTTGAAGGTAAATATATTTCTACAAAAAATCATAATGACTTTTTTGTTCAAGATATGAGACAAAAACAAGTCTCGTCTTTAGCTGAGATGCCACTACAAGAATTATTTTTTCCACAAGAAGATGAGGATAACGCTAAAGATAAAGAACATATTCCTCAACTTTCAAAAGCAATAACACAAGACATAAAAAGACTTCGAAGTAAGACTTCCTAATCCTTATTTTTAACTTATTGAGTTTTTTTGATTATTGTTGTATTTTCAAATTGATAATGAAAAAAAATTCGTATATTACAATTATTATATTAATCTTTCTCGTTGTAATATATATCACTGCAAAATCTGGAGTTTTTGATAGTTTTAGAAATAGCACTTCTACACAAAATAATTCTGTTACAATAAATAAGAGTAAAGGTATGAAAATTACAAGTCCAGCATTTGTAAATAATACAAAAATCCCATCAAAATATACTTGCAATGGTAACAATGTTAATCCTCCCCTTATATTTGAGGATGTTCCACACAATGCAAAAAGTTTAGTCTTGATAGTTGATGATCCTGATGCTCCGATGGGTACCTGGGTACATTGGGTAGTTTACAATATAAATCCCAAAGCAAAAGATGTTGCAGAAAATAGCATTCCACAGGATGGAATACAAGCGGTAACAAGTTTTGCCAAACCAGGCTATGGTGGTCCTTGCCCTCCAAGCGGGACACATAGATATTTTTTCAAACTCTATGCACTTGATACAATTTTACATTTTGACGAAACTCAGGCCGTTGATAAAAAAGCGGTTGAAGATGCAATGAATAGCCATATAGTCGATCAGACAGAATTCATCGGTCTCTATAGTCAACAGAAGTAATTATTTTTTTTTCTTTCTCAAAAAGAGAAACGGTACAATGGATAGAAGAAACGGCAGCAAAATAAGAAGATAGGACCAATGACTAGCATGAAAAAGCTTAACTGTTCTAGGTCCAAGTCTTTCCCCTACTGCAAGATAAAATGGAATCCAAAGCATTATTGATAAAAGTGTACTGATAAGAAAAGTCCCATATTTTATTTCAGAGATGCCTGAAAAAACAGTAATAGGTATTCGAAATCCCGGAATATGCCGGCCAAAAATAATAACCAGAGGTCCATATTTCCTGAAATATTTTTCGACTACCTTTAATTTATTGGTATCCAAATCAATATATTTGCCAAAATGGGCAATAACTGAAGCGCCATACCTGCTGCACAAAAAATACAGAATGGATGCTCCAGCCAAGTCCGCAATTATAAGTATGAAATATGCGACAAAGTATGAGATGTGCCCTAAGCGTACTTGATATCCTGTATATGCGATTACAAAGTCAGAAATCGGAAAAGGAAAACCTGCTTCCTCGATAATAAGAAATATAATAGGTGCAAGATAAATCTGATGCGTCAGAAAGGGAACAATACTATCGCTTAAGTTATCTAATATAGGCAACAAAGACACGAACATAGAGTAAATTCAGTATAGCATTAAAATGGAGCAAGAGAAGTAGCAATATGTTTATTTTGTTTCATCAATCTGCTTCACTTCTGATTTTGCGATATAAGCAACAAAAGAAATATTTTTTAAATCTACTTTTTTACCGTCAGTTTTTACAATAGCGATTTGCAGTTGTTGTTTGTCAATAGAAGTAAGTATTCCTTTGAATATTTCTTTGTTTTGTGTTTCAACTGAAATATATTTGTTGAGTAACTTTTGATAGAAAGCGTCTGTATATGTTTTATTTTCATGTGACTTAGTATGAATTTTTTCTTTATTTTTTACTCCTTCAAAAAATATATCTACAATAAATTTTGCAAGATCAACTGCTTCCATCTGGTTTGCTATATAGCTTGCGCTTACGCTTTTATATATACCTTGTAAAATCATAGACAGAAGCTCTGTGTTATAGTCTACTACTTCACCATTACGAACCCCCTCTTCGAAGAGAGCTGTATATATCTTCTCATTTTTTTCACTTAGTCTTTTTATCTTTTCTGTATGTCTACTGTCAGTTATTTTTTGAATTTCCTCAAATCCTTGTTCTAACATTTGTCGTTTTTGAGGTTACCAGGCACAATATGCTGCAATCATAGTGATAAGACGTTCCCGTACTGTATCTTTTCCTGCAACAGATTTACGAATGATTGGAGATAACTCTTCAGATTTCTGTTCAATAAGTTCACAAAAGAGGTCTTCTTTACTTTGGAAATGATGATAAATAGCTCCGTGTGAAAGTTTTGTTGCCTTTGAAATATCACGAATTGAAACATCACTATATCCTTTTTGCGCAAAAAGGTTTTCTGCTTCTTGTAAGATACGCGCTTTATTTGCTAAAACCGCTTTTGAGCCCTTGTTCATATATAAACCGAACGTTTGGTTAATATTATAATATACAGGATATTATTTTTTCAAGATGGTTTCATATCTCCTATATATGATAAGTATACAAATGCCTATTCCAACTTACATATTCTTTTTCTTGCTTGAACAAGCTCAATTTGATATCATTGAACCTGCAGTTTATATTGGGAGTCATACTTAACAGCACGACTCCAGTTATCTTTGTTAATCATTGGGGATTCATCTATATATGGTGACTGAAAGTCAGGATGCCGAACAGGTGGACACAACAGACTCTGAAAGAGAAAAAGTTTAAAAACAAAATTTTGACAGTTAAGAAAGAAAGACATTGGGAAGTCGTCTAATGGTAGGACAACAGACTTTGGATCTGTTTATTCTGGTTCGAATCCAGGCTTCCCAGCATTACTGGACTTTCAGCGTAAGCGACTTCCAATTGGCTTGTCCTATCAACCCCTTCGACAGTTTCTAACCGTTCTTCAATTGCTTTTGCTTCCTTTGCAGCTTCAATCATAGGGACAAGCGTTTCTTCGAGGTCAACATAGAGCTTTTTATCCTTTAGAATGAGGTTCGAACCAAGTTTTGAAAGGATCTCCCGTTTCTTTTCCAAGCCACCGTTATTGAACTCTTCCGCAGCGTCTCTTGCAAAGTCAAATATTTCATCAGCTTTCCTGTGCCATTTCTTCACTCTGTCATCCACTCCATCAAGGAGTTCTTTTAGTCGATCTCGTTCCTTTTCAAGTGGCGGCTTCTTTTCCATCAACTGTTCACGAGTGATCTCTTTTGAAGAGCGCATGTCTATTAATTCACTTATCTGTGCCAAAACGTCATTATAAGCTTTTTGCTGGTTAGTAAGGATCTTTGTAGTAAATTCCGTCTCATTTTTATTAACTCTCTTTACTTGACGCAAACCCCAATCATGAAGCTCTGGTGGAATTTTTATTTTGCCTAATTTATTTTTAATTTCTGTCTTGAGATCCTCCTCCTCAATTGACCCCTGTGTGCAATTGGGATTTATTCGCTTTGTGCAGTGATAGTAAATATAGTGATGAACATTTCCATTCTTTTGCCTTTTAATTTTTTCCTCGCAGGTAATCATAGCTTGGCATTCACCGCATCGCATAAGTCCAGTAAATGCAAAAAGGTGCGTTTTGGGCTTGGGTTTACCTTTTTTGCCCAGAATGACTTGGAGAAAGTTAAACTGTTCGTCGGTAATCATTGGTTTGTGAATTGCTTTATGCCAGTTGCCACTCCCTAACGGATACTCAAAGGTTTCTGCATATACAGGATTTGTAAGCATTCGATACCATGTGCTTCTTCCGAGTTTCTTTCCTTCCTTTGTCTTAAATTTCCATTCATCATTGGCTATTTTCAAAACTTGAAGAACAGAGTATTTTTGTGAGAGAACCATCTCAAACATTTTTTTCACCAGATCAAAACGGTCTGGATCAATTTCCACCGTTTTATTTCCTCTTTCAGCAAATTTGTTATTTACGTAGCCAGTTGGCGCAGGAGCTGGATAAATACCAAGTTCAGCTTTGGCTTTCAATCCTCGTTTTACATTAATGCCTTTATTGTCATTGTCCAGCTTTGCAGTTGAGCAAAGTAGTGATAATAAGAATTTATCATTAGGAGTGTTTCGAAATACTTGGCTTGGTGTAATAACTTCATGGAGCTTTCCTATATCAAAAAGATAAATAAGTCTACCTGTGTCAACCGAATTTCGGGAAAGACGATCAACATTCCAGACGATTATGCCCTGTGCTTTCCCATGCTCTATTTCATCAAGTAATTCATTAAAAACTGGTCTTCCAGGAGCTTTTGCTGAGTGTGATTCCTGCTTAACATCGGCAATTGTTAAACTGTTTCTTTTGACAATTTCTTGCAATTCGCTTTTTTGTGAATCAATGGAGAGAACCTGTCTATCCTCTGACTCCGTACTTTTACGTGCATAAATAAAATACTCAAGGTTATCAGTTTTATTCGTCATATTAATAATTAAGCGCCCCCACTGGTTGTGCTCAGAACGGTGAAGTCCTGTCCAATGAGGGCACTAAAAAACTCCACCTATATCTCTGAGCACATCTTTATCATATTCAGTTTGATCTTGAATGTCAAGAAAATTTAAGCTCCTTCGAGCATTCCTTTAAATCGCTGTTTTCTATATTGTATTCCTAAGCAACTTCTACAGCCAACTTGTAAAGTAATCGGATGTCTATAAATTGTTCCAGTTCTATTATTACAAACTGGACAGGCAAACCAATACCGCTTTCCATGAAATCTCGTACTAGAGGTAAGCAAGCTGAGTTGTAACCCCATAACTTCTATGGACGACTGCAACATTTGATGTTTCAGGTCTTTGTTTATTTGCCGAACAATATCGTCAATGTTTATTTTTTGACTATACTCGACTAAATTATTTTTTCCTAAATCGTATGGCTTTATCATTTGTTATTTGCTTGTACTATCTGATTTTGTCCCACAACCGCCGTTTGCGTTTTTATATTTACTTCAAGAGCTGGTAATTTAATTGCTTTTAGAGTTTGTAAGGAGTTTAGATAATGACGATTTGCTCTATCCATTTCTTTACTTAAATCAGCAAAATACTTTGCAGTAGTATCAGTAACACTTCCTAATGCCAAAAATGAAGTTATTTTATCCTGTATGATAATGACTCGTACAAAATTTAAAGCAACAAGCTCCGCAGTAGCTTTTTCACTTGGCGATTCGCATTTGTACTCTTTCTGCAAATTTCGGCTAAAATCAATGCAGAAGGTGCGATATTTCTCAGGAAGTGCGGATGTTGCGAGAATCCCTTTATCAAATTCGTAGAGCGTTAATACTTTATAAAGACTGGACTTTGCAGTCATGTTTTGTTTATCTTCAATATTGTCTAAGTCATGCTGCGCTTGCTTCAAAACCGCAACTGGATCATCACCGATAGCACAGCCACTGATAAACTCTTTTATATCGATTTTTTTAACTACTTCTTTTGAGCTTTCCACATGCGATACTTTTGTCATATCTTTTGTATTAGTACTCATAGCTATTCAGTGGGAGAGGGAACAAAAAATTGGAACACTCCCATTTCCACTCCTTTCTCACGGGCTGCAAACCATTTTTTATAAATCTCTGCGTAATCCTCTGATTTTTTATCTTTTTCTCGCAATGCATATCTAAGTTCCTTTTCCTCTTTAACCAATGCGTCTTTTATCCCATCAACCTTTGACAAATCTTCTGAATCACTGTCTTGACTAAGGTTTTGGCTTGGAAATCCATTTGATCTATTCTCTTTGTCGGGGGTAAATTGTCCAGGGTTTACTATTTCTGAGAGCTTATAAAGCGGCGTATTTCCACCTTTTATTTTTACAGTGCCGATTATAACGACTGTGCCTTGATTCACCAAATCTGTTAAATACCGTTGCAATGTTCTTCGGGAAGGAGTTTTGCCAAATTCCTCGCTGTTCCATTTTTCATGAAGTTCAGATATAGTTACTCCATCTGGATAGTCTGCTAATGCCTTTGAAACTGCCTCAAGTTTTTCCGCTCGTTTAACATCAGCCTTTGTACCAATTGTTGTGTACTCATCATCGATATAATCAATAACCACTTCTTTAGGTGATTCCTCAAACCGAGAGTAGGTTTTTATTACCCGCTGCGTACAATGCGGATCTGTGCTATCTAGTCTTGAAAATTCAGCCATTATATCAACGCCTGCTCCTAGAGCACCCGATCCTCTGGATGCTGTTCCTTCGTCGCCACCTGATTTACGAAAATGATGCACCAGAAGTACTGCAATATTTTTGTCCAGTAAATGATTAAGTGGAAGAAGCGCTGCGGCAACCCTAGCAGCGTCGTTTTCGTTGTCAACAGACCAAAAAGCAGAGAGCGTATCAATAATAAATAGATCAATCTGGTTTTCTTTGCAAAATTGTGATGTTTGCTCAAGGAGAGTAACCCATTCGTTATATCCGAGTTTTCGTCTGATAGGTCGTGATAATATCCAGACAGGTAATGTTATATCGTGCTCGTCTCGTCTTCGTGCCCATATTGTTCCAGATTCTTCGGAAAGTATAAGAACATTAGCCTTGTGAGTTTTTTGTCCTGCTAAATTTCCTTCTTCCTGCATCACTTTTAACAGATTGGTAATAAGAGTGGTTTTACCAGCTTTCCACAGCGCTGAAAGTAGTGTTAAGTGTTTTCTTGCTAAAAATCCTTCCCATACCCATTCGACAGGATTTTCCTCAGAGGATAACTGTGATAACAAAAGAGGTGTATAGGAGATTGTATTTGTCTCAAGAGCTGGAATATCTGCAACCCTAGACAAGTCAGTGCCAACTGTATAAGGTGGACTGTCTTGTCGTGGGTTTTTGCTTAGCTCTCTTGCTTTAATTGAGTTAAAAACGCTTTGCAGCTCTCCTAAAGGTAGAGGTGGATTGTTTCTATCATTCCATGCTTCAACAAGCGGCCAACAAATTGATTCCCACTCTCTTTGAGGATACCGTACAAGCAACGAGCCAATTAAGGATGCTGCGTCGTTATTACGAGATCCCTGTGTTGAACCTTGCACAAGTGTTTCGACATCCTTTTTCTCCTTTATTTTTTCCATTACCCAAGATGGTAATTCTGCAAGTTCCGTTGTTTCAGGGGAATTAACCCATCTATAAGTAAAATCCTGCTGTCCCGTCTCTTTGTTAAAATGTCTAGAAGGTGGTAGAACGGCAAACCCACCATCTCCTCGAATATCAATATTAGGAGCAATAATTTTTGCTGAATTTTGAATAGGAAAACCAGGATGCTTAAAGAAGTATTGAAAATGTCCTGGACTAGTCTCAGAAGTGACTGTGGCAGGCAAGGAAGGTACTTCGCCACCATCTACATCAACCACTACTAAATTTGATACCTCACCCGTAGGGCAAGCAATATCAGCATTTGGCGATTGTGTCCACCATGCTTCTATTTCTTCTATAGTTGGCTTTTCTTTGGAGTATTTCTGCCAAGCTATGAGTGGTTTCTTGCCATGTGTTGGAATAACTGATAAACCTAATTTTAAATATTGTAATGCGTAATCTTTATTTGTCATATTTTTGTTTTTCTGCTTGAGCCATATACTGCAAGATATAAAGCAAAAAGATTGTTAGCTCGACGAGTTGCTTCTTCATCACTCAGCTCGACTTTATAAATTTTTTTATACAGTCTTTTAAATTCTTCAATCTCTTCTTTCGGTAAGGAATTAACGGCTTGCATATAGTCGGGCTTTAATGTTTTTCAACTGACTGAAATAAGCAAGTGGAGATACTTTTAGCTCGTTTTTCCAAACTGCTTCTACAAGCTGGTCAAGTTCTTTGCTTCTGCGAAAAAGGAATTGTGCTTTATAAGAGTTAGAAGTTTTATCTATTGCTTCGATTGGAAAAAATAAGGAAATTGCTGTAGCCAATGCAAGATCGGTGGTTGAATAAAAGTCTTCAACACGTAATCTGTTTATTGATTCTTGATTAATAGTCATATTGGTTTTGGTGGCAAACTTGTTGCGCTACCAGACCAATTTTCCTATGCAGAAGCAAAAATGAAAACGGAAATTAAATGGTGAAAATTACGGAATATTTGCGGATTAAAAGCGGGGCTAGTTTGGACATACCAATTTATATCCTGTTTTCCTTATGGTTACAATCATTCTTTTTATTTCACTTTCGTTCATACCTGCTTGTAATAATACGTCTCTTAATGTTTTTCTTATATAACCAACAGCTCTTCCAACGTCTTCACTAACAAAAGAGGTTGATTCTATTTCTTTTGCGATTTCAGCATATTTAACAACTCGATGATTTTTAATTAGCATTATCAAAAGTTGAATTTCTTGGTTTCCAGGTTGTATGTCAATCTCTGGATTGTCTTTATATTTAAGTGTAGCTGCTGTAATATTAATTGTAAGATTGCCACAAGTATAAATTTCATCTTTTGGAAGTCCCCGTGAATCTTCTACAGTAATGCTCTTGCTGGAAGACCCTGAGGGTTTTGTTTCAGTAGATAACTTTAATGCAACTTGGCAATGCTGTGGTGAATAGTACTCGAATGGCTCATCAGAACCCCAAATTGCTCGCTTTTTCGATTCCGAAGTTTGCTTAGGCTCAGCATAGAAATCAAAGTTCACTGAGCTAATTTCAAAATATTTTTCTTTTTCTAAAGCCCGCATGGTACGCATGAATTGGTAACGAATATCAGGCCTTTCTTTATCTGGGCGAGTTAATGAGATTCCCGCAGGTCTACTAGTACGATTCTCTGGTTTATAAGAGCCTAATAATGCTTCCGAAACTTTAAAGGTATTTTCCTGAGGAGACTGATTAAAAACTTCCTTGAGACGGTTCAATAAAATCTTTTTTTGTATCTCAAAACCATAGACTTCCCCTTGTGCTTCTACTTCATCATGCAGTTCTTCTGCAAATTTACATAGGTTTTGATAGTCCACTGTAGCCAAATACATTAGGCTAGACGTTTGCTTATAAGTCAAATCTTTAACCTTCGTAAATACCTTTTTCTTTTTTAAAGTGTCCAGAATGCTAGGATGATCGAAGCCAGCTCTAAAGTCATCATTTTGTACCAGATGTGCTGGTGAACGCAGCTCCACTTCTAAAAATTCAGGAGTGCATATTTGTAACAATTTGCTGACAAGCTGTATTTTGTCCTTATAAAATTCTTCTTGCTCACGGACGTCCTCATCTTCTTCAATAGCTGAAAGTATTGCTTCTGCGGGAATGGCATGCTTTGCTTCTTCTTTTAGCAAGACCCCCTCAATCGATTTAGAATCTGAAAGCGCTACTGTTATTTTGCAATGCTCTGCTGGGTAAAAATAAGCATCTTCATCTACATAAAAGGGTTCCTGGAGTCGTTCCGTTTCCTCTTCTATAGGGATAGGAACAGCATTAAAATTAAACTGCATTTTTTTAATTACCAAGAATCCGTCCTTTTCTAAACCTTTAAGCGTTTCAACAAATTTAACATGTCGATCAGGACTATCATCGCCATGTACTGCTTGTGCAATTGATGCGTGATCAAGATATTTACCAAGTATTTTTTCAGAGATAACCAAATCTTTATATTTACTTTTTTTATCCAGTTCTTGTAAAGTTTTTCTTATGATTTGTTTCTGTTGGGCAAAACCGTACTGATCGTTCGCTTCATGGTCTTGAAGAAAACCTGCATATTGACCAACTTTTTCCCAGTCGATTAATACCTTATAAACATTTGTTCCAATAGTCTTGTCATAATAAGGAAATCTGCTACGGTCATGATCTATAGGGGTAATTGCTCCAAATTCTGTTATTTCTTTGAGAGTTTCCTCATTATGAAATCCACAGACCTTTGAATGATTACGTACATATTGTTCTGCTTGGAATCCTTTAACGTGGATAATATCCCCACTGACTAAAACTTCACCGTAATATGCGTCATATAGCTGCTGTACCAGACCTGCCTTGTCTTCAATACCTAAGCTTTGCCATAAGGAACTAATGTTGATTTTCATTGTAATATTAATATTATTTTGTGAGAAATTAACGATTATTTATTTCGCCGTTAATAAACTCTGTGATAGTTAGGCTTCTTTTAGGCGATTCTTTTGCATTGCCTTGCTTTTCAGCTTCCTTTATAACATCTAGCCAAATATCAAATGCTTTGAGTTGCGTGGTGTAGTCTGGAACTTCTTTACTATTAACTATTTTTGTTGCTTCTAGCATTTCTGCCAGTTTTGCTGCTGCATATTCTGCTGTGAGTCCAGAGCGTACGAGTGTATCAGTCATGGTTTCCATAGCTGCCTGCATCGTAGGCTTGCTCAAAAGATTTTTGGGGACATTTGCGGATGAAACAGAGTATCCCGCTTTAAGCATACTCTGTCGTTTGCAATAGCCTTGTGAGAGGTAGTGCAGAAATTTTATCTGCTTGTTGGTCGGTTTCCTTCGCTGAGATTTTCCATTTGCTGTTTTGATATAGATTCTACCTGCCATAATTTCTTGTTCTTAAAGAGAGACATGAGGTACTGTAAGCTCAAACTCCTCAATATTTCTATCATTTATCCATAACTATTTATGCGTAAATTCATGCATATTATACCTTATTTTGCTAGGGAAACATACACCACTACCACCTAAATATAAAAGGACTTTTGCAAAAATGCACCCCTTTACTCTGAGTAGAAACATTGTAAGGGAACATGTGACAGTGAAGGAGTTTATTAAAAAGGTAATAATTCTGAAGCATTTACTTTAAGAGCCTTCGCAAGTTTATAAAGTGTTCTTATAGTAGGATTTCTCTCACCTCTTTCAATGAGTCCAATGTAGTTTTTGTGCATATATAGTTTTACAGCCAATTCTTCTTGAGTTATTCCTTTTGATTTTCTCACCGTTTGTAATCTTTCTCCAAATTTTAGAAGTATTCGTCTGTGAGTTATGGGTTTACCCATTCTCACAATATAGACACAAGGAGTATGCATTCTCGACCAACTCCTTGTGTGTTTATTACTGTAGTCTTACTATCTTTCTTATATAATAAGTAGTAAGATGTACTAGTATAGACCAATATGAATAAGGAGACTAATTCCAAAACTAATCAACTTCTCAACGTACAACAAGCTGCTGAATTTTTAGGAGTAAATGTCGGTACTATCCGCAGGTGGGCACGCTCTAAAGCACTCCCTGGTTTGAAAGTTGGAATACGAGGGGATTGGCGGTTTACAAAAGATGACCTATTAACAATGGTTAAACCAAATCATAAAAAAGGAGAGTATGTCAAAAGCAAATAATGAAAAGGCAACGAAAAGGCAATTTCCCATTGTCGGTATTGGCGCATCTGCTGGAGGGTTAGAGGCAGCTACTCAGCTTTTGAAAGCTCTTCCCACGAATTTAGGCATGGGTTTTGTCTTAGTCCAGCATCTTGATCCCACACATGAGAGTATCTTGGCTACCCTTTTATCTAAAGCAACGGCAATGCCAGTTTCGGAAGCAAAAGATGAAACCCATGTTAAACCAAATCATGTTTACGTTATTCCACATAATAAAGATATGACCATCATAAATGGAGTCCTCAAACTTACCACTCGTAGCACTGGTAACAAACTCCATATGCCTATAGATCAATTCTTCCGCTCTCTTGCCGAAAGTCAAAAGGAGAAAGCAATTGGTGTTGTTCTATCAGGAACCGCTTCAGATGGCACGCTTGGACTTAAGGCTATCAAAAGCGCAGGTGGCATTACTTTTGCTCAAGATGAAACAGCTAAATACCAAGGGATGCCGAAAGCTGCTATTGCCTCTGGGTATGTAGATCTTGTTCTTTCACCTACTAGAATTGCCGAGGAATTAACAAGGATGAATAACCATCCCTTTTTACAACAGCTTAAAACATCACGAGATAATCGGGAACTGCCTGAGGATGCAGATGGATTAGCAAAGATTTTTTCCATGCTGAACAGAAGCTCTGGCATTGACTTTCGCCATTATAAAAGAGCTACGATGCAACGCCGTATCAGGAGGCGAATGCTTCTTAATAAAATCAAAACTCTCAAAGATTATGTAGAGTATCTGAAAGAAAATAACGGCGAGATAGCTCTTCTCTGCGATGATCTCCTTATAAATGTCACAAGTTTTTTCCGAGAGCCACAGGCATTTCAATTTTTACAGGACACAATCTTCCCACGCATGGTAGAGAATAGGTTAGATAAAGACCCAATCCGTATCTGGGTACCAGGATGTGCAACAGGTGAAGAGGTCTATTCAATAGCCATATCGTTATCTGAGTTCTTAACTGATAAGTCACTCAACATTCCTGTTCAGATTTTTGGAACAGATGTCAGTAAATCTGTGATTGAAAAAGCGCGTACAGGGATCTATTCACAAGATGAAATTGTTAATATCTCGCCTGAGCGTCTAACCCGTTTTTTTGAGAAAACAGATGGAGTGTATCAAATTAGTAAGTCCATTCGAGAGTTGTGCATCTTTGCTCCGCATAATGTCTTTGGTGACCCTCCGTTTTCCAAACTTGATTTGATAAGCTGTTGTAATCTCTTGATTTATCTAGATATAGGTTTACAAGATAAAATACTTCGTGCCTTCCATTATGCGCTTAAACCAGCAGGGTTTCTTATACTTGGAAAATCAGAAGCTGTTGGTTCGTCTCCCGAGCTTTTTTCTCAAATCGACAAAAAATATAAAATCTATACCAAAAAAGGCGCAGCAACAAGAGGTATAGTTAATTTTGGCATAATAAATCCTAAGTTGGAAAGGCAAGATGCAAGTAGTTCAGATGTTATAGTTGAAGACGCAGTAGATTCAGTTGATATACAGAAAGAAGCGGATACGATCCTTTTAAGTCACTATACTCCTGCAAGTGTTGTAGTAAGCAATGATTTAGAGATTATCCAATTTCGTGGTTCAACTGGAGAATATCTCGAACCTCATCAAGGTAAGCCAAGTTTTAATCTGATAAAAATGGCAAAAGGGGGCTTAGGATTTGAGCTACGCAGTGCTATTTCCAAAGTAAGAAAAAGTGGTAGTCCTTTCAGAAAAGAAAATATACCAATAAGTCAGAGTCCCACTATACGGCACGTTACAGTAGAGGTGCTCCCTCTCAAGGCAGCAGCAACAGAGCCTCATTATCTGGTTTTATTTGAAGATACAAAGGGAGTATCTCAAGCAGAAATATTGCCAAGTGAGCAAAAAGTAACACATTCTAAACGTGGAGCCAAAGACAAGCGGATTGCAGAGTTGGAACAGGAGCTTGCTCAAGTTCGTGAGGATATGCGTTCTATTACCGAGGAACAGGAAGCTACCAATGAAGAGCTGCAAACAGCAAACGAGGAAATTCTCTCAAGTAATGAAGAACTGCAAAGTATCAATGAAGAACTTGAAACAAGCAAGGAAGAGCTAGAGTCAACCAACGAAGAGTTAGTTACCGTGAATGAGGAGTTACAAAACCGCAATGAACAGCTCATTGAGGCACGTGATTATGCGGAAGCAATTATTAGAACAGTACAAGTGCCCTTGCTTATTTTAGATCGAGACCTGCGAGTGAAAACTACAAATAGATCCTTTCAGCAATTGTTCCAAGTAACAGAAGAGGAAACAACGAGAAACTTTGTCTACGATTTAGGAAATGGTCAATGGAATATTCCCGTCCTGCGCAAGCTCTTAAATGAAATTTTGCCGAAAAATAATGCCTTTGATAATTATGAGATAGAGCATACCTTTCCTTCAATCGGACATAAGATCATGCTTCTCAATGCCCGTAAGTTTTATAAAGATGGAGAAAATATTCTGCTTGCTATTGAAGATATTACTGATCGTAAAGACATTGAAAAACAAAAAGACCTGTTTATCGGTATTGCCTCTCATGAACTCAAGACCCCTATTACCACTATGAAAGGGTATGCCCAGATTCTTGAGAAACGCCTATCCCTTCGAGGAGACAGTAAAGATACCTACCTTATACAAAATATCAATAAACAAACAGACAGACTGACCAGTCTAATTAATGATTTACTCAACACCAGCAAGATTCAGGCAGGTAAATTAGTACTCGAAAAAAAGAAATTTGATTTAGATGCAGTAGTCGCAAAGGCGATTGTCGATTTTCAATATGCGACTGAAACTCATCAAATTATTAAAGAAGGAGAAATAAAAGAGCAAGTATATGGAGACCAAAGCCGCATTGAGCAGGTGCTTGTTAATCTGATTACTAATGCTATCAAGTACTCACCAAATGCAGATAAAGTGATTGTTAGGCTTGCGACTGATAAAAAAAATGCCATTGTGAGTGTCCAAGATTTTGGATTTGGTATCACCAAGAAAGATCAGGAAAAAGTATTTGAACGTTTCTATAGAACAGGTGATAAAAAGGAGATGAATGTAGCTGGATTCGGATTAGGATTATATATCGCAGCAGAAATTGTAAAAGGACATTATGGGAAAATTTGGGTAGAAAGCACAAAAGGTAAAGGTTCAACATTTTATTTTACGTTACCATTAAAAAAGAAAGATAATTCAAACATTCACACAGTTCTTACATCCTAGATTGTATTTTCCGTGATACACTAATAAGACCTGTTTCGAGAGGATAGAAATAGTATGAAGAAAAAAATAGTAGTTGCTGATGATGATAAAGATATTGTAGCTGTACTTACAATGATGCTAGAAGATGCAGGATATGAAGTTAAGTCAACGGCTAATGGGCATACAGCGCAAATGGTTCGTGACTATTTACCTGACTTGCTACTTTTAGATATTTGGATGAAAGGTGTGGATGGACGAGATGTTTGTAGGTATCTAAAGAGTCAGAAACCAACAAAACATATTCCTATTATCATGATTTCAGCAAACCAAGATACCGAGAAGATTGCTCACGATGCAGGAGCAGATGATTACATGACAAAGCCATTTGATATGGATAAGTTGCTGGAAAGAGTAGCACAATACGTATAAGAAAAGCTTTAGTGGTGCAACAAATCTTCAGCTTTTTCTTTTGTGACAAGGTTTTTTCTTCTTCCTCTAAAAAGCAATGGTATAGCAACCAATAAGCTGATAATGATTCCGAATATAAATGTGAGAAACAGAAGAAGGGCAAGTGACCCCTGAAAATGCCATGCCAAAAAATGCATGATAACAGGCGATGTATTCTGAAATATAAAGGTGACAATAAGTAGTGCCAGTAATAAACCAGAGATTAAAAGAGGCAACATACAGACTTAAGTATATCACAATTTTAGATTAAGGAAGTTATGTAATTGTAATTTTTTGAAGCTAAAGAGGTTCTAATGTCATCTAGTGCCCGCAGCAAACACGTGCAGCCTCGCAACCGTACCCTCATCATTCACGCCCTTAAAGACTGGATACTGAAGCTAGCGTTCGTAATTCCTCAATGTGGTCGTTCGCCACGGATTCGAACGAATCTTCTAACCGATTTGAAGCTATCAAATGCTATAATATAGCTGAGAAATGATCATATGGATATTAACGAAGCAAAAACACGGCAAGAGATAATTGATGTACGGTTGTTAAGAGCTGGTTGGGATGTACATAATCCCGCTCAAGTGACATCAGAATTAGATATTTGGGTAGGTTTACCAGAAGGCATTGAAGAGCCAGAGAATGAATATCAAGGCTTCCAATTTGCAGACTATGCACTTCTTGGAGACGATGGGTACCCATTAGCTGTTGTTGAGGCAAAAAAGACATCAAAAGATGCACGAATCGGACAAGAGCAAGCCAGGCAGTACGCTGAAAATATTCAAAAAAACTCAGGCCGAGATATGCCATTTGTTTTTTACACTAATGGTAATGATATTTATTTTTGGGATACAGAAAAATATCCACCTCGAAAAGTATATGGCTTCTCAACAAAAAAGGATTTAGAAAGACTTCTCTTCTTGAGAAAAAATGAGAAACCTATCTCTCAAGAGCTTATTAACCGAGATCTCTCAGGGCGGCCTTATCAGATAGAGGCACTTCGGTCAGTTTTTGAAAGTTTTGACAAAGGAAAGAGAAAAGCCCTTCTTGTTATGGCAACTGGTACGGGAAAGACACGAACCTGTGTTTCAATGGCTGATGTTTTGATGCGAACCAATCGAGTCCAAAAGGTGCTATTTCTTGTTGATCGCATTGCTCTTCGCAATCAAGCTCTTGATGCTTTTAAAGAATACCTTCCTAATGCGCCTGTTTGGCCAAAAATTGGCGAAAGTGAAATAGTAACAGATAGAAGAGTTTATGTTGCAACCTATCCAACAATGCTCAATATTATCGAGGATAAGGATTGTCCACTAAGTCCTCTTTTTTTCGATATGATTGTGGCAGATGAAAGTCATAGATCGATCTACAATGTTTACAAAAATATTTTTGACTATTTTGACGCTCTGCAATTAGGTCTTACTGCAACACCCAAAGATGCTGTTGAGCATAATACATTTAGTCTTTTCAACTGCGAAGATGGCATACCTACCTATGCGTATTCCTATGAAGAAGCTATTAATCATAATCCTCCCTATCTTTGTGATTATGAAGTATTGAAAATTAAAACTAAATTCCAAAAAGAAGAAACTCGAAACCTTTTAATTTTCTTTGCGGAATTTCGTTCAAAGCTATTTAATGCAGAATCTTTAAAATATGTATTTTCAAAAGAAAGACTAGAGTCATTAAAAAATTTTGATGACTTTTATTTTAAAGAACAGCTTGAAAAAGTTTTAATAAGTTATCCTAGTGAGGTCAAATCGGGATTTGCTTGGTCTTTTTGGCACTTACCAAAAGAGCCGGGTGTAAATTTTGATGATACATTCAAAATTTCATATAAATACATGAAATTATTAACCCAAACTTATGACCATGATGTCATGGTTAACTTGTATTATTTTATATCTGATTTTATAGATAAAAATTTTGAAGAATGTATTGATCTATGGAAGAAATCTTTGCAGGTGGAGCGTCCGTATTTAGAACAAACAGCGACAAAAGATAATCTCTATCAGTTAAGCTGGTGGCCATATCACTATAACGGGAAAATACTTAAAATGATTTATGATAAAAATGGTTATGATGAGTTTTTGCAATGGTTGAATTATTTATTAATTTATCCAGATGGAATAACTAGCATTGGAGATATAAGTGTTGCTGTAGACTGTCTTACAAAGATGCCAGTTAATCCAAAAACTAAAGCAACGTTTAGGAAGGTTGTCTCTAAATATCCAGAATATTTTGAAATAATGAATAAATGGTTAGGTAAAAAGTAAAAGATTTGTTATATGCAATATCTTCATGACGAACAGCATTATATTGACCGCTACGACCTTTCTACAATAAGATCATGCCTTAAAGTTATTGAAATGTTCCAAGACGTCTATCAAAAAAGCTTAACCAATGAAGAATTTAAAGATATGCCCAAAGAGGACAAATATAGTGATACTACAAAAATTATGTACTGGCATTTATGGTTCACTCAAGCGCAGGAGTATAAAAACAAGAAAGAAACAATCAAAAAGTGGATGGATGAAGATAAGCTCAAGCAGGATAAAAAGGATTATACTCCTGTACCGGTAGGTATAAAATGTCCTCTTTGCAAAGGTTCAATGTTTTTTAATTTCTCAAAACATCTTGATTACACCTTTGATAGTCCAATTGTGCGTATGATGTTCCTATTTAAATGTTCGGAATGTAAAAAGCAGCAATGGGTGTACGATGACGGTGAAATTCGTGTTTCAGAACCTGACCTTTGTCCCAAATGCAATAAAGAGCTGGATGTAAAAGGTAGTAGGAAAGGAAAGATTATAACTACACTTTACAAATGCAAAGGTTGCGGCTATTCAAAAAAAGATATCCTTGATCTTACCAAAAGCGATGCAGAACATAAGAAATGGGAGGAGGAGCAAAAGAAAAAGGAGGAGGAAGATAAAAAGCTATTGGAAAAGTATAGAACAGTTTTTTGCCTATCAGATGAAGAAGGAGAAAAGTATTTATTTGAACTGGAAGCAATGGAGTTTGCTGATCAAATACATCAGGAAGCAAGACAAAAGTACGACAATACTGCTTATCAGCAAGTAAGCAAGCTGAAGAAACTAACCATTGTTGAACTTGAAAAACTTTTAGGAGAAGTCCTTGAAAAAGCAAACTACACAAAGCTTACCTTTAGCTCGCCTGAAATTGGACAATTTATTTTTACTCCATTTACTTTGCAGGATGCTGATACTTCCCGAAGAGAAAACATCAGCACAAATACACTTGAGAAGCTGATTAAAAGTACACTAGAAAACACCAACTGGCGATTGGTTGATGGAGTAAGTTATCGATTGGGTTTTCTGTCGGGAAGACTCAAAGGATACGAACGAGAGGAAGATTTGATAAAGCTTTACGAAAAGAAAAAAGAACCACAAAAACCAATAGACCCTGAAAAGCGCATGAAATATAGCGCGAGCACTTGGGTAAAACTTGCGGAAATAAGAGGAGAACAGGAAGGAATAGATGCAACGAGAAAACGAAGACTCGAAAAAGAGCCAGAGGGATTTTTCCTGGACACAGATGGGTATTATAACTGCGGAATATGCTATGAAGGTCATTATGGAAATGAAACATGGTGGACACCAGATGCTTTGTATTGCAACAACTGTTGGAAGAATATAAAAGAAGGGGTTATTCCTCTATTAAAGAAGCACTTGTTTTATAATGAAGGAGAGTGGTTTTCAAATTCACAATTAAAAGATAAGTTTAACGTCTATCCAGCTTCAGCAAAAAAACTGCGTCGAGAAGGATTGCTTCATGGAAGGGATCTCAAAAATGGACAGGGAGGAACTTATTGTACGGTCTACTTAGAAAGTGAAAATCCTGAATTTCTTAAGAAATATCCTAGGACGAAAAAGGAAGTAAGTAGATCAATTAATACGTTAGACATATCTGGACATGTAGTGCAAATAGGAGAGGTGCCTGAGGAAATCACAAGTTTACCCAAGACAGAAAAATGAGAATGATTAATAACAGAGGTAATAAAATAAAGAAGTGATTCTTTTTTATTCCTGATGCGCTGTTTTTTTATCTAACACCAAGACATAGAAGAGTGGAATTTTAAAAAAATCCAATATCCAAACCGATTGGAAAGTTTCCGGCACGTAATTTACCCAATAAGCAAAAGTGTCTTCCTTAATAACGCGCCATAAAGGCTTTTTGGCCATTTCATCAAGACCCTGGTCTTTTTCAACTTTGGGAGTAATCCAAATATTCTTTATAACCCAATCCTCAGGTATGACTTGTCCAAATTCATGATAAAAAAGACCTTTGACTATTTTATCAACAACACGATCAATTCTTGTCCTATCCGAATCACTTACGGAATACATGGTCATTTTCCCTTTATATGCCCCTGCTTTTGTATAAACATCCACTAATTTCATTTGGCTAAACATCTGCTGTCCGAGTGCAGGCGCTCGGAGTATAGACCGAGTTATTTCACCATCCATGAGCTTTTTTGCTTCGGCAGATCTGTCTTGTAACATGGAGACATAAAATTGCCTGAAAAAGTCTTCATCCTTCTGAAAGCTGACGTTGCACATTCTACAGGTAGGAACAGTGATTAAAGATTTATTAGGTATATCTTTAAAAAAGTTTTTTGCCGGAATATGCTCTCGCGTATCCGCTTGTTTACCACAGAAAATACATTTTTTACTGTTTTCCATATTTAAGTATTATTATACGCTTCTCCCGAAAATGTTTTTAGGTTTGGAGTATAATGGCACTATGGAATTTACACGACTATTGGAATTTTGTTCAACGGCAGACGCTCATGCTCCGGCTGATGATATTAGAGTTCAACTTCCAAATGCGATTAAGCAGGTACCCAATATATTCGAACCCTATGAAATTGCCCTTCAAAAATTAGATACAGCAAGTTGGGAAATCGTTAAGCAGAAATTAATTGGCCGAGTAACGAAACATCCATTGCGAGGCTGGTCCCAATTTTTTGAAACAATGGCTGAGGTGAGGGGTTTTAATTACCTCGTTGAATCGGGTTATACAAACGTTAAATTCATCCCTGAAGATAATCATGCAAGGACTCCTGATATTGAAGCAAAAAATCCCAGAGGGACAATATGTTTGCTTGAATCAAAAAATGTCGGTTTTTCAGATGACGAGAGAAAGTACATCTTGGAAAACACAAGAAGGCTTAAAACAGAAGACGAAGAATTAGTAACTCGAGAAGTTACTCAGGGAATGCCAGAAGGATTAAAAAATAAAATCACAAGTGCAGTAAAATCTGCAAGAGAACAATTATTGACATACTTGCCAGGAGACACATCAGTGGAAAGAATTATATACTTAACTTTACACATGGACATTCCTATGCTTGTTAATATGGAGAATAAAGTAGAAGTTATTAATTTCTTAAAAAGATTAATCCGAGAAGAGAAAGATGTAAAAATAGAAATAGATGAGTTGTCCGCAATATAACTATAGGTTATAATATAGGCATGTAGAATATGTTGTTTCACTGTCTCATTTGTCTTATTTAGCTTCAGGGTGAGTCAGGGGCTATAACGACTAAAGGGTTCTTGACCGGTATCCCCAGCACATCCCTTGTTCTCTGATACTCCAGTAGTGCCACATATATCTCTCTGAAGCTATTACGCACTGTTTTATCCTGCAGATAGAGGTTTGAAAATATGAAATTTAGCAGTTGACGTTTTTGCTCTTGGTTTCTAACCTTGTAGATTTTTGAAGCTACATGAGCAACATCTAACACAAGACAGCCAAAGTCAACGTACTTCTTATCAGCTATGTGATGTTTCTTTATTTCCTCTGTTAAACAAGCCTGTTCTTTGAGAAATTCAGCTCTTTTTCGTTTGAATGTCTCTTCATCAATAATCTTATCCAGTTTGTCAGTATAAATTTGGTCAAGATTGTTTTGCACTCGAAAGAGCTTGATGTTAATCTCTCCGACAACTTTCTCTCTGTACTGAACATGTTCATAGTGGCTTTCTTTAAGTCTGTTTTTCAGGTGTTCAGTAGTTTCTGCATCCATATGTATTCGTTCAAGTAGTTTGACAATGTCATCATCAATTCGTTCTTCTCTGACTACGCCCCATTGTGAGCAGTTCTTAAAGTGTGTGCAGTGATAGTAAATCCATTTGTGTACCTTGCCATTGCCTTTGTTTTTCTTAGTTCTCATTTCCCCTGTTATTAGACAATTACACTCACCACATCTGAGAGCCCGCTGGTACGTGAATAAGTGTTTGCTATAGGTTGGGATTGTCTCACCGTTTTTAGTACGAATAAGCATTGCTTGTGCTCGCTCAAATAGTGCTTGGTCAATAAGTGGTTCAAAACTGCCTTGATAGAGTTTCTTGTTCCAGCGAATGACGCCATAGTAGATTGGGTTGTTCAGAATTTGATGATAATTACTTTTAGTCAACTGTTTACCATTGAGTGTCCTGAAGCCTTCTTTATCTAGTGCTTTTTTGACAGTTTTGAGTGAATACTTGCCAGACGCATAGTACACAAATGCTTTTTTGATAAATGGTGCTCGCTCTGCATCTGGGACTAGTAGTTTGTTTACTTTGATGTATCCTGTGGGTGTTGAACCACCAGGCCATTTACCTTCCTCAAGCATTCCACGTTGTCCTTTTTTCACCTCATCTGAGAGGTTATCAATGTAGTTTTTGGCAAGGATTGCTTTAATATCAAACTGGAACTTTGCATGAGAGTTTGAGCTTTTGCTTAAGATAAAGTTATCTCGTGAGAACACAAAGGTTTTGTCATAGTTATTGACAAGGTCATATGTGAGCACAATGTCTTTGAGGTTTCTGGTTAATCTATCTGGTTTTTCAATGTAAGCAAACTGTACTTTGTCGTTCTTTTTGAGGTACTCAATTACTTCATTGAAATCATCTCGTTTTTCGCTTGCTTTTGCAGACTCAATAATGTTGAACTCTTTTATTATCCGTCTGCCATCTCTTGCAGCTGTTTCTTTGTTTAATTTGGCTTGCTGAGGAAGTGAGTAGCCTTCATCTTGTTGCTTAGAGCTGATTCTATTAATACTGATTGCATCACCATCTTGTGTCACGCTACCATTGTTATGGATTATATGCAAACAGTCAAGATGGTCAGCCCAACAGGTTTCAAACCTAAGCTTGCTGGCTATCTTGAACTATGTGGGAACTTTTTATAGAGAATATAGATATGCTTGATAGAATAAATATTCTTTCTAATTTATATTTTATTAACCACTATTAATACTTTCAAACCCCAATATTAACTTGAATCTATCCCATCCATTTGTTAAAATGCAAGCTAAACTATGACATCTAGTAATGAATTAACAAAAGCACGTACTCATAAGCACAAACTAGTCTTAAATAAACATGTGCAAAAGAACGTGCATGGAGATAGTCCTGTAGGAAGAATTAACACATTTCTTGCAGTACTGATTACAAAAATAGTTGGTTCAATGTGGTGTGCATATGTATTTGCCATTTTAGCATTAATATCACTACCTGCAGCCATTAAATCACATGACCCAATTATTATCGTGGCCTGGATTGCTCAAACATTTCTTCAGTTAGTACTACTTCCAATAATTATTGTTGGTCAGAATGTACAAGCAGCAGCAAGTGATGCTCGAGCCGAGCATGACCATGATACACTTATGGCAATTCACACGTTAACTGCTGAGATATATAAAATCAATGAGCAGCAAGATAAAATTCTTGAAATATTAGAGAAGAAAAAATAATGCAATTACTATTATGGATGAAGAGAGTATCGTACAAGAAACGAAAGAAAAGCTTGAAGAAGTGACTGAACATGCAAGAAGCTGGAATAAATATTTAGCAATTACTACTGCATTAATAGCTGTTTTTGCTGCAATTGCCTCACTGCTGTCTGGAAGCTATTCTAATGAAGCTGTACTTCATAAAAATAATGCAATATTGTATCAAACAAAAGCTTCAGACCAATGGAATTATTATCAGGCAAAAGGAATAAAGAAAAACCTTGCAGAAGCGTTCTTCCAACAATCAAAAGATACAACATTACAATCTGACATTACAAAATATACTAAAGAACAAAATGCTATTCAAAAACAAGCACAAGACTTTGAGAAACAAGCAGCAGAGGAAAATAAAGAATCTGATAAGTTACTTGAAAAGCATCATAATGAAGCACTCTCAGTTACTTTCTTTCAAATTGCAATTGCGCTTTCTGCAATGAGTGCACTTCTTAGACGAAAATCATTTTGGTATATATCTGTTTTAGTAGCAATTTTTGGTATTGGATTTTTTCTCTTAGGTTTAAGATAGACATTTTTCACCGTAATTGCTCTTAAATACACATAATTATTATTGATGTGCTTGCTAAGATTATTGTTCTGTTTTACTATAAAAGATACCGAAAGGAGGTGATGAGATGAGAAATTTTACAAAAATACTTAGCTTTTTTGTCTTTGTTTTTGTAATGCTTGGCGTAGGCGTAGTATCTACAAGTTATGCAGCAAATAACGAAGCGCATATGACAGGTGCCAAAGTAACCGCAGTCAGCGCTCCTTCACTTACTGTCAGCTATAGAAATCATAGTTATACCATTACTACAGATAATAGTACAAAGATTGTGAGACGATTTGGCGCACAATCATCTCTTAATCAAGTATCTGTTGGAGACCATATTAATGTTGCTGGTACATGGACAGATACGAGCAAAACTACCGTTCTTGCAAAACTCATTCGTGACGGGTCAATTCAAGAAAAGAATGATACCTTTGTTGGTACTGTGAGCTCGTTAACTAGTAATGGGTTTGTTTTACAAACAATGAATAGAGGTCAGCAAACAGTTAGTACAACTTCTACAACAAAAATTGTTGATAGGAAAGGCATGACACTTGCTTTATCAAGCATAGTTGTAAATGACAAAGTGAAAGTAGACGGTCTATGGGATAGAACACTCAAGACTGTAACTGCTACCACTATTCGAGATAACTCACAGCCTGCAAGAAAAGTAAAACCAACAGGAACAAAGTAACAATAAGTTTCTTGTTATCTCAGCTAAAAGAAGGTAGAAATACCTTTTTTTAGTATTTTCGTATCTTCTATGTATACACGTCTACATACTCTTGTATCTTCAATAATTTCAATTTACAATAGAACTTCAGATGAGGAAAAAACTACTCATTTTGCTTGCGATAATTGCAGTATCATCTCTACTTTTATTTTTTTCACTGTTATTTTATGTTGACAAAATGGCAGAACAAGATACAAAAGTTAAATCAGATGTTATCTTAGTCTTGGGTGGTGCTGCTTATGGTGGTACTTCCTGTTATGGTCCCATTTGCAAAAAAAAGGGCTTTGTCCTCAAGCGTCATTTAAATCCTTGTCTTATTGCCAGAGTAGACCAAGCTGTTTCTCTATATAAAGACCACTATGCTCCAAAAATACTTATGTCAGGAGGAACCGATAAAGAAGATGGCGCAAATGAAGCTGAAACTATGAAAAATATCGCTACTAAAGCTGGTGTTCCTTTAACAGCTATTTTAATGGAAAATAAATCAACCTCAACATATGAGAACTTTTTATTTTCTCAAAAAGTAATAAATCAAGCTGGATTGCATTCGGTTATCATAGTTACTGAACCCTACCAAATTGCTAGAGCAGAACTGATAGCATCAAAATTACATTATACGTACTCGGTATCACCTGCTAGTAATAGCCCTTGTTGGGAACAAGATAAAAACAATCTCACGAATAGGGACTTTCTTCACGAAGCACTGGCTATCATTGGCTATAAACTCTTAAATAGAATATAAATAGTAACGGGAATAATTGGAAGACTCCTAAATTCTACTAACTCAAATTCATATACCTCGTAAAACAACAATTATTAGGCTATAATTAGCTCATCTAGATTTCCACCTATGCAAATTTTTGAGATTAATCATACCTGGAAAATGTAAACGTGTTAAACCTTTATTTTCGCTTAACAAACAAAGGAGATATTATTCCAACTAAGAAAAACAACACGCCAAGGATTGCACTGAAGAAGTCAAGATAATGTCCAATACTGTGCGGTTGTCCCCACTGCATAAAAGTAAATAAGTGAAATTCTTCAAAGCTATGAAACAGCGCAACAAAGAGTAACAATACTGAACCAGAAAGTTGCATGAGAGAGAATTTGGATTTTTGTTTTTGAAAAACTGTTATAGACCATACAAAAATGATTAGAAGAAAGAAAAGTGCAATAAATGCTTTTGGAATTGTATTTTGCATGGAGCTTAGCTAAAGTATACCAAAAGTTCTCACATAGTCCAATCAGACTATGGATTATGGACGACTGTAGCTGGCTCTTTTGAACTATGTAGGAACTTTTTATAGTCAAAATTCTGCTTTATACCTTGCTTGATTTCATGAGATAATGCTTCTAATGGTCACTGACATTAACAAACAAATACGACTTTATTACATATACTATTCTCTTGTTGGTACTTGGTTCGCTACTGGAATATTGGTTTTTTTTAGTGAAAAATTTATTAGTATTAGTACTTTTGGGGTTATTGAAGCCATAACATTTGGTATAGGAATGTTGGCAAATATTCCTACAGGAGCATTGGCAGATAAATTTGGTAGAAGAAACATGGTAATTCTCGGAGTGATTCTCAATGGCCTAGGCTTTTTTCTGTGGGGATTGGCAACAACTGGGGTGATGATTTTTTTAGGTGACTTGCTGTATTACATTGGAACTGCTTTTCAAACTGGTGCCGATGACGCAATGATGTATGACTATTTAAAGAGTCATGGAAAAGAGGATTTATGGCATAAAGTTACTACAAATAACAATATTATTGCTAGAGTATCTTTCATAATATCAGTATTTATTGGAGGTATAGCCTATGCACATTTTGATAGATTACCCTTTTTATTTCGAGGAATAACTTTTCTCCTTATGTTAATACCTCTATATAAACTTGCTGTTATTGATAGATTTCAACCAAAACCTGAAGCAGCAGATGAGATAAAGGCATACTTCTACAAATTAAAATCTGGAGTGCAAGAAATCTTTAAACTCAAAATAGCTTGGATTGTGCCAATGTACTTACTTGTTCAAGGACTCTCATACTCTGTATTTACAGCAGGAATTCTACGACCAATTTTATACCAACACGCAGGATTTCCTATTAATTCTATTTCTGCAGCAATATCTTTGGCATTAGTTTTTACCATATTTGCTTTGTTTCTAGTGAGAAAATATGCATCAAAACTTTTCGTTCCGGGCACAATTTTTGTTTTAGGTCTTATCTGCACTATTGGTATTGGAGTAAATTTAGGGAGCTTACTTATAGTATCTCTTGTCGGTCTTACTATTCTTCAAATTGCAACTTATGTGAACATACCAATGCTTAGTACTCAAATAAATAAAGCTATAGATCCGAATCATCGAGCTACAACTCTTTCTGCTGCTTCTTTTCTTGAGTCTATTGCGTATGTCATTGGTACTCCTGTAGTTGGGTATATGACAGCAAAAGGATTAATCAATGAAATTATTATTGGTATGGTTGCACTAATGTTTGCTGGATTACTTTTGGCAGTTATCATATACAGGATGGGAGACAAAATTAGAAAGATGGGTAATACAATTGATATAATTTGATATATAAAGCTGCCCTATGTAGAAACCATAGAGAAGTTTATCCCTATGCTACAATAGGCTTATGAACTTAGTTATTAGCGTCTCTGCATTTCTTTCAACAGCTTTAGCAATTTATTGTACTGTTCCATATATTCAAGCCATTTTGAAGAAACGAACAAAGCCTCATCAATTGAGTTGGTTAGTTTTTGTCATTATGAATGGCATTGTCTTCTTTTCTCAGTACTTTGCTGGAGGTAGAGCTTCCGTGCTTATTTCTCTTACCTTTTTTGTAGGAAGTCTTATTATTTTTCTGCTTTCTCTAAAATATGGCATACGGGATAGCTCTAGATGGGATAGATTGCTCTTTGTCTTCACTCTCTATACGATAGGTATTTGGTATATAACCAAAAGTAATGCTACTGCCATTTGGCTTACCCTTATCATTGACCTTGCTGCAACAACCATGACTATCCTTAAAATTAAAGCAGAACCTAATTCAGAAGACCCACTCCCATGGACAGTAGCAGTAGTAGCTTATGTATTTACTATTCTTACCCTTATTGGAAAACCCTTGAGCATTCTTTATGTACGACCATTCTATGGTCTTATTGGTGATGTTGCTCTTGTTGCTTTTATTTACTTTTGGAAATTTAAAGCTAAAAGGAGAATAGAAACAAGCCCACTGGAATCATAAAATCAAAAACAATTCGAATTGATTATTCTACTAATTCCATCTTAAAAGTGCTATTATTGCTAGCAAGCAATTAAAATGAAAATAAACTATATCCAAGTATCCAACATATTAAGTTTTGAAGATAAAAACGACATAAATAGAGCACAGAAAATAACATTTGATAAAAACCTTAACATACTTATTGGTCCAAATGGTGTGGGTAAAAGCAATTTTTTAGAAATATTAAATCAACTATTTAAAAATATACTTTATCGACAGGCTAACTATAATGAAGACAACATTATTAACTTTAGAAATAATCCACAAACCCAACTTAATCAGACCATTACTGAAGCTAACAGAATTTATAATAACCTAACTCGATAACTTAAGAATTTGGATAACTGTTGGTGAATAAGTTCTGGATATTTTAGCAATTCTAGAAGCTGTTTGTGTTCGAAATTCATCTAACGAATTCAAGTATATGTTGACTTTGCTTCATCTACATTTCACACTAAAGACATGAAGATAAAAGAATCTACCAAATTACCTAATGCACAAAATACCTACGCTATTTCTAAAGAATCTATCACTCTAGGTAGTAAAAAAAAGAAATTTTTTGTTATTTTAAGCCTAATCAGCTTATTTTTACTATTTCTAATTATGACAATATTTTTTTATATCTTCCAATATACAGACATAAATAACATGAAACATGTTTCTACAATAAATAAAAAAGAAATTACAGATGTTTCTTCAGGAGTAAATAAATTGCAAAGAGGTGTTGATATTTCACTCTGGTTTCGGTTCCCTCTTGATGAGAGTGACAAGTACTTTGCAAATTATATTACTGATGATGATTTAAGCTTGATTAAAAACAATGGTTTTACTCATGTTCGTTTATCTATTGCTCCTCAATATATTTTTGACGCAACTACATTGACAAAAATCAACACGCACATGCTTCCATTTATTGATAAAGCAATTGAACGTATTCTTTCTCATCATATAGCTGTTGTTGTCGATGTTCATGACGAACAAAAAACATTTGAGAATCAGAAGAATGCCCAAGATTTTTTAGTTTTCTGGAGAAATTTTTCAAATCACCTTACCAAATTTGATACAAACAATGTTTACTTTGAACTCTTGAATGAACCTGTCTTTGATGGCAAAGAACAAGAGTGGCTGAAGTTGCAAAATCAACTTATTCAAACAGTAAGACAGCAAGCACCAGACAATACCATCATTGCAATCGGAGCAAATTGGGGAGGCATTGAAGGGTTAGAAAATGTAAAACCATCAACAGATAAAAATATTATCTATTCTTTCCATTTCTATGAACCAATGGCGTTTACGCATCAGGGTGCTGATTGGGGCGGAGATTCATATCCTTCTATTGCAAACTTAGAGTATCCTGAAAACCCATCAAATTGTGAACAAGTACTTGCAAAAGTAACTACCGATAATGCTCGAGATGAAGTACAAGGATACTGTGACCAAGGATGGAACAAAGAAACACTTGCAAAATTTATTCAAAGAGCAGTTGACTGGTCAAAGAAAAACAACAATGTACCTATTTGGGTTGGTGAATTTGGTGTGTATTGCAAACAAACACCAAGACAATCTAAACTTCAGTGGTTAAAAGACGTAAAATATATATTTGAACAAAATCATATTGGCTGGACTTTGTGGGGATATGATGATTGTTTTGGACTTGGAGTAACGCATCAAGATGGACACATTACCTATGATAATGATGTGCTACAAATTTTTGGCAATAAACAAATGGCAAACACTCCTTCAATTTCTCCAATAATCTCTCCAACTAGTCAAACCAATTGGAGTAGTCTTATTGGTTCTTCTTGGCAATGGCAGCTTGATGGTGATGTAGACACGTCAGTTGATGCTAAAGTATTTGATATAGATTACGAGAAAAATGATATGGCTGTAGTTAATACCTTGCATGCAAAAGGAAGTAAGGTTATTTGCTACATAAGTATGGGTTCGTGGGAAAATTGGAGAGGTGATGCGAGTCAATTTCCTCAAAGCGTTATTGGCAAAGACTACACTAATTGGTCTGGAGAAAAATGGCTAGATATTCGGCAGTTAAGTATTATTGGACCTATTTTGCAAAAAAGATTAGATATGTGCCAACAGAAAGGATTTGACGCTGTTGAGCCAGATAATATCCATGGATACCAGGAAGATACAGGATTCTCGCTCACCTATGACGACCAACTTACTTTTAACAAGTGGGTTTCTCAAGAAGCACACAAGCGAGGGCTTCTTATTGGACTGAAAAACGATAGTGAGCAAGTACATGACTTACTTCCCTATTTTGATTTTGCAATTACCGAAGATTGTTTTCAACAGGGCTGGTGTAGTGACATGACACCATTTATATATAGTGATAAACCTGTCTTTGCATCAGAATATACAGATACAGGTATGACAACAGATAAGTTTTGTCCACAAGCAAAACAACTACAGTTCAGTGGAATATTGAAGAACAGAAAGTTAGATGCTTATACACACGCTTGTAATTAACAATAACTTTGAAAATAAATTTTCCCTAAAGGGTATTAAGGTAATAGTGAAGAAATACTTTGTAATGAGTTTTTTGCATAAAAACGTGGCATGTTCATACTCTTATACGACGCATATCCTCCCCACGTTCCAAGTCCTCCAACAAACCCTGCTTTTGCAGCAGCATTTTGCACTGTCCCATTAGAGGCACCATATGGATAGGCAATAAAATTAATAACCACACCTGTTTGAGATTGGAGTGTTGTTTTACTCTGCAGTAGCTCATTCAACATATTTGCATACGATAATCTTGGTAAATACGCATGAGTTACTGTATGTGCTTCAAATGAAATTAGACTAGATGACTGCATTTCTTTAATATTGCTCCAGGAAAGATAGGCAGGTTTTCCCACAAAGCCTGTTACTACAAAAGAAACTGCATGGAAATTATATTTTTTTAAAATTGGATAGGCATTAGCGTAAAAATCAATATATCCATCATCAAAGGTTAATACTACTGGTTTTGTTGGAGATTGAGCTTGACCATTCCATATGCCATAGAGCATATCAAGAGTAATAGGCGTATATCCATGGGATGTAAGATAATTCATTTGTTTGTCAAAAATAGCGGGAGATACTGAAAGCCTGATACCTATTGGGTCTTGTGCATTATTGTAATCACGGATGTAATGATAAGTTATTATTGGTACTCTTTGAGAAGCTAAAGCAAACGTGTTGATGTTATTTGCTAATAAAAAATATAAGATTGTTAAAGACAAAATAAAGAGAAATATTTTCCGCATATATTAACTGTATACAAAAGATGACTTTAGAGTCAATACTAAAGTGTGTTACTTATCACTAAAACTTTGCTGCAAATTATTTTTGTAAAAAGTTCCGACAAAGTCAACCAGTGCCAGCACCTAATATTTAGCTTCAGAAAACCTTATTAGCCTCTTCTGAATTTTAACCTCTTGTGGTAATATGATGTATGAACTGAAATATGAAAAGAAATAAAATAGCTGATCTTATGGTAGAGACACTAGTGCTTGCCTTAACAAAAGTTAGTATTATCAATTTATATCTTCTGAAGAGAAAATAATATTAGATGAAGTATATAAAACCGCCTTTGATGCATCTGTGAAAGCAAGTCAACTTGTTTCACAATATTGGCCAAATCCTCTTAATCATCATTTTGAAGTCTTTGAATTGTGTCCTTTGCTCTCCATGCCAAGTTTTGTAATTCACGACGAATATGTTCTCTTGACATACAGCTAATTGCGATTATAGCAAACAGGAATTTGAAGCAAAAGCTGGTCTAATGTTAGCTAATGTCCGCAGCCAATTTCCGCTTTCCTTATACTCTAGAATTGCATCATTACATTTAGCGTATGTGAAAAATTTACATTTCTCAAGTTTTCAAGCATGTTTAACTTATCGACAAGAAATAGTGCACTTGACTTTGGGTATTCTTAAGGAGTTGGCACAAGGTGTAACGTGAGTAGCAAGT